>NZ_JBIUYR010000005.1:396981-514272 GCF_044744625.1 Streptomyces sp. NPDC087270
GCGCCCCCCCCCCCGGCCCCCCCACACCCCCCCGGGGGGGGGGGGGGCGGCCCGCCCCCTCGCGGGGGGGGGGGGCGCGCGCCGGGGGGGGCCCGCCCCCCCCGCCGTCGTGGCTCCGTCGGGTACGCGGTGTTCAGTCGAAGAGCGCGTCCATGGTCTCGTGCGAGTCCGCGCTCTCCAGGTCGGCGGCGTTCGCCCAGGCCGTGTTGAGAATGATGCGGGTCGCGTCACGGTTGAGCGGGACCGTCCGGTGCAAGGTGGTGTCGGTGCGCAGAAAGTAGATGTCCCCGCTGCTGTGGTAATAGGTCTTCACCGGGTACTTGACGAGATAGTCGTGCACGCGCGGGTCGGACTTGTTCCAGTCGGTGTGCGGAACGCACTGGAGCATTCCGCCCGCCTCGATCTCGGGCGCCTCCACGATCCAGATGAGCGCGAAGGAGAAGTCGCCCCAGTGCCACCCGTGGGTGTCACCGACCTTCTCCTGCTTCGTCATGACGAAGCGCTCCGGCTCGTAGGGACACGGCAGCACCCTTTCCCCGGCCAGCCGGGACAGGAATTCCAGCAGCGCGGGCGACTCGTAGACCGCCGGCACCAGTTCGCTGTTGTCGGCGATGTGGCGGAAGCCGACCGTACTCATCCTGCGGGGCGTGTTCGACGTCTCCTTGAGTGTGGTGTCGATGCGTTTTGCCTGGTCCAGCAGTCGACGGGCGTCGTCGCCGATCGCGCGCTTGAGATCCGGCGGCACGATCCCGGACACCTTGACGTAGCCCTCGCGGCGGAAGTGCTGGGAGAGCCCGCGGACGGTCCAGTCGTCGTGGAATTCTTTGGCCAGGTGATTCCGCAGCTGTTCCTCGATGTCGTTCGCCAGCGCGTCGTTCTCGCCCACAGCACAACTCCCGTCGATCGGCCGGCTGAATGAGTTCGGGCAACATAACCCGCTCCGATTGCGGTCGACAACGGTGTACCGGACGCAAAGCGGCGGGACCGGAAAAGCGCGGCCCGGCCGCCTTCCGGCGTTACGCGCGGACCACCCCGAGCGGGGCTTGCGCACATTGCCGACGCACTGCACTGTGGTCTGCGAGTCCGGTTCGACGACCTTCGTGAGCACCTTCCACCTCCCGCGGCGCGAGGAGGTTCTTCGGCGTGCGGAAAGGCAGCGGCGATGACAGCAGTTGGCGCGCGTCCGGCGGATGCGGGCGGCGGTGCGGCGACCGGAGCGAAGCTCGCCCATCCACCGGAGTGGCCCGTCTACCGGGACGACACCATCGAGTCGGTGGCCCGAATGCTGCGCGCCGGCCGGTCGTTCGACTACGGGCACGGGCCGGAGATCGCCGCGCTGGAGGAGGCGTTCGCGCGCTACCACGGCCGCCGGCACGCCCTCGCGCTCAACTCGGGCACCTCCGCGCTGTTCGCCGCCTACTTCGCGCTCGGCCTCGGCGAGGGCGACGAAGTCGCCACGCAGGTCTACACGTTCTTCAGCGCGGTCAGTCCCCTGCTGCTGCTCGGTGCCGTCCCGGTGCTCACCGATGTCGCGCCCGCCACCGGTCAGGCCACCGCCGAAGGGCTCGCCGCGGCATTCACCTCCCGGACCAGGGCGATCGCCGTCACCCACCTGTGGGGGAACCCCGGCCCGATGGACGCGATCATCGCCCTTGCCCGGGAGCGGGGGGTCCCGCTCGTCGAGGACTGCTCCCACGCCCACGGCGCGCGGTACCGCGGCCGGCCGGTCGGGTCGCTCGCGGACATCTCCGTCTTCAGTATCGGCGGGCACAAGGCCGTCTCCGGCGGCCTCGGCGGCATGCTGCTCACCGACGACCCGGACCTCTACGCCCGCGCCTGCCTGCTCGCGAACTTCCGCCACCGGACGGACCTCACCATCCACGACGAGCGGTACGCGGCGCTGCTGCCGACCGGTCTCGGCGGAAACCTCCGGATCAGCCCGACGGCCGCGGTGCTGGCCCTGGAACACCTGGAGAGCCTGGACGTCATGGTGTCCCGCCGGCAGGCGAACATGGGCGCGCTGGTCGACGGCCTCACCGCCCTGCCCGGCATCCGGGCGGTACCCGTGGGGCCGGGCAGCAGCACGGGCGCGTGGTACGACGGCGTGGTGGAGGTGGGCGACGACGCCCGCCTCGACCGGGACACCCTGGTCCGGCTGCTCCAGAGCCGCGGGCTGAACGTGCGGGCGCCCTCGACCCGCCCCCTGCACCACTACCCGCTCTTCCGCGGCAGCGCACCGGACTGGTCGCCCCGCACCGCGCGGGCCGCCCGCGCGGCGGCCCGGTCCGGTGCCCGTGCCTTCCCGCGCGCCGACCACCTCTTCGCCCACTGGCTCCGGCTGCCCGTCAGCTTCCTGTACGAGCAGGACAGTCCGCTGCCCGGACGCTACGTCGAGGAGTTCGCGGAGCTCCTCGCATGACGCGTCAGGCGCGCGCCACCTGGCGGAGTCCGGCGGAGCCCGGGCCCGCGGCGCCCTCGGCACTGTCGGCGCTGCATGTGGTGGCCCCCGGCTCGCTGCTTGCCTGGCTGCCGTACTTCGTGGCCGACCCCGGTGGCCTTGACCAGGTCGTGCACGCCGGCACCGGCCCGGACCTGGCGTCCGAGGAGGCCCGGGACGCGCTGCGGGGCACGGACGCGGACCTGGTGGTGTTCCACTCCAGTCACGAGACGCTCCTGCGCGACAGCGCGCTCGCCGACGAGCTGCGCGCCCAGGGACGCACCGTGCTCGCGCAGTCGGCACGCGCGGCACGGCTCGGCGTCGACAAGTTCGCGATGCGCGGGCTCCTCGACGAGGAAGGGCTGAGCACGCTTCCCTGGTGGCCGGGCGACCGGCCGCCGCCGGCGCCGGCCGGCGACACGCCGGTCGTGGTGAAGTCGCGCTTCGGCACCCAGAGCGAGGGCATCCGACTCGACCTGGCGGGCGCGGCCGCGGCCGGGCCGGACGAGTTCTGCGAGAGCTATGCCGACGGCACCGAGTACTCCGTGCTGGTCTACCGGGACGCCGCGGGCGCCGCGGTGCTGCCGCCGGTGTGGAAGGGCGCCACCAGCCGCCACCTGGTCCCGCCCTGGCGGCGGTTGCGGCTGTGTCCCGACCCGTTCGGCGGCCCCGCCCTCGACCGGGTGCTGCGGGAGTACGGCCTGCGCACCGCGGCGGCCGCCGGCTCGATCGGCTGGGCGGAGGCCGAACTCCTGGTCACGGCGGAGGGAACCGTGCACGTCCTGGAGATCAACCCACGGGTGTCGGGCACGCTGCGGATCGCCGCGCTGGCCGCCGGGCTGCCGGTCTTCGACATGCACCGCAGACCGGGCGCCCGCGGAGACCTCCCGGCCCACGGGGTCGCTGCCGAACTGCCCTACTCCGGGCCCTCCTTCGCCGATCCGGAGCGCGGGGTCTTCGCCACGTCCCGGCTGACGGCGGTGGCACCGACCTACGGCGAGCTGGCGACGGTCGTCCAGCAGCGGGCGGGTGACTGCCCGGTGGTGGAGGGCACCGCGCGGTTCGGCCCGGTACTGGCGGGACTGGCGGGCGCCGAGCGGTCCGGACCCGGTACCCCCCACGCGGTCACCACCCCACGGAGGAAGCCAGTGCGCGATCGGACACGTGCGCGGAACCCGGCGCCCAGGACGGGCTTCTCGGGCTGGCCCGAGCTCACCGCCGAGCGCACCAATCTCGCCGTCGGGATCGCCCCGTCCCCGAAGTGGCTGTCCGCATGGGGGCTGCGGGACGACCCGGCCGGCGTGGAGGAGTTCTGCAAGCGCCTGCTGGACGCCGTGGAGAGCGTCGCCGCGGTCAAGGTGCAGACGCCGTTCTTCGAGCGGTTCGGCCCGGAAGGGCTGGAGCTGATGGCGGCGTTCCTGGCCGGTTGCGCCCAGCGCGGCACCCTGACCGTGGCCGACGCGAAGCGCTGCGACACCGCGGACACCATGGCCGCGTACGCCGATCTCTATCTGGGCCCGCAGAGCGTCCTGGGCGCGGACGCCGTGACGGTGGCGCCCTTCCTCGGTCTCGATGCCACCGCCGCGCTCTTCGACCTGGCCGCCGGCCGGCGGTGCACGGCGTTCCTGCTGGTGCGCACCAGCAACCATGAAGCGGGAGCCCAACTCGCCCGGAGCGCGGACGGGGTGACGGTCAGCGAGCAGCTCGCCGACGGGATCGCCGGCCACAACCGCCGTTTCGCCGCCGACGGTGCCCCCGGTCCCGCGGCGGCGGTGGTGGGCGCTCCCCCGCACGAGGCGGTGGCCCTGCTGCGGCGGATGCCCGGCACCCTGGTCTCGCTGCCCGGGCTCGGCAGACCGGGCCGCACCGTCGAGGAGTTCCGCGAGGTCGTCGGGGCGGCGGGGGCGTCCCGAGCGATGCTGCCGATCACCTCAGGAGTGCTCGAGGCGGGACCCGCCGCCGTGCTGGACCGGGTCCGCCACTGGCAGGAGGTGCTGCGGCCACTGCGCGGGTGAGCGAGGCCCTCGCCCGCTCGCGCACACGACCGGTCCCGCCGTCCAGATTCCGCTTTCCGGTGCCGCAGGAGGAGCCGATGAACGATCTGCCCCGGCCTTTCGCCCGAAACGGCCCCGAGCCGTCCGATCGCACGGTGATCGCCCGTACCCCGGTGTGGACGTTCCTGCCGCCGGCCGAGCCGGTGGGTGCCGTGCTCTTCCTGCACCACCGCACCGGGCTGGACGACTTCACCGCCGACATCACCGCCCGCCTGCTGGGGCTGGGATGCGCCGTCACCGTGCCGGAACTCTTCGCCGGGCAGCCGCCCGGCCTCGCTCCCGAGGAGCGCAAGAGCCTGCTGCGCGACGAGGAGTTGCTGGAGGTGATGGCCGGGGGGACGCGGCTCCTGCGCCGGACCGGCCGCGACGTGGCGGCGCTCGGCTTCTGCATGGGCGGCCGGCTGGCCTTCCTCGCGGCGGTCGCGGGGACCGGTGTCGACCGCTCCTGCTGCTTCTACGGCGGCGCCCTGGACCAGGGCTGGCACCACGCCGTCAGTCCGCTGGAGCGGACGAGCGCGGGGGCCGCACCCGTCCAGTTCCACCGCGGATCGCGGGACACCAACCCGGACGCGGGGCGACTGGCCCGCGCGGTGCAGGCGTTCGACGAGGTCGGCGGCTACCTGGAGGCCTGCACCTACGCGGGCGCCGGGCACGCCTTCGCCAACCGCTTCGCGGCGGACCGCCACCACCCGGTCGTGGCCGCGCGCGCCTGGGACCGTGCCACCGCCTTCCTGGGGCTCGCCGCGCCGGTGGAGCCGCGGCGGCAGCCCGCGGGCGCCGCGGCCGGCCGGCCGGAGGACCCGCGATGAGCGTGGAGGGCATCTCGCGCCCCGGCGGCGGCTCCCGCGCTGAGGGTCCGCTGACCTACGCTCAGGAGGGCATCTGGCTGACCGAGCGGATGTTCCCGGAGTTCGCCACCTACACCGGGGTGCGGTGCTTCGCGCTGCGCGGCGACCTCGACCCCGGAGCCCTGTCCCGGGCCGCGGCCCGGCTGGGCGAACGCCATGTGGCGCTGCGCACGGTGATCGACGTGGTGGGGGGCGTTCCGCGCCAACGGGTGTGCGTCGACCGGGTGCTGGCACCGGAGGAGGTCGATCTGCGGGGCGACCCGGACCCCGCCGGCGCCGCCGCGCGCCATGTCGACGCCGCCGCGGCCGGCAGCTTCGACCTGTCGCGGGGCCCGCTGTTCCGGATCGTCGTCCTGCGCACCGGCGAGGACCGGTGGACCTTGCTGCTGGTGGCCCACCACGTGGTCATCGACCTGCTGTCCTGGCCCATCCTGCTCGCCGACCTCGGCGCCCTGTACGGCGCCGAGACCGGCGGCGGCAACGCCGGGGAGGCCGCCGAGGCGGCGCCTCCTCTCCGGCCGGCCGACTACGCCGCCTGGCAGCGCGCCCGCGAGGACCTGCCGGAGGTGCAGCGGCAGGTCGCCTACTGGTGCCGCCGGCTCGCCGACTGCCCGCCCGTGCTGGACCTGCCGACGGACCGCCGGCGCGACAGCGACCGCGAGCGCGGAGGAGGCGTGCACCAGGTCACGCTGCCGGCGTCGGTGACCGGCGAACTGGCGGCGCTGACCCGCTCGGAGCGCACCACGCTGGTGGTGGCGTCCCTGTCCGCGCTCGGCGTCCTCCTGCACCGGTACACCGGGCAGGAGCACCTGAGCATCGGCCTTCCGGTCGCGGGCGAGCGCTTCCGTCCCGAGGTCGAGCGCCTGGTCGGGATGTTCGCCGGGTCGTTCCCGGTGCCCCTGGACCTGGGCGGCGACCCCTCCTTCCGCGAGTTGCTCACGCGGACGAAGGCCACCGTCTTCGGTGTGATGGGCAACCAGGACGCCCCGTACGAGTTGCTGCTGCGCACCCTGCGGCCCGACCAGGGCGTCAGCACCGTCGCCTACCAGCAGGTGAGCCTGAACATCAGGTATCCGGAGCAGGGTTCCTTCGCTCTGGGCGACCTGGCGACCGTCGCGGTGCCGCACCAGCGGTGGTTCCCGCTGGGCGACCTGACGCTCACCGTCGACGCGAGCACCGATCCGACCATCCTGTACTGGATCTACGACAGCGCGCTGTTCGACGCCGGGACCGTGGCCGCGATGGCCGACCAGTTCACCCGTCTCCTGGCCGACGCCGCCCGCCACCCCGATCTCCCCGCCAGCCGGCTGTCGTTGGCCGAGCCCCCGGCCGCCCTTCCGGCCGGCGCCGCCCCGAGCGGGACCGTGCACGCCCGCTTCGCCGCGCAGGCCCGGCGCCGCCCCGACGCGGTCGCCGTCGTCCACGGCACGCGGCAGATCGGCTACGGCGACCTCGACCGGCGTGCCGACGCCGTCGCCGGGTACCTGCGCCGGCACGGCGTCCGCCGCGAGGACACCGTCGGGGTGTGCCTGCCGCGCTCGGTGGACCTCGTCGTCGCCTACCTCGGCATCCTCAAGGCCGGCGGCGCCTACGTGCCGCTGGACCCCGACCACCCGGACCCCAGGCTCGGCGAGGTGCTGCGGCAGTCGGGTGCGCGGTGCGTGGTGACGGACGCCGCTGCCGCGGGCCGCGACTGGCCGCGGGGCCTCGGCGTCCTGCGCGTCGAGGAGGCGGCCACCGGGCACGGGGAGGCCGGCCCGCTCGCTGACGACGGGCACCCGGACGCCCTCGCCTACGTCATGTCCACCTCCGGGTCGACCGGCGTCCCCAAGGGCGTGGCGATCACCCACCGCGGTGTCGTCGGTCTGGTGGTCGACGCCAACCACGTGAGCATCGAACCCGGCGACAGGGTCGCGCAGACGGCCAACCCCTGCTCGGACAACACCACCTTCGAGATCTGGGCGCCCCTGCTCAACGGCGGCTGCGTGCACATCCTCGACCGCGACGTGATCATGTCACCGCAGGCGCTGCGACGGGCCCTCACCGACGCGCGGATCGACGTGCTGTCGGTGCCCAGCGCACTCGTCAACCACGGGGCGTACACCGGGCACCTGGCCGGCGCACCGCTCAGGGCGCTGTACTTCGGTGGCGAGGCCGGCAGTCCGCACGCGGTGCGCGCGCTGCTGTCCACCGGCTTCGGCGGGCAGGTCGTGCACACCTACGGCCCGACGGAGACGACCATGCTCGCCACCTACGAGCCCGTCAGCCATGTCCCCGACCGGGCGGTGCGCCTGCCGGTGGGCCGTCCGGTGTCCGCGACGGACGTCCACGTCATGGACGACCGGATGCGGCCGCTGCCGGTCGGCGTGCCCGGGGAGCTCTGCGTCGGCGGGGACCGGATCGCCCGGGGCTACACCGGGGCCGCGGCCTCGACGGCGGAGCGCTTCGTCCCGCACCCGCTCGCCGGCCGTGAGGGCTCCCGGCTGTACCGCACCGGTGATCTCGCCCGCCGGCTGCCGGACGGCAGGTTCGAGATCCTCGGGCGGATGGACCGCCAGGTCAGCGTCCGTGGATTCCGGGTCGAGCCCGGCGAGATCGAGAGCGCGCTGGCCGCGATACCAGGGGTCGGCGAGGCGGTGGTCGTCGCGGCACGCGCGCGGGATGGCGGCGCGGACGGCGGCGCGGATGGCAGCGCGGACGGCGGCGGCCTGGTCGGCTACGTGTCGCCGGGCGACTCCACGTCCCTCTCCCCCGCCGCGCTCCTGCGCACCCTGCGGGAACGCCTTCCCGAACACATGGTCCCCGCGCACCTCGTGGTGCTGCCCCGCATTCCGCTCACGCCGAACGGCAAGGTCGACCACCAGGCCCTGCCGGCGGTCACCCCCGGGACCCGCGTGTCGGGCACCCCGATCACCGACGCCACCGAGAAGGTCGTCGCGGACCTCGTGACCGACCTGCTGGGCCTGGAATCCGTCGGCCGGCACGACCAGTTCCCCGTGCTGGGCGGCAACTCGCTGTTCCTCGTCCAGTTGCTCACCGAGCTGGAGGCCCGGGGGCACGAGGTTCCGGTGCAGGTCCTGCTCGCCCGCCAGAGCGTCGCCGAACTCGCCGAGTGGATGGGCTCGCAGGCGGTGCCGGCCGACGTCACGTCCGGCGAACCGACCCTGGTCCTGGTGGGCGTCGAAGGCGCCGGCCTGGGATACGGCCCCTGGCTGAGCGCGATCGGCGACCGCTACCCGCGCCGGCTGGTGGACGTCGTCGGCACCCGCGGCAGCCACCTGACGGCCCTGGCGGCGGCGCAGGTGACGGCACTGCGGGAGACGCTGGCGGCGACCCCGGTGGTGTTCGCCGGATGGTCGGCGGGCGGCGTGCTGGCACACGAGATGGCCCGGCTGTGGCACGAGAGCGTGGGCGGGCTTCCGCCGGTGCTGCTGATCGACTCGCCGGTACGCCCCGCACCGGCCGCACCGGGCTCGTCCGGCGTGCTGGCCGCCTTCCTGCACGATCTCGCGTTGCGCGCGGACATCGCGCTCCCGCTGCCGGACCACGTCGACGAGCGCTTCCCCGACCGCGTGCTCAAGGACGTGGCGGCCGGGGGCCTGCTGGACGTCGACGAACTACTGGCGCGGTACGAGGCGTTCAGCGCCACCGTCGAGCTGGTCCTCGCACACACCCCGACGTACTACCCGGGCCCGGTGAGCCTGGTCCAGGCGGCGCGGTCGCGGTCGCTCGCGACGGACTGGCGCCCGCTGTGCGGGGCGCTGGAGGTCGTGGACCTGCCCGGCGACCACTACTCGGTGCTGCGAACGCAGCCGCGGCGTCTCGTGGAGCTGGGGGCCGCGCTGCTGCGGCGGGCCCGGGCCGAAGCGAGCGACCGCGAGGCACGTCCCAGGATGAGGTGATCACGTGGCGGCACTGCACAACACCGGTACCGAACCGGCTACGGGCATTCACGAACGGGTTCGGCAGTGGGCCGAACGGCAGCCCGACCAGATCGCGATCAGCGCGGAGGGCACCAGCCTCACCTACCGTCAACTGGTCACCCGGGCCGAGCTGCTGGCCGAACAGCTGAGCCGCTCCGGGGTCGGCCACGAGACGGCGGTCGGCGTCACGGCCCTGCGCTCACCGGAGTTCGCCGTCGGGGCCCTGGGCATCCTGATGGCGGGCGCCTACTACGTGCCCGTCGACCCCGGTCACCCGCAGGCACGGCAGGAGGCGACGATCGCGGAGGCGGGGGTGCGCCGGATGGTCACCCGCCCCGCCGACGTCGGCCGCTGGAACGCGCCGGGGCCGGCCGGCGTCGCCATACCCGGCGACACCGGCGCTTCACCGGCGCCCGCCGGCCCGCGCCGGGCGACCCACCCGGAGAACCTCGCCTACGCCATCTACACCTCGGGGTCCACCGGGCGGCCCAAGGGCGTCGCGGTCAGCCACGGCAACGTGCTCGACCTGATCGACGGCGACCCCCGGTTGCGCATCGCCCCGGGCGACGTCGTCGCGCAGTTCGCGCCCACCTCCTTCGACGCCTCGGTCTTCGAGCTGTGGTGCGCGCTGGGCAGCGGTGCGCGCGTGGAGGTCATCGCGCGCGACGACCTGACCATCCACGCGATGGCCGGCGGCATCCGCGCCGCGGCGCCGGACTGGCTCTTCCTGACCACCGGCCTCTTCCACGCGCTGATGGAGCAGGCCCCGGACGCGCTGGAGGGCGTCACCCGGGTCATCACCGGCGGCGACGTCCTGTCCGCCCGGCACGTCCGCGCCGCCACCGGGCGCTGCGCGCGGGTGTACGCGGCCTACGGACCGACCGAGACGACCGTCTTCAGCTCCCTGCACCGGGTCGACCCGGCCGGCACCGGTGAACGGGTCCCGCTGGGTACCCCGTTGGCCGGCCGGAGCATGGAAGTGCTCGACGCCGACCTGCGGCCGCTCCCGGACGGGGAGACCGGCGAGATCTACGTCGGCGGCGGCGGAGTCGCGCGCGGCTATCTGCACCGCCCACGCGAGTCCGCGGAACGCTTCGTGCCCGATCCCTTCGCGGCGGCCCCCGGCCGGCGGATCTACCGCACCGGCGACCTCGGCCGCCGTCTCCCGGACGGCGCGGTCGAGTTCGTGGGCCGGATCGACCGGCAGGTGAAGATCCGCGGCTTCCGCGTCGAGCCCGCGGAGGTCGAGGCGTTCCTCACCACGTGCGAGGGGGTCTCCGCCGCGGCCGTCACCGTCGTGGGCGCCGCCGAGGAGGAACGGCGCCTGGTCGCCTACGTGGCGGCGGAGCCCGGGGCCACCCTCAGCCAGGCGGACCTGCGGTACCTCGCCGACGAGGGACTGCCCGGCTACGCCCGCCCGTCGTACTACGCCCTGCTCGACGAACTCCCCCTCGACCGGAACGGGAAGGTCGACCGGCGGGCGCTGCCCGCGCCCTGGCGCTCGCGGGAACTGATGGGCCTCGACGACTACGTCCCGGCGTGGACCGCGACCGAGAAGGCCATCGCCACGACGCTCCAGGAACTGCTCGGCCTGGACCTGGTCGGGAGGGATGACGGCTTCTTCGCGCTCGGCGGCACCTCGCTGCAGAGCGTGCAGGTCCTGGAACGGCTCCGGTTGATGGGCTACCGGCTGTCGTCACGCGAGTTCTTCGCGCACCCCACGGTCGCGCTCCTGGCGGAGTTGCTGGACGGCCGCAGTGGCAGCACCTCCAGGGGTGCCGCCGAGTCCGCCGGTGCCGCCGGCGTCGTCGAGGCCGTCGAGGCCGTCGAGGCCGAGACGGGACGGTCATGAAGATCACCTCGTCGACACCTGACGACGACGTCGACCTCGCCACGGTCGACCTCTTCGATCCCGGCCGCTACCGGGACGGCTGCCAGCACGCCGCGTGGCGGACGCTGCGCCGGCACGCCCCGGTGTGGCGGCAGCACGCGGCCGGCGGCACCCCGTTCTGGTCGGTCACCCGGCACGCGGACTGCGGCAGGGTACTGCGGGACACGGAGACCTTCAGCTCCGAACACGGCACGATCCTCGCGTCGGTGGGGGTCGGCGACCCGGCCGGCGGCCAGACCATCACCCTCATGGACCCGCCGGAGCACGGCGAGGTGCGGATGCCCGCGATGCGGCTGCTGAGCCGGTCGGGCGTCGAGCGGCGGACCGCCCGGATACGCGAGCGGATCGACGACCTGACCGCCTCCTTCGTGGCCGCGGGCGGCGGGGACTTCGCGGAGGTCGGCCGGCGGCTGCCGATGGCGATGTTCGGCGACCTCATGGGCGTACCGGAACCCCTGTGGGAGGAGATCGGGCGCTGGGCGGCGGTGAGCATCGCGCCGGAGGAGCCGGAGTACGCCGTCGGCGCCACCGTGCAGGAGACCATGCTCAACGCCCACCACGAGTTGTTCGACCTGTTCACCGAGGCGCTGCGGCACCGCCGCCGCGACCCGGGCGACGACCTGCTCACGGTCCTGTCCTCCCTCACCGTGCGCGGGCGGCACCTGACGATGCGGGAGATCGTGCTCAACTGCTACAGCTACGTCCTCGGCGCCCACTCCACCACGCCGCACGTCGCCGGACACGTCCTCCACATCCTCACCCAGCAACCGGAGTTGAGCGCCGCGGTGCGCGCCGACCACCGCCTGCTGCCCGCGCTCGTCGAGGAGGGCACCCGGTGGACGTCACCGACGCACCATCTGATCCGGCGCGCCACCCGCGACACCGAGCTGGCCGGCGTCCGGGTCCGCGCCGGCGACTGGGTCTGCGCGTGGGTCGCGTCGGCGAACCGGGACGAGGACGTCTTCGAGGACCCCTACCGGTTCCGGATCGACCGGCGCTCCCACGGCCACCTCGGATTCGGCGCCGGCCCGCACTTCTGCGTCGGCACGCACCTGTCGCGCGCCGCGCTCGTCATGCTCCTCACCCGGCTGCTGCGACCGTCGGCGGTCGTCGAGGCGGTCGGCGAGCCGACCCATCTGTACTCGAACTGGATCAACGGCCTGACTCACCTACCGATCGGCTTCCGGGGCTAGGACTATGCGGAACGCACTCACCACTGACGACCTGACCGTGCCGCTGGACACCATCGACCTCTTCGACCCCGAACGCTACGCGGGTGGCACCCAGCACCCCGCCTGGCAGACCCTGCGCGAGCGGGCACCGGTATGGCCGCAGACCGGTCCGGGAGGCGCCCGCTACTGGTCGGTGACCCGCTACGACGACGTCCTGCGGGTCATCAAGGACCACCGGACCTTCAGCTCGGAGCACGGCACGATCCTCGCCGTGCTCGACGGCGACCTGGCCGGCGGGCGCACCATCAACCTGATGGACCCGCCGCGTCACACCGCCGTGCGGGTGCCGACGATGCGGCTGCTGTCCACCGGCGCGATGCTCCGCCACGAGGACCGCGTCCGGGCCAACGTGCGGGCCCTGCTCGCGCCGTTGAGCGGCGGCGGGGTCGTCGACCTGGCACCGCTGGTGCTGCCGCTGCCGCTCGCGGCCGTCGGTGACGTGATCGGCATCCCGAGCGAGCACTGGGCCGACGTCGCCCGTTGGACCATGGCCGGAGTCGCGCCGGCCGACCCGGCGTTCCACGACGGAAGCGTGCAGGAGACCCTGCGGACCGCGCACCACGAGCTCTTCGCGCTCTTCCACAGCCTTGTCCGTGCGCGCAGGTCGCGACCGCGGGACGACATCATCACCAGCCTCCTCGCGGTCGAGGCCGACGGGCGCCGGTTCACCACCGAGGAGGTCGTCCTCAACTGCTACAGCTTCATCATGGGCGCCAACACCACCACCCCCCACGTGGCCGCCCACCTGCTGCTCGCCTTCGCCGAGCAGCCGGAGCTCTGGCACGCGCTGCGCGCCGAACCGCACCGGGTCGAAGCGGCGGTCGAGGAGGGACTGCGCTGGGCCACCCCCACCAACCACCTGGTGCGCCGCGCCAAGCACCGCACCACCATCGCCGGTACCGAGATCGCGCCCGCCGAACTGGTCTGCGCGTGGGTGGCGTCGGCCAACCGGGACCCGTCCCGCTTCACCGACCCCCACCGTTTCGATCCGCGGCGCACGCCGAACCCGCATCTCGCCTTCGGAAACGGCATCCACTTCTGCAACGGCGGTCCCGCCGCCCGCCTGGTCCTTCGCGTGCTGCTGGAGGAACTGCTCCCGGCGGTCGAGCGGTGGGAGCCGGCCGGCGAGGTACGGCACCTGCACTCGAACTTCATCAACGGGATCACCGGCCTCCCCCTGCGCGTGCACCTCGCGGGACGGGAGAAGGGCTCTCGCGGCCGGCAGGACCCGCGGGTGAGCGCATGACCGGCGGCCCGCGGTCCACCCGACCGGACGACGTGCCCCCGACCGACCGCTGGTTCATCCGGCCGGTCCCCGACGGTGAGGCGCTGCTGTTCTGCCTGCCCTACACCGGCATGGGCGCCTCGACCTACCACGACTGGCCCGCCTCGGGTCTCGGTGCCTTCCAGGTCGTGCCGCTGCAACCGCCGGGCCGGGAGGGCCGGTTCCGGGAGGAGGCGCACCCGACGCACGCGGCGTTCGCCGCGGACCTGGTGACGGCCATCGAACCCCACGTCCGCGGCCGGCGCTACGCCTTCACCGCGCACTGCGGCGCCGTCCCGTACGCCCTGGAGACGATCCGGCTGGCCCGCGAGCGGGGACTGGCGCCGCCGGTACGGCTGTTCGCGTCGTCGTGGGGCGCCCCGCACCGCGGCCTGTACGGCCGGCTCAACCATGTCGACCTGGCCGCGTTCGACGCGGTCGCCGAGGTCAGGAGCATGGCGCGGCAGGTGGGCCGTCCCCTGCCCGACGACCTGGCGGAGCTGGCCGCCGAGGTGCTGGCGGCGGAACTCGCCGTCCAGCGCGGCTACTCCTACCGGCCGGCCGAGCCGCTGCCCTGCCCGGTGAGCGTCATCGGGTGGAGCCGTGACGACGTCGTCCCCGACCGTGAGGTGCATGACGGGTGGGACGAGTGCGCGCCGGTGAGCCACCACACGCTGGACGGTGGGCACCGCGACTACCTGCGCTGCCCACCCGCCCTGCGTGACCTGATCGCGCGCGCGGCCGGCCGGTGAGCGCGGCGGCGCCGCTGCTACCGGGTGGGCGGCTGGTCGAGGTGGTCACCCTGGCCGACGGCGTACGCCTCACCGACCCAGCCGGCGAACTCGTCGTCCAGCTCCTCCAGCGAGGTGACCCGGAAGTGCAGCACGAACAGCCGCTTGGTGTACGGCGCCGACCGGCGAATCCGCGGATCGGTGACGCTGCGCTGGAGGTCCAGGTAGCCGTCGAGCCGGTCCCGGCCCGGGCTCGCGCCGGCGAACCCCCGGCGCTCGCCCTTGAGGGTGATCGCCGACTTCGCCACGGAATAGGTGAACGACCCGCACGCTTCGGCCAGTTCGATGAAGCGGTGGTAGAGCGCGACGACTTCCGGCGGTTTGCCGACCAGGTGCCGCTCGACAGTCCATTCGTCGATTGCCATGCCGGCGATGGTAGCGACACTCCTGCACGCGTCCCAGCCCTCGCATGACCCACACCGACGAGAGGAACCACCGATGGACGGCGGATCAGACCACGCCTACGCCACCAGTGCCTGCGTGTGGGGCACCGACCCCGAACCCCTCCTGACGGAAACGGCCAGGGCCGCGCCGGTCTCCGGATGGCGCGTCCTCGACGCCGGCTGCGGGGAGGGCCGCAACACCGCCCACCTCGCGCGTCTCGGGGCCACGGTGCGCGCACTGGACATCTCCGCGCTGGCCATCGAGCATGCCGTGCGGACCTCCGGCGAGCTGCCCGGTGTCAGCTGGGAGCAGGCGGACCTCCGCGACGTCGAACTGCCCCTCGCCCACTACGACCTGGTCGTCGTCGACAGCGTCGTGCACTGGCTCGCCGACGCCGACGACGCCGTGCGCGTCATCACCCGGCTGCGGGAGGCGACGAAGCCCGGCGGCCGCCACCTCATGTGCTGCTTCAACGACCGGCACCAGGAACTGGACGGGCACCGGGCACCGCCGCGCTTCATCCCCACCCATTCCTGGTGCCTCTCGCTCTACGACGGCTGGAGCGTCGAAGCGGTCCGCGACGAGACCTTCGTGTCGTCCCACGCCGGCGTACCGCGCGAGCACGGCCACTCCGTGACGAAGGTGGTGGCGCGCCGGCCCACGACGCCCGCGCCGCCGGAGGGGGCGTCATGACCACCGTGCAGAGTCCCGGGTCCGCCGCGGCCGCGTCGCGGCGGGTGGACCCGGACCCCTGGTGGAGCGACCCGCTGCGCGAACGGCTCACGGAGCTACGCGACATACTCGACCACAGCCGGTTCGGCTTCCCCGGTCAGCGCTGGGACATCACCGAGGGACCGGACCGGGGCCGGAAGGCCGTACAGACCTCCGGCGGGCACTTCGTCGGCCCCGAACTGCCCCCGGGCCGCACCGTGCGCATGCGCACCCGGCTGAAGGCGCCGCGGCGGCTGGGCCGGATCGAACTCGCCGGGGAGCGCCTGGACTGCCACGTGTTCAGCCGGTTCCCCTTCCGGCTGCGGTGCGACGGACGCGAGGTCGCGCGGTGCGACGACCCGCCGATCATCCGCGGCCGGATACTGACCGGCGTGCTGCCCGAGCTCGTGCCGGGCCGCGTCCACGAGCTGGACCTCACCATCGACGTCCCGGACAACCTGGTCGCCTACGGATTCCGGCTGGCGTTCTCCACGCCGCTGCTGCGCGAACGCTGGCACGACGCCGACCGCGCCTGGGCCCGGCTGCTGCTGGCGACGGAGCAGCGCCCGGACCTGCGCCCCGCCGTCCTGGCCGCCATCGACGAGCGCGCCGAGGAGTTTCCGGCCGCCACCGTCGACACGCTTCCCGACCTGCTCTCCGAGGTGCTCCCGCCGGTCCGTGCGGACCTGGAGCCCTTCCCCGAAGTCCACCTCGTCGGGCACGCCCACCTCGACCTGGAGTGGCTGTGGAACTGGGAGCAGGCCGGACGGGCCGCCAAGGCGGTCTGCGCCCGGGCCGTCGAGCTGCTGGACTCGCACCCCGACCTGTGCTTCAGCCTGAGCCAGCCCGTGGTGTACGAGATGCTCCGCGCGGAGGAGCCCGCCCTGATGGACTCCGTCCAGCGCCTGATCGACGGCGGGCGATGGGAACCGCTCACGGCCACCTGGGTGGAGCACGACATGAACGTGCCGTCGGCCGAGTCCGTCGCCCGCCAGCTCACCGAGGGGCTGCGCTACAGCGAGCAGGTGCTGGGGGTGCGCCCCCGGGTCTGCGTCGCCGCCGACACCTTCGGCCACCCCGCCACCCTTCCCGGTCTGCTGGCCCGGGCCGGCTGCACGGCGTACTTCCACACCCGCTGCCACCCGCTGCCGCGACACGGCGGACCCGCCTACCGGTGGACCGGACCGGACGGTTCGAGCGTGATCGGCGTGGTGACCGACGCCTACGACGGGGAGCTGCTCCACAGCCGGGTCGCCGAAGCGGCCGTGCAGGCACGCCGAGCGGGCCTGGACGTGGGGGTGCTGTTCTTCGACATCGACGGGCACACCGGGCAGGAGGTGCGAGAAGGGCTGGCCCGCCTGGCCCGGCACGCGTCCGGCAGCGGGCTCCCGGCAGCCCGCCCCTCCCGGTTGGACACCTTCGTCGACGCGGTGGCACGCGGGCCGCTGCCCGACTTCCAGGCGCTCCCCCCGACCATCTCGGAAGGCGCGTACACCACCCAGGCGGTGGCCAAGCAGAGCATCCGGCAGGCGGAGAGCGCCCTGTTGGAGGCGGAGGCGCTGTCCTGCATGGCGGGCCTGGACCAGCGCCCCGAGCTGCGCCAGGCCTGGCGCGCCCTGCTCTTCCGGCAGAACCACGACACGGCGGCGGGTACCGCGATGGCCGACGTCTACACCCGGCTCGCCGCCGACTCCGCCGCCTGGAGCCGGACCGTCGCCCGGCTGCGCGACGCCTCGCTGGCGCGGCTGCCCCTCCCGCCGGACGCCGACCTCGTGGTGGCCAACCCGACGCCCTGGCAGCGCGAGGAGTGGATTCGCGCCGACGACGCCGTGCTTCGCTCCCACCGCGCCCCGACCGTGGCCGTCTCCGCCGGCGGGGAGCGGTTCGCGCTGCAACGCACCGGCACCGGCACGGGGTTCCTGGCGCCCGTCGGGCCCTGGGAGGTCGGCGGGTTCCGCCTCGAGGAAGGCGAGCAGCCCCCCGCGCCGCCGGAGGCGATCCTGGAGTGCGGCAGCCACGGCGCCCCCGAGGTCTTCGTCGGCGAGGAGAACCGCAAGGAGTTCTTCGCGGTGCGCAACCGGTTCTTCTCCTTGCTGGTCAGGGGAGACGCCGGCGCCATCGTCTCGCTGACCATGCGCGAGGGGCACCGCGAACTCGTGGCGTACGGCACCCGACGCAGGACCACGTTCCCCAACACGGCGCGCCCCGAGCTGGGGCTCAACGTCCTGCAGATCGCCCGCGAGCGACCGCACGCGATGTCCGCCTGGCACCTGCACGAGGTCCACCAGGAGGTGTCGCTGATCCACACCGGCCGTACCTCCTGGCGCGAGCAGGGCCCGCTGCGGGCCGTGCTGCGCACCGAGCACACGGTCGGAGCCACCTCCGTCGTGCAGGACCTGACGGTCTATCGGGATCTGCCCCGCATCGACGTGACCCTGCACGTCGACTGGCACGAACCCGTCGGCGACGCGCACGGCGCCGCGGCGTTGAAAGTGGCGTGCACGCCCGATCTGCCAGCTGCCCGCGTGCACGCGGCGGCCGCCGCCGGTGTGGTCGAGGTGTCCGCCAACGGCCAGGAGCGCCCGATGCAGCGCTGGGTGGACGTCGGCGACGGCGCGCACGGCGTCGCGCTGGTGTCGGAGGACCGCTTCGGCTACGACGCGCTGGGGCCGCGCGTGCGCATGACCGTGCTGCGCAGCGCCTACGATCCGGCCGCCGGATCGGACCTCGGCTCGCACACCTTCCGCTACAGCATCGTGCCGCACCCCGGCACCTGGCAGGACGCCCGCCTTCCGTTGCTGGCCGAGCGGTTGGTCCGGCCGGTCGTCGTCGGCGTGCCGGGCCGGCCGGCCGCGCAGGCGCAGGGCCGGCGCCCGCTGCCGGTGCCACTGCCGGTGCCACTGCCTGTGCCGACCGCGGACAGCAGCGGGCTGGTCGGCGCGGTCAAGCGGGCCGACGGCGGCGACGGGCTGATCTACCGCGTCGCCGACTGGTCCGGCCGCGGCGGCCGCACCACCCTCGAAGGGCTGCCGCCCGACGTGGAGTGCCGGCGGACGACGCTCACCGAGCAGCCCGGGGAGCGCCTGCCGGTCGACGCGGGCCGGCTCACCGTGACGTTGGCACCGTGGGCGTTCGAGACGTTCCTTCTCCGCTCGCCCTCGTTCTCGCCCGCGGCACCGCCCCGTCCCGACCCGCGTGACGCACCCCGAGGGTGACCGCGCCACCAGAAGGAGTCCCACCGATGACGCCTATGCCGATCGTGCTGGACAGCGATCCCGGTCTCGACGACACGGTCGCGCTGCACTACCTGCTCACCCGACCGGAATGGGATCTCCGGGCCTACACGGCGGTGGGCGGAAACCTCCCGGTGGACGGCACGTTCCGCAACGCGCGGGCGATCGCGGCCGCGTTCGGGATCGACGCGGACGTGCCCGTCCACCGCGGCGCCGGACGGCCGATCAGCCGGGTCACCGTGCGATCGGACTTCCACGGTCCCGAGGGCCTGGGCCGGCAGACGCTTCCCGACTCGCGCGTCCGGCCGCCCGCCGAGGACGCGGTGTCGGCCCTGCTGCGCCTCAGCCGCCGCTTCGAGGGCGAGTTGACGGTCGTGGCCACCGGACCGCTGACGAACGTGGCCGCCGCGCTGGTCCTGGACCCGGGGTTCGCCCGGCGGGTGCGGGCCTTGGTGTTCATGGGCGGCGCGGCCCGGGTGCCCGGGAACATCACCCCCGTCGCGGAGTTCAACATCTGGGCCGATCCGGACGCCGCCGACATCGTCGTGTCCAGCGGGATCGAGTTCACCATGGTGGGGCTGGACGCCACCCAGCTGGCCGTCTTCGACCGGTCCGACCTGGCGGTCATGGAGGAGCACGGCGGCGCCGGAACGGAACTGTCCGCACGCGTCCTGCGCGACTACCTCGCCGCGTACGCACGGTTCACCGGTCAGGAGCACTGCTTCCTGCACGACCCGCTCGCGGTCGCGGTCGCCACCGATCCCCGCTTCGCGGCGCTGGAACACGGTGCCGTCGTCGTCGGCTGCGACCTCGGGCTGGGCCGGGGCCGCACGGTCTTCGTGCCGGAGGTCGAGACGAACAACCCCAACCTCCCGCCGGGCATCAGCGAACGCCTCGACATGTGCGGCCGGGTGGCCGTCGGCGCCGGCACCCGCGACTTCGTCCCCGACTTCCTCGCCCGGCTCACCGGTGGCGCCCACCCCTCCTGATCCCGGTACCGGCCCCTCCCGATCCCGGAGCCCGGCCGCGCGCCCGCCGTGCACACCGCGGACGTTCCCACGCCTCCCTCGATCCGACGACCCCGCGAGGTAACCAGTGGCTCAGAACCCGACCCAACTCCTGGCCGAGGCCATGGCCGACGTCTCGGTGGTCCTGCTCGTCAGTGCCGCCCTGACCCCGCTCTTCCGGCGGCTCCGGCAGCCCCAGGTGATCGCCGAGATCATCACCGGCATCGCCCTGGGCCCGAGCCTGCTCGGGCTGCTGCCCGGGAACCTGCCGCACCGGCTGTTCCCCCCGGCCGTACGACCGGACCTGGCAGCCATCGCCCAGGTGGGCATCCTGCTGTTCATGTTCCTCGTCGGCTGGCAGATGAACGCCGCGGAGATCCGGCGCAGCAAGAACGCCGTACTCGGCCTCTCGCTCGCGTCCATCACGCTGCCGTTCGTCACCGGACTGCTGCTGGCGACATGGCTGTTCCACGACCACGCCGAAGTCGCCGGCCACCGTGTCGGCGAGTCGGCCTTCGTGCTCTTCGTGGGCACGGCCATGGCCATCACCGCGTTCCCGGTACTGGCCCGGATCATCCTCGAACACCGTCTGCAGATGACCAGGGCGGGCGTGCTCGCTCTGGGCAGTGCGGCGATCGGCGACGTCCTCGCGTGGTGCATGCTCGCCGTCGTCTCCGCCGTCGCGGTGTCGGACGGCCCCGGGAAGCTCCTCGGCATCGTCGGGTACTCCGCGCTGTACGTCGTGGTGCTGGTCGTTGCCGTCCGGCCGCTGGTCAGGCTGCTGGTCGTCCGCGCCACCCGCAACGGCGACGTCTCCCCGCTCCTCCTCGGCGTGTTCGCCAGCGGCGCGTTCCTCGCCGGCTACGTCACCAACCAGATCGGCCTCGACGCCATCTTCGGGGCGTTCTCCTTCGGCCTGATCATGCCGCGCGAGGCGCACCGCTCCCTGCAACTGCGGGTCCGGATACCGATGGAGCACGTGACCGCGCTGCTCCTGCCGGTGTTCTTCGTCAGCACCGGCCTCGCCGTCGACGTCACCCGGCTCGGGGGCGGCGGAGTGCTCGAACTGCTGGCCATCTGCGGGGTCGCCAGCCTCGGGAAGCTGCTCGGCGGGACCGGCGCGGCCCGCCTGTCGGGCCTTTCCTGGCGGGAGTCCCGCACGGTCGGGTTCCTGATGAACACCCGCGGTCTGACCGAGCTGATCGTCCTCAACGCGGGCGTCACCATGGGTGTGCTGGACGGCCGCATGTTCACGATGATGGTCATCATGGCGCTGGTGACCACGGCGATGGCCGGCCCTTTCGTCCCGCACCTGCCCTACGCCCGCGCGGACGAGGCCGTCACCGCCGAGCCGACCGAGCCCGCCGAGCCCGCCGAGCCGCTGAAAGGGAGCGGACGATGACCGCCCGCCCGACGGGTGATCCTCAGGTGTCGGTCCCGCCCGTCCGTGGAGTGCCGTCGTTCGGGGGCGGGTTCGGGGGGCCCGCCGGTCGCTGGTCGTGGTCCTGCTGCGCCCGTACGAAGTCCTCGGCGACCATCGCGGAGAGGTCGAAGTACGCCTCGCGGGTCTTGGGTCGCAACCTGTCGAGGTCGATCTCGGCGCCGGTGGCGAGGTGTTCGTCGAAGGGGACGACCTGGACTCCGCGGCAGCGGGTCCGGAAGTGCGCCACGATGTCGTCGACCCTGATCATCTTGCCGGTCTCGCGCACCCCGGAGATGACGGTGATGCTGCGGGCGACGAGTTCGGCGTATCCGTGGGCGGACAGCCAGTCGAGGGTGGTGCTGGCGCTGGAGGCGCCGTCCACGGACGGCGTCGAGACGACGATCAGCTGGTCGGCCAGGTCCAGCACCCCGCGCATCGCGCTGTAGAGCAGCCCGGTGCCCGAGTCGGTGAGAACCAACGGGTACTGGCGGCCCAGCACGCCCATGACCCGGCGGTAGTCCTCGTCGTTCAACGCCGACGAGACCGCCGGGTCCACGTCGTTGGCGAGGACCTCCAGACCGGACGGCGCCTGCGAGGTGAACCGCCGGATGTCCATGTAGCTGTTGAGGTACGGGATGGCCTGGACCAGGTCGCTGGTCGTCGCACCGGTCTCCCGGCGCACCCGGCGCCCCAGCGTGCCCCCGTCCGGGTTGGCGTCGAACGCCAGGACCTTGTCCTGCCGCTCACTGGCGAGCGTGGCACCCAGCCCGACGGTGGTCGTCGTCTTGCCGACACCACCCTTCAAGCTGATGACCGCGATCCGACAACACGCCAGCACCGGAGTGCGGATCAGCTCCAGCTTCCGCCTCCGCTCCGCCTCCTGCTCCTTCCTGCCGCCGATCCTGAACCGGGACGGCTGCGCGTTGGCACCGGGTCTCGGCCTCGGCTGGTCGCGCAGCAGCCGGTCGGAGGACAGCTCCACCGCCGCCGTACGACCCAGCGGCGCGGCGCCGCCGAGGGGGGACAGGGCCGGCTCGGGGCGCCCCCACCCCGCCGGCGCGGGATGAGCCTCCAGGGATGCCGCGAAGGCGTCGGCGAGCGCGCGGGCGGTGGGCCGTTCCCGCGGGTCCTCGTGGACGCAGCGGTCCAGCATCCGGCGCAGCTCCTGGGGCAGGCTCGCCATCTCGACGAGATCGATCGCGACACGGCCCTGGAACTGGCGCAGCGCCCGGCCGGCGCACACCTCCTTCAGCAGGAGTCCGAGCACGTAGACGTCGGTCGCGGAGCCGTACACCGTGCCCAGGTCGCCGAATTCGGGGGCACGGTACCGGGGCGGCCCGCGATGCGCGGACAGCGGTCCGGGCGGCCGGCCGTCGATCTGCGTGCGTGCCCAGCTGGTGATGTACGCCGTGCCCCGCGCGACGGTGATCGACCTCGGGTTCAGGCCCAGGTGCACCATGCCCTTGAGGTGACAGATGCTCAGCGCCTCCGCCAGATGCCAGCCGAGGGTCCGGAAGCGCCGGCCGCCCCCCATGGGGCCCTCGGCGGCGACCAGCGCGGTGAGCGAGGGCGCGGGGTCCATGGCGTCGTCGGTGATCAGCTCGGTCGCCAGCCACGGTGGCCGCTCGTCGATCCCCTGGGCGAGGATGCGGGGGGCGTACCGCCCGTTCATCCGTCGCAGTGCCTCGGTCTCGACGGACATGAGTTCGCGGGCGAGGGCGACTTCCGGGGTACGCGGCACGCGGACCAGGGCCGACCCGCCCCGGGCGTCCCGGCCCAGGTAGTTCACCGCGAAGCTGCCCCGGTCGTTGCGCCGCAGCAGCCGGTAGGGCCCCAACTGCCGCAGGTCCTGGGCCCGCAGCTCCTCCCAGTCACCGCTCGCGACGGGGGCCCCCGCGGTGGAGGCCGGGTCGAGCCGTGAGGGCACCGGCGCCTCCGGCCCGCCGGGTCCGGCCGCCTCTCCTTCGGGTTCCCGCGCGTCCGGGAGGCTCGCGCCCATCGTCCGCAGCAGGCCCGGGCCGAGTGCGGTGAACGGGCGCGCGCCGGCGGTCAGCCGCGCGCTGCCGCCAGGATGCGGCAGCCACGCGGGGAACCGGTCGGGTCGCGGGTCGAGGGCGGCGAGCTGTTCGGCCACCGCACGGCTGGTGGCGGCGAGTTCGGCGGTGGGCACGGTGTCGAGGAGGATCTGCCGGGCGGCCGGGTCGAAGCGGAAGCTCTGCCGGTGCGGTGGCTGCCCGTCGGCGACCGGGCGCATGAGCCCGCCGAGGAAGACCTCCACGAGGTGCGCCGTCTCGCACGTCCACGGCACGGCCTGCTGGATCAGCCGCATGACCGGCACCGAGACCGTGCCCACCACGGCCAGGTGGGCGGCGAGGCGGTACGCCTCGGACGACGCGGCGTCCCGGAAGCGGAGTACGGCCTCGGCGGGATCGGTGCTCCGGGTGGGCGCCGGGTTCCGCCGCTGCGGGGCGTACTGCGGTGCCAGCAGCGGCAGGACCGCCGTGGCGCCGCCGGAGCCGACCAGCCGTGCCCACGCGGCGACCGACGCCGGCTCGGGCCGGAGCACCGGCACCGGCACGTCGTCGAAGTCCACGGTGCCGGGCGGCAGGAGCGGATCGTCGACGGTCCACGTCCCGTTGGCGGCGGCGGCCTGACGGGACGTCACCCGCCACGGGTCCGCGCGGATGCCGGAGCCCTGCCACAGGCGCGGTGGCAGCACGTGCATCACGGCTGTCGGCCCCACCCCCGCCCAATGGTCGAGGACGCCGCGCATCCGGCCGTCCCGCCACGCCTCGCCGACCCCGTCGCTCACGACCAGGACGAGGCTGCGCCCCGACGGGTCGGCGGCCACCGCGGCCGGCAGCCGGGCGCCCGGCGTGAAGGGACGGGACGACAGGTACGGCGCGTCGGCGCCCCGGCTGCCCAGGCCGTGGACGCGCACGGCGCGGAACGCCCCCAGGCGCTCCAGCAGCATGCGCAGTTCGGCGCCGAGCCGACGCCACAGGAGCATCGACAGGCCGTCGTCCACCACGAGCACCAGGTCCAGCCCGCGCTCCCGCGCGGGCCGCAGCACCACGTCGGGCAGCCCGGTCTCCGCGTACGCGGCGGCCGTCGCCGGCTCGTCCAGCTCGGCGCGGCGCGCGGCCGGCCGGCTGACCCGCAGCGGCCTGAGGGCTCGTCCCAGCGGGAGCGTGCCGGCGCCCAGCGCCCTCTCCCCGGGCAGGCCGACCGGCAGGGCCCGGGTCCCGGGCGCGGTCGCCTCGGCGTCCGGCCGCCGGCCGCCGGCGTGCACCGGCACGGTCGCCGGCTCCGGAACCGGCGCCGGGGAGGCCGCCGCCTCGGGGTCCGACGCCGCCTGCTCCGGCTGCACGGCCGGTGCCGGGACCGCGCCCACCGCCTCGGCCAGCGGGGCGCGTGCGCCGCGCGGCACCCGGCTGGCCAGCCACAGGACGTCCAGCAACTCCTCCGGGTCCAGGGTGACTCCGCAGGTGTCGAGGACGCTCAGCAGCCGCTCCACCGGGCCGTCACACCGTCCGGCCCAGGCGGTGGAGCACCGCGTCCAGGAGGCCGTCCGCGTCGGTGTCCACGCCGCCGACGCGCAGGAAGACCGCGTTCAGCAGCTGGTCGGTGGCCAGTTCGCCCGCCACCCGGCGGTTCTCGAAGACCTCCAGCAGGTCCTCGGCCTGGGCCAGTCCCTCCGCACCGAGGTGGGCGGCGACGATGTCCCGGAGCCGGTCGCGGTCCGGCTCGGGCAGGTCCAGCCGTACGCAGCGGCGCAGGAACGCGGGCGGGAAGTCGCGCTCACCGTTGCTGGTGATGACCACCACGGGGAACTCGCGGCAGAACGCCCGTCCCCGTTCGACCCGCACGTGCTCGCCGTTGTCCTCGGTCAGCACGTCCACGGCGGACTGCTCCTCGGGCAGCCGGGCCAGTTCCGGGATCTCGAACTCGCCGTCCTCGAAGGCGGCCAGCAGGTCGTTGGGGAGGTCCACGTCCCCCTTGTCGAGCTCGTCGACGAGCAGGACGCGTGGCCGTCCCCGGTGGGCGAGTGCCGTCCCGAGCGGCCCCAGCCGTATGTACGTGCCGATGCCCGGCTCCGCCTCGCCCCGGTCGCGGCTCAGCGTGGTCTCCCTCAGCCGTCCGATCGCGTCGTACCGGTAGAGCGCGTCCTGAAGGGTGGAGCGGCTGTTGATCGGCCAGCGCAGCACGCGCCCCAGGCCGAGTTCATGGGCGAGGGCGTGCGCCAGCGAGGACTTGCCGCTGCCCGGATGGCCGGTGACCAGCAGCGGGCGGCGCAGGTGGAGCGCCGCGTTGACGATGTGCGTCTCCCGCGCGCCGATCAGGTACGGCCGGCCGCGCGCACCCTGCTCGCCGCTGAACCGGCGCCAGGGCGGGGCGGTCGGCAGGTCCGGCCGCCGGGCCTGCCCGTCGCCCTTGAACAGTTGCCAGTCGTGGTCATGGATGTCGGTCATCGGTCCTCACGCCTCGGTGCCTTCGGGGTCGGCGAGCCAGAGCCCGTCGGGCAGTTGCCGCTCCGGGTCCTCCCAGACGAGCGCGGGACGGGCCGGGTACTTCGCCGGGTCCGCGTAGGCGTCGACCCGGAAGCGCCGCACCCTTTCGTGCAGGCCGTCGAGCGGCCCGGCGGGGCCGACCGGATCGAGCCTCGGCGCGTGGTCGTACCCGTCCGCGTTCCGGTCCCACAGCACCACCGGCACGCCCAGTACCAGGCAGGCGCGCAGCACCGTGTCGCGGTGGCCGCGGGGGCCGTGGATCACCACCCGTCCGCAGTCCCGGTCCTGCTTCAGCCGGACGATCGCCGACTTCGGGTCGGTGGCGCGCCCGTCGACCACCAGGGGTTCGGCGAGCGCGCGGTCGGCCCAACGGCGGGCGAGCGCCGAGGCGTTGCGGCGTACGGCCTTGCAGCGCAGCACCACGTGGTGCTCCTCCCCCAGCGGTGCGGCCAGGCCGTCGCCGGGGTCGGCGCCGTCCCACTCGTCCACGGGCAACTGGAGCTGCGCGTCGTCCACCCAGACCTCGACCAGTGCCGTGTCGCCCTCGCCGCCGTCCGCCGCCTGCCGGACGAGCCGGGCGATCACCGCGGCGGGCAGGGCCCGGTCGGGGCCGGTCTCCACCCGCGCCGGGGTGCCGTCCGCCCGGGTCCGCCACAGCGCGCAGCGGAAGTGGTGGTCCGGGTCGCCCTCGCGCCGGTCCAATTCCACCACGACGGTCCGCTGGTGCCCTTCACGCTGCCGGGCCGCCCACTCGGCGGCGTCCTGCCGGCGTTCGGCCAGCGCCGCGCCGGGGATGCCCAGCCGGCGCGCGACCCGGTCGTTCCAGGCGCGCAGCGCCGGCAGGTCCGCGCCGTTCGTATGGAGCGCCGCCACGTACTCGACCACGCGCAGCAGCGCCGGGACCCGGGGCGTGTCGTACGGGACGCGGGCGCTGTCCCCGCCGAAGGACTCCAGCGCCCGGACGGCCTCGTCGAGCGCACCGGACGGCAGCCGGGAGGCGCGCAGGACCGCGGGCAGGCGGGCGTACGGCAGGGCTCCCTGCGTGGCGCGGGGCAGCAGCGTCCGATCCGCCTCGCAGCGCCCGCCGAGGTGTTCCAGCAGTTCGTGGTGCTCGCCGGCCGACAGCAGCAGGGCGGCCCCTTCGCCGTGGGCGAGGCCGACCAGTTCGTCCAGCGCGGCCCGCCCGGCCCGCGTGGTCAGGGTCGGCGCGTGGATCTCCGCGAAGTCGGCGGTGCCGCGGGGGTGCCGCAGCAGGAAGGCGGCCAGTTCCTGGTAGGCGGGCGCCGATCCGTCTCGCGGGCGGTCCAGTCCGTGGAGTTCGGCGAGTTGGCCGGCACGGTCGGCGCGGAGCACGGGGTCGCCCAGCAGGACGGCCAGCGGCTGCGCCATGCGCGCCACCAGGTGGCCGTACGGTGCCGGCGGCGCCGCGGTCAGCGCGCTCATCACGCGATCGGGCACTCCGGCCGCGGCCAGTTCGGCGCGTACCGCCTGCCACGGGATCGCGATGCCCCGGCGGATGACGTCGCCCGGCGAGAACGGTCCCGCGGGCGCCGGAAGGTGCGCCACCACCAGGCCGACGGCGGTCCCGTCCGGCAGGCACAGCGGGCCGCCGCTGTAGCCGGGGCCGAGGGCCGCGCCCGCCAGGGTGCCGTCCAGGTAGCCGAGCGGGCCGTCGCAGGAGCCGACATCCACCTTGGCGTAGCTGTACTCCTGACCGGTGCCGTACCAGGCCACCAGGTGCTGCCCCGCCACCATGTTCCGCCAGGCGGGCGGCCGGGCCGCCGAGGGCGGGTCATCCCGCAGTTCCAGCACCGCGAGGTCCGCGAGCCAGCCCAACGCGCCGGGCTCCGCGGCACGCCGCGGTATCCAGTGCCGTACCCGTGCCCGCCGCCGCCCCGTCCCGGGCAGCGCGGCGAACGCCACGTCGACCCACGCGTCCGCGGGCTCGGCCACGGACTCCAGCGGCAGGCCCAGGGCTTCGTTGACCACGTGCGCGCACGTCAGCAGCCAGCGGCCCGACATCTGCACGGCGGCGCCCGCGGTCCGCCCGCTCTTCGCGGTGAGGACGGTGATCACCGCTTCCCGACCGTGCCCGCCGCCACCGTCCACGGGCGGCCCGAACCACCCCATGGGCTATCGCGCCCCCGGGCCGGGCGCCGCGGGCGGGGTCTCCGCTCCGGACGCGGCGGGGGCGGAAGCGGGCGCGGGCACGGCCGCGGGCACGGCCGCGGGTGCGGGCACAGGTCCGGGTACGGCCGCGGGCACGGCGGCGGGGGCCGGGACCGGCCGCCACGTGGCGCACACCTTCATACTCGCCTGACCGTTCGCTCCGACGATGCCCAGCTTGAGGTCCTGCCCGATCTGGACGCCGAGTTCGACGCTCACCTCCTGCGGAGGGTGGTCCAGCGCACTCAGGCTGTCCTGGACTTCCTGGAGCACCAACCCGATCGGCCGCAGCACCCCTCGCAGCGTGCCGGCGGCCAGCCTGGCGGCCCCGGCCCCCCGTCCGACCGGGACGGGAGCGCTGAAACCGTCGGGCAGGTCGTCCGGCTCCCCCTCGCCCGAAGGGGGCTGCCCGACCGGGGCAAGCTCCACCCGGACCAAGGAGTCGTCGGCGAGGCGGAGTTCGGCGAAGTCAGGCACTCCCCCATTGTGCCGCTCGCCGCACCGCCGCGCTCCGGAACCGGCGCGCAAGCGGTCAGCCGCCCTGGCCGGCGCTGCCGATCGGGCCGACCTCCACGCCGTGGCCACCGCTGTCCGTGCCGGTGGGCAGCGAGGCCTGGCCCGGCCAGCGCAGGGTGACCGACTTCGTGTCGTCGGGCGCGGTCACCCGCAGCCCGGTGATCCGGGCCCCGGTGCCGCCCGTCTTGTTGAGCGGGTAGTTGACGTTGAAGTCCACCTCCTGCCCGTTCTTGAGGCTCATCGTGGTGGCCGGAGCACCGACGCGCTTCGCGGACACCGTCCCCACGTTGGTCGTCAGGTCGACGCCGGCGAACCCGGCGAGCGTGCAGGTCCGGCCGCTGTCGTTCTTCAGCCCCACCGCGACGCTGCCGGCCGCGTCGCCGTCGATGAAGGTGTCCGTCGCCGTGATCTTCAGGTCGCCGGTGCGGCACTTGCCGACCTTGCCGCTCGCGTCGGACCCGGACCCGCCGGAGGTGCTCTGCCCGCCGGAGCCGGTCGTGGCCTTGCCCGAACCGCCCGAGCCCGAGCCGCCGCCCGAGGACGACGTGCCGGTGGCCGTGCTCTGCCCGCCGGAGCCCGTCGCGGTCTGGTCCGAACCGCCCGAGCCCGAGCCGTCCGAGTCCGAACCGCCGCCCGTGGACGTCACCGTGGACGAGGACGTCGGGTCACTGTGCGCCGAGCTGTCGTCGTTGTTGCAGGCGGTGAGCGAGAGTCCCGCGGCGACGATCACGGCGGCGAAGGTGAGCTTGTGGACGCGCATCTTTTCTTCCTCGGTGTCGGTTGGAGGCTCCTGTTGCCCGGTACGAGTCGATACGGACCGGTGCGAGTCCGTACGAGTCGATACGAGCGAGCGTTCCTGATCACCAGGACTCGCCCGGCCCGGCCGGCCGTTCCACCCAACTGCCCGCTAGGACACCCCTGTTACACACCCATCCCGGGCGCCCCACACGCCACCACCGGCGGCATCCCGCCCGCGCAGCCCCTCCCGCACCCCTCCCCCGCCCCCGTCCGGCGCGGAAAACCTGTCCGCACGCTGTGTGCCGCGACGCTCCGGCGCGCGGCCGTCGACGGCCCGAGTCGGCGGTTCCCGGCCGGAGTTCCGCACCTGCCCGCGGCCGCCCCCGCTGGGACAGACCCGTGACCTGACGAATCTTGACCTCGACGACGCGGAATGCCCGCCGGGCGAAGCGCACCACCCCCGCGCCGGGCGACGAGCGCTACGGCTACGGCTACGGCTACGGCTACGAGTGCGGCTGCCAGTCCGCGCCGTCGGCCGACAGCCGCCGGGTGATCCGGTCGAACAGCTCCGTCAGCGGCTCGCCGACGTCACGGCCGAACTCGGTGACCCCGTAGGTGACCTGGGGCGGCGTCGTCGGCTCGACCTCCCGCCAGACCAGGCCGTCCCGGACCAGCACGCGCAGCGTCTGGGCGAGCATCTTCTCGCTGATGCCCTGGATGCTCTCGCGCAGCTCGTAGAACCGAAGGGCGTTGCTCCGCAAGGAGATCAGCACCCAGATGCCCCACCTGCTGGTCACGTGGTCGACCATGTCGCGCGCGGGGCAGTCGGTGTGAAACACGTCATACGGCTTCCCCGCCCCGGCCTGCCTGAACTGCGCGCCTCCCGCCATGTATTGAGCTTACCTCAAGGTATGTCCTTACCAAAAGTTAGCCCAGGCTCCTAGCGTGAAGGCCACACAGGACATCCGACAAGGAGCTCGAAATGATCGTGGTGACCGGGGCCACCGGCAACATCGGCAGGCCGTTGACGCGGGAACTGGCCCAGGCGGGCCGGCAGGTGACGGCGGTGTCACGGCACGCGGCGGCGGTGCCGGACGGCGTCCGCCACGTGGTGGCCGACCTCGCCGAGCCGGCCGGCCTCAAGCCCGCGCTGGACGGCGCGAAGGCACTGTTCCTGCTGCTCTCCGGCGACCTGCACGCCGGCGGAGCCCAACCCGCCGACATCATCGGCGAAGCCGCGGCCGCCGGGGTCCGCCGGGTCGTGCTGCTCTCCACGCAGGGCGTGGTGACCAGGCCCTCCGGCCCCACCCGGATCGCGATGCGCGCGCTGGAGGACACGCTGCGGGAGTCCGGGCTGGAGTGGGCGATCCTGCGGCCGGGCGGCTTCGCCTCCAACGCGCTGTGGTGGGCCGATTCCGTCCGCACCGGGCAGGTCGTCGCCGCGCCCTTCGGCGACATCGGGGTACCGATCATCGACCCGGCGGACATAGCCGCGGTCGCGGCGGCCTGCCTGCTGGAGGACCGGCACGCCGGCGGCGTCTACGAGTTGACCGGCCCGGAGGTGATCACCCCGCGCCGGCAGACCGAGGCCATCGCCGCCGCGCTCGGCACCCCGGTACGGTTCCACGAACTCACCCGCGACGAGGCCAAGGCCGCCATGGCCCGGAGCATGCCGGCCGAACTCGCCGACGACACGCTGGACATCCTCGGTTCCCCGAGCCCGGCCGAGCTGCGCGTCAGCCCGGACGTCGAGCGGGTGCTCGGCCGCGCCCCGCGCCCCTTCGCCGACTGGGCCGCCCGCCACGTCGACGCCTTCCGCTGAGCCCGGTCGGCGGCGCCGCACCGCCCTTCGTGCACGGCGATCCACGGCGACCCCCGGCCGCGGGTCTACCGGCCCTCCCAGCAGACGGAGTGGTGCGCGGGACGTCCAAGGAGGAGATCCCCGATCTCGTCGGGACGCCGTGGCGGCGGACCAGGCACGGGCCATGATCGCTTGCGTATGCGGGCGGAGCTGCCGCTGATCATGTCGTGCGGGTCGGTCCTGCACGGTGGGTTCCGGTCAGCAGAGCTTCGGCATGCTTGCGGAAAGCGGTGACCAGACGGCTGCGGTCGCCGGTGCGCGTGGCGAGTACGACCTGGCTCGGTTCGACCCCGTGCAACGGGACGGTGGTGAGGCTGGGGTGCAGGCCGGTCGCGTGGTCGAGGGGCGGCCCGATGGCCACGGCCTGCCCGGCGGCGATGAGTTCGTGTTTGTCCTCAAGGGCTTCGACCAGGGGGCCGTCGGGCGCGGGCCGCCCGTCGGGCCGGGGATCGAGCCGCCAGTAGGCGTTCAGCAACGGGTCGGACTGGCGTACGTGGGGGATCGGCTCGTCGGCGATGTCGCCGAGGGTGACCGACTCCTTGCCGGCCAGACGGTGGTCCCGGGGCACGACCAGTACCCGCGGTTCGTCGTAGAGGACGGTGACGCGCAGCTGGTCGGTGGGGAACGGCAGGCGCGTCACCACCGCGTCGACGCGGTGCTCCAGCAGCGCGCCGCGCGAGTCGTTCCAGGCGAGCAGGCGGGTGTGGACCTCGGCATCGGGATTGCGGTCGAGCAGGGCGCGCACGGCCGCAGTGATGACCAGCCCCTTGGTGTAGCCGATGGTGATGCTGCTGGGCCGGGCCGCGGCCCGGGTGCGGGCCATCGCCTCGACCGCGGCGCGCAGCACCCCCTGGGCCCGGGGCAGGAAGACCTCGCCGGCCTCGCTGAGCCGGGTGCCGCGCGTGGTGCGGTCGAGCAGGCGGACGCCCACTTGCTGTTCGAGGCGGCGGATCTGCCGGCTCAGCGACGGCTGGGTGGTGTGCAGCGCTTCGGCGGCACGGCCGAAGTGCTGGTACTCGGCGACCACCGTGAAGCACTGCACCAGCCGGAGGTCGAGGTCCACGGGTGCGGGGAAGCGTTCGGACACCACCCCACTCTAGCTGGCCTTATACGCAGCCTGTATTACATATGTCGGAACATTCATTGGACTGCGCGCTCGTCGCGGCCGCACCGTGGTGACCATGACATCGGACCGCGTGACACCGTTTCGTATCGACATTCCGGACAGTGCCCTGGAGGATCTGAAGGACCGGCTCCACCGGGTACGCCTTGCCGGCCGGGAGACAGCGCCGGACAGCAGCCAGGGGGTGCAGCGGGAGCGCCTTGAGGGGCTGCTGGAGTACTGGGCCACCGGGTACGACTGGCGCGATCTGGAGCGGCGGCTCAACGAGCTGGGCCAGTTCCGCACGACCGTCGACGGTCTCGGCCTCCACTTCATGCACGTACGCTCACCCCGCCCCGACGCCACCCCCCTGTTGCTGCTGCACGGATGGCCGGGCTCGTTCCTGGAGTTCCTCAAGACCGTCGGCCCGCTCACCGAGCACGGCTTCCACCTCGTCGTCCCCTCGATGCCCGGCTACGGCTTCTCCGACCAACCCACCTCGACAGGCTGGGACCCGGACCGGATCGCCCGCGCGTACGGCGTGCTCATGTGGCGCCTCGGTTATGACTCCTACCTGGCCCAGGGCGGCGACTGGGGCGGTGTCGTCGCGACCCGCATGGGGGCGCAGCGCCTGACGGGCCTGCGTGCGATCCACGTCAACTTCCCTGAGTTCCTCGCCGCACCACCGGTCGGCGACGCCCCGACCCCTGAGGAGAAGGCCGCACTCGAACAGGGCAGCCGCTTCTTCGCCGTCCATTCCGGATACCACGTCGTGCAGCGCACCCGGCCGCAGACCATCGGCTACGCCCTGACCGACTCCCCGGCCGGGCAGGCCGCCTGGATCTACGAGAAGTTCCTCGACTGGGCCCGGCCCGACGCCCTCACCCCCGACGAGATCCTCGACCACATCTCCCTGTACTGGTTCACCGGCACCGCTGCCTCCTCCGCCCGCCTGTACTGGGAGTACGCCCGGCAGCCGCTCGCGCTGACCGAGCTGGACCTTCCCGTTGGGGTCAGCGTCTTCCCGGACGAACTGACGCGTACCCCGCGCGTCTGGGCCGAGCGCGCCTATCACGACCTGCGCTACTTCAACGACGACATCCCCGCGGGCGGCCACTTCGCCGCCCTGGAGCAGCCTGGGCTGTTCGTCGAGGAGATCGTCAAGTTCGCGCGGACGGTGGCCGCATGAGGACGGTCGTGATCACCGGGGGCACGGACGGCATCGGGCGCGGCCTCGCCCGTATCCACCTCGGGCGTGGGGACCAGGTCGTGGTCGTCGGGACGGACAAGGCCAAGGCCGAGCCCGGCGCCGTGCGCGAGGGAAGCGCCGTCCCCCTGGACCCTCAGGCATCCTCCCTCGCCGACGCGCGGCGGCTCGACGACCACACCCGGGAGGTGCTTGCCCGATGAAGTGGGTCAGCTACCGCTCCGCCGACGGCTCCACGCGCTGCGGCGTGGTGCACGACAACAAGATCCACGCCGTGGGCTCGGGCCTGTTGAAGCTGCTGCGCGCCGAAGGCGGGCTGGAGGCCGCGGCAACCAGAGAACCGTCTGAGATCGTCGAGTTGGCTACGGCCGACCTGCTGCCGCCGATACCGGTGCCCCCGGCGATCCGGGACTTCGCCGCGTTCGAACGTCACATCAGCAACGCGGGTAAGGCAGCCGTCGGCGACGGCAGGGTCAGCCCGGTCTGGTACGAGTATCCGCTCTTCTACTTCTCCAACCCGGCGGCGATCAAGGGACCGCACGACGAGGTCCCCATCGCCCCGGGCGCTCAGTTGTGGGACTACGAGGTCGAGGTCGCCGCGGTGATCGCCGGGGACTGCTCGAACCTCGACGCCGCCACCGCGGAGGATCACATAGCCGGCTACCTGATCTACTGCGACTGGAGCGCACGCGATATCTCCGCGAGCGAGATGGGGTTCGTGTACGGCCCGTCCAAGAGCAAGGACGCCTCGACCAGCCTCGGCCCGTTCCTCGTCACCCCCGACGAACTGGAGCCCTACCGCTCGGGCAAAGGCTATGCCCTGCGGATGGACGGGTACGTCAACGATGAGCATTACGGCGGCGGCAGCTGGGACGAGATCCACTGGTCGTTCGGCGAGATGCTGGCGCACGCGTCGCGCGGTACCTCGCTGCGAGCCGGTGACATCCTCGCCAGCGGCCCCGTGGGCACCGGCTGCATCCAGGAGTTGTCCGGCCGCCGCCGCTACCTGGCACCGGGAGACACGGTCCGGATCGAAGTGCAGGAACTCGGCGCGATCTCCGCACGGATCACCGCGCCAGAGCCGTCCTGACGTACCGGACGCACCACAAACGATCTTGCCCCTTCCACTTGTCGGGAGACCACCGAGATGCGTCTCGCCAGCACCTTCGCTCGCGCTGACATGGATCTGAACGCCGTCCGCGAGGTCAGCCTCACCATCAACGCGACCCACCTGTTCGTCTACTTCATCCCCGAGGCACCGGAAGAGGCCGCCAAGCTGGGCGTAACCGAGTACGCACCGGCGTACTTCGCGTTCCGGTCAGCCCCGATGGGCGCGGTCCCATGGCAGGTCACACTCGCGGCCTTCTACAACTTCAGCCCGCGGTCGGTGCGGGTCATGGCAGGCGTGTGGGACACGGCGACGCCAGAGGAGTGGCAGGCCGCCCGCTTCGCAGCCGTCGATCGTGCGTTGCGGCGCGTCGACGTGCGCCTCACCGCCGATCAGATCGCCGAGGCACGATCGCTGATCGCCCCGGTCGTCGCGAGCGCCGACTACGCCGGGAAGACGATGGCTGCCGCCAACGCCTCGGTCCCCCTCCCAGCCGATCCGCTCGTCGCGCTATGGCAGCAGATCACGGTGCTGCGCGAGTGGCGCGGCGACGCGCATGTCACCGTGCTCGCCGCCAACGACCTCGGGCCGTGTGACTGCAACGTTCTGCAAACCGCGACAGGTCACTTCCCGGAAGCGATCGCGCGCGCCACCCGGCTGTGGGACGACGAGGAGGTGGCTGCGGCGACAACACGCCTCGTAGCTCGCGGCTGGCTCAACGCCGACGGCACCGCTACCGATGCCGGCATCGCGGCGCGCGAGCAGATCGAGGTCGAGACCGACGAGCACTGCGCGGCGCTGTGGACGCCGATCGGCGACGCCGACATCCGTCGTCTCACCTCGCTCATCATGCCGATCCACGACGCGTTCACCGCAGCCAGGACATACCCCTTCCGCGTGGAGAGGGGAGACACGCAGTCCGCCGATCCGGAGGCCGCCAGGTAGGCCCCGTTCTCGTGCAACCGCACCGACCGCAAGGCGCCGGCCGGAACACCGACGCTCGACGTGTGCCCGGAGACCGGCCGGGCCCGGCTCTCCTACCGCCGCGCTGAGGAGATCTTCGGGGAGAACACCCGGCTGCTGGCCCGCTCCCGCCACGCCTCGGTCCGCTCTCTGGAGCGATACGCACGGCCCGGCGTCGGCTCGGTCGCTCGGCACGTCGCCGAACGCGACCCCGCTGCACGTCGCCGCACGTAGATCCGAGCGGATCAGGGCTTCACGATCATCCCGTTGCCTCTTTGGCGCGTATCTCGGTCACACCCCGGCTGACGGCCCAGCACCCGGCCCGTTGGTCGGCACCGGCAAGGCCCCCGCCGGAACGGAACCCGCGCCGCAGCCGCACCGCGCCGCGCTCCGCACGTCACACGGCCGTACGCCCAGCGCTCGGGGCCAACCGGACGGGCGGCGGGGCGGGAGGCGGGCGGGCGCGGGGGCGTACAACCGTTCGCGGCGGTGGCCGGTCTGACGGGGCGGCGGGCGATCCGGGGTCTCCGGAGGCCGTCAGGCTGAAGGGGAGTGCGTATGTCCAGACCCAGACGTTTGTCCAGACCCGGACGTTTCCGTGTCCACTCGATGACGCTGGCGGCCGCGGTCGCCGTGGTGAGCGCCGTCGTCGCCCCCGGCACCGCGGCCCACGCGTCCGCCCCGAGCACCCGGGTCCCCCCGGTGGTGGACTTCAACGGCGACGGCCACGCCGACCTGGCGGTCGGCGCCCCCGGCGGCACGGTCGGCGGGGGCGCCGGCGCCGGCTACGTCTCGGTGGTCTACGGCGCCACCGGTGGCCTCGACGCCGCCACGCACGCGAGCTTCAGCCAGAACACCGCGGGCGTGCCCGGAGGAGCCGAGGCGGGCGACCACTTCGGCGCCAAGGTCCTCCCGGTGGACCTGAATCGGGACGGATACACGGATCTGCTGGTGGGCGCCCCCGGCGAGGACGTCGGCAGCGCGGTCGACGCCGGCATGGTCACCGTGCTGTGGGGCGGCGCGAAGGGCCTGGCCGGCGGGACCGCGGTCGACACCGGCGCCGTCGCCGGCCGGCATACGGGTCAGACCCTCGCGGCCGGCGACTTCGACGGGGACGGCGGCGTCGACATCGCGTATCTCACCGGCACCGACATCCAAGTCCTCTCCGGCGTCGGCACGGACGGGCGCCCGGACCACCACGGCACCATCGTGACCTGGGAGGCGATGGGCAACGCCGGGATCATCACGGACGACCTGGCCGCGGGTGACGTCAACGGGGACGGCGTCAGCGACCTGGCCGTGATCGGCAGGGACGTGGAGACCCTGGACGACGGGCAGGCCCCGCTCTTCCTCGGCGGATCGCACACCGGCGACAGCGTCGGCGGCCTCGCCTACCGGAGCAACCTCGTGGACGCCAAGGGCCACTGGCTGGAGGGCGACTCCGTGGCCATCGGCGACCTCAACGGCGACGGCTACGGCGACGTGGTCGTCGGCCACACCCACGAGGGCTACTACACCGACTCGCTGATCCCGTCCAAGGGCGGTGCGATCGGGGTGGCCTACGGCGGGCCCGACGGCGAGAGCACCACCGTCGCGCCGGTCTGGCTCAACCAGGACAGCGCCGGCGTGCCCGGCGTCGCGGAACCCGCCGACGCGCTCGGCGCGGACGTCGCGGTCGGCGACGTCAACGGCGACGGCTACGCGGACGTGGTGGCCGGCGCGCCGGGCGAGGACCTCGACGGCGTCACCGACGCCGGCGACTTCCTCCTGTTCAAGGGCTCGGCCCAGGGTCTGACCGGCACCGGCTCGCAGGCGTTCAGCCAGGACTCCGCGGGCGTACCGGGCGCCGCGGAGGCACACGACCGGTTCGGCCGGACCGTCGCCGTCCTCGCCGCCACCGGCACCGACCGCGCCCAGGCAGCCGCCGGCGACCCGAGCGAGAACGCCGGGAACGGCGCGGTGTGGGTCCTGCACGGCACCGCGGCCGGCCTGACCGGCAGTCACCCCGCCAACTTCGGCGCGGCGACCATGCACACACCCGTCCCCGGGTCCGCCTTCGGCAGCACCCTCGGCTGACCGCCCGCCCCGTCCCGGCCCGTCCCGGCGGGTGGAAGGGGGTGTGCGGGGGCGGGGGCACCCCTGGCGGGCAGCGCGGCCGGGCGGGCGGGCGAGCCGTCCCTCGCACGTGTCACCCCGCCGGATGCCGTGACCGTGTCGGGCGCGCGCTTGGAAAGCGCGTCGGGGCCAACCCCTCACGAGTTCGAATCCCACATCCCCCGCCGGCACCTCACCGGGCACGACGTCGAAGGCCCCCGCTGCTCGCAGCGGGGGCCACCCACGTTGTCTCAGCCCTCGTTGTCCTGCGTCTTGTCCACAGCGGCTGTCGGGCGAGCTCCCCCAGATCGCTGGACCGATCTTCCGGGCCACCTCCTTGAGCAAGTGGTCCGCAGCCCGACGCGATTCATAAGCGGTTGGCGCGGCGGCTTCGGTTCTCGCAACCAGCACAGAATGCCGGATTCCGCGGCAGGTCTCCTCGCCGAGGATCATGTCCGATCGCCGACTCAGTACCAGATGGCCACGAGTCGGCCGGCGGCGTCCCGTTCTGCGGTGGCGGGCATGCGTTGCGCGGTCCCGACAGCGATGCGGTGCGCGGACCAGGCCGCCGCGGCGGCATCCAGTACATCGTCGGTGGGGACGGAGCCGGCCTCGCCGAGTTCGTCGCTGAGCGGAATACCCGCGGCGGTCAGGAGAGCGCGGCGTACGGCCTGACCCCGCCAGCTCCTCTTGCTGTGACTCAGCGGAGTACCGCCGGCCATGGCCTGGAACGAGACCTCGGGATGCACCTCATGAATGCGATCCGGATCATTGATCCAACACATGTACGCCTCACGGCGTTTGGAGGCCAGCGCCCATGCTTGCTGGCTGATCTTCTTCCCCGTGATCGTCAGGCATGCGGTGCTGGCAGCCGCGTAGTCGGCCTCATCCCAGACCACCTTCGGGGCGGTGAGGAACACGCTGCTCCGGCGGGCCCCGAGATACGCGCGAGCTTGGATGTCTGCGGCGCGCCAACCCCTGTCGAGCAGTCCGAGAGGCATGTCGACCACGACGACATCGCACTCCCCCACCCGCGCGATGAGTGCCTTCAGGATGGCCTCGACCAGGCTGCTGTCAAACACACCGGCCGCCAGACGAATGCCGATCCAGCCCTGCTTGCCACAAGCATCGATTCCCAGGACGTTCATGGTCTCCTGCTTCAACATCGCGGACAGCGGCAAGCTCACCGTGTCCGGCAACGCCCGAGGGACCGGCCATCGCCCATTCCGTGGACGAGCAAGACCGCGCGACCGCTAGTCGAATGCCTTTGCGCGGGAGGAGCGCCGGCAAACCGGGGCGACAGCGTGGGCCTCCTCCAGACAGAATCCAGGCATGTCCACCGACATGAACGGGATGGTCGAGTGCCGACCGGGTGCCCGGCTCTGGGGGCCCGACGATGAGGACTCCGTGTGGCAGGCCGGCATTGACCTCCGGCTCCTCAACACGGGCAACGCCTACGACGCTCTCGCCTGCCTGTTCGGTGTGCGCAACACGTTCGGCTTCCGTCCCCTGTCCCAGGGCCGCGGTATACCGGCTGACGCGTCCGACCGCTTGCGTGGCGAGTTCGCCACATACGGCGGTTCCGGAGACTTCCATGGGACAACGTGGATCTCCTGGGCAGAGCTGGCCTCCGCTGACTGGCAGGAGACGGACCTCTCCGGCACCCGCAGCCGCCAGTCAGTCGCGGGAAACGCTACGCACTGGGGCCCGGTTTGGAAGGTGATGAGCGCGCTAAGCGAAGTCCACGGCCCAGAGAGTGTTCGTCTCGTCGTCTGGTTCTTCTGACGTGACGCCCAACATCCCGGCCTGTCGTGTGATCAATGTCCGGCCTGCACTCTCGGAGCACACACGAGGACGACCGCATCGAGGACCCCATGCCTGACCAGCAGAAACTCAATGCTCAAGTTCGGAAAGAGGACAGCACCACCGTCTTCCGAGCCGGACTTCACATCGCTGGCGTCTTCATCTGGCCGGACACTGCCCCTCCGCCTTTGTGAACCCGCAGGAGGCTGTCAGTCCTCCTTATTAGGGTGCGGTGCATGCAATCGCTGATCACCGCCGTTCGCACGCACGACGATGCCGCCGCTTTCCTGGCCTGGCCAGGTGACTTCGACCTGGACCGGGGTGACCACGGCGAGGAGGTACACCTTGCCTCAGGCGCGGCGCTGGAGGGCTTCGCCGGTCACGGGGCCGGGGGCACGTACTTCTTCTGCGGTGAAGGCGGCGAGGAGCGACCGATCCTCTTCGCGGACTCCGAAGGCCGTGCAGCTCTGGTCGCTGTCGGACTGCCCGAGCTCATACGACTGCTGCTGGTGGCGCCGTGGTGGCAGGACTGCCGGACGTTCACCGCGAAGGAGAGCCGCGAGCTCGCTACCGAGTATCTGGAAGACACACCCGACCTCTGGGCTCGACGAGACCGGGCGGCAGCCGCCCTCGGTCTCTCGCTTCCCACGGAGGCAGCTGCGTTGGCCCGGCTACGTGAGGCCGTCACCGTGACGGGCAGGGATTTCGTTCTGGTCTTCGCGCCGGAGAACGAACCGTACGACGCGCTGTTCAAGGACTTGGCATGACCGGGAGGCAGCGGGTCCTGGCACTGTCCGCTGACGAGGAGGCCGAGCGGCACGCCGCTGTAGCCGACCTGGTCGCACTTGGTACCGCGGCACTGCCCGCCCTCATGGACGAACTGCGCGACGACGCCTCGTCGGTGACCGAGACCGCTCTGCTTTCGGTGCTATGTGGCATCGGCGCCTCGGCCTTCGATCCTGTACTCGGTGTCCTGCAGAGCGCGGTGCCGGGATCGCATTGGCGGGCGCTGCGTGTGTTCACACGACTGGGAACCCCAGTGCTGCCGGGATACCTGCGGGCACTGGCCCACGGCGATCCTTTCGTACGCCGGGCAGCGGTCATGGGCGTCGACGGCTGCGGCGAGGACGCGCTGCCCGTAGCGAATCTGCTGGTTCCGCTGCTGGGTGACGGCGACGAGGAGGTGCGCCGGGTCGCTGTCCGCGCCTTCTGCTCGTGGGGAGCAGCTGTAGTGCCGCTGCTGCAGTCGGTGCGCCGTGACGGGCCTGGTGCGGCGCGCGGGGGAGCCCTGGAGTGCCTGGCGGAGATCGACGGCGAGAATGCGATCAGTGCGCATGACCGAGCAGCCCTGGAGCGTCTTGTCCAGATCAAGCTGATGGACGACATACCGGTCCCCATCTTGTGCTGCTTTCTCTCCTGGATCGCGGTGAGCACCGGCAACCAGGCCGGCGTCATGGAGATGCTGGGCCTGTCAGCCGCGTATCCGGTGCCGTTCTCCGTCGGGGTCAACGCTGCGGACTACGACAGCCACGGCGGACTCGACGACGACCCGCACGACCGGTACCGAAGGGTTTTCGTCACGCCCGAACTCGCGGGCTGGACCCTGGTGGTCGGCTCCTGGTGCGACCCCAGTGCGGCTGAGCGCGAGGCCGCAGTGCTGGAGGCGTGCGAACGCCTCAGCGCCCGGTACGGGCGTGCCCAGGCGTACTGGTACGGAGCCCAGAACGACGGCTCGGCCGTCCTGGTCGCCGAGCGCGGCGAGACCCTACGCCGCCTCGCCTACATCCCGGGCGACGACACACAGCACCTGGAGCTCGGGGTCCCACTCGCGTATGAGCAAGAGCGGCGGACCGCTCTCGGGCTGCCCGCATTGACGGCGGAGCAACTGGAAGTTGACCAGGACGATGACGAGTGGATGTGGGAACTGCTCGAAATGGCCACCAAGCTGGCGGGGGAGCTGAGTATCGACCCCCTGTCGATCGACACCGGCACTCCGGTTCGGGGAGTCGGCCTCCTGGCCCTCACCGAATACGGCCGCAGCCTCGGCGCCCCGTGCGGAGCGCTGCGCCTGGAGGAGAAACCGGTGCTTCACGCCTTCGCAGTCAGCTGATCCGGGGTGCCAAGGGGTTGCCCCCTTTGTTCGACTCCTTGACCACTTCCCAGACAGGAGCGCCGACTTGTGTGCTGAGGGGCCGCTGCGCGGCCTCGCGGGCCGAGTCCCAGGGGCTCGCCACCCCTGTCAGGACCACGGGTCGTCGCAGCAATCATCCGTGTCATGCGTGTCGGGGTGGAGCATCGCTTGCAGACAGCGGTGCAGACCGTCGGCGACGGCGCTTGCGGCCGCACGCATCCACGGCAGCGATGCCACCCGCTGGGCTGTCTCGCCGGTCGCCAGGTCGTCCAGGATGGTGCGCAGGTCGTCCGGTATCGGCTCGTCGGTGAGGCACATCCACCCCAGTGCGGCGCTCGTACGTACCTCGGGTGGCTGTCCGGAATCGGACCAGCAGGCCTGAATCCACGCCGTCGTCTTCGAATCCTGGTGCGCCCGGGCCAGTTCTGCGATGGCCAGTACCAGTCCCGCGCGTACGTCCGGGGCGTGCTCGGCGAGCAAACAGGTGTGGAACGCGGAGAGGATGTCCTGAGCGCGGTCGGAGGCAGCGGCCAGTGCGTAGGCACTGGCGATACGCACTGTTGTGTCGGGATCGCCAAGGAGAGGAAGAATGAGGTCGGTGTCTGCGGCGATCGCGTAGCGGGCGGCCTGTACTGACCAATTCTGCAGGTATCCGGTCGGCTCGAAGTACCATTCGTCGTCGTTACGGTGCCGCAGCATGTCAGCACGCGTGCAAACGCCCTGATGCCCCATGCGTGCCCCTTCGGCCACCACGGCCAGCACCTCGGCGCGGTCAGTGCCGCCGGACTGGGTTCCGATTCGGATCAGGAAGGGCACCGCCAGCGCCACCGCCACCCTCATGTCGTTGGCGCACCGGCCGATAAGCATGTCGAGAGCCCCGCGGACGGCGGCTGGGTCTCCCGAACGCAGCCGCTCCATGTCCTCGCGGACGCGGATGCCGTCCGGGAAGCGGTCCCAAGGCACCTCCTCCAGCAGAAATTCGTCCTTTGCGTCGGGACGGATCCCGGCCACCGCCACACGGATGTCGAGAGGGCCTCCCGCCTGATCCAGCGGATCCGCGTCCACGAACCCCCGCACCACCGCCTGGTACGCCGGATCAACCTCCCACTGGTGCACCTGACAACCTCCGCGGCAGTTCATCCGGCCCGACGCCGTGACGCTGAAGACAATCGATCGGACATGCGGCTGATAACGCCAGCCATTCTCAGAGGGCTTCGATCTCGACCATTGATCCGTCCGGACCAAGCCTGAACATGCGCGGCGGTCCCATCTGCGCGACGGCTGCAGCAATCGCAGCCTGCCGCAGCGCAGGATCCGGTGCCTGCGGGTCCTGGAGGCGAAAGCCTCGGAGCCCTACCTCGTAGGGATCGATGTCTTCCGGCGAAGGCCGGCCCTCCAGAACAAACCCGAAGAACTCGCGCAGAGCTTCTTCGCCGAGTTCGAGGGGGTGGAACGGCAGCGGGTACGGGCCCTGCGCGGGCCAGCCTGCCACTCGTTCCACCGGGTGCTCGCCCGCCCAGTAAGAAGCCTCGAACGCGAAGCGCTCGCCAATATCCTCCATGACTCCGCTGTCCGGCGAAAGGCTGAGCGAACGGACCAGCTGACCGTCCTCCCACACGGCGAAGGCGCAGAAGTCCACCACGCTGTGCATCCAGTGCACCACCATTCTGCGCCCGACACTTGCATCGATCAGGTGCTGTGGCAGTCGGGTCGGGTAGTCGCCCATCCAGTGCCGATCGCAGACGATGTCCGTCCCCGGAAAGCTGCCGATGTAGGCAGTCCCCTCCAGGGGATAGGTCGCATCGCCGAGCCCGCAACCGGATGTGCCTGCAACCTCCCAGCCGGGATACAGACGACGGACCAGCTCCCGAGTCCGCTCGCTGTCCGCCGTACCTGTCATCCGCGGCGCACCGGACACTCCGGCATCCATGTACACGAGCAATGCCGTCTTGGCACCCATGGCCAACCTCTCGAAAGCATCGGATGTTCGATCGTCGTTCGAGCGGAAGGTAGCAACCGCGTATGACAGTCGGCCTCAGCGAGGCCACCAGCTGGCTGAGCCCTTCCAGCCGAAGGGCGGTCGTCCCGACAAATCCTCAGCTGCCCCGCAGCGCTGTCCGCGGTACGGGGTTGGATGTGGGCATGACTGTTCTCGATCTGGCCCGGCGGCTGCCGGGTATCGCCGAGCTGCGCGAGCACTGCCGGGCCCTGGCGACGCTGGAGGCTGTCATCAGCCCGGGCTGGGAGTCCGCTACTACTCCTTCAACTCCACCTGGGCACGCGGTCAGCAGATGGCATCGATGCGCGACGGCAGCGGGAACGAGTGGTCCATCGTCTTCTCCGCCGCAGGCGCATACGTGCGCGGCTTCGACCACAAGTCACCCATGAGCCCTCACGGAAGTGGCAACGACGAACCCTGGCCAGGTGTCCTCGACTCGGTGCCCGAAGCCTTCCGAGAGTTCGTCGAGGAGCCCGCTTTCTGCGACGAGGACAAAATGCCAGTGGTGACCGCATGCCTGTGGCGCGGCGGCGACGATAGCTGCTGGCAGACCGGCGAGATCGAATTCCCGGAAGAGGGTACCGACCCGGACGGAGCCGATGCCCTGTTCGAGCTCCTGGCGGACCGCTCGCCCGACGCGTACATACGATTCGTCGAGGACCACTACGAGACGTCGCCGGACCCCGCCGCAGTGACGGCGGTGCTCGGCCTCCAGCCGCTCACCGCCACGCTCGTCGCCTCACTGAATCCGGACGTGACCGTGGAAAGTCTCGCCACAGATCTCGCCGAGATCGGCTACGCCGTCGATGCTCAAGGTGCGGCCAGCAGCACGGCCTGACCAGCAGGGCACAGCACTGACGCAGTTGCAGTTCCAGTTGCGTTCGGCGCCGTTCAGCAACGTCCGAAGCTCAGTTGGCAGAGGACCGCGCCGCAGGTAAGGACGCCCACGAACCCCACCGGACCCCCGGACGAAGAGTTGGAAAGCGCGTCGGGGCCAACCCCTCACGAGTTCGAATCCCGCATCCCCCGCCGGCGCCCTCACCGGGCACGGCATCGTTGGCCCCCGCTGCTCGCAGCGGGGGCCAACGACGTTGCATAGGTGCCCTGGTGGCGCTGGGCGGCTCCGGGTGGTCGGGTCAGGCGTCGTCGCCGGGTAGAACCATGCGAGCGCCGCTTCCTAGCGGAGCCCAGGCGTTGCTTGCGCCGGACCGCCTCGGCGGCCACGAGCCGGCGGCGGTCCCGCGTTCGTGCTTGCCAGGGCGCGCAGGACGTGGGCGATGAGGGTGTCGAGGTAGTCGGGGTCCGGCATGCCGAGGTGGAGGGCCATGCGGTGGTAGAGCGGGCCGTACAGCAGGTCCAGTGCCACGTCGAGGTCCGCGTCCGCCGGGAGTTCGCCTGCGTCCTGCGCGCGGCGGATGCGTTGTTTGAACGTGGCGATGCGCGGCCGGATGAGGCGTTCGCGGAGGTCGTTGGCGAGGTCGGCGTCCTGCAGTGCCTCGGCGATCAGTCCGGTGGCGGGTGAGGTGAACGGCGGGGTGAGGATGCTGATGACCTCGGCAAGCAGGGCGTGCAGGTCGGCGGCCAGGTCGCCGCTGTCCGGCGGGTCGGCTGCGACGTTCGCGGTCTGGTCGAGGAGGTCCAGCACAATGGCACCTCTGGACGGCCACCACCGGTAGATGGTCATCTTGCCCACTCCGGCACGCGTGGCGATTGCCTCGATGGTCAGCCGCCCGTAGCCGTTCTCCCGGCAGATCTCCTCAGTGGCGGCGAGGATCGCCTGGCGACTGCGCTCGCTGCGGCGCGCCGCGTCCGGCTCCTTGGGCATGCCCTCAGCATAGACGAACGAGACGGAACGTCTCGTCTTGACACTGCGTCGGTTCCTCGGCCATGCTCCGGCGAGACGAAACGTATCGTCTCATCCGTGCATCGAGCCGGACCAAGGAGGACGGCGTGACCGCCGGAACAGCCGCTCTCGAGCAGGTCACACCAGCGCCCCTCCGTTCACACGCATGTGGCCGCGATCTTCGGTCAGGGTCCACGTCCTTGGAGGTTTCGTGCCCGTCGGCTATCTGATCACCGTGGCGCTCGTCGCCTGGTGCACCTTCTTCGCCGTTGTCTCCCCGCGTCGGCCCGGCCCGGTGGCGAGCATGAGCTTCGTCTTCGGTCTGCTCCCCAACGAGTTGCCGTTCGTGGCCATATACGCCCTCGTGGCCTCCACCGCACTCGCCGCGGCCCAGGGTGACCTGGGGTCGACGGGCGCCCGGGCGGTGGTCGGGGTGGCCGCCGCCAGCGTCGTCGGGCTGGCCGTCGCCGCCTGGCGCGGCGTGCGGTCGGACCGGGCCGTCGGGCAGGCCCTCCGGGAAGGGCTGGGGGCCGGCTGGCGGGAGCACGTGCAGGTGCCGCCGCGCCGCCACCGGGCCTGGGCCCGCATCCTGCTGCTGCCACCACCGGGCCTCCTGCGACCGCGCGGCGTGGAGCGGATCGCCAACATCCGCTACGGGGACGCCGGGCGCCGCAATCTGCTCGACCTCTACCGCCGCCGCGACGCACCGGACGACGCTCCGGTCCTGATCTACTTCCACGGCGGCCACTACTCCAGCGGCGCGAAGAGCCGCGAGGGGCGTCCCCTGCTGCACCGGCTCGCCGGACAGGGATGGGTGTGCATCAGCGCCAACTACCGGCTGCGGCCCCAGACCGCCTTCCCCGGCCAGCAGATCGACGCCAAGAAGGTCATCGCCTGGGTCCGCGAGCACGGCTCCGGGTACGGCGCAGATCCGTCGAGGGTGTTCGTGGCGGGCGGCTCGGCCGGCGCCAACATGGCGGCTCATTGCGCGCTCACCCCGAACGACCCGGCGTTCCAGCCCGGCTTCGAGGACGCCGACACCTCGGTGAGCGCAGCGATCTGCTTCTACGGCTACTACGGCCACTTCTTCGGCGAGCAGCCCGACGGGACGCCGCCGCAGGAGCAGCCCTACCGGTACCTCAACGCCGGCGCGCCGCCGTTCCTGGTCGTCCACGGCACCAGGGACCCGCTGGGCACCGTCGAGGGCGCCCGGAGCTTCGTCGGCCGGCTGCGCGACGTATCGCACAACGCCGTGGTCCTCGCCGAACTGCCCGGCGGACAGCACGTGATGGACCTCTACCACTCGCCGCGCTCCGAGGCGATCGTGGACGGCGCCGAAGCCTTCGCCGGCTGGGTCCTGTCCTCGCCCAGGTCGCCGGGCCCCACCCCGCACACCGCCACCGCCGATGCCGCCACCGCGACCGGCCCGCACGCCCGGAAGCCGGCCTCGCCGGCCGGCTCCTCCTGAAAGGCGCAACACCCATGTACGCAGTCAGGCTCCACGAGTACGGGCCCGCCGAGAACCTCCGGTACGAGCAGATCACCCCACCGGCCCCCGGCGAGGGGCAGGTCCGCATAGACGTCCGGGCCAGCGGCGTCCACGTCATCGAGACGAGGCTGCGGTCGGGCCGCGGAATCGGACCTCATCCCGCCCCCGCGCTGCCCGTCGTGCTGGGCGGCGAGGTCGCCGGCGTCGTGGGCGCGCTGGGCCCGGGCGTAGACGAGAGCTGGCTGGGCCGCCCGGTGGTCGGCACCCTTGATGCCCACGGCGGCTACGCCGAGCAGGCGGTGGCCGCGGTCGAGGCTCTGCACCGCATCCCAGACCGGATGGCAGCGGACACCGCGGTGGCGATGATCACCACCGGCTCGACCGCGCTCGGACTCCTCGACGTCGCCGAGGCCGAGCCCGGGGACGTCGCGCTGGTCACGTCGGCGGCCGGCGGCGTCGGAGCCCTGCTCATCCAGGCGCTGCACCGCCAGGGCGTCACCGTCGTCGGCGTGGCCGGCAGCCCGGAGAAGGCGCGGCAGGCCATGTCACTTGGTGCCGACATTGCCGCCGACTACCGTAACCCGGACTGGCCGCACGCGGTCCACGATGCCCTCAGCGGCAAAGAGATCGGCATCGTGTTCGACGGCGTCGGAGGGACCACCGGCCGCCAGGCGTTCGACCTTCTCGGCCCCGGGGGGAAGTTCCTCCTGCACGGCTGGTCATCGGGCACGGCCACCCAGCTCACCACCGACGACATCATCGGGCACGCGAGCACCGTGATCTGGGCGATCGGCCCCCAGTTGCTGCGACGCGCCGGCACCATGAGGGAACTGCGGGCCCGCGCGATCCAGGCGGCCGCCGACGGCGGACTCGAACCACTGGTCAAGCGCTACCCGCTCGATCGCGCCGCTGACGCCCACGCCGATCTGGAGGGCCGCCGCGCGGTGGGCAAGATCGTCCTCGTCCCCGCCGCGACAGCCGCCGACTCCCCGGCCGACGCGCAGGCCGGCAGCCGCCCCGGTCGCTAGAACGAGCACTGTTGGAGACGCTGCGCGCGCCGCCCGGGCGACGGCACGCGCCGAGCCCATCCGGCGCGATCGCGGTGACGGCCGCCGAACGACCCGCACGGTGCGCGCGTTGACCGTCATCGACTGGGCCTGGACTTCCCGCACTTGGCTGACGCGCGGATGCACCGAAGCCGGCGGGAAGGTCACCCGCGAGACCGGCTACGTGATCTCGACCCGTTCACCGGCGTTCAGCACGGCCCGGCCCACGGCCGTGCGACCCTTCCATCGCGGGCCAGGATGCCCACGAACGCTTCTGAACCCACGGACGAAGAGGAGGGCAAATCACTTCCGGCGCTCGCCGGGACACCGCCTTGCGACGGCTGCCGGCAGGCCAGGCACGGACTGCTCACTGCCGCGGCGGACCTCCCGGCCGGGCAGGGGGTGCGGCGTACCGCCGATCTGGGGTCGCTGGTTGCGTGACACCGCCCGCTCGCTGATCAACTTCCGCAGGACGAGACACCGTTCGCGACCGTCATCCGGGAGGCGGAAGTGCTCGGCGTCCTCGCCCGCGGCGCCCTGTCCGGCGTCGGGGCGGCCCTGCCGGCCGGTGATGCGGCAGCCCTGTCGTCCACCGCGCGCCGAGCAGCAGCACTGGTTCACCGGTTCCCGTCCGGCGCCGTCCAGCAGGTGAGCGGGCCCGGCACTCTGCGGGACCTGGCAGCCAGGCTGTGTGCCGCCCCTCCGTTGAGCCCGGAGCCCGGCCCGGACAGCGGAGTCGCCGTCGAGACAGACAGCGAGGAGATCATCGCCGGCTACGCCGATCGGCTGTCCCTCACCGACGTTCGCCAGCTCGCCCACGCCGTCGACACCGGTCACGTGATCGCCATCGGGTACGACGCCGCATCCGGCGGGCACAGCGTGCGAAGCGTCAGCGAACTCGCCCTGGACCCGCCTTGGACCCGCCCTGGACCCGCCCTGGACCCGCGCGTGGTGCCATCTTCGGGATGACGAGCGCGTCTTCACGCTGTCCCGCATCGCGAGCGTCATGCCCGCGTCACCCCTGTGAGCACCGGAAAGCTTCCGGCTGGCCGGTATAGCAGGTTCTCAATACCGCGAGTATGGTTCCTTGTATGGCGAGCAAGAAGGTAACGGTGACCATCCCCGAGGATCTCCTCGACGAGATCCGGACGGAAGCTGCCGAGCGCGGTCTGTCGGCTTACGTTGCCGAGGCACTGCGGATCAAGCGCGACCGGGACCGGCTCGTGGAACTCGTCGACTGGCTGGAGGAAGAGCACGGTCCGGTCACCGAGGATGAACGCGCGGCGGCCCTCGATGAGCTGAACAGCCTCGACGCCGAGCACGCGCACCGTCGGCCTGGCAGCGCCGGAGAGGCCGCGTGAAGAAGCGCGGTAGCGAGCACCGGCCTCCGCTCCGGGTCTTCGTCCTCGACTGCGAAGCCCTGTCTCTCGCCGTACGCGGCGACCGGAAGATGATCGCCTGGCTCGACCTCGCGGCCCGGGGCCAAGCCGAGGCAGTGACATCCCCGATGACGTTGGTCGAAGCGTACGACGGCCGGACCACCGAGCAGCGATGGGACTGGGTGCTCTCCCGCCTCAAAGTCGCCGACATCGGCAAAGACGAAGCCCGACAGGCCCGCCGACTCCTGGCCGATGCCAAGTTGCACGGTCACAAGTACGCGATCGATGCGGTGCTCGCGGTCGTCGCGCGTCGGCAGCAGGGCCAGGTCACCGTCTTCACCTCCGATGTCGACGACCTGGAGAAGCTGGTCCCGGACACGGTCGTCATCAAGAAGGTATGACGCTGTCGTCCGGTCCCGGTTCTGGTCTCATTCATCGACGTTCAGCCACGTCCGCCCGACCGTCCGTCCATCATTCCGCCGCAGGTCAGCCCTCTCCCGTTCGGCTGCGATCGACACCGTGACCCGTTGGAAAGCGTGTGGGGGCAACCCCTCGCGAGTTCGATTCCCGTATCCCCCGCCGGCGCCTCACCGGGCACGACGTCGTAGGGCCCCACCGCCCGCCCGGAGCTCATCGACGCCGCCCGCCGGGCCGCAAGGTACAAAGCCCCTGCCTCACCTTGACTTCGGAACATATTCCGAACTATGCTCGACCCATGTCCACTCTGACCGTTTCGTTCTCCGATCTGTCGAAGAACTCCAAGCGGGTCGCCGACACCGTCGAACGTGCCCAGCGCGTCCACGTGACGCGTCGGGACGGCGAGGATCTGTATCTCACCACCGAGCGTCATGACCGTCAGCGCGAGGAGACCGCCGACGTCACCGCTCGGCTGTTCGCGGCCTTGATCAGCAGCGACGAAGGCGCCCGGGCGATTCTGCTGGCCCTGCCCGAGGTCTTCCCGTGGACCCGGCACCTGTCGACGGACGAAGTGCGCGAGTTCGTCCTCGACCTGGTGAACGCAACCAATGACGCCGCGGAACTGGACGTGCACACCAATCTGCACCGGGCCATCGTCGAATGGCGTGCCACCGCCCGGGTCCTCGCGGACCCCGAACTGACGGCGCAGCTGACGACTCCGCTTCCGGACGAGGACCATGGCGAGGTACCCGCGCCGTGAGCCCCAAGCGCGGCGACGACGTCCCGCCACCGCCGATCGAGAACGAATGGCGCCTCCGATTCGCCACGAACGATGCGGCCAAAGGCTGGGGCGACCTGTGCACCGAGGCTCCCGGTAACACCCGGCGCTGCTACGAGGCGCTACGCGCCCAACCTGCTTCCATGAAGGACCCTGACCGCCAGCACAGGCTTCGCGGACGACTGGGCACCGCCACCCTCGGCGGCACGGAATACCCGCAGTGGGAGTACGAGGTCACCGCCGGCGGTCGCGTCCGCTATCTCGTCGACCAACCACGCCGGACCGTGCATCTCGTCTACGCCTCCACCCGCCACCCCAAGGACACCGACAGCTGAACCCGTCGCACCGCACGCGAGTGGACAGGTTTCGACCCGATAGGCGATGCCCGGCTCGCGCTGAACGGGCTATCTCGTGGACGGCGGTGCGCTTCGGCCGCCGACCAGGAGGAACCCGCGAAGTCCGGTCTCAGTTCCGGTCTCGTTCGTGCGCGTTCATCGGCGTCCGCAAGCCTTTCGCCCGGCCACTCCATCGCAGGTCAGGACGACCCCGCCTCTCCTTGGCTACCAAGGAGACCCGTTGGAAAGCGTGTTGGGGGCAGCCCCTCGCGAGTTCGTATCCCGTATCCCCCGCCGGCGCCTCACCGGGCACGACATCCGAAGGGCGCCGCGGTTCGGCGGATTCCTGGGACGAGCAGCGGGCGTACGGGCGGGCGGTGGAGGCGGTGATCCGGGGGATGCCGGCGGTCATCCTCGACCGCTCCTGGACCGGACCGCCCGACCTCGAACACCTCCCGTGAAGCCCTGACCACGCCACGCCACCCGGAAACGCACCTTCGGACATCACCCACCGCTCGCGTTCGCTGCCGCGCCTGGAGGGTTGCGACCCCGACCAGCAAGGCGCGTGGTGCAGTGGTCCCGGTTCCGGTCTCATTCAGCCGTGTCCTGCGCCGTCCGCCACCCGCCTCGGCATCCGTTCTGTCGCAGGTCAAGATGCCCCTGCCCCCCGGGTACGGCCTCGCGACCCGTCGGTGGACGACGTCAGCCGACGCGGTCCGGGGCCGCCGCGGCAGCCACCCGTGGCCGGTTCGCCTCGATCACCCGGATCGCTCCTGCCGATCACACTCCCGAGCGGCTCCCCGAACCGGTCAATACGGTCACCGTGTGGTGACGCGGACACGCGGCGCCGGCCGCCGCGCGCCCCAGGACGCCCGCCCCCGCACGACCGGGCACCGGCTGTGCGGACTCCGTTTATCCGCCGTACGCCTTCTCCGTGTCTGATGACTGACGTCCACGAACGCAGCGGGGTACCGTACCCCGCATATCCACTGCCATCTCGTTCCGCATGAACCGGAGTTGGCGGCCGACAACGTTGTCAGCCGTCCCTTTGAGCATGAGCTCGGACCGGGACATGCGTGCGTGCCGCACCGCCGGAGAGGCGCCATGCCCGTCAGATCTCATCCCCCCTTGCCACCCACGACGTTGACGAGAACCGAGCGCCGGCGGCGACGGCCCCTGCGCGCGGCGGTCGCCGCGCTGGTCGCCGGCACCCTCGGCCTCGCCGCACTCGCGGGTGCCGGAACCGCCGCCGCGTCGCCCGCGACGTCCGCCACGTCCTCCGGCACGTCCGGCGGCGCGTCCGGCGGCACGGACTACACGAAGCTCGTCGACCCGTTCGTGTCGACGGCCGGCGACGACGGCAACGACCTGCCGGGCGCCGAGGCGCCGCACAGCCTCGCCAAGGTCAACCCGATGACCACGCCGGACCGCAACCACTCCGGTTATGACTACAACGAGGACCACATCGCGGGGTTCACCGCCACGGACCTCGACGGTGTCGGCGGCTCGGGCGGCGGCGGCGACCTGCTGGTCGTCCCGACGTCCGTGCGGTACGGCAAGCGCCCCGCGCCCGGCACGTACGCGCACCCCTACCGGCATGACGACGAGAGCGCGTCGCCCGGCTCCTACCAGGTCGGGCTCGGGTCCGTCTCGGGGACCGACACGTCGGTGACGCAGGACGCCGGGACGATCGACGCCGAGATGACCGCGACGACGCGCACGGCGCTCGAACGGTACGACTTCCCCGCCGGGTCGGCCCCCGAACTCGTCCTCGACCTCGCGAACAACTACACCAGCCGCACGCGCGCGACGATGAAGGCGACCACCCTCGCGGACGGGACCACCCGGATCACCGGGCTCATCGCGGGTTCCTTCAACGGCGCCGCGTACCGGATGTACTACGCCGCCACCACGAACGCCCCCGTCACCTCGCTGAAGAGCTGGGGCGACGACGGCACGCTGGGCGACGCGACGGCGCAGGACGGCACCGACACCGGCGCCGTCCTCGGCTTCGACCCGTCGGCGGGCCACGACGTCGAGTTGCGCATCACGCTCTCGCCGATCAGCGCGGACCAGGCCGTCACCGACCAGCAGAACGAGGTGGGCGGCCTCACCTTCGACCAGGCGCGGGCCCGGACCAAGGCCGACTGGAACAGCACGCTCGGCGCCGTGGCCGTGCACTCCTCCGCGACGTCCGACCCCAAGTCGACGCTCACCAAGGAGTTCTACACGCACCTGTACCGGATGTACGGGCTGCCGGTGAACGCCACCAGCACCAGCGGGACGTACCGCGGTGTCGACGGCGCGGTGCACCGGACGAACGGGTTCACGTACTACGACGGCTGGTCCACCTGGGACGACTTCCGCAAGTACTCCGTCGAGGCGTACGTCGACCCGGCCACCTACCGGGACATGGTGCAGTCGCTCATCGAGCTCTTCGCCGACGCGCACACCTCCGGCAAGAGCCTCGGCAGCCTCACCCAGTCGGTCCCGACCGTGCGCTGGGAGCGCTCGGCGGTGGTGATCGCCGACGCGCTGTCGAAGGGGTACAAGAACTTCGACCGGCTGGACGAGGCGTACCCGGCGCTGCTGTCGTACGCCGGCTACTACACGGGAGCGCAACTGCGCCAGGGGTACGTCAGCGGTGACCCCGGTACGACGGTGCAGCGCGGCTACGACCAGTGGGCGCTGTCCATCATCGCCGGCGCGCTCGGCAAGGACGCGGACGCGAAGAAGCTGCGTACCCAGTCGACCATGGCCATCGACCACCTGGTGAAGTCCGGCGCCTGGACCGCGGCCGACGGCACCCAGGTCGGCCTGCTCACCCCGCGCGCGTCCGGCGGCGACTGGCAGAGCGCGGACTACGAGAAGTTCGAGGCGGCCGGCCTCTACCAGGGCACGCTCTGGCAGTACAACTGGTACGACGCCTACGACATGGGCGGCCTGATCAAGGCCATGGGCGGCGCGAAGGCGGGGAAGGCCGCCGTGGAGCACATGTTCGGCGTGGACTCCGCCGCCGACGACGGCTCCACGATGCTGCACTCCAACGCCAACGAGATCGACCTGCAGGCCCCGTACCTGTTCAACTACGTCGGCGAGCCCAGCCAGACGCAGAAGTGGGTCCGCTCCATCTACACCGGCACCACCTGGAACCGCTACATCGCGACCGGCTCCACCAACGAAGCCCCCAGCTCGGGCGGCGAGTTCACCCCGCCGATCGACACCCAGGTCTACAAGCTCGCCCCGGACGGCTTCCTGCCGACCATGGACAACGACGCGGGCACCATGTCGACGATGTTCGTGGCCGCGGCGCTGGGCCTGTTCCCGGTGACGGCCGGCTCCAGCCAGTTCCAGATCGGCAGCCCGTTCTTCGACTCCACGACGATCACCTACGCGAACGGCAGCACGTTCACGGTGAAGGCCGACGGGGTGTCGCCGAGCACCTACTACGTGCAGAGCGCGACCCTCAACGGCTCGCGGTTCAACGACACCTGGCTCGACTACGCGCAGATCATCGCCGGCGGCACCCTGGACTTCACCATGGGCGCCAAGCCCTCCCGGTGGGGCGCCGACACGAAGCCCGCGTACTCGCTGGACACCGACACCGGCGCCACGGGAGGCGGCGGAACCGACCGGGGCACCACCGTGGTCTCCGCCCGTCCGGGCACCGTGGCCACCGCCGCGGACGGCACCGTCAAGGGCAGCGTGCAGTTCACCCTGTCCGGTCCGGCGTCGTTCGCCGCCCGCAAGGGAACCAGCCTCACCCGCGGCAAGGCGGCGACGGTGACCGGCCTGCCGGCCGGTGTCAGCGCCGACCTGAAGGTCAGCGGCGCGCACACGGCGACGCTGTCGCTCACCGGCACCACGAAGGTCGACGCGCGCTTCGGCATCACCTTCACCGACGCGGCCTTCGCCCGCGGCGCGCACGCCTCCACGGTGACCGGCACCGGGGTCTCCGCGACCGACCCGCTCGTCATCTCCGCCGCCGCGGTGTACCGCGCGTCCCTGGGCACGCTCATCGACCAGGCGTCCGAGGTCCGCAGCGCCAACTACTCCGACGGCTCCTGGACCCTGTTCCAGTCGGCGCTCCAGCGCGCCAGGACCGTCCTCGCGGACACCGCGTCGGGGACCGGCACCCTCATGGCGGCGCAGGACGCGCTGGCCTCCGCGGCCGGCGCGCTCACCATCGACGAGGGCGGCTACGCCGTCCTTCAGGCCGAGAGCCCCGACCAGAAGGACGGCCCCAGCCTGGTGAGCGAGGCGTACTACTCCGACGGCGACCTCGGTGGCGTCACCGACGGGGCCTGGGAGCAGTACGGCAAGCTCGACTTCGGCGGGGTCGCGCCGCGCAGCGTGTCGGTGCGCTACGCCAACGCGCAGGCCGCGAACGCGAAGCCGAGCAGCGTCGACATCCACGCCGGTCCCGCCGACGGGCCGATCGTCGGCACCGTCACGCTGCCCGGAACCGGCGGCTGGCAGTACTACACCACGGTGCAGGCCGACATCACCGACCCCGACCTGCTGCTGAGCGCGTCGGCCGCGACGTTCGTCTTCCACGCCCCGTCCGGGCAGCAGTGGGTGTCGAACTTCGACTGGTACCAGTTCTCGCCGAACGCGGTCACGTCGTCGCCGACGACCACGCTCGCCACGCTGACCGCGCCGAGCGCCACCTCCACCGGTGCCGGCTCGCTCCCGCTCAGCCTCGGCAACGGCATCTTCGAGAACGTGACGAACGGCGCGTGGGCCGAGTGGCACGGCACGGACCTCGGCGACGGCGCCGACACCGTGACCGTCAGCTACGACAAGCCCCGGTCGAGGGCCGCGTCGGACTCCCACATCGAGCTGCACCTCGCCGCGAAGGACGGCGACCGGAGCGTCGACATCCCGCTGGACTACACCGGTTCGGGCTGGGGCACCGTCTCCACCACCTCCGTGCGGCTCGACCCGAGCGTCTTCACCGGCGTCCAGGACGTGTACGCGGACTTCGTCTCCGGCACCCAGACCTCCGACCAGCCGTACGTGGCCAACGTCTACGCGCTGACCCTGACGCGGACCGCCGACGCCCCGGTGGGCTTCGACGCCACGGCGTTCACCACCAGCAGCGGCGGCACCCTCAAGAGCGAGCCGGCCGGCTGGAGCGACGCGGGCTCGGCCACCGACCTCGGCGGCACCTACGACGGCGCCTGGCTGGCATACGGGGACATCGACTTCGGTGCCTCCGCGAAGACCACCGCCACGATCACCTACGCCAACAACTCCGCGCGCTGCGGCACCGGTTCGGCCGTCGAGCTCTACCTCGACGCCTTCGACCCGGCCGCCCCGGGCACGCCGTACGCGACCATCCCGCTGCCGGTCACCGGAAGCGCGTGGTCGTCAGGGGGGACGACGAGCCTCACGCTCCCCACCTCGATCACCGGCACGCACGCCGTCCACCTGCGGCTGACCACGACCGCGGACGCCGCGCACCCGTACGTCGCGAACCTGGGCCGGGTCACCTTCAGCCACGTGGACGCGCCCGCCGCCACGGACACCTCCGCGCTGCGGAAGGCGATCGACCAGTACGCGGGGCTCGCCGGCGACGCGGCGCGCTACGACCCGATCGACTTCGCCGTGTTCACCCGTGAACTCGCCGCCGCCCGCGACCTGGTGGCCGCCGACGGCGCGACCCAGCTCGAAGTCGACACCCAGACCCGCACGTTGACCCTCGCCGCCGACCAGCTGGTCCCGCTGCCGCGGCTGAAACTGGAGGACCTGGTCACGACCGCGTCGGCGCTCACCGACGCGCGCTACACCGACTCGTCGTGGCAGGCGTTCGGCACGGCGCTCGCCGCGGCGAAGACCGCGGTCGCGGACACCGAGGCCACCGACGCGACGCTCACCGCGCGCTACACGGCCCTGCGGAAGGCCCAGGCCGCGCTCACCACGAAGCCCAGGACGGTGCCCGCCGCGCCCGCCGCGGTGTCGGCGACGTCGTCCGGCACGAGCGTGACCGTCGTCTGGTCCGCGCCCGGGGACACCGGCGGCTCGCCGGTCACCGGGTACCGGGTCAGCCTCGACGACGGGCACCAGATCGCGATCAAGGACCCGGACAGCCGGAGCACCACCTTCACCTGGCTGACGGGCGACCGCTCCTACCGGGCGCGGGTCCAGGCGGTGAACGCGGTCGGCGCCTCGGCCAAGAGCCCCGCCACGGCACCCGTGGTGACCGGCGGCGGCAAGCCGCGGCAGCCGACCGTGACGAGCGTGGTCACCGACGGCAGGCAGGTCCGCGTGACCTGGCTGCCGGCCGGCGACAGCGGGTTCCCGGTCATCGGCTACACCGTGACCCTCGACGACGGCACCACGGCGCACGTGCCCGGCACGGCGACCACGGCGCTGCTGACCGCCAGGAAGAAGGCGAAGGCGCACACGGCGACGGTGACCGCGGTCACCCTGGCCGGGACCTCGGACGACGCCACGGCGACGTCGGCCGGCCCCTCCGCCACGGACGCCGCGGCCACGGACGGCGACGGCTCCGACCCGTCGTCGTACACGCCCTCCCCCTTCCCCTCCGACACCCTCAACGCCGACTACTCCTCCGACGCGTGGCCGAGCACCGACGACGGGAGCGACTACTTCAACGACCTGCTCGGCGGCATCAAGGACCTGCACTCCGACATCCTCGGCGCCAACTCCAAGGTGGCCGACGGCAGTTCGCTGACCGCCGAGAACGACACGATCGCGGTGGGCATCAACAACGCCGCCACGCAGGCCCAGGTGGACCGGGCCGAGATCGACGCGAACAACAGCCCCACCGTCACGATGGCCGACGGCCTCGGGTCGCGGCTCGGCAAGATCTACAGCGACGCCCTGAGCAGCGGCAACCTGCCGAAGACCAACGCCCTGTTCGGCCGGGTCACCCAGGGCATCGACACCCACGACGCGGCGAAGAACTACTACGACTACCTGCGCCCGTACGTGCGGCTCGGGTTCGTCGGCGACGGCGGCGACATCTACGAGTCGCAGGACGGTTCGTACAGCAGCCTCGCCACCAGCGGCTCCTACCCGAGCGGCCACACCTACGGCGGCTACGAGGCGGGCACCATCCTCGCCACACTGCTGCCGGAGCTGGCACCGTCGATCCTGGCGCGCACCTCGGAGTACGGGAACAACCGCATCGTCCTCGGGTTCCACTACCCGCTCGACGTCATGGGCGGCCGCATCACCGGGCAGGCCACCGTCGCGCACCGGTGGGCGGACCCCGACTTCGCGAAGCTGCTGACGCAGGCGCACACCGAGATCGAGAACGTGCTGCTCGCGCAGTGCGAGAAGGAGGGGTACGGCGACACGCTCGCGGCCTGCGAGGGCGACACGTACGACGGGCTGAGCACGGCGCAGGACGTCAACGTGTACACGCAGCGCCTGAGTTACGGGTTCTCGCGGACGGGCAAGGCCGGGCAGCCGCTGAAGGTGCCGTCCGACGCGGCGGCCCTGCTGGTGACGGCCTTCCCGCAGCTCGACACCGAGCAGCGCACCGAGATCCTGGAGCAGACCGCGACGGACTCCGGGAACCCGCTCGACCTCACCGCCGACGGCGGGGCGAGCTGGGAGCGGATCAACCTGGCGGCGGCGATGACGGCGCACGTCGTCGTCAACGCCGACGGGTCGGTCACGGTGACGAACATCGCGGACGCCACCAAGGCCGCCGTCGCGGACGCCGGCGCCATCACGGTGGGCGGGGTCGCGATCGACGGGTTCGACCCGGAGGTCTCCACGTACCTGGTCGACTGGCCGAAGAACGTGAAGCTCCCGTCCGTCACGGCCGTACCGGCCCAGTCCGGTGCCCGGGTGAAGGTCACCGACGGCAGCCCGGTCCTCACCTCGACCGGTTCCCGGATCACCACCCGCACCATCAAGGTCACCTCGGCCGACGGCACGGTCACCCGGACCTACACGGTCGGCTTCCAGCCGACGGCCCGGGATCACCGCCCCTCCGCCGCGGGCGGCAAGGGGTAAGGCCAGGGAGCGAGGACCACGGGGTACGGCACAGCGTCACCGCGGCCCCTCCGGGCGACCGTCACGGTCCCCGGAGGGGCCGCCCGTATTCCCGGGCGGGCGGCGGCGGGCGGGCGGGGTCGGGCGGTGCCGGGCGAGACCGGGGCGGGGTGAAGGATCTGGGGAGACAGTGTCGGTGCGACCACATATCCTGCACCGGACGATCACGCGGGACCAGGGGAGGGCGCGGCATGTTCGGCAAGCTGTGGGGTCGGGGTGGCCGGGAGAGACCGGAGGCGGACCCGTACGCACTGCCGGTCCCGCGCCGGCAGAAGGACGGGACGTACACGCTGCGCGCGCTGGGGGACACGCGGGTGCTCGCCCTGACCGACGCGGTGCGGGCGGACGACTGGGCGGCGTTCACCACGGCGCTCGCCCCCTTCGACCTCGGTCGCGACCACCATGTCCTCAGCGAACTCGCGGAGTTGGGGGGCGTGCAGAACTGGATCGTCGAAGCCGCCGAGGGCAAGGAGGAGTACCGCGCCACGGCCCTGCTGGTGGCCGGGGCGCGCAACATCGCCTGGGGCTGGGAGGCCCGCACCCGCGCGTCGGCCAAGAACGTCACGCGGGAGCAGTGGCGGCTCTTCCACGAGCGGCTCGAAGTCGCCGAGGAGCAGTTGCTCGAAGCCGCCGAACTCCGGCCGGAATGGAGCACGCCGTGGTCCCGCCTGCTCACCTCCGGGCGCGGCATGTCGCTGGGCGACACCGTCAACGAGACCCGGCTGGCCGCGGCGCTGCGCCGTGACCCGCTGGACCTGGCGGCGCACCACGAGTGGGTGTCATACCTCCAGCCCCGGTGGAGCGGTGAGCCGGGGCAGGCGCTGGCCTTCGCCCGGGAGAGCCTCCCGCGCGCGCCGCAGGGACACCGGCTCGGCTGCGTGATCGCCTGCGCGCACATCGAGGACTGGGTCGAGTCGGACGACGGGAAGTGCCTCGAAACACCCGTTATCCAGGCCGAGTTGAGGGCGGCGGCCGAGCACAGCATCCTCCACCCCGACTACGTGCGGGTGCCGGGCTGGCAGCATGACTTCAGCCTGTTCGCGATGGCCCTGGCCCTGGCGGGTGAACGCCGTACGGCCCGGCGCGTCTTCGGCGCGCTCGACGGCGCCTTCACCGGGCGGCCCTGGTCGTATCTCTCCCAGCCCGAGAAGCAGTTCGCCCGCTTCCGCAGTCGCGTCTGAGCCGGCAGTCGCGTCCGAGCCGGCAGCGGGTCCGAGCGCGACCCGCACCCCGCCGGGCCCGCACCCGCCGCCGGCCTTCCACGGCCCGGCCCGCGCGGACCCGACCCCGGCCCGCCGCTCACCCGCCGCTCAGCCGGCACCCAACTGCCGTTCACCCGGCGCCCCTCCGCCGCTCCCCCGCCGCCCATCCGCCACCCCTTCGCACCCCGGACTGCCCGATGACTCCGCACGACGACAACACCGCGCCCACCACCGCGCCCGCCTCCGCCGACCGCACCTTCCAGGTGGACCTGCGCGGACTGGTCGACCTCCTCTCCCACCACCTCTACTCCAGCCCCCGCGTCTACCTGCGTGAACTCCTGCAGAACGCGGTGGACGCGCTGACCGCCCGGCAACTCCTCGAACCCGACGCGTTCTCCGCGGACTTCGGCATCCGCCTGTACGCCGACGGCTCGTCGGTGCGCGTGGAGGACGACGGTGTCGGACTCACCGAAGCCGACGTCCACGCCTTCCTCTCCACCATCGGCCGCAGCAGCAAGCGCGCCGAGCGGATCGCCGAGCAACGCGCCGACTTCATCGGCCAGTTCGGCATCGGCCTGCTCTCCTGCTTCCTGGTCGCCGACGAGATCCACGTCCTCAGCCGCTCCGCCCGCACCCCCGACGCGCCCGCGGTGGAATGGCGGGGACACGGCGACGGCAGCTACACCGTCCGCACCCTGCCCGCCTCCGCCCGTCCCCGGCCCGGCACCACCGTCCGGCTGACGCCGCGCCCCGACGCCGGCGAGTGGACCCGGCCGTCCCAAGTACACCTGCTGGCACGGCACTTCGGCTCGCTGCTGCGGCACCCGGTGACCTTCGACGACGGCACCGGCGGCCCGGGCGCCCCCGTCAATCGCGAGCCCGCGCCCTGGGCGGCCACGTACCCCACCCCGGGCGCCCGTTCCCGCGCACTCGCCGCCTACGGCGAGCAGGTCTTCGGCTTCACGCCCCTGGACACCATCGAGCTGGACCTGCCGGCCGTGGGCCTGAAGGGCATCGCGTGCGTGCTGCCCGACGCGGTGCCGGCCGGGCGCCGCCACGGCCACCGGGTACACGTCAAGGGCATGCTGCTGTCGGACCAGGCCGAGGAGATCCTGCCCGACTGGGCGTTCTTCGTCCGCTGCGTCGTCGACGCCGAGAGCCTGCGCCCGACCGCCTCCCGCGAGTCGCTGTACGAGGACGAGACCCTCGCCGCCGTCCGCGACGCCCTCGCGGAGCGGCTGCGCGCGTGGATCGCCCGGGCCGCCGCGAGCGACCCGGACCTGCTGGCCCGCTTCCTCCAGGCGCACCACCTGGCCGTGAAGTCGCTCGCGGTGCACGACGACGAGATCCTGCGGATGCTGCTGCCGTGGCTGCCCTTCGAGACCACCGACGGGCACACCACCCTCGACGAGTTCGCCCGCACCCACCCGACCGTGCTGGTCACCTCCAGCGTGGAGGAGTTCCGGCAGGTCGCCGCGATCGCCTCGGCCGCCGGCCTCGGCGTCGTCAACGGCGGCTACACCTACGACCGCCAACTCGTCCACCGGCTGCCCGAGGTCAGGCCAGGGACCAGCGTCGCCGATCTCGACCCGGCCACGCTCACCGCCCACCTCGACCCGGTGGACCGGGAGACGGAACTGGCCGCCTCGGCCTATCTCGCGCTGGCCCGCGACGCCCTCGCCGTCTTCGACTGCGACGTCGCGCTGCGCACGTTCCAGCCCGCCTCCGCCCCCGCGCTCCTCGTCGACAGCCGGGAGGCCCGGCACGAGCGCACCCGCTCCCAGCTCGCCCGCGAGCAGGAGGGCGGCCTGTGGGGCGACATCCTCGGCGCGCTGCGCCACGAGGCGCCACGGGCCCAGCTGATCCTCAACCAGCTCAACCCGCTGGTCCGCACCGCCGTGGCCATCGACGAGCCCGAGCTCGCCCGCACCAGCGCCGAAGCCCTCTACGGGCAGGCCGCGCTGCTGTCCCGGCGCCCGCTCAGGCCCGCCGAGTCGAGCCTGATCAACCGCTCCTTCCTCGACCTTCTCGCCCACGCCCTGCGCAAGGACAGCTGACGATGCCGACCGCACCCCTGACCACCGACGAGCTGTACCAGGCGCTGAGCGACAACGAGCAGCGCCCGTTCGGACGGGACCGCACCGTCGTCGCGGAGGAACTCGCCGAGGTCGCCGAGCAGTTCGACGACCCCACCACGCTCATCCACGCCCTGCTCGAACTCCACAAGGCGTACACCTACGGCTCGGAACCGCGGAAGTCGCCCGTGGTCTTCGCCCGCCTGCTCACCCTCTTCGACGAGCAGCCCGACCTCTTCGACGAGCGGCTGCGCCAGCAGCTGTTCTGGCGGTTCAAGTGGGTGGCCAACGCCCTGCTCCAGCTCCCCGAGATCCCGCTGGCGAGCCTCCGGCAGTGGCTGACCGAGATGCGCGACCGGTACCAGAAGGCCGGTCTCGGCCTCCAGCCGTACTACGGGCAGGCGTACCAGCTCGCCCACCACGTCGGCGAGGGCACCGCCCCGGCCTACGAGCTGTGGGCCGCCCGCGCCCGCACCCGGCTCAGCGACTGCGAGGCGTGCGAGATCTGCGCGCGTGCCCTGTACCGCCTCACCGCGGGCGACGACGAGCAGGCACTGGACCTCTGGGAGCCGGTGCTGGCCGGCAAGTCGTCCTGCCAGGAGGAGCCGGCCCGCTCCATCTCTTACGCGCTGGCGGCCCTGGTCCGTACCGGCCGCGCCGACCGCGCCCGGGAACTGCACCTGACCGGGTACCGGGGCTGCCGCCGCAACGCCTCGATGGCCGCGGAGGTGGGCCGGCACCTGGAGTTCTGCGCGCTGACCGGCAACGAGGCGCGCGGCCTGGAACTGCTCGCCGAGAACCGCCGGCTGTTCGACGAGGTGGAGTCGCCGCTGGAGACCTACGACTTCCTCACCGGCGTCGAGGTCCTCCTCCAGCGGATCGAACGGCTCGGCCACGGCGACCTGCCCGCGGCCGGGTACGCGGGCCGCACCTGGTCGGTCACCGACCTGCGTGCCGAGATACGGGACCGCGCCGACGACCTCGCGAGCCGTTTCGACGCCCGCAACGGGACCACGGCGCACACCGATCGCCGTCGCGCCCGCCTGGACCAGGCGCCCCTGCTGGACGCGCTGGAGCTCACCCTGCGCAGCCGCCGCCTCGACGACGCGGTGGCGCCGGCCGCCCCGGTCACCGCCACCCCCGCCACGGCGGCGCCCCTCCCCGAGTCCCTGACCGAACTCATCCTGCGGGCAAGGGACTTGGAGCAGCAGGGGCACCCGGACGGGGACGCCTGCTGGGCCCGGCTGCGGACGCTCACCGCCGCCCCGGACTACGCCCACCCCGACGATCCGGCCGTCGGCCCGTTCGCGCGGCTGCGCGCCGACCTTCTCGCCGACGAGGCGAGCCGGGCCCACCAGAAGGACGAGCACAGCACCGCCGTCCCCCTCTACACGCAGGCGGCGGCCCTCTACGACGAGGCCGGGGAGCGGGGCTACGCGGTGCTCGCCCGCGGCTGTGCCCTGCTCGCCGAGGCCGAGAAGCCCGCGGACGCGGAGCGCGGCGGCGGCGCCGAAGCCACTGACGCGGCGGACGCGACGGACAGCGCGGACAACACAAGCGGCGCGGATGCAGCGGACACGGCGGACAGCGCGGACGACACGAGCGACGCGGACACGGCGGACGGTGCGGACGACGCGCGGAAGGCGGAGGCCGCCGAGGCCAAGGCGGCCGCGCTGGGCGAGGTCCACGCCGCGCTGGTCCGTATGCAGGAGGACACGCCCGACCTCGCCCCGTACCTGGCGGCCCGCCTGCTGCGGCTTCGGGCCACCGCGCTGGGCCTGCGGTTCCAGGAGTCGCGGAGCCAGGAGCACGCCGAACCGGTCCTCGCCGCGACGGACCTGCTGCAGGAGTTCGCCACCCGGCACGACCTGGCCGGCCAGATCTCCGGCGCCCGCCTGCTGCGGACCAGTACCCACGCCATCCGCGGCGACCTGCCCGCCGCCCTTACCGAGATCGACGGCCTCCTCGACCTCCTGGCGGAGCACGGCCCCGCCTGGCACCTGCCCCGCACCCTCGGGCTCCGCGCCCGCCTCCACCTCGGCCTGCGGGACGCGAAGGCCGCGCACGCCGACCTGACCGAGGCCCTGCGGCTGGCCGCCGGCTGGCCCGCCGGAGCGGCACCCACCGCCCGCCTGCACGCGGACCTCGCCGAAGCGTGCATGCGGCTGGACCGGCCCGACGAGGCGCTGCGCCACCTGACCCGCTCGGCGGAGCTGGACCTGCGCGCGGGCAGCCGGGTCGACGCCTTCTGCGCCTACAGCAACGCCGCCCAGCTGAGCCTGGAACTCGGCCGCGTCGAGGACAGCATCGCCCTGCTCGACTCCGTCCTGGCCGAACCGGACGCCGCCGCCGGGGAACTCGACGACCGGCTGCTCGCACAACTGCGGCTGACCCGCGCCCGCGCGCTGCACGCGGGGGAAGACCTCAAGGCCGCCACGGCGGAGTTCGTCGCGCTCGCCGCCGAGTCGGCCGGATGGGACGACGACCGCGGCAGCCACGCCATGATCGCCGCCGAGACGGCCGTGCTCCTCGCCGAGGCGGGCGAGTTCGGCCCGGCCCGCCGGGCGGTGGACCAGGCGATCGCCGCCCACGCCCGAGCCCCCCGCTACGAGCAGCTCAGCAACGCCCTGCGGGAGGTCGCCCGCCTCCGGGGCGAGCAGGACGGCCCCGACGGCCTCCAGGACGCCCTCGCCTTCCTCGCCGACGCCGGCCTGGTCGCCGACGAGGCCCGCGAGGCCGGCTTCGCGCCGCGCGGCCGCTCCCTGGACACCGCGCTCGCCTACGAGTACGGCCGGGTCAACGCGTACGCGGGTGCGTACGACGACGCCGTGGCCGCGCTGGACCGGGCGCTCGACCTGCTCGGCGAGGCGGCGGCCGGGGACCACCGCGTCGACGAGTGGACCGAGTGCGTCCGGCTGGCGGGCGTCGTGGAGGGTATCCACCTCAAGCGCACCGCCGCCGCCCTCGCCCGGCTGGACGCGGCGGTCGCCCACCTGACCTCCCTGGACCGCCCCAAGGAGGCCGACAAGCTCGCCTCGCTGGCGTCCCGGCTGCGCGACGGCAGGTAGCAGGGTACGGGCGGTTGCCGGGGCCGCGGCCCGGACCGGGCAGCGCGGGGTCACTCCACGCGGGCGCGTATCCAACGCGCTTGTCCAGGGCGGGTGTCCAAGGGGGTCGGCCGCTGCCGGCGCCGCTCGATCTGTACGGTGGGAACGGACGTGTCCGGCGGCACCACCTGATCGGTCCTGCTCGGCGTACCTGACAGTCGCCGAGCAGGACTTCCCCGGAACCGGGCTGGCGACGAAGCACGCCCCCGGGCTCCCCGTGCGTCACCCGCTTTGGCCTGCCGCACCACACTGCGGCTAGTTTGTGTGCAGGACAGGTACGCGGGCCCGTGATGGCGGAGACACACGGGGACAGGAGGACGGGAAGAGTGTCGCTGCGCGGAGGGGACCCAGCCGAGATCGGCGGCTATCCGCTTGAGGCACGCCTCGGCTCGGGTGGCATGGGCACGGTCTTCCTGGCCCGGACGAGTTCGGGGCGGGCCGTGGCGATCAAGCTGATCCACCAGCAGTTCGCCGGGGACGAGGAGTTCCGCATCCGGTTCCGGCAGGAGGTGGCGGCGGCGCGGCGGGTCAGCGGCGCGTTCACCGCCGCCGTGGTCGACGCCGACACCGAGGACGAGCAGCCGTGGATGGCGACGACCTACATCGAGGGGCACACGCTCGCCCAGCACATCGCCGCGAAGGGCCCGCTGGACGGTGCGGAGCTGAGAAGGCTCGCCATCGGGCTGGCGGAGGCGCTGCGCGACATCCACCGGGTGGGTGTCGTCCACCGTGACCTCAAGCCCTCGAACGTCGTGCTCTCCCCCGAGGGCCCGCGCGTCATCGACTTCGGCATCTCGCGCGCCGTCGACCAGCAGACGCTGACCATGACCGGGCGGGTCATCGGCACGCCGCCGTTCATGTCGCCGGAGCAGCTCCAGGCACCGCGTGGCGTGGGACCGCGGTCCGACGTCTTCTCGCTGGGGACGCTGCTGGTGTACGCGGCCACGGGCCACGGTCCCTTCGACGCGGACAGCCCCTACATGACGGCGTACCAGGTGGTGCACGAGGAGCCGTCGCTGGATGCCGTACCGGCGGCCCTGCGCGCGGTCGTCGAGTCGTGCCTGGACAAGGAGCCCGAGGGGCGCCCCTCGGCGGACGAACTCCTCGTGCTGCTGCGGGATCTGCCGGTCGACCTCGGCGGGACCGAGCCGAGCGGCATCGGCGCGGGCCACACCCGCGACGTGATCACCCAGCATCACCTCGCGACACCGCCCACCCCGGCGCCGAACGCCTCGGTGCCGAACCCCCCGGCCGGTTCCGGCACCGAGGACACCGAAGCCCCCACCGGCCGCCGTCTGCGCGGCCGTTGGCGTCCGGTGCTCGCGGCCGCGGTCGCGGTGGCGGCGATCGGCGGGGGGATCGCCGCGCTCCAGGCGGGCGGCCTCGGCGGGAACAGCGGCGGCGACCAGGGCAAGAACGTCGGCGACAAGGTCACCGGCGTCGCGGCGCCGGTCGGCTCGCTTCCGGACGGCTTCGCGCCGTGGCACATGACCGTGCGCGGCGGCGCGGGCATCCCCGACGAGCTGCGGTGCGTCACGCACGGCGACGCGGTGTACTGCGGGGGCGGCGGTGTGCTCGCGACCCGGATCAGGGCCGCGGACGGCTCGCGGGTGTGGACGGTGAAGAGCCCGGGCGTGCCCTCCCAGGGCATGCACATGGTCGGCGCCACCGACGACACGGTGATCGGTTACCGCCTCGCCGCCGAGGACGCCCCGCAGGACCCGCCCACCGAGGTGGTGGCCGTCGACGCGAACAGCGGCCGGGAGCTGTGGTCCGTCGCGTCGGGCGACCAGTCGGCGGCCGTCACGTCGCGGACCGAGGAGGCCCTCGTGTTCGGCTCCGCCGTGGTGACGGTCAACGCGGCCGACACCCGCCTGGAAGCCCGGGACGCGCACAGCGGTCACGTGCTGTGGAAGACCCCGTTCCCCGCGGACCGGCAGTGCTCTCCCGTCCTGGCGGGCGCGCGGCTCCTCGCGATGTGCGCGACGCGTGCGGAGGTGGACGACCTGGACGTGCGCCACCCCACCCTGTACACGGTCGACCGCGTTTCGGGGAAGCTGGGCAGGCCCCTCGCGATCGACGTGAAGGCCCCCGCCGTGCCGGTAGGCGTCGCCGACGGCAAGCTCGTACTCCTCCAGGAGCACATGTCGGGACCGGCGCCGGCCGGCTACGACAGGGTGGTGCGGGTGGACCCTGTCGCGCGGACGATCACCTACACCCCGCTGGCCAAGGTGTACGAGGGGACGCCCGGCATGGCGGGCGGCACCGTCTACGTGAGCGGGCAGACCGGTCTCGTCACCGCGCTCGACCCCCTGACCGGCCGGAAGAAGTGGTCGCGGCAGACTGCCGTGGAGGGCGCGTCGGGGCCGGTGGCGGGAGCCGGTGCGCTGTACTTCAGCTCGGCCACCGGCCGGGTGGTCGCGCTGTCCCCGGCCGACGGCAGGACCCTCTGGACCACGGACCCGCGGGCCGACGGTCTGACCGGCGAGCAGGGCGCGAGCCCGCGCGTGGCCCTCGCCGGGCGTGAGGTGATCGTGGCCGCGGCCGACAACACCCTCTTCGCCTTCGACGCGCAGAAGCCGCCGAAGTCGGACTGACGGTCCCGCCGACGGCCGACCGCCACCCGCCGACCGCAACCCGCCGACCGCAACCACTGACCGCCATCACTGACCTCCTCCCGCCGACCGCCTCCCGCCGGCCCGACGGGCCCGCTCCTTGCCCTGCCCGGCACCGAACGGGGGACGGAGGGGCACGATCGGCGTGACAGCCGGGCTCGGGCCACGCCCGCCGGTTACCGTTGGGGAGAGCTTCACCGAAACCGCTCGCCGTGAGCGGCGAACGTACCCCGAGGTGAGCCGAGTTGGGGGGGAACAGGCATGCTCGCGTCCAGGGACGCCCAGGTGGTGGTGGTCGGTGCCGGACCCGCGGGGCTGGTGCTCGGCAACCTGCTGCGGGCGGCGGGCGTCACGTGCGTGATCGTGGAGCGGCAGAGCCGCGCGCACGTGGAACGGCGGGCCCGGGCGGGGTTCCTGGCGCCCCACAGCGTCCGCGTCCTGGAGGAGAACGGGCTTGCCGCGGGGTTGCGGGCCCGCGGGGAGCGCCATGACACGTGTGCCTTCCGCGGCGAGCACGGGCAGTTCGAGCTGAACTACGGAGCGCTGGGGCACCGTCAGCCGCTGACGGTCTACCCGCAGCAGGACCTGGTCGCCGACCTGATCACCGCGTTCCTGGACCGCGGCGGCGAGATCCGCTTCGACACGGCGGTGACCGGGCTGCACGGCATCGACACCGACCGGCCGTCGGTGGACTGCGCCGGTCCCGACGGGACGGCCTACCGGCTGTCCGGGGCGTACCTGGCCGGGTGCGACGGCCGGCACGGCGTCGCCCGGCGTGCGCTGCCCGCCGGCGCGGCCCGCGAGTACCGGCGGTATCACGGCGTGACCTGGCTGGCGATCCTGGCACAGGCGCCGCCGAGCATGGCCGCGGTGACCTACGCCGTGCACGACCGCGGGTTCGCCGGCCACATGGCACGCAGCTCCACGGTCACCCGCTACTACCTCCAGGTGCCGCGCGGCGAGGACCCCGAGGAGTGGGGCGAGCGGCGGATCTGGGACGAACTGGCCGTCAGGATGCGCACCGCGCAGTACGAGCCCCTGCACGAGGGGCCGATCCTGGAGCGGACCACCGTGGACCTGAGCTCCGAGGTGCGTGAACCCCTCCAGCACGGGCGGCTGTTCCTCGCCGGCGACGCCGCCGCCCTGATCAGCCCGTCCGCCGCCAAGGGTGCCAACCTCGCCATCATGGCAGCGGACACGCTGGCCAGGGCGCTCGTCGACGCGCTGGTCAGGGACGACCCGGGCGGGCTCGCCCGGTACTCGGGGGACTGCCTGCCGCGCCTGTGGCACGCCCAGGAGTTCTCGCACTGGATGATCAACCTTCTGCACGGCCCTGCCGGCGACGACGACGAAGCCGTCTTCCAGCGCGCGCTGCAACGCGCGCGGCTGACGAGCCTGCGGGATCTGCGCAGCCACCAGGACTACTTCGCCGAGAACTACGTCGGCATCTGAACCTCCCGCCCCGACCGGTTCCTCCGCCAACCGGCTCCCGGCCCGCAGCGGAACCTCCAAAACCCAAGATCGGCCGTAAAATTGGCACATTCCTGAGAGACCTGGGGCGGGGGGTGTGCCGGCTGATGGAACTCGAACTCCGACACCTGCGGATGCTGTGCACGATCGCCGACACGATGAGTCTCGGCAGGACCGCCACCGTCCTGGGGTGCTCGCAGCCCGCGGTCAGCAACCAGCTGAAGCGCATCGAGCGGCTGATGGGCGAGGACCTGTTCGTCAGGGGCAGTTCCGGGGTGACCCCGACGGGCTTCGGGGTCGAGGTGGTGGTGCAGGCGCGCGAGGTGGTGGCGCTGGCCGACGCGATCGGGCGGCGGTCCACCGCCGGCCGGCCCGGGGCCGGCCGGGTGCTGCGGCTGGCCGCGACGAACACGCCCGTCCTGCCCGGCATGCTGCAACGAGCGCGCGCCGTCCTGCCGACCCTCGCCGCGCAGGTGAGCAGCGTGTACTCCTCGGCCGAGATCGTCGAGCTGATCGAGGACGGCAAGGTGGACGTCGGCGTCGCGGTCGACTACCCGGGACGCGAGTTGGCGCACTCCGCGGCCCTGGCCCGCCGAGGGATCGTCACCGAGCCCAGCTTCGTGGCCCTGCCCACCACGCACCCGGCCCGCGGCCGGCTGGACGTGCCACTGCTCGAACTCGCCGGGGACGCCTGGTTCCTGACCCCCGACGACGGTGCCGGCTGGCCCGGTGTCTGCTACGACGCCTTCCGGGCGGCCGGCTTCACCCCGCCCACGGTGCACGAATTCCTCGGCGACCGGGACGAGTTGCAGCGGATGATCGCGGACGGGCTGGGGATCTCCATCGTCCAGGCGACGTGCCGGCCGATTCCCGGGGTGATCGTCAAGCCCCTGGTCGGCACGCCCCTGTGGTGCCGCTACGTCCTGGTGTGGCATCGCGAGCGGGTGTCCGGCGAGGTCGCGGAGACCCTCTTCCGCGCGGCCCTGGCCGCCTACGAGGAACTCATCGCCCGGGCACCGCACTTCCAGGCGTGGGCCGCCCGCCACTACCGGACCCCGCGGACGTGAGGCGGCCCCGGCGCGTGCCGGAGCCCCGTCGTGCGGTCAGCCCGCGCCGCGGTCCGGCCCGGCGGACGGGGCCCCTTCCGGGGTGTCGGCCCACAGGGAGCGGACGTTGCCGAGGTGGCGCCGCATGCACGCCTGGGCGCCCTCGACGTCCCCGGCGATCATGAGGTCGAGCAGTTCGAGGTGCTCCTCGGCGGACTCCACCAGGCGGCCCCTCGCGTCCAGCGCGGTGAGCCCGTACAGCCGCGAGCGCTTGCGGAGGTCGCCCACCACCTGGACGAGGTGAGCGTTGCCGGCAAGGCCCAGCAGCCCGAGGTGGAAGCGCCGGTCCGCCTCCAGGTACGCGATCAGGTCATGCCGCCGGGCACCCTGGACGACCTCCTCGGCCAGCGGGCGCAGCGCCTCCAACTGCTCGGCGCCGGCCACGGCCGTGACCCGTCCGATCGTCGGAACCTCGATCAGCTCGCGGATCTCGGTGTACTCGTCCAGTTCCCGCTCGGTGACCTCGGTGATCCGGAAACCCTTGTTCCGCACCGCCTCGACCAGCCCCTCCCGGGCCAGATCGAGCATCGCCTCCCGCACCGGCGTGGCCGACACCCCGAGATCGACGGCAAGGGTCGGCGCGGAATACACCACACCGGGCCGCAGCTCCCCCGCGACGAGCGCGGCACGCAGCGCGTTGGCCACCTGGTCCCGCAGGTTCTCCCGCACCGGAATGGCACTGCGAGACGACAGATGACCCATGACCGACCCTCCCACGCACGTGACCGCCAGAATACAATGTCACGTTTCCCTCAGCCCACTGCCACCCCGGGCGGCCACTCCCGCCGCGGCCACTCCCGCCGCGGCCACTCCCGCCGCGGCCACTCCCGCCGCGGGTGCCCAGGACAGGGCGCGCAGGCATCCCGAGCGGATGTCGTCGAGGTGTGCGGAGAGTTCTCCCGGGTTCTCGCTGTGGAAGCCCTGGCGTACCGCCGTCAGGCCGGGGCCGAGACGGAGGTGCAGTCCCCAGGTGAGGTGGGCGGTGGCGAAGCCCAGGGCGGCGGGGTGGCGCAGTTCGGTGCCGGCCAGGTCGCTGAGGGCTCGGCCGTACTCCTCAAGGAGGGCCTGCTCGTCCAGCTCGCCGTGGCCGCCGAAGACGCGGTAGAGGGAGACGAAGGTGCCCAGGTCGAAGCCCACCGGCCCGACGCCGACGTGTTCCCAGTCGATGAGGACGAGGGCACCGTCCGTGTCCAGGCCGGCGTTGCGTGGCGTGAGATCGCCGTGCACGAGAGTGCTGGGCAGCGTGGCGGCGCGCGAGTTCAGCTCCGCGGCCGCGTCCAAGCAGGTGTGCAGGGCGTGGATCTGCCTGCGGGTGAACAGCGCCTTGAGCCGCGGCTCGTGGGCAAGGGCGTCGAGGTTGTCGTGACCGGCCGGAACGTGGTGGGTGTACGCGGCGTGGCCGTCGCGCTCCAGCCAGGGGGCGTCGAGGAGGCCGGGGTCCAAGGCCCCTGGGACGTACAGCAGCACGGTGCGCAGCGCGGCCGTCGTGGCGGCGGCGGGAGTCCAGGGCCGGTGCAAGGCGGCACCGATGTCGCGCATCACCATCCACACGCGCCCGTCGTGCCGCACCACGGTCGCGTCCGGCGGTGTGGCCAGGCCGCGGGGCAGCGCAGCGGGAATGGCGCTGCCGAAGAAGCGGGCTTCTCGGCGGTCCAGTCGGCCATCACGCGAGTCGAGCAGGGACCGGTGGCCCCCACCCGGGATCTTGACGATCCACCGGGACGGGTGACCGTCCGGAGCCGCGGTGCTCACCCCGAGGACCACTGCCTGTCCCAGCCCCGGCGACAGGTCCCGCACCGAGAGCACCCGCGTTCCCGCTGCCCACGCGCCCTCATGGGATGCCAGGACGGCCTCGATCGTGCCGGCGTCGGGCAGGCCACGGTCGGTCATCCGCTTCCTTCCCGCCGGACGCCGAGTGCCGTGCGGACGCCGAGTGCCGTGCGGACGACAGCCGCATGCGTCCGATCCGACGGCGGCGTCACGCACCGAGGCCGGCGGCGCGGGAAGGCGACGGCCGGCCGGTCACGTCCGTCGCTCGACCGGTACCTCCTCGATCGGTTCATCGGACCGGTTCGGTTCGCATCGCCTGCGTGCCCACGACGGTCAGCAGCGCGAGCTTCTCGGCGGTGTCGGTCCCGGCGCGCGGGGTGAACCAGAGCAACCGCTGGCGGCTGTCCTCGCTGAAGAGGCTGAGGCAGTCGAGGTCGAGCATGCCGACGGTGGGGTGGACGATCCGCTTGCGCTCGTCTCTGCGCACCTCCACGTCCTGGTCGGCCCAAAGCGCCTGGAACTCCGGCGACTGCTGAAGCAGCTCGTCCACCAGGTCGGTCGCCTCGGCGTCGCCCGGGCTGCGTCGCCCGACTGCCGCGCGCAGGTCGGCGACGAACGAGCGTGACTGCGGGGCGAGGTCCTCCTGCGGGTAGATCCGCCGCGCGGCCGGGTCGGTGAACCACCGGTAGATGAAGCTCGCCGCGCGGCCGTGGTGCGCGGACAGGTCGCCGAGCATCGCGAGGGCGAGCGGGTTCTGGACCAGGACGGTGTGCAGGTCGGTGCTCACCATCGCCGGGGTCCCGTCGATTCGGGTCAGCAGGTCGAGCATCGCGGGGTGGACGTGCGAGGCCGTCCCGCCCTGGGGCGGGATCGGGCGGTTCGCCAACCGGTACAGATGGTCGCGCTCGTCGCGGCTGAGGCGCAGGGCGCGGGCGAGCGCGGCGAGCATCTGGTCGGAGGGCTGCGACCCGGCGCCGCGCTCGAGCTCGGTGTAGTACTCCACCGAGGCACCGGCCAGCACGGCGACCTCGTCGCGACGCAGACCGGGGACGCGGCGCCGCGGGCCGGGCGCGAGCCCGACCTCCTCGGGGCGAATCCGCTCGCGTCGGGAACGCAGGAAGCCGCCGAGTTCGGAGTACCTCGTGTTCGACATGCGCCCAGCCTCCCTGAGCTGCGCCGCCGGCGCCAGGGGATGCCGTCCCCACCTTCGGAAGCAACTGTCACGGGCCCGCGCCGCGCCACACAGTGGACGCCATGAACGCCTCACTCAACGACACACCCACCGGCTCCGGCGCCGCGCCGGTCGCTGGAAAGACGGTCCTGATCACCGGTGGCACGAGCGGGATCGGCGCCGCGACCGCTCGGCTCCTGCTCGCGCGCGGCCACCGGGTCGCCGTCACCGGGCGCGACCCTGGTCGGCTCAAGACCTTCCTCGACGAGGTCGGCCACGCGGACCGCGTCCTGGGCCTGGTGGCAGATGCCTCCGACTGGGACGCCACGAACACGGTGGTCACCAGCACGGTGGAGCACTTCGGGTCGCTCGACGCGGCGATCGCGAACGCGGGCGGCGCGTCCGCGGATCACTTCCGGACAGGCAGTGCCGGCGTCGTCGACGACGGCGATCCGGAGCTGTGGGCTCCGATGGTGCTCGCCAACGTGCTCGGCCCGGCTCTGCTGGCCAGGGCGGCCCTGCCCCACCTCGAACGGTCCCGCGGCCGGCTGGTGCTCCTCGGCAGCGTGGCCGGGATCAAGAACAGCCCGGGGAACCTCTACTCCGCCACGAAGTGGGCAGTGGTCGGCTTCGCCGAGAACCTCCGCCTGCACGCCACGACCCGCGGCATCGGAGTCACGGTCGTGAACCCAGGCATGATCGACACCGCGTTCTGGCACGGCCAGGCTCCCCCCATCGCGATGAGCCCGGATTCCGTGGCCGAGGCGATCGGCTTCGCGCTCGACCAGCCGGCCGGCGTCGACCTCAACACGGTGACGATCCGTCCGATCGGCCAGCCTGCCTGACACCGGGCGCGCAGCGTGCCCGCGGGTGCACCACCCTCGTGTCAGCGATCTTCGACGGACCGCTGACGCACCCGAGGCGCTGCCGGGCCATCGCCCTGCTCGCCCGCCCCCTCTGCCGCGCCCTCTCCACGGGGGCCCGGCAGAGGGGGGCGCGCCGGTGGCCGGAAAAAGATCGAGGCCACCCGATGCCATCGATCAAGCATGTCCTTTCCTCCCGAAAGCCCTCCATGCGAAGGGAGCGAAGAGCGGACGACCTGTGCGGCCCCGGACGAGGTTGCCGGGGCCCTCGTGGCCCACACGCCACGCACGGTCGCGGGCGATGCCCCACACCCGTACGAGCCCGCGCCGTTCCCCCCGCCCACCCCTGTGGGGCTTCCCGCGCCGTTCACCCCGCACAGCGCCGCGCGCGGCCCCCACCGGACCCGCGGCGCGGCAACACCGGCCGCACGCGCGCCCCCTCGCCCGGCCCACCCCGGCCCGGCCCGGGAGAGGCTGCCACCACCCCGCGGCCCCTCCCCCCGGCTCACCCCGCCGCACCCCCCGCCCGCACCGCCGCCGCCGTCGCCATCGCCCCCAGCAACTCCGCACGCTGCCCCAGCAACCCGCTCCGCACGCTGACCGCCTGCGCGCTGGCGGGCTGCGCGTAGCGGTCGACGGACTCGCGGACGCCCGCCACCAACGGGGCCCCCGCCGTGCCCAGTTCACCGCCGAGCACGATCGCCGCCGGGTTGAGGCAGTTGACCAGGTCGGCCAGCACCCGCCCGATGGTGCGCCCGGCGTCCGTGACCACGCGGGCCGCCGCCGAGTTGGGTGCCAGCTCGGCCAGCGGCGGGAGCACCGTCGAGACGTCCCCCGCGCCGGTCTTGAGCACGTGCGTGAGCTGGCGCCGCACCTCGGTGATGGACACCACCGTCTCCAGGCAGCCGCGGCTGCCGCACCGGCACCAACTCGTTGCGCCCGGCAACTGGGTGTGGCCGATCTCGCCCGCGATGCCCGTCGATCCCCGGTAGGTGCGGCCGGCCAGCACGATGCCGGCGCCGATGCCGTGCGACGCCTTGATGTAGAGGAAGTCGTCGAGCCCCCGCCCCGCGCCGAAGGCCCGCTCCCCCCGCGCGCCCATGTCCGCGTCGTTGCCCACGCTGACCGGATGCCCGAGCCTGCGGCCGAGCTCGTCGGCGGGATCGAGGCCGACCCAGTCCGAGAGGATCGTGGGCGCCCGGACCACCTGGGTCCGCACGTCGAGCGGCCCGGGGATGCCCGCGGCGATGCCCAGCACCCGGTCCAGCCGCTGGCCGGCCGCTTCCAGGGCCTGGTGGACCAGGCCGGCCGCGGAGTCGAGCGCGTCGTTGGGCCGCCCGTCCACGTCGAGTTCGTCGGTGCGCTCCGCCAGGATCTCCCCGGCCGCGGTGGCCACCGCGGCCGTGATGTGCGCGTGCCCGAAGTCGATGCCGACCACCACCCCCGCGGCCGGCCGCAGACTCACCAGCCCGGCCCGCCGGCCGCGGCCGGCGGCGGCCGGCGACCCGGCGCCCTCGGTGGCCAGCCCCTCCGCGAGCAGCGCGGCCACGCCCGCGCCGACCGCGCTGCGGGACAGCCCGGTCAGCCGGCTGAGTTCCGCGCGGCTGACCGTGTCGCGCTCGGCGAGGGCCCCGAGGAGCAGTTCGCGCGTCCGCATCCGGCGCGCCGAGACCGGCCCGGTCGCATCTGTCATGCCGTCACCCCAGCTCAAATTTCTGCCGTTGAACGGCTGAATTGAGGCCCGACTCTACCTCTTGAAAGTCGAGTTGGGTGAGCCTAGGGTCCATCCGCACGCCACTTCCCGGGCCGGTCCCCGTATCGCCTCGGGCCAACAGAGGAGCCGTGTTGATCGTGAAACGATTCAGAACGTCCCGCAGACGGCGGGCCGCGGCCGTGGCAACCGCCGCCGCCGCCCTGGTCGCCGGGCTCGCACTCTCCCCCACCGGGGTCTCCCCCGCCGCCGCGGCCGGCACCGACGGCCCCAACCCGGCCTGCCCGTGGGTGGGTTCGACCGCGCCGGTGAACACGCGTACGGCGCAGGTGCTGTCGAAGATGACCCTCGACGACAAGATCGCGATGGTGCACGGCTCCGCCGCGGGCCCGTACACCGGACTGGTCCCCGGCAACAGCCGGCTGTGCATCCCCGCGCTGAAGATGCAGGACGGCCCGACCGGCGTCCGGATGAGCGACACCACGCAGTTGCCGGCCGCGGCGAACGTGGCCGCGTCGTTCGACCCGTCGGTGGCGAGGTCCTACGGCTCGGTGATCGGCGCCGAGGACAAGGCCAAGGGCGTCGACGTCGACCTCGGTCCGACGATCAACATCGTCCGCGACCCGCGCTGGGGCCGGGCGTTCGAGTCGTACAGCGAGGACCCGTACCTGACCGGGCAGATGGGCGCCGCGGACATCGAGGGCATCCAGGGGCAGGACGTGATGGCCCAGGTCAAGCACTGGGCGGTGTACAACCAGGAGACCAACAGGAACACGCCGTCTGACAACGTTATCATCGACGACCGCACCGTCCGGGAGATCTACACCAGCGCGTTCGGCGCGGTGGTGGCGCAGTCCGACCCGGCGTCGGCGATGTGCTCGTACTCCACGGTCAACGGCACCGACGCGTGCGCGAGCGCCTACCTGGACTCGATCCTCAAGGACGACTTCGGCCTCAAGGGGTTCATCACCTCCGACTGGGGCGGCACGCACAGCACGGTCGCCACGGCCAACGCCGGTATGGACATGCAGATGCCGGACGCCTCGTACTTCGGCGCCGCGCTCAAGACCGCCGTGCAGAACGGCCAGGTGGCGCAGAGCCGGCTGGACGACATGGTCACCCGCATCCTGCGCGAGCAGTTCCGCTTCGGGTTCTTCGAGCACCCGTCCAAGGACACCCCGGACGCCGACGCGTCCACGGCTGCACACGTCGACACCGCGAGGAAGGCCGCCGAGGCCGGCACCGTCCTGCTGAAGAACTCCGGCGGCGTGCTGCCGCTGAACTCCCGCAAGGTGAAGTCGATCGCGGTGCTCGGCGACGGCGCCGGCGTGGACACCATGACCGCGGGCGGCGGCAGCGCGTCCGTCGGCGGCACCGGCACCGTCACCCCGTACGACGGGATCAAGGCGCGGGCCGGCGCCGGGACCACCGTGTCCTACGCCCAGGGCGGCAGCGGCCCCGGCGGTGAGCTGCCGGCCATCGACAGCTCGTACCTGACGCCGGCGTCCGGCAGCGGCCACGGGCTGCAGGGCGACTACTACACCAACACCACGCTGGCCGGGGACCCGGCGGCGACCACGACCGACCCGCAGGTCGACTTCAAGTGGAACGGCCAGGCGCCCGCCGCGGGCGTGTCCGGTGGTTCGTTCTCCGCCAAGTGGACCGGCACGATCACCCCGCCGGCCACCGGCACGTACACGTTCGGGATCACCAGTGACGACGGCAGCCGGCTGTTCATCGACGGCAAGCAGCTCATCGACAACTGGCGGGACCAGGGCAGCACCACGCAGACCGCGCAGGTGGACCTGACCGCGGGCAAGCCGGTGCAGGTCGAGATGGACTACTACCAGTCCGGCGGCGACGCCGTCGCCGAGCTGGGCTGGACGCCGCCGGGTGCGGGCAGCCCGCTGGACCAGGCGGTCGCGCTGGCGGCCAAGTCCGACGTGGCGGTCGTCTACGCCAACGACTTCGAGAGCGAGGGCAGCGACCTGCAGAACATCGACCTGCCCGCCGACCAGAACAAGCTGATCTCCGCGGTCGCGGCGGTCAACCCGAACACCGTGGTCGTGCTGAACACCGGCTCGGCCGTGACCATGCCCTGGCTGGACCAGGTCAAGGGCGTGCTGGAGGCGTGGTACCCGGGCCAGCAGGCGGGCAACGCGATCGCGTCGCTGCTCTTCGGCGACGTGAACCCGTCGGGCAAGCTGCCGGTCACCTTCCCCACGTCGCTGGACCAGGTGCCGGCCTCGACCGCGGCGCAGTTCCCGGGCGTGAACGGCACGGTGGAGTACTCCGAGGGCCTGAACGTCGGCTACCGGTGGTACGACACGAACAAGCTGACGCCGCTCTTCCCGTTCGGCTACGGCCTGTCCTACACGTCGTTCGGCTTCTCGAACCTTCGGGTGGGGCACACGCTCAGCGAGAAGGGCACCGTGCCGGCGAGCGTGGAGGTGACCAACACCGGCAGCCGCGAGGGCGCCGAGGTCGCGCAGCTCTACCTGACCGACCCGTCCTCGACCGGTGAACCGGCCCGCCAGCTCAAGGGGTTCCAGAAGGTCGACCTCAAGCCGCACCAGAGCAAGCGGGTGACCTTCGAGATCAGCGCGCAGGACGCGTCGTACTGGAGCACCGACGCGCAGGCGTGGGAGCTGGCCACCGGCAGGTACACCGTGCAGGTCGGCGACTCCTCGCGGGCCCTGCCGCTGTCGGGCGCCTTCCAGGTGACCAGGAACTCGGGGCCGCGCTTCACCAAGGTCTCGGCGCCGGCCACCGCTGACGGCGGCGGCACCCTGTCGGTGAAGACCACGTTCACCAACGCCTCGACGCAGAGCGTGAGCCAGGCCGCCACCCAGCTCACCGTGCCGGCCGGCTGGACGAAGAAGGCGGTCACCGCCGCCACCTTCCGCAAGGTGCCCGCGGGCGCCTCGGCCACCACCACCTGGCAGGTGACGGTGCCGGCCGGGACCGGGGGCGGTGCGGCCACCCTCGCCGCCACCACCGCCTACAGCGGCTCCCGCGGCCTGCCGCCGGGCACCGGCAAGGCGACCGTGCAGATCGCCTACGCCGACCTCGCCGCGGCCCGCGACACGGTGGGCGTCACCGACGACGCCGACCAGACCCCCGGCAACCTCGACGGAAAGGGCTACAGCTTCTCCGCGCAGGCGCTGGCGTCGGTCGGCGTCACGCCCGGCGGCCAGGTGACCGCCGGCGGCGCGACGTTCACCTGGCCCGACGTGCCGGCCGGCCAGGCCGACGCGGTCACCACCGGCGGCCAGCTCGTCAGCCAGTCCGGCTCCGGCTCGGCGCTGTCGCTCCTGACCGTCGGCACCAACGGCACCCAGACCGGCAAGGTGACCGTCACCTACACCGACGGCACCACCTCCACGTCGACCCTGAACGTCTCCGACTGGTACAGCAACGCTGCGGGCAGCGGCTGCACGCTGGTCGTCACCACCCCGCACTGGAACCGGCCGGCCGGCAGCACCAACCCCGCCGACCAGAAGGTCAGCCTGTACGCGGCGTCCGTGCCGCTCAGCAGCGGGAAGCAGGTGCGGTACGTGACCCTGCCGAGCAACCCCGAGTTGCACGTCTTCGCCACCGCCATCAGCTGACCTCCGGTCGGCAGCGGCGCCGTGGGCGGGCGGTCGACCGGCCGCCCACGGCGCCCGCGCGGGCGAGAACCCGCCACCGCGAACTCGGTCCTGAGGCTTGACGCGCATGTGGGAGTCCGGTGACATGTGCGGGAATTGCTTGGAAAAAGTTCGTTGTTGTTCAACTGTCGACCGCCGAGCCCGTGCTGACGATCGGTCCGTGACCGGTCGTTCAGGGGCGTGCGGTGGTCCAAGGCAAAGGACATGCATGCGACCACGGCACGAAAGACTCCGGCGAACGGTGACCGGCGTGGCCCTTTCGGCACTGCTGGGCAGCGGACTGGTCGTGGCGGCAGCCGCACCGTCCACCGCCGCACCGTCCACCGCGGCCCGGCACTCCGCCACACAGAACCCCACCACCGCACAGAACTCCAACGGCAGCTGGACGGTGGACGACCCCGGCCGCTCGACGCTCACCGCGCAACTCGACCTGGACTCCGCGGGCGAGCTGCACCTCGCGGTCGACCGCGGCAGCGCGCCGGTGCTGCTGCCGGGCCGGCTCGGCATCCGCACCGACCAGCACGACCTGACGACGGGTCTGCGGCTGGTCAAGCGGCAGGACCGCACGGTCCACGAGTCCTACCGGATGACCACCGGCAAGCAGCTGCGGACCTCGGCCACGATGCGGGAGGCGACCTTCACCTTCCGCGGCGCCGACGGTGCCCGACTGGGCGTCGCGGTACGGGTGTCCGACGACGGCGTCGCCTACCGGTACCTGCTGGACGGCAAGGGCCCGGTGACCGTGACCGGGGAGTCCTCGACGTTCGAGCTGCCGACGGACGCCGACGCCTGGGTCCAGCCGTACTCGCCCAGCTACGAGACCGAGCGGACCCAGACCACCGCCGGCGCGGCCAACGCGGCGCAGCCCACGTCCTGCACCGGCGACACCTGCGCGTTCGGCTACCCGACGCTCTTCGAGGTCGGGAGCACCTACGTGCTGCTGACGGAGGCGGACGTCGACGGCCGGTACTCCGGCAGCCACCTCGACCACGTGGCCGGCAGCGGGGCGTACTCCGTCGCGCTGGCGGACGACGCGCCCGTCACCTCGAACGGACCGCTGGCGACGCCGTGGCGCACCGCGATCGTGGGCAGCCTGGACACGCTGGTCGGCTCCACCCTCGTGAACGACCTCGCGCCGCCGGCGAAGTTCCAGGACACCTCCTGGATACGGCCGGGCGTGGACGACTGGTCCTGGCTGAGCGACGGGTCGAGCCCCGGTGACTTCGACCGGCAGAAGGACTTCGTGGACTACGCGGCCGCGCACGGCCTGCCGTACACGCTGGTGGACGCCGGCTGGCAGGCGAGCTGGGTCCCCGAACTGGTCCGCTACGCGCGGGCCAAGGGCGTCGACGTGATCCTGTGGTTCGCCTGGACCGACCTGAAAACCCAGCAGCAGCGCGACACCTGGTTCGCGAAGCTCAAGGAGTGGGGCGTCGCGGGCGTCAAGGTCGACTACATGGACTCCGACGCGCAGTCCACCTTCCAGTGGTACGACGCGATCCTGCACGACACCGCCAAGGACAAGTTGATGATCGACTTCCACGGCGCGACGATCCCCCGCGGCCTGCAACGCACCTGGCCGCAGGTGATGAGCGTCGAGGCGGTCCGCGGTGAGGAGAACGGGCAGAACCCGACCCGCGACATCTTCCTCGCCTTCACCCGCAACATCGTCGGCTCGATGGACTACACCCCGACGTGGTTCTCCCGCCCGAACCGGCAGGACTCCCTGGCGCACGAACTGGCGCTGCCGGTGGTCTACGAGTCCGGCTGGACGTCGCTGGGCGACAACCCCGAGGGCTTCGCCGCCCAACCGGTGGCCGAGAGCTACCTGGAGCAACTCCCCACCACCTGGGACGAGACGCACCTGGTCTCCGGCGGGCCCGGTCCGCAGCCGGCCGGCGACCGGCAGGCCGTCATCGCCCGCCGCAGCGGCGACCGCTGGTTCGTCGGCGGCATCCTGGCCGGCGCGAGCGACACCATGACGGCGCCGCTCGGCTTCCTCGGCAAGGGCACCTGGCTGGTCGAGACGATCGGCGACAGCGACGGCCAGTTGCAGCGCACCGTGCGGACGGCCACCGCCAAGGACACCCTGTCGGTGCCCGGCGCGGCCAACGGCGGCTTCGTCGCCCTGGCCTGCCCCGCCACCAAGGGCCGCACCGACTGCGAGAACCCGGTGGTCACCGCGCCCGCCACGTCCCTGACCCTCGACCCGTCGACCGCCACCGCGGGCCCCGGCGCGAAGGTCGGGATCGACGCGGCGTTCGAGCTTCCGCAGGGCACGGCCCTGCGCCAGGTGCGCCTGACGGTGGACCGCGACCGGCTCCCCGTGGGCTGGAGCGCCACCGGCCGGGACGTCACCGCCGGCTCGCTGCGGGCCGGCCGGGCGCTCGACGGCCACTGGACGGTGACGGTCGGCAAGGACCAGCCGGGCGGCGAGGTCGACGTGCCCGTGGTGGCCACGTACGCCGACCCGGCCGGCGGGAAGGCCCCGCCGGTCCACGTCGAGCAGGTCGTGCGGGTCTCCGTCCCGCTGCACGGCACCGTCTACGCCAGCGATCAGCCGTTCCTCACCGAGACCAACGGCTACGGGCCGGTCGAGCGCGACCAGTCCAACGGCGAGGCCGGCGGGCAGGACGGCCACCCCTTGACGATCGACGGCACCGTGTATCCGAAGGGCCTGGGCATGAACGCGCCGGCCCAGGTGCAGATCGACCTCCAGGGCCGCTGCACCCGCTTCGAGGCCCACGTCGGCGTCGACGACGAGACCGGCGGCCAGGGCAGCGTCACGTTCACCGTGCTCGGCGACGACGGCAGGCAACTCGCGTCCACTGACGTGGTGCGCGGCGGCCAGAGCGCGGTCGACCTGAGCGTCGACACCACCGGCGTGCACACCCTGAGCCTGGCCGTCGGCGACGGAGGCGACGGCAAGAACTACGACCACGCGGACTGGGGGCTGGCCCGGCTCACCTGCGTGAACTGACCACCGCGGCAGCACCGAGCGGACACCCGCCCGCCGCCCCCGTCACCCGTACGAGGTGCCGGGGGCGGCGGGCGGACCGGTTTCCCGCGGCGAACTCTCCGTGGCTGACAGGGTATTGACAGATCGTCGAGCGGTGCACAAGGTAGTTGACAACGATGTCAGAACCCCATCCCCGGTCGGAGGGTCGCGTGGACGCGTCAGCTCAACCCGGTATCGGTCGCCGGCGGTTCCTCACCATCGCGGTGGTCGGGGCCGGTGCGGTCGCCGTTCCGGTCGGAGTCGCCGATGCCCGGCCGGCCGGCGCGGAACCGGCCGGCGCTCAGCCGGCGCGCAGCGGATCGCCGGCCGCCGGCCGGCCGGTCGCGACCGTGACCGACCTCGCCGTCGAGTCGGTGACCTCGGCGGGGATCACCCTGAGCTGGACCGCGCCGGCCGGCGCGGTGCGGTACGAACTCCGGTCGGCCGACCGCCCGATCGACGCCTCGACATGGCCGACCGCGCGACGCCTCGGCGGCCCCCGCCCGATCGGCTCCGCCGGCGCCGGCCACCAGCTGGACGTCTCCGGGCTGGACCCGGACACCCGGCACTGGTTCGCGCTGGCGACCCACGACGGCCGGCACTGGTCGGCGCCGTCCAACGCGCCGGCCACCCCGCCGAGCCGCCTCGACCAGGTCGAGGTGTGGCTCTTCGAGCAGAACGCGTCCGACGCCCGCAACCGCCGGCTCACCCGGGTCATCGCCCCGGACTTCGTGCACCGGTCCGCGTACGAGTGGGTGGGCACCGAGTACGAGGACCGCGGCTTCCCCGCGGTACGGCAGAGCCTGGTCCGGCTCGCACAGGACGGCGCGCTGCTCGGCGCCGGCGTGTCGGCGAGCTACTGGGAACCGGACCTGGAGACGCTCGCGCCGGGGGTGGACCCCGCCGAGGCGTCCGGCGACCCGCTCGGGAACGGCCCGGTGTACCACCTGGTCAGTGACACCCCGAGCGCCGTCAGGCAACTGGTCTTCAAGGCCGAGCGGCAGATCGCGGCCGGGTTCGACGGCGTCGAGTTCGACGAGTGGTACCCCACCGACACCTCCGTGATCGCCCCGGCGATGCGCGCGATCAGGCAGCAGGCGCGGCAGACGCACGGCCGTACGGTCTACCTGTCGGCCAACTCGACCTACGGCGGCGCGGACTTCCCCGCGCTCGACGGCGACACCAACACCGGCGCCGAGGCGGTCGACTACTACCTGCGCAACTACCCGTTCCGGCTCCAGGGGCTCGACGTGCCCGCTGCCGAGAGCACGGCCCCGTTCGACGGCACCGCGAACCTCATCCCGCAACTGCGGTCCGCGATCGCCAAGGTCGCGCCCAAGCCGTTCGTGTTCTTCATCGACTACGCGACGCCGACCATCTTCTGGGGGCCGCACGACTTCGGCTCCTGGCCGGCGTTCGTGCGGATCGCCTCCGCCCAGATCCTCGCCGCGGGCGGCTTCCCGGCGGCCGGCCGCAGCATGTACAACGTGCTCGACGGGCTGGTGCGCGGGGTGTTCACGCTGGAGTCCAATCTGGCCGCGTTCCAGCGGGACACCCACGAACTGCGGCGCGAGCTGCGGGCGATCACCCCGGCCACGCTGGACGTCAGCGCGCCGAAGGTGCACCTGTCCGCGTTCGACCAGCCGGGCCGGCGGATCGTGCACGTGGTGAACGGCGACTTCGACAACGACACCGGCAGCATGCGCACCCAGACCGACCTGACCGTGACGGTGTCCACCGACCGCCGCCCGGCCGGCGTCACGCTGGTGACCCCGGACACCGTCGGTCCGGCCCGGCGGCAGGCGCCGTCCTGGCGGTACGCCTCCGGCCGGGTCACCGTACGGGTGCCGCGGCTGGAGTACCACGACGTGCTGGTGATCGGCCTCGACCGGCCCTACCGGCCGCACCTGACGCCGAGCCGGGTGGTGTTCCCGTTCCCCGGCCCGTCCGCCGTCCCGGCCGGCAACAGCGTGCACCTGGTGGCCGTACCGACGCAGGGCACCGGCCAGCAGGTCCGCTGGTCGGTCGACGGCCGGCCCGGCGGCGACAGCCGCGTCGGCACGGTGACGGCCGACGGCACCTACACCGCCCCGGCCCGGGTCCCGGCCGGCGGATCGGTGACGATCACCGCCGCGAGCGCCGCCGAACCCGACGTCACCGCCGCCGTCGAGGTGGCGATCAGCGATCCGGTCCGCCTGCCGTGGACAGCGCCGATCCGGGCCGGAGCGACCACCGACCTGGGCCATCGGCTGCCCACCGGGTGGCGCATCGTCGAGGGCCGCGGGGACTGGGACGTCACCGACGGCGCCCACGGGCCGGTGATCGCCAACACCAACCTGTCCGAGGGCGAGTCCCAGGGCGACACCATCGGCGAGCCGGCCCTGCTCGTCGCGGGCGATCAGACCTGGACCGACTACCGGTTCACGGTCGCCGTCAGCCCGACGGTGGCACCGGTGGTGTGGTACTCCGACCCCTCCTACCGTCAGGACACCTTCGTCGGGGTGGTCGCGCGCTTCCAGGACGACGCGAACTACTACGAGTACCGGCTGTGCGCCGACGGCAACGCCCGGCTGTTCACCAAGCACGACGGCACCCTGACGCAGGTCGGCGCCGCGGCGCCGGCGCCCTTCCCGCAGGTCGGCGCCGCCGCCACGTTCCTCGTCCACGCGGCCGCGGACGTCCTCGAGTTGTGGCTGGACGGCACGCTGGTCCGCCGGGACAGCGGCATCGCGCTGCGCCGCGGCGGCATCGGCCTGGTGTCGAGCCTGACGCAGAACACCTTCGGCTCGATCCGGGTGGACCCGGCCTGATCCGGCGGCGCTCAGCCGCCCGGTCCGGTCACCGCGGGCGGGTGTGCCGCCGGTTGGAGCCGCGGCAGCGGCGACGGGCTCCGCTGCCGCGCGTCGCGGGCGACTCGGATGCCGACCGGCATCGGCGGGATCGGTCCCGCCGGTGCGACCTCGACCACGACGCTCGGCCGCCCCTCTCCTCTTGAACGGCACCGCGTCGTCGAACCGTTCGGGCGGCAGCGCGTCACGCCCGCCGGCACGATGCGGTCGGCCACCCCGCCGATCAGCCGGCCTCGGGGGCGACCGGCCGGCCGGCACTCCCACGACGGGGTGGCCGGCGGCGCACCGATCGGCTCCGTGCCGGTCGGCAGCGTCGAGTGGAGCCTTCGGAGTTCCGCTCGGCGTGGCCGCGGGCGCGGAGTGCCAGGGCCCGCCGAGCCGGGGGTGGCCAGGTCGGCGTGGCACCCGACCAGACCCGTGCGCGTCAAGCTCCGGACGCGGCAGCCGGATTGCGCGGTGGCCGACGATCGGCTCGGGGGCGGCGGCGCTTCGTGCGCCCGCCCGGACGGCAGGCAGCAGCCGCGCTGCCGGTCCTCGGCGGCCCGCGCCGGGGGATATCCCCCGGTCCGATCATGGGACTGGCCCGATCGTGCCCCGTCGGCGCGCGACGTAGCGTCCGGGCATGACCCGGACTTTACGCAAGCACCTCGCCGTGGCGGTCGGCGTCGCCGCGCTGCTCGCCGCCGAGGTGGCCACCGCCTCCGCGCAGACCGCCGGCACCTCCCCCGCCGAGCGGCTCCGGCAGGACACCGAGGCGATCCACGCCCTCGGCATCAGCGGTGTGCAGGCCCGCGTGGTCGCGCCCGACGGCAGGCAGACGGTCGCCACCAGCGGCACCGCCGACCTGGACACCGGCCGCCCGGTGCCCTCCGACGGCTACTTCCGCATGGCCAGCACCTCCAAGACGCTGGTCGCCACCGTGGTCCTCCAGCTGGAGGCCGAGCACAGGATCTCGCTGGACGACACGGTGGACCACTGGCTGCCGGGCGTGGTGCGGGGCAACGGCAACGACGGCAGCCGGATCACCGTCCGCCAACTGCTCCAGCACACCAGCGGCATCCACGACGACCTGCCCGGCTACACCACGCCGGAGGAGTACGTCCAGCAGCGCGACGACGTCTACAGCTCGGCGCAGTTGGTGGCGCGCGCCATGGCCCACCCGCCGGACTTCCCGCCCGGTGGGGGCTGGCAGTACTCCAACACCGGCTACGTCCTGCTCGGCATGATCATCCAGAAGGTCACCGGCCAACCCGCCCATCGGCAGATCGAGGACCGCGTCCTGCGCCCGCTCGGCCTCGACCGGACCCGGTGGACGGGCGTCTCGCCGACGCTGCCCGAGCCGCACGCCCGGGCCTACCAGTTCTTCGGGCCCGGTTCCCGGGTGGACGTCACCCACCAGGTACCGGTGGAGCACGAGATCCTCGCGTTCGTCTCGACCACGCGGGACGAGAACACCTTCTTCCGCGCGCTGCTCTCGGGCCGGCTGCTCCCGGCGCGGCAGTTGGCCGAGATGAAGCGGACCGTCCCGGTCAGCGCGGACCTGCGATCGATGTGGCCCGGCGGACGGTACGGGCTGGGGCTGGTGGAGCGACCCCTGAGCTGCGGGGGAACGTACTGGAGCCATGAGGGCGGGGACGGCGGTTACATCACCCTCAACGGCGTCACCGGCGACGGCCGGCGCAGCGCGGTGGTCTCCATGTCCGAGGCACTCGGCGACTCCCAGGAGCACATCTCCCAGCAGGAGAACGCGGGGAGCGCGCTGATCGACCACGCGTTGTGCGCCGGGGGCCGCGCCACCCCCTGACACGGGACCGGTTCGGGACGGGACGGCACTGCACTGCACTGCACGGCCGAACCGACGATCCGACGATCAGCAAGAACCGTGCTACGCGAAGTGGCGGGTGGACAGGGCCCGTTGGAGTTCGGCGTCGGCGTCGGCCACGCAGCGTTCGAAGGTGGCGCGGGCGCCGGGCTCCATCCACTGGGTGAACGCCTGCTCGTAGACGGTCAGGGCGAGCCGCACCAGGTAGGCGGCCTGCCGCGGGGGGACGCCGCGTTCGGCGAGCAGGTCCCTGAGCACGTCCTCAAGGACCGCCACCTTGAGGACTTCCCGCTCCCGCAGTTCGGGGTTGGCGGCGATGACGCTCTGCCGCCGGTGGGCGAGGGAGCGGTCCGCCGGGAAGAGGGACGCGGAGCCGGCGAGGGCGCCGAGGAGCACCTGCCACGGCGGGTCGCCGGCCGGGGCGTCGCCCACTCCCGCCCGCAGCCGGGCGACCAGCCCGTCGGTGCCGCCGAAGAGGACTTCCCGCTTGTCGCGGAAGTAGCGGAAGAACGACCGCTTCATCAGGCCCGCGCGCTCCGCGATATCCGCGACGGTCGTCCCGTCGTAGCCGCGCTCGGCGAACAGCTCCAGCGCGGCTGTCTCCAGGCGCTGCCGGGCGTCCGGCTCCCATCTCGGCATGCCTTCACCCTACCCGATGACACTTGGTGTTATCGTTGTGATGACATCAAGTGTCATCACGTCATCGAAGTGGAGTGCCCATGCGAGCGGTACAGATCGACGAGTTCGGCGGACCCGAGGTGCTGCGGTTCGTGGAGACCGAGACACCCGTCCCCGGCCCCGGCCAGGTTCTGATCGAGGTGCGCGCGTGCGGCACCAACCCCGCCGACTGGTTCGTCCGCGAGGGCGCCCTGGGCGGGTCCCTGCCGCAGGGGACCGGCTTCGAGGCCGCCGGCGTCGTCACGCGGGCCGGCGAGGGCGTCGCGGGCACCGCCGTCGGCGACCGGGTCTTCGGGAACCTGATGTTCGGCGGCGCCACCGCCGGCGCGGCGCAGTTCGCGGTGCTGGACCACTGGGCCAACATCCCGGACACCATGTCCTTCGAGCAGGCGGCGGCCATCCCGATGCTCGCCGAGACCGCGATCCGCACCCTCGACGAACTCGGCGTGGCCGAGGGGCACACCCTGTTCGTCAACGGGGGCAGCGGCGCCGTCGGGCGGCTCGCCGCGCAGATCGCGGTGGGCCGCGGCGCGGAGGTCATCGTGACATCGGGCGCCGAGAAGGCCGCGGCGATGCGCGAACTCGGCGCGAAGGTCACCGGGTACGGCGACGGCCTCGCGGACCGCGTGCGCGCCCTGGCCCCCGGCGGCGTCGACCGGGTCCTGGACATCGGCCCTGGCGGCCAGCTCCCCGAGCTGATCGCGATCGCGGGCGGCGATCCCTCGCACGTGGTGACGGTCACCGACTTCGGCAACGCCGCGGAGTTCGGCGTCCGGGCCAGCGGCCGCGAGGGCACCGTCTTCCGCCTGGACGCCCCGCAGACGGTCGCCGACGCCGTCGCCGCGGGCACGTTGACCGTGCCGGTCTGGCGCGTCGAGCCGTGGGAGAACATCGCGAAGGTGCACGAGGACATCAAGTCCGGCGCCGCGAAGGGGAAGACGGTGCTGCGCGTGGAGGCGTGAGCCGAGCCGTGCGCGGGTGCGCGTGAGCCGTGCGCGGGTATGCCCGAGCCGCGCGCGGGTGCGCGTGAGCCGTGCGTGGGTAGGCCCGAGCCGCGCGTGAGTGCGTGAACCGCCTTGCCCCGCCCGTCACTCGTGAATCCCCCGAATCCGTCCGCGTGAGCGCTGGCGCCGCCCCTCCCCGCTGGCGAAGAATCGTCGTCGCAGGCAGGTACATTCGTTCGACGGGACCATGAGGAGCCGCACCATGCACGAGGCGCCGTCCGGGCCGCTTCCGTATTACGAGGACATGGGGCCGGGAACGGGAGCGCTCCCGCCGCGGGCGTGGACGGGGGTGTCCGACGCGCGCCGGGTGAACCTGGGCGGGGCATGGCGGTTCCGGCTGTCGGCGACGGCGGACGGGTCGGACGAATCGTTCGCCCGCCCCGGCTTCGACGCCTCGCGCTGGGACGTGCTGCCGGTGCCCTCGCACTGGCCGCTCCAGGGCCACGGCCAGGACCACGACTACGGCCGGCCCGCGTACACCGACGTCCGCTACCCCTTTCCGATCGACCCGCCGCGGGTGCCCACCGAGAACCCCACCGGGGACCACCTGCGCGGCTTCGACCTGCCGGGCGACTGGCCGGGCGGTGCGGCGGTGCTGCGCTTCGACGGGGTGGACTCCTGCGCCCGGGTCTGGCTCAACGGCGAGGAGCTGGGCACCTTCAAGGGCAGCCGGCTGCCGGTGGAGTTCGAGGTCGGCGAGGTGCTGCGGCCGCGCGGGAACGTGCTGGCGGTGCGGGTGCACCAGTGGTCCTCGGGCAGCTACCTGGAGGACCAGGACATGTGGTGGCTGCCGGGCATCTTCCGCGATGTCACGCTGATCGAACGTCCCGAGGGCGCCGTCACGGACTTCTTCGTGCACTGCGACTACGACCACCTGACCGGCAACGGCTCGCTGCGGGTCGACTGCGATCCCCAGGGGACCGTGACCGTACCGGAGTTGGGCCTGGACATCGCGACCGGCGAGACCGCGGTGGTACCGGTGGAGCCGTGGTCGGCGGAGGTACCGCGGCTGTACGACGCGGAGTTGGCCACCGAGGGTGAACGGGTGCCGCTGCGGATCGGCTTCCGCACGGTCCGCGTCGAGGACGGCGTGCTGAAGGTGAACGGGCGGCGCGTGCTGTTCCGCGGGGTGAACCGGCACGAGTTCGACCCGGACCACGGCCGGGCGGTGGACCTGGAGACGATGCGCCGGGACCTGCTGCTGATGAAGCGGCACAACGTCAACGCGGTCCGCACCAGCCACTATCCACCGCACCCGGCGTTCCTCGACCTGTGCGACGAGTTGGGGATGTGGGTGGTCGACGAGTGCGACCTGGAGACGCACGGCTTCTCCGAGGTCGACTGGCGCCGCAACCCGGTGGACGACGAGCGGTGGACCCCGGCCCTGCTGGACCGGGCCGCCCGGATGGTCGAGCGCGACAAGAACCACCCCGCGGTGGTGATGTGGTCGCTGGGCAACGAATGCGGCACCGGGCGCGGGCTGTCCGCGATGGCCGACTGGATCAGGCGGCGCGACCCGGCCCGCCCGATCCACTACGAGGGCGACCAGTCCTGCGCGGACGTCGACGTCTACTCCCGGATGTACGCCAACCACGAGGAGAGCGAGACGATCGGCCGCCGCGCCGAACCCCCGCTCCTGGACGCCGAGTCGGACCGGCGCCGGCGCGCGATGCCGTTCATCCTGTGCGAGTACGCCCACGCGATGGGCAACGGCCCGGGCGGACTCAGCGAGTACCAGCGGATCTTCGAGACGTACGAACGCTGCCAGGGCGGCTTCGTGTGGGAGTGGATCGACCACGGGCTGCGCCGCAGGACCGCGGACGGCGGCGCGTACTTCGCCTACGGCGGGGACTTCGGCGAGGAGTTGCACGACGGCAACTTCGTCTGCGACGGGCTGGTCTTCCCCGACCGCACGCCCTCCCCCGGGCTGGTCGAGTACAAGAAGGTGGTCCAGCCGGTCGGCTTCGCCGCGGATCTGGCGCGCGGCCTGCTGACCGTCACCAACCGCCATGACTTCGCGGACGTTTCGGGACTGGCCTTCCACTGGGCGTACGAGGTGGAGGGCGAACTCGCCGCCGAGGGACGGCTTGAGGTGCCCGCGCTGGCGCCGGGGGCGAGCGCCGAGGTGGCGCTGCCGCGCGCGCCGCGGACCGCGGCGGACGGCGAGGCGTGCTGGACGGTGCGGGCGGTGCTCGCCGAGGACACCGCGTGGGCGCCGTCCGGCCACGAAGTGGCGTGGGCCCAGTTCGAGGTGGCCCGACCGGCCGTGCCGGCCGGCCCGTTGCCCGGCGCACCGCACGCCCCGCGGCGGGTCGAGGGCGGGCTGATCATGCTCGGCCCCGGCATGTTCGACGCGGCCGACGGCACCCTGCGCTACCTGGACGGCGCGGTGGTGGACGGCCCCCGGCTGGACGTGTGGCGGGCGCCGATCGACAACGACCGCGGGGCGGACTGGTATCCGGAAGGACAGCTCGAACGCCGTTGGCGGGAAGCCGGGTTGGACCGGATGCGGCACCGGATCGACGAAGTGGCCCCCGGCCAGGACGCGTTGACCGTCACCACCCGGGTCGGGCCGGCCGCCTCGGACCTGGGGCTGCGCACCGTCTACCGCTGGACGGCGGCCGGCGACCGGCTCGCCCTGGACATCGAGGTCACCCCGGAGGGCCCCTGGACGCTGCCACTGCCCCGGCTCGGCATACGGCTCGGGCTGTGCCCCACGCTCGACACCGTCGAGTGGTACGGCGGTGGGCCCGGCGAGGCGTACCCCGACACCCGCGAGGCGTCCCGGCTGGGCCGGCACCGCTCGACCGTCGACGGCCTCCAGACGCCTTACGTGCGGCCGCAGGAGAACGGCGCCCGCGCCGACGTGCGGTGGGCGGAGCTGCGCCGGGCCGACGGCTCGGGGCTGCGGGTGACCGGTGCGCCACCGTTCTGGTTCACCGCCCGGCCGTGGAGCACCGAGGAGCTGGCGGCGGCCGAGCACACGAACGAGCTGAAGCGCGGCGACCTGATCTGGGTGCACCTGGACCACGGGCTGCACGGGGTGGGCAGCGGCGCCTGCGGGCCCGAGGCGCTGCCGGAGTTCCGGCTGGCCGCCGCCCCGGCCGCGTTCTCCTTCACCTTCGGCACGCTGCGGGCCGGCCACCCGGCCGGCCCGCGGCCCCCCTTCTGACCGGCCGGCCGCCCTCTCCCCGACCGGGCCACCGGCCCCGCCATCAAGCCCGACCCCGACCCCGCCACCTACCCCGACACTCACCCCGACATCGACGATCCGGAGCACCCGTGACCGGCACCACCCCCTTCGTCCGCCCGTACCGCCCCGCCGACCTGGCCGCGCTGTACGACATCTGCCTGCGCACCGCCGACGCGGGTCAGGACGCCTCCGCGTCCTACGCCGAGCCCGACCGCGACCTGGTCGGCGCGATCTTCGCGGCGCCGTACGCCGTGCTCGAACCCGACCTCACCTTCGTGGTGGACGACGGCAGCGGGCAGGCGGTCGGCTACATCGTCGGCACCGGCGACACCGCGCGGTTCGTCGAGCGGTTCCGCGCGGAGTGGCTGCCGTCCGTGGCCGGCCGCTGGCCCGCGCCGGCCGGCGAACCCGGCACGCCCGCCGAGTCGATGGCCGTGCTGCTGCACCTCCCCGAGCGGATGGTGGTGCCCGCGCTCGCCTCCTACCCCGCCCACCTGCACATCGACCTGCTCCCCCGGGCGCAGCGGTCCGGGCACGGCCGCGCCCTGATGACCGCGTACCTGGCCGCGCTCGCGGCGAAGGGGGTCCCGGCGGTGCACCTCGGCATGCTCAGCACCAACACCTCCGCCCGCGCGTTCTACGACAGGCTCGGCTTCCACGAGATCCCGGTCCCGGACGCGGGGCCGCTGACGTACCTCGGCCGCGCCACGTCGTAACGCCTCCGGCACGCCTCCACGCCGCCGGGCGCGGCCACGGCCGATTGTCAGTGCCCGCCCCTACGCTCGGCGGCAGGAGGTGCACCCCATGACCGACGAGTCCCCGTACGAACCCGTGACGGTGTCGCGGGTGGTTCCCGCCCCGCCGGCGGCCGTCTTCCGGGTCCTGGCCAACCCCACCCGGCACACCGACCTCGACGGCTCCGGCATGCTGCGCGGCGCGGTCACCGAGACGCCCGTCTCCCGCGTCGGCGACGTCTTCGTGATGCGCATGTACTACTCGGAGCACGGCCACTACGAGATGAACAACCACGTCGTCGAGTACGAACAGGACCGGCGTATCGCCTGGGAGCCCGAGGCGGGCCGCGGCCACCCCGGACACGGCCTGCCGGGCAGCCGCTGGGGCCATCGCTGGATCTACACCCTGTCCCCCGCCGGCCCCGGGTCCACCCTGGTCACCGAGGCGTACGACTGCTCCCGCGCCCCTGCTGACGAGCGGGACGGGATGCAGGGCGGGCAGGTCTGGGTGAGCGGCATGGAGCGGACGCTGGAGCGGCTCGCCGAGGCAGTGGACGAGCAGGAGATGGCGGACGGGTAGGAGACGGCGGACGGGCAGGAGTTGGCGGACGAGGAGGCCGGAGCGTAGGCCGGGGCAACGCGGACGCGGCCCCCGGGGGCCCGTGCCTGGCCGCGGACGCGGCACCTGAGTCGGCGAGCCGTACGCCGGCAGCCTGCCCGGTCATCGCGCGGAATTCCCGGTGCGTAAATCCGGCCGGTGGGGACAGGATGGGGCGATGGGATGGACGTTCACGCCGTCGGTGGCGGAGTTCACCGCCGCGGCCGGCGGTTTCCTGGACCGGCACCCGCTGGAGACCAACGTGCTGCGGACGGTCTGCGGGACGCTGCGCCGGCGGGGCCCCGACGCGTACGGAGCGCAGCCGCCGGTGTTCGGCTGGTGGCGGACCGGCGACGAGGGGGCGGTGCAGGCCGCGTTCCTGCGCACCCCGCCGTATCCGCCGCTGCTCGCGCCCGGCACCCGGCAGTCCTCCCGCGAGCTGGCCGCCGGGTGGGAGGGCCCGCTGGACGGGGCGCGCGGGGACGCGGACGCGGTCCGGGCGTTCGGTGAGGCGTGGCGGGAGCGGACCGGCGCGGCGCCACGGGTGGTGCGCGAGCAGCGGCTGCACCGGCTCGGCGCCCTGACCCCGCGCAGCCCCGCGCCGCCCGGCCGGGCCCGGGTCGCCGGGGAGCGGGACCTCGGCCTGCTGCTGCGCTGGCACCAGGAGTTCGCCCGGGACATCGGCGAGCCCATGCCGGGTGCGGAGCGGGTCGTGGCCGACGCCCTCCGGTTCGGCGGCCGCGTCCTGTGGGAGGTGGACGGCGAGCCCGTCGCGATGGCGGGCATGACGTCGCCGGAGGACGGCGCGGTCCGGGTGGTCGCCGTCTACACCCCGGCCGCGCTGCGCGGGCGCGGCTACGCGGGAGCCGTCACCGCGGCGGTGTCGCGGGCCGCGCTGGACACCGGGGCGCGTGACGTCGTGCTCTTCACCGACCTGGCCAACCCGGTGAGCAACCACGTCTACCGGCGGCTGGGCTACGTTCCGGTTCGGGACCAACTGGTGGTCGCCTTCGGGTGATCGAGAGCTCATCGCGTTCACCGGAGCGGTTCCGCGACCGCCCCGCATAATGGAAGCGGCGGATACCCCGCCGCCCGACGATCGCCAGGAGGAGCCGTGACCGGCGCCCGCCGACAGCCGTCCCATCTCGTGAAGCTGCGGCCCGCACCCTTCGGCGCGGACCCCGCGGGCGCGCGGCTGGAGCGCATCCTCGCCTCACCCCACTACGCCGACGGGGCCTTCGTGAACCCGGTCGGCGCCCGCACCACCCCCAGCGGCGGCATGCTGAAGGCGCTGCCGGCCAACCTCCGCAAGGACGCGCGGCTGGCCCGCAAGCCGGCCCGGCCGGTCCCGCTGCACCCCACCACGCTCGCCGACCTCGCCAAGCCGCCGGCCTCGGGCCTGCGGCTGACGTGGATGGGCCACTCCTCGGTGCTCGCCGAGATCGGCGGCCGGCGGGTGCTCTTCGACCCGGTGTGGGGCGAGCGGTGCTCGCCGTTCGCGTTCGCCGGGCCCAAGCGGGTGCACCCCACCCCCGTGCCGGTCGAGTCGCTGACCGGTATCGACGCCGTGGTGATCTCCCACGACCACTACGACCACCTCGACATGCCGACGATCATCGCGCTGATCCGCGGCGGCGCGGTCTTCGTGGTGCCGCTGGGCGTCGGCTCGCACCTGGAGCACTGGGGGGTGCCGGCGGACCGGCTGCGCGAGTTGGACTGGCACGAGTCCACCCAGGTGGCCGGGCTGACCCTGACCGCCACCCCGGCGCGGCACTTCTGCGGGCGCGGCCTGCGCGGCCGGCAGCAGACCCTTTGGGCCTCCTGGGTCGTCACCGACGACATCCACCGGATCTACCACAGCGGCGACACCGGCTACTTCCCCGGTTTCGCCGACATCGCCCAGCTGCACGGCCCGTTCGACGCCACCATGATCCAGATCGGCGCGTACAGCGAGTTCTGGCCGGACATCCACATGACTCCCGCCGAGGGCGTCCGCACCCACCTCGACCTGTCCGGCGGCACCTCGCACGGCGTGATGCTGCCCATCCACTGGGGGACCTTCAACCTCGCCCCGCACGCCTGGTCCGACCCCGGCGAGGGCACCCTCGACGCCGCCCACCGCTCCGGCGTGCAGGCCGTCACCCCGCTCGTCGGGCAGCCCTTCGAACCCGTCACCGCCCCGGCCGCCTTCCCCTGGTGGCGCGAGGTCGCCGTCACCCCCGAGACCGGCTGGACCCCGTGGCCGCCCCCCGCCCCGGCCCAGCGGGACCAGGTCGCGGACGCGTAGGCCGTATTTTTTGGAAGTCCCTCCCCCGCCGAAGGCTGCGGGGGAGCACCGGACGCCACGGGCCCCGCCCCTCGGGCGGACGGCGCCACTTCCACCACACGGCCCAGGCGCGGCCCCACCGCCCCGCCCGCCGTGGGCGCCGGCCAGCCCGGGCGCCGGCTACCGCAGGCCGCGGCGGGAGAGGAGCGGCTCGACCCGTGGTGCGCGGCCGCGCACCACGGCGAACGCCGCCATCGGGTCCTTGCTCCCTCCCTTCGCGAGCAACTCGCGGCGGAAGATCTCCCCGTTGGCGCGCCGCATGCCGCCGTGGGTCTCGAACCAGTCGACGGTGTCGGCGTCCAGCACCTCGCTCCAGATGTAGGAGTAGTAGCCGGCGCTGTAGTCGCTGCCGAAGATGTGCGTGAAGTAGGTGGTGCGGTAGCGCGGCGGGATCGCCGGCAGGTCGATCCCGGCCGCCGCCAGGGCGCGCGCCTCGAACTCCAGCGGGTCGCCCGGGTCGCTGCCGGCCGGCAGCGAGTGCCACGCCCAGTCCAGCAGCGCCGCCGCGAGGTACTCGACGGTCGCGAAGCCCTCGCCGAACCGTGCGGCCTCCAGCATCCGCGCCACCATGCCGTCGGGCATCGGCTCGCCGGTCTCGTGGTGGCGCGCGTACCGGGCCAGCACCTCGGGCCAGGTCGACCACATCTCGTTGACCTGCGACGGGTACTCCACGAAGTCGCGCGGCACCGCGGTTCCGGAGAAGTAGGGGTACCGCACGTCGGAGAAGAGCCCGTGCAGGGCGTGCCCGAACTCGTGGAAGAGCGTGTCGACCTGGCTGAACGTCAGCAGCGCGGGCTCGCCGGGCGCGGGCTTGGCGATGTTGTGGTTGTTGACGATCACCGGCTGCCGGCCGAGCAGCCGGGACTGCGGGACCAGCGCGTTCATCCAGGCGCCGCCGCGCTTCGTCGGCCGGGCGAAGAAGTCGATCAGGAACAGCCCGAGCCCGCTGCCGTCGGCGTCGAAGACCTCGAAGGTCCGGACGTCGGGGTGGTAGCCGACCAGGTCGGGCCGCTCGGTGACGGTGATCCCGTAGACCTCGTGGGCGGCGTGGAAGACGCCGTCGCGCAGCACCGACTCCAGTTCGAGGTACGGGCGCAGCGCCGCCTGGTCGATGGAGTGGCGCTCCTTGCGGACCTTCTCCGACCAGTACGCCCAGTCCCACGCCTCGATCGGTCCGCCGGCGGTCTCGGCGAGCGCGTCGGCCTCACGGCGCGCGTTGGCCACGGCGGGCGGCACCAGGCGCTCCAGCAGGGCGGTCACGGCCTCGGTGCTGCCGGCGGTGGTATCGGCGACGGTGTACGCGGCGTGGCTGTCGTAGCCCAGCAGCGCGGCCCGCTCGGCGCGCAGGGTGGCCAGGGTGACCGCGAGCGGGCCGTTGGTGTCCTGCGCGCGGTCCATGGCGGCGGCCAGGAGGCGGCGCCGGACCTCGCGGTCGTCGAGAACGGCGAGTTCGAGCTGGTTGGTGAAGTTCCGCAGGCTCAGCACCCACTTGCCGTCGTGGCCCAGCTCGCGGGCGTTCGCCGCGGCGGCCGCGACCGCGTCCGGCGACAGGCCGGACAGCTGCGCGGGGTCGTCCAGCACCAGGGCGCCGTCCTTGCTGGCGGCCAGCACGTTCTGGCCGAACTCGGTGCTCGCGGCCGCGATCCGCGCGTTCAGCGCGCGCAGCCGCTCCCGGCCCTCCTGCGACAGCTCCGCCCCGGCACGTACGAAGGCGATACGGTACCGCTCCAGCAGCCGCAGCGACTCCGGGTCCAGGCCGAGGGAGTCGCGTGTCTCGTACAGCGCCTTGATCCGCGCGTAGAGCTGCGCGTTCAGGTACACCTCGTCGCGGTGCGCGGACGTCATCGCGCTGACCTCGGACTCGATCTCCCGCAGGCCGTCGGTGACGTGTGCGGACGCCTGGTTGCTGTAGACCGCGCCCACCCGTGCGAGCAGTTCGCCCGAACGCTCCATCGCCTCCAGCGTGTTGGCGAAGGTGGGGGGTTCGGGGTCCGCCGCGATCCGTTCGACCTCGGCGGTGTGCTCCGCGATGGCCCGCTTGAACGCCGGGAGGTAGTGGGCGTCGTCCAACCCGGCGAAGGCGGGCAGGCCGTAGGGCAGCGGGCTCGGGCTCAGCAGCGGGTTCATGGTCACCGTTCGACCCTATACAGCCGCCTGGGCCCCCGCCGTCTCGGTTTCGGTCGCGTTCCGGCCACCAGTCCGGTGGCCTGCCGCGCGCTGGGGTATCCCCTGGCGGGAGTTCCCCGCGCCCCTGAGTATGTGCGGCTGCTTCCGCGGAAGGAGGGCAACCCTCAAGGGGCGCGGGGAACCGCGCGAGGACCCCCCGCCGGCGGGTGGTCCCTCAACCGGCGGACGGGGGCACCCCGGAGGGTCAGGTCACCCCGACTTGCGGCGGAACTCGCGTGCTCCGCCCGCGCGGCCGTGGGCGCCGTGGACCTTGGACTGGTCCGGTCCGGTCCCCGCGGTGCCGCCTCCGCCGCGCCCGCCCTGCTTGCGTGCCAGCGCCTCACGGAACTTGCGCTTCACGTCGTCCTCGGCGAGTGCGGCCGGGTTCTCCCCTTCCGGTTCCGCGGAATCGGCCGGTGCGGCCGCTTCCGCATCCAGCGAACTGCTGTCGGCGGCCGCGTCGGCCGCCTGCTTTGCGTCGGTCATGACCCAAGCCTCGCACGTCGGCCGCCCCCCGCCTACTGAATAGCGGCCTGACGGACCGCGCGTGTACGGTTCCGGTCAGCTCTCGTAGCACCGCCGCGGAAGGATCGCACTCCATGACCTGGCTGTTGTACGGGGCCACCGGGTACACCGGTCGCCTGATCGCCCGCCGTGCCGTCGCGCAGGGCCAGCGCCCCGTGCTGGCCGGTCGCAACGCCGCCAAGCTGGTCCCGTTCGCCGCCGAACTCGGTCTGGAGCACCGGGTGTTCGACCTTTCCGAGCCGACCGCCATCCGCCGCGGGCTGAAGGACGTGACGGCGGTGGCGCACTGCGCGGGGCCGTTCACCCGTACCGCGCTGCCGATGGCGCACGCGTGCGTGGAGACGCGGACGCCCTACCTGGACATCACCGGCGAGATCGACGTGTTCGAGTCGCTGCGCGCGCTCGGCACCCGCGCGGAGGCGGCCGGGATCACCCTGCTGCCGGGCGCCGGCTTCGACGTGGTGCCGACCGACTGCGTGGCGGCGCTGCTCGCGGCCAGGCTGCCGGACGCCACCCAGCTCGACCTGGCGTTCCTGCTCGGCGGCGGCCCCAGCCCCGGCACCGCCCGCACCCTGGTGGAGGGCGCGCCCGACGGCGGCCGTATCCGCAGCGGTGGCGAGATCCGTTCGGTGCCGCTGGGCTCCCGCCAGGTGCGCGCCGCCTTCCCCTCGGGCGCCCGCACGGTGGTGTCGATCCCGTGGGGCGATGTGAGCACCGCCTACCACTCGACCGGCATCCCCGACATCACCACGTACACCGCGATGCCGCAGGCCGTGGTGGCCGCCTCCCGTGCGGTGCGGCTCGGGCCGCTGCGCCGCGCGGTCTCGGGTGCGGTGGGGCTGGTGGTGCGGGGGCCGGGCGAGCGGCGGCTGGCCGGCACCCGCAGCGAGGTGTGGGGGCAGGCCACCGACGCGGCGGGCAACAAGGCGACCGCCACGCTGACCGGCCCGAACCCGTACCGGATCACGAGCGACGCGGTGCTGCGGATCGTGCAGCGGCTGCCCGATCTGGCCGCGGGCTTCCAGACGCCGTCCCGCGCGCTGGGCGCGAACTTCGCCGCGTCGCTGGACGACGTGACCGTCTCGATCGAGACGCCGCACTGACGCGGGTGGACATGGCGCACGCGGACCGGCGGGCGGGCGGGCCCGCGCGCAGATGTGCGGACAGGTGTGGGGCCCCGCCGGATGGCGTCCCGGGCGCGTCCTTCCCCTGACACCGGCCGGGCGCCCCGGCAGGGCCCCTGTTCGAGAGCGGCGGTACTCAGCCGCGGTCACTCACCGCTTGCGGGCGACGGCCCCGTAGACGCCGACCGGCGGCTCGTCCTCGGGCACCTCCTGCTGCCAGTGGTTCACCTGGACCAGGCCGGGCTCGACGAGGTCGTACCCGTCGAAGAACTCCAGCACTCCGGCGTGGCTGCGCGGGGTGAGCACGGCGGTGGCGTTCTTGTACACCGCCGTCACCTCGCCGGCCTTCTCGGCGTGGAAGTCCGCGGTGGCGTGCGAGAGCACCAGGTAGCTGCCGTCCGGCAGCGCCTCGCCCAGCGTGGTCACCATGCCGCGCGGGTCCTCCTCGTCGGTGACGAAGTGCAGGACCGACACCAGCATCAGCGCGACGGGCTGGTCGAAGTCGATCAGCTCGCTGATGGTGGGGTGCCCCAGGATCGTCTGCGGGTCGCGCATGTCGGCGAGGAAGAAGCCGGTGTTGCCGGTGCCGAGCAGGCGGGCGCCGGCGTGGGTGGCGACGATCGGATCGTTGTCGATGTAGGCGATCCGCGCGTCGGGGGCGACGGAGTGGGCGATCTCGTGGGTGTTCGGCGAGGTGGGTATCCCGGTGCCGATGTCGATGAACTGGCGCACCCCGCGCTCCGCGAGGAAGCTCACCGCCCGCTGGAGGAAGTCCCGGTTCGCGCGGGCTCCCACGACCACCTCGGGGGCCGCGTCGACGATGCGGTCGGCGGCTTCCCGGTCCACCTCGTAGTTGTCCTTGCCACCGAGGTAGTAGTCGTACATCCGAGCCGGATGCGGGCGGCTGGTGTCGATCTCGCCGGCGGGAAAGCCCTGCTCGGTCACGCGGTCCTCCGCTTGGTCGTTGCCTGGTCGAGGGGTCGGGGCCGGCCGGGCCGGCGGCAGGGCCCGGTCATCCGAGCAGGAAGTCCGCGTCGCCGGACTTGGCGCCCAGGATGAACGTGGTGATCTCGTGGTTGGTGTAGATGAGCGCGGGGCCCTCGGGGTCGGTGGACTGGCGCAGCGCCACCCGGCCGTCGTTGAGTCTCTTCGCCTCCACGCAGGAGCCGCCGTTGCCGCCGCTCCACGGCTTTCGCCAGCCGTCGGCGCCGAGTTCCGTGGCGGGCATTCCGTTGTAGATGGTGTCGTTGGTGACGCGATCCATGGTTCAGATCTCCTTGCGCATGCCATCGAGGATGGCTTTGGTGCTCTGTGCCGGCGCTGCCTGCGCGCACATCCGGTCGAGGGCTTCGAGGAAGGTGGACACGTCGTCGCGGTCGTCGAAGTAGGCGCCGCCCACCAGACTCTCCGTGTAGGCGATGTCCGGGATCTCCTTGAGCTGGAACCGGAAGATGTGGAACGGCCCGTACATGGCCGGGTGCGGCCCCGCGGCGAACGGGATCACCTGCAGCCGCACGTTGGGCAGGTCGGCGGCGTCGATCAGGGCGCCCAGTTGCTCGCGCATCACGCCGCGGCCGCCGATCGGCCGGCGCAGCACCGTCTCGTCCATCACGACCCACAGCAGCGGTGCCTCGTCGCGGCTGAGCAGCGCCTGCCGCTCGACCCGCAGCGTGACCAGCCGGTCGATCTCCTCGGGGGTGGCGTTCGGCAGCCCGGCGCGCAGCACGGCCTGGGCGTAGCTGGGGACCTGGAGCAGTCCGGGGACGTAGTGCGGCTCGTAGGCGCGGATGACCGACGCCTCGCCTTCGAGGCTGACGAAGGCGCTGAACCACTCGGGCAGCACGTCGCGGAAGTTGTGCCACCAGCCCGGCCGGTTGGCTTCGCGGCACAGCGCGAGGAAGCCGCCGATCTCGTCGGGGGTGGTGACGCCGTAGGTGGTGAGCAGCTTCTCGACATACGGGATCTTCAGCCCGACTTCGGCCTTTTCCATCCGCCGGATCGTGGCGTGGGTCACATCAAGGGCACGGCCGGCCTGCTCGAAACTGAGACCGGCCTTCTCGCGGAGGTCCTGGAGGCGTTTTCCGAGCACCATGCGCAGGACCGTCGGGGCACCACCCGGCCGGGGGTCCATCACGTGCCTCATCCTCCAACTCCCTTGACTGACATGCAGTGTGTCATGACGTCAGCGCCAGGAACAGCATGTTCTGTCGATTCTGTAATTTACAGTTCGGACCTTGCCATGTGTCCAGCGCGGGCCCCATAGTTACGGGGTGGTCCTTTCAACTCACGCTCTCCGGCCCGAATGCCGGGCAGACGTCCGCGCCCCCGGGCAGCAGGACGTCTTCCGGCTGCCCGCGCTGAGCGCGTCCGTGGCGGCCGCCCGCGCACGGATACGGGCCCGCCTCCGGGAGTGGGGCGCGGACGCCGAGCTGAGGGACGACGCGGGACTGGTGGTGACCGAACTGTTCACCAACGCGGTCCGGCACACCGACAGCGAGAAGATCACGTGCGCACTGCATGACGTCGGCTCGGCAGTGCGACTCGAAGTGACCGATCAGGGGCGCGGCGAGGGGGACCCGATGCCGTGTGCGGCCACTGCCGACGAAGAGGGCGGGCGAGGACTGCTGCTGGTGAGCGTGCTGGCGGCAGCCTGGGGTTCCGATCCCGCAGCGGATGGCATGGGGCGTGTGGTGTGGGCCGAACTGGCCGCACACCGCGCGCCCCATTGACGTACCGGGCGACGTACCGGCCGGCGTTTCGGCCGGCGTACCGACGTTCACCGGCCGGCCGCCGAGCCCTGACGGCGCGGCTCCCCGCCGCGCGGTTACTGACCGCGGACTCCCCCGCCGGTTCCTAGCGGCGCGGTTCCAGCGGGAGCAGCTCCGGCCGCTTGGGCAGCACACCGTCGCCTGAGGACGCGCCGCGCAGCCGGCGGCCGATCCACGGCACCAGGTGCTCGCGGGCCCAGTGGATGTTGTCCCGGCGGACCTGCGCGGGCAGCCGGCGCGGCTCGGGCGGCCAGGGCAGGTCGGGGTCGGTCGGCGGCTCCAGGCCGAGCACCTGGGCGGCCCGCAGCGCCACCCGGACATGGCCGGCGGACGACAGGTGCAGCCGGTCGTCGCTCCAGGCCCGCCGGTCGTGGATGGCCGCCAGCGACCACAGGTCCAGCACCGGGCAGCCGTAGCGGTCGGCGACCGCGCGGACATGGGCGTTGTACGTCGCGATCTTGCCGCGCAGCAGGCCGAGCACCGGCACCCCGCGGGTGTCGAAGCCGGTGCAGACCATCACCGTGCCGACCACCGCGCGCAACTGCGCGACCGCGCCCTCGAACCGCTCGGCGAGCGCGTCCGGGTCGCTGCCCGGGCGCAGGATGTCGTTGCCGCCGGCGCAGAAGGTGACCAGGTCGGGCGCGAGCGTGACGGCCCGGGGCACCTGCTCGTCGATGATCCGGTCCAGCAGCCGGCCGCGCACCGCGAGGTTGGCGTAGCGGAAGTCGCCGGGCGGGGTCGCGCCGGCCCGGCGCTCGGCGAGCAGCTTCGCCAGCCGGTCGGCCCACCCCACGAACGCCTCGCCGGGCCCGGGGTCGCCGACGCCCTCCGTGAAGCTGTCCCCCACCGCCGCGTAGGACCCGAAGCCGGCCGTGGCCGGCGCGAGCACCCGGCCCGGTCCGCCGCCCGGTCCGGTCGCAGTGCCGGTCGCCAAGCCGGTCGCCGTGCCGGTCGGCGTCCCCTGCGCCGGGCGTCCTTCGTCGGTCTCTCCGTTGTCATCTGTCCGCGTATCGTCAGCCACGTCGGACCATTTTTCTCCTCGGCCTGTGACCTACGCGACCGTAAGGACGGATTGACGGCACGTGATTCATCCCACCCGTCCGGCCCGGAGAAGACCGCCCGCGGACGGAATACGGCCCGACACATACCGCTCGGTACGCCTTCGCCCGCGCTGCCGTATCGTCGGCGGTGGCGCGGTGCGGCCGCGGCAGGCGCAGTTCATGGCATGGCAAGGACGAGGAAAAGGAGCATCGGTGACGCAGGAAGTGCGGCAGTCCGCCGCGACCGGCCCGGAACCCCAGCTGACCGGGGTGCGCAACTTCCGCGACGTGGGCGGGCTGCCCACCGCCGACGGCCGGCGGGTACGGCCGGGGGTGCTCTTCCGCAGCGGCCACCTCGCGCACGCCGACGAGCAGGACGCGGCCTTCCTCGCCTCGCTCGGGCTGCACACCGTCTTCGACTTCCGCAACGGCGACGACATCGCGCTCGAAGGCCCCGACGTCACGCTGCCCGGCACCCGCAACATCAACATCCCGCTCAGCGACCCCGCGCAGAACGCGGACTTCTGGCGGACGGTCCGCAACGGCGACCTCGACGCGCTGCACGCCGCGCTCGGCGACGGCAGGGGCGCGGAGCGGATGGAGGCGTCCTACCGCAAGCTCATCCTCGAACGCACCTCCGAGCACGGCCGGATGCTCGCCCTGCTCGCCGGGCCGTCCGACGACGCGCAGGACGGCCGGCAGCCGGTGACGACCGCGGCGGCCGCGGCGGCCGGGCCGTCGGACCGCGCCGCCGTGCCCGCGCTGCTGCACTGCGCCGCCGGCAAGGACCGGGCCGGCACCTCCATGGCGATCATCCTGCTCGCGCTCGGCGTGGAGCGGTCCGCGATCGAGGCGGACTACCTGGAGAGCAACGCCCGGCACCGCCGCTACAAGGTGGTCCGCGGCGACGGAAGCACCGGCACCGCGATCGACCCTGCCGTCCGCGAGCTGCTGGACCCGCTCTTCGAGGCCCGGATCGAATACCTGCGGGCCGCGTTCGACACCATCGAGCAGCACTGGGGCTCCGTCGACCGCTATCTCGAAGAGGGCCTCGCCCTCGCCCCCGCGGCCCGCGCGCGCCTGCGGGACCGCCTCCTCACGGACTGACCGGCGTCCCGCGAGACCGCCACCCCGCGGCGCCCGACACCGGGCGACGCGGGGTGGAAGAAGCGGTGCGGGTCGTGACGACGCGGGGTCGTGACCTCGCCGGGCCGGGGCAGCCGCCTACCGGTTGGCCACCGCCTGCTTCACCAGGGTCCGGCCGAAGTCCCACATCAGCCCGCCCCCGCCGTGCGCGTCGTCCATCACCTCGGTGAACGCCTGCACGAAGCGGTCCACGTCCGCCTCGTCGACGACGAGCGGCGGGATCAGCTTGATCACCTCGATGTGGTCCCCGGAGACCTGCGTGAGGATGCGGTGCCGCTGGAGCAGCGGCACCACCACCATCTGGGCGAACAGCCCCTTGCGCGCGGCCTGGAGCATCGTCCAGCGGCTGCGCAGCTTCAGCGACTTGGGCCGGCCGAACTCGACCGCGACCATCAGCCCGCGGCCACGGACGTCCTTGAGCAGTTCGTACTCGTCGACGAGCGCGGCCAGCCGGGTGCGCAGCAGGTCGCCCATCCGCCGGGAGTTCTCGACCAGTTGCTCGTCCTCGACCACCGACAGCGTGGCCAGGCCGGCCACCATGGCCTGCGCGTTGGAGCCGTAACTGGCCGAGTGCACCAGCACCCGGTCCATCGAGGAGAAGACCTTCTTGAAGATCCAGTCCTTGCCGAGCGTCGCGCCCACCGGGACGTAACCGCCGGAGAGCGTCTTCGCCACCGTGAGCAGGTCGGGCTCGACGCCCTCCTCGTGCTGGTAGGCGTAGAAGCGGCCGGTGCGGCCGATGCCGGTCTGCACCTCGTCGCAGATCAGCAGCGCCTTGTGCGCGCGCAGCAGCGACTGGGCGGAGCGCAGGTAGCCGGCCGGGGGGATGTGCACGCCGTGGCCCTGGATGGGCTCGACGATCATCGCCGCCACGTCGCCGCGCTTGAGCTCGCGGGCCAGCGCGTCGAGGTCGCCGACCTCGACCTCGGTGTCGGGCAGCAGGGGCGCGAAGCCGTCCTGGAAGCCCTCCTCGCCGTTGACCGACAGCGAGCCGGTGGTCAGGCCGTGGAAGGAGTGCTTGCAGTACAGCACCCGGGGCTTGCCGGTGGCGTACCGGGCGAACTTCAGCGCGGTCTCCACCGCCTCGGTGCCGCTGTTGCCGAAGAACACCCGGTCCAGGTGCGGGGTGTGGGCGAGCAGCTTCTCGGCGAGCAGCCCGGGCAGCGGCTGGCAGTCGAACCGGGTCAGGTCCGGCAGCCCCGCGTCCAGCACGTCGTGCAGCGCCTTGCGGACCACCGGGTGGTGGCGGCCGACGCCCATCACGCCGAAGCCGGCGAGCATGTCCAGGTAGTCGTTGCCCTCGGCGTCCCAGAAGTGCGCGCCCTCGGCCCGCTCGTAGTACTTGTCGAAGCCGATGGTGCGCAGCATCCGCGGCAGTTGGTGGTTCAGGTGCTTGGTGTGCAGTTCGTACCGCTCACCGCCCCGCTCCGCGAGCAGGGTGCCCAGGTCGAACCCCTTCGGCTGCGCGACGGGGACCGGGCTGTCCGGGTCCGGCATCGGGTCGGACGATGTCATCGTTCACCTGCTCCTCGCGTGCGTGGGGTGCTGCCACCCGAAGTATGTGCCGGTCTCGCGGTGTCGGAACCGGTCGGGTCGGCCTGCCCGGGGACAGTCCTGCCCGCGTCTTTGGCCGCGGTTCCCGCCGCGCGCACGGGTACGGCGCGGGCCGCCGCGGTTCCGGGTACGGCGCCGGCCGAAGCTGACGCCGCCGTGCCGCTCTCCGCCACCGCCCCCGGCCCGGTGCGCGCGGCCAGCCGCAGGAACGACGCGCCCACCGACCCGGCGATCTCCGCCGGGGTCAGCCCGATGTCCGCCAGCACCTCGCCCCGCTTGGCGTGCGCGAGGAACTGCGGGGGGATGCCGAAGTCGCGCAGCGGCACGTCGACGGACGCGTCGCGCAGCGCCTGGGCGATCGCCGAACCGACGCCCGCGGCACGGCCGTTGTCCTCGACGACGGCCACCATCCGGTGCCCGGCGGCGAGTTCGGCCAGTGCGGGGTCGACCGGCTTGACCCAGCGCGGATCGACCACGGTGACGCCGATGCCGCGCCCGGCGAGCAGTTCGGCGACCGACAGGCAGGTGCCGGCCAGCGCGCCGACGGAGACCAGCAGCACGTCGGGCCGCAGGCCCGCGGCCGGCCGGTGCAGGATGTCCACGCCGCCGATCCGGTCGAGCGCGGGCACCTCCTCCCCCGCGGTCTCCTTCGGGAACCGCACCACGGTGGGCGCGTCGTCCACCGCGACCGCCTCCCGCAACTGCGCGCGCAATTGGTCCGCGTCGCGCGGCGCGGCGATCCGCAGCCCGGGCACCACCTGGAGGATCGACATGTCCCACATGCCGTTGTGCGAGGCGCCGTCCACCCCGGTCACCCCGGCCCGGTCCAGCACGAAGGTGACGCCGCACTTGTGCAGCGCGACGTCCATCAGCACCTGGTCGAAGGCGCGGTTGAGGAAGGTCGCGTAGACCGCGACGACCGGGTGCAGCCCGCCGGTGGCCAGGCCCGCGGCCGAGGTCGCGGCGTGCTGCTCGGCGATCCCGACGTCGAAGACGCGGTGCGGGTAGGCCGCGGCGAACTTCGCCAGGCCCACCGGCTGGAGCATGGCCGCGGTGATGGCGACCACGTCGGGCCGCTCGGCACCGATGGCCACCAGCTCCTCGCCGAACACCGAGGTCCACGACGGGCCCGGGGAGGGGGTCAGCGGCCGGCAGGTGAGCGGGTCCATGGCGCCGACGGTGTGGAAGTGGTCCGCCTCGTCCTGCTCGGCGGCGGCGTACCCGCGGCCCTTCTCGGTGAGGCAGTGCACCAGGACCGGGCCGTGGAAGCGGCGGGCGCGGCGCAGCGCGGACTCCACCGCGTCGATGTCGTGGCCGTCGATCGGGCCGAGGTACTTCAGCCCCAGGTCCTCGAACATGCCCTGCGGCGCGAAAGCGTCCTTGAAGCCCTTCTTCGCGCCGTGCAGCGACTCGTAGAGCGGCTGGCCGATCACCGGCGTCTGCTGCAGGAGCTGCTTGCCCCAGGACAGGAAGCGCTCGTAGCCGTCGGTGGTGCGCAGGGTGGCGAGGTGGTTGGCCAGGCCGCCGATGGTGGGGGCGTAGGAGCGCTCGTTGTCGTTGACGACGATGATCAGGGGGCGGTCCCGGGCGGCGGCGATGTTGTTCAGCGCCTCCCAGGCCATGCCGCCGGTGAGCGCGCCGTCGCCGATGACCGCGACCACGCGGTCGTCGCTGCCGCGCAGCTCGTTGGCCTTCGCCAGGCCGTCGGCCCAGCCGAGCACGGTGGAGGCGTGGCTGTTCTCGATCACGTCGTGCTCGGACTCCGCGCGGGACGGGTAGCCGGACAGGCCGCCCTTGGTGCGGAGCTTGGAGAAGTCCTGTCGGCCGGTGAGCAGCTTGTGCACGTAGGACTGGTGGCCGGTGTCCCACAGGATGCGGTCGGCGGGTGAGTCGAAGACGCGGTGCAGCGCGATCGTCAGCTCCACCACGCCGAGGTTGGGGCCGAGGTGGCCGCCGGTCCTGGCGACCGCGTCGACGAGGAAGTGGCGGATGTCGGCGGCGAGTTCGTCCAGCCGGCCGTCGGGCAGTGCCTTCAGGTCGCGCGGGCCTTTGATGTTCTCCAGCATCGACATGTGTGGACCTCGTTCCTGCCGGGATTGCGGTGGATCGCCGGCCGCTGACCGGCCGGTGGCAGTGCGGGTACGAGCCACCGGCGCGGCCCATGCCGTCGCCGGTGGCTCGTACCCGCTTTCACCAGGAGGTCACTTCGCGCGGTTGGACGCGACGGTCTCCCGGGCGGCGCGGATGGACTCCTTCAGCGAGCCCATGGTGGCCAGCACGGCCGTGGGCTCGTAGCCGCAGTGGGCCATGCAGTTGTCGCAGCGCTCGTCCTTGCCGCGGCCGTACTTGTCCCAGTCGGTCTCGTCGATCAGCTTCTGGTACGTGGCCACGTAGCCGTCGCTCATCAGGTAGCAGGGGCGCTGCCAGCCGAAGAGCGAGTAGTTGGGGATCGCCCACGCGGTGCAGGGGAAGTCCGCCTTGCCCTCCAGGAAGTCCAGGAAGAGCGGGCTGTGGTTGAGCCGCCACTTCTTGCGGTTGCCGTCGCCGAACGCCTTGCGGAACAGCTCACGGGTCTGCTCGACGCCGAGGAAGTGGTCCTGGTCGGGCGCCTTCTCGTACGCGAACGCGGGCGAGAGCATCATCTCGTCGACCTGGAGGTCGTCGTTGAGGAAGTTGAGCACCTCGATGATCGTCTGCGGGGTGTCCGTGTTGAAGAAGGTGGAGTTGGTGGTCACCCGGAAGCCGCGCCGCTTGGCCTCCTTGATCGCCTCCACAGCCTCGTCGAAGGTGCCTTCCTTGGCCACCGATTCGTCGTGCCGCTCGCGCAGGCCGTCAATGTGAACGGTAAACGCGAAGTAAGGGGACGGTGTGAACTTGTCCATCTTCTTGCGCATGAGCAGGGCGTTGGTGCAGAGGAATACATATTTCTTACGGGCGACGAGCTGGCGGACGATCTCGTCGATCTGGGGGTGCATGAGCGGCTCGCCACCCGCGATGGAGACCATCGGCGCACCCGACTCCAGCACCGCCCCGACCGCCTGGGCGACCGGCATGCGCTGCTTCAGCACCCCGGCCGGGTGTTGGATCTTGCCACAGCCCTCGCATTTGAGGTTGCAGGCGAAGAGCGGTTCGAGTTCGACGATCAGCGGGAACTTTTCGCGACGCCTAACCATTTTCTGTTCGAAGAGGTATGACGCGACGCGGACGGTCTGACGGAGCGGCATGGCCATCTAGCTCACCTCCAGGGGAGCGCGGTAGTGCGGTGCCAATCGAGAAAGGCGGGAACAAGATCTCTGAGCACTCGGAATGCGATGATCCCGGTGCGAAGCGTTCCGACACGGACGAGTTCGAACTCGGGCGTGTCGACGACGACGCGGGCCGCCGCGATGCGGTGCGCCCCCTCGGCGAGAGCGGCGCGGCGCATCGCGGCCGACTCCATGTCCACGGCGATGGCACCTGTCGCCGCGAGTGCGGTGCGCTCGGCGCCCCGCACGACATGATCGGATTCCGCCAGTGTGCCGGTGTGCACGGTGTGGCCCCGGTCCGCGAGAACGGCCTTGAGCGCGGCGGCCAGCGTCGCGCTCTCGTGCCCGTCGTCGGAGACGACGACGTCGCCCGGCCGCATGCCGGGGGCGAGCCCCGCGCAGAAGCCGGTGGTCAGGACGGAACCTCCGTGTATCGCCGGGTCTTGCAGGGCCTGGGCGACGACCCGCTCCGCGTTCTTCGGACCCATGCCGGTGCGCAGCACGGTGACCGGGAACTCCGCGGTATTCCTGGCGGTGCCCCTGCGCAGCGCGAAGCGCTCGATCGGCAGGGCGCACACCACCGTCAGCGGGGGTCGGGGACGGCCCACGAACTAGGCCCCCTTTCCGGTGCTCGGGATGGTGGTGCTCGGGATGGTGGAACTGGGCATGCCGGTGCCGGCCGTGCCGCCGCCCGACGTGCTCACGGCGGACGTGCCGGCCGAGGCCGCCGGGTGGCCGGCACCGAAGGGCTCGGAGCGGGCGTAGCGGCCGAGCGCGGTCAGCGGGAAGACCATCCGGTACAGGTGGTAGTTGATCGAGAAGTCGCGCGGGAAGCCGGTGCCGGTGAAGTACGGCTCATCCCACGAGCCGTCCGCCAACTGGGTGTCAGCCAGCCAGCGCACCCCGCGCTCGACCGACTCGGTGTCCCGCTCGCCGGCCGACAGCAGCGCCATCAGCGCCCACGCGGTCTGCGAGGGAGTGGAGTGCCCGCGGCCGACCCACTCCTGCTCGGAGTAGGACCGCAGGTCCTCGCCCCAGCCGCCGTCCGCGTTCTGCACCTCGTGCAGCCAGTCGACGGCCCGGCGGATCGCCGGGTGGTCCGGGGCGAGCCCGGCCGCGGCCAGCGCGGGGACGGCCGATCCGGTGCCGTAGATGTAGTTGACACCCCAGCGGCCGAACCAGGCGCCGCTGTCCTCCTGTTCCCCCAGCAGCCAGTCGATGCCGCGCCGGGTGTGCCCGTCGTGCTCCAGGCCGAGCGCGGCGAGCATCTCCACGACATGCGCGGTCACGTCGGCCGACGGCGGGTCGATCACCTCGCCGAAGTCGCAGAACGGCAGCCGGTTCGGGAAGGGGCTGGTGTTGTCGGCGTCGAAGGCGCCCCATGCGCCGTTCCTCGACTGCATGCCGACGTTCCAGCGCACCGCCTTGTCGATCGCGGAGTCCACCCGGGCCTGGTCGGGGTGGGCGATCCGGCGCAGCGCGAGCACCACCTCGGCGGTGTCGTCGATGTCCGGGTAGTTGTCGTTGTGGAACTCGAACGCCCAGCCGCCCGGCGCCAGTTGCGGGCGCTGCACGGACCAGTCGCCGGGGCGGGTGATCTGCTCGCCGAGCATCCAGTCGGCAGCCTTGACCAGCGCCGGGTGGTCGGCGGGGACGCCGGCGTCGGCGAGCGCGATGGTCGCCAGGCAGGTGTCCCAGACCGGGGACTGGCACGCCTCGATCATCCGCACGCCCTCCTCGGGCCATACGGCGAAACGATCCAGCGAGTCGAGTCCGGCCTTGACCACCGGGTGGTCCAGGTCGTACCCGAGCAGGTGGAGGGCCATCACCGAGTAGACGGCGGGCGGCTGAATGCCGCCCCAGCAGCCGTCGGCCTCCTGGCGCTCGATGATCCAGCGGGCACACGCGTTCATCGCGCTGCGGCGCACCACCCGGGGGCTGAACCGGCGGTAGACGTGCAGCACCTGGTCGAGGCGCTGGAAGACGCCGTCCCAGCTGGTGATCGACTTCCGGCGCTTCTTGGGGTAGGGCCGGGCCGGATCGACATGCAGCTCGTCGATGCCGAACGGCGCCGGGCGCACCGGCCGGTGGGCGCCGACCACGGTGAGCGGCACGATGGTCTGCCGGGCCCAGCAGCCGAACGAGTAGATGTTCAGCGGCATCCACTTGGGCAGGAAGATGACCTCGGGCGGCATCTCCGGCAGGTCGTCCCAGCTCCACCAGCCGAACAGGGCGAGCCAGATCCGGGTGAAGACCCGGCTGGCCGCCACCCCTCCCTCGCCGCGCGACCACTTGGCGGCCAGCGCCATGTGCGCCTCGGCCGGGTCGTCCCCGGCCAGCCGCAGCGCGACGTACGCCTCGATGGTGGCCGAGACGTCGCCCGGACCGCCGTGGAAGGTGGCCCAGGCGCCGTCCTCGCGCTGCTGGGAGCGAATCCAGCGGGCCGAGGCCGCGGTGACGCTGTCGTCGCGGATGCCGAGGAACTCCCGCAGCAGCAGGTCCTCGGCATCCATCGTCACGTTTGTTTCGAGGTCGCCTTTCCACCATCCGTCAGGGTGCTGCCGTGCCAGGAGGTGGTCTGCGGCGCGCTGCACGGCACGCTGCGCCGCCGCCTCTGTATCGCCGGCTGGAACAGGCTCCGGCTCCGAGGCGCTACTGGCCGAAGGTGTCCGGTGGGTTGGCGTCCCTGGACTGCCATCGGTCGTCGCTGTCATGGCTTCCCCTTTGCAGTTGAGACTTCTGCGGTGTCGGGGGCGGCCGTCCGCCGTCACAAAAGTGAGACCGGCGACGTCATACGCTCCACGTCTGTCTGTTTACTTTTCGCGGACCACCACAAAATCCGCCAGGCCCACGAGCTTACGTTGGATTTCTTCAGGCATGTCCATTTTGTCCAGTGCGGCGATGGCGGTCGTGTACTGCCTCCGGGCCTCCTGAGACGTCCATTCCCGACCACCCGCCTCCTCGATCAACGCCGCGCGCAGGGCGAACTCTTCCTCACTGAAGGCATCAGTTTCGATCAATCCGGAGTTTTTCGCGTCCGCGGCCAGGAGTTCACCCAGCCGCTCCGACGCGGGACCGTCCGCGGCGAGCGCGGCGACCACCGGCAGCGACTTCTTACGCTGCCTCAGATCGCTCCAGGTCTGCTTGCCGGTGGTGGCCGGATCGCCCCAGATGCCCAGCAGGTCGTCGATCGCCTGGAAGGCCAGCCCCAGGTGGTAGCCGTACTCCTCCAGCGCGTCCGCGTCGGACTCCGACGCGCCGCCGAGCACCGCTCCGATGGAGGAGGCGCAGGCCAGCAGGGCCCCGGTCTTGTTGCCCTCCATCTCCAGGCACTCCGCCACGGTGACCCGCTCGCGGTGCTCGAAGGAGATGTCCTGCGCCTGACCGTCGATCAGTTTGCGGGTCGCCGTGGTCAGCCGGCGGGTGGCCCGGCCGGCGTCGGCGGTGCCCTGCTCCAGCAGGATCTCGTTGGCCAGCGCGAAGAGCGCGTCGCCGACCAGGATCGCCTGGGCCGGGCCGTGCACCTTCCACACCGTGTCGCGGTGCCGGCGCTGCTCGTCGCCGTCCATCAGGTCGTCGTGCAGCAGCGAGAAGTTGTGCACCAGCTCCACCGCGACCGCGCCGGGCACGCCGGTCTCCGCGGGCGCCCCCGCGGCCTGCGCGGACAGCAGGGCCAGCGCGGGACGCACCGCCTTGCCGCCGTCGCCGTCCGCGGGCCGGCCGGCCTGGTCGATCCACCCGAAGTGGTACGAGGCGACGGTGTCCATCGGCGGGGCGAGCCGTGCCACCGCCGCGCGCAGCACGGGGGTGGTCAGGATGCGGCCGTTCTCCAGCAGCGCGATCACGCTGTCAGCGGTCACGTTCTCTCCTCTTGTCGCACCAATTGCACTCATGCCGCCTCCAGTACGCCGTATTCGCAGGGCAGTCCAAGGGCGGACAAAGCTTGTCGGGAGGCGTACAGGCCGCTGCGCACCGCACCCTCCATGGTCGCGGGCCAGCCGGTGGCGGTCCACGCGCCGGCCAGGTACAGGCCGGGGGCGCGCGTGGCGGGCCCGGGCCGCAGGGCGGCCACACCCGGGGTGGGCGCGAAGGTCGCGGTGCGTTCGCGGGTGACGAAGAAGTCACGGACGGCGGCGCCGCGGGACGCGGGCAGCACGCGCTCCAGTTCGGGCAGGTAGCGGCGGCGCAACTCGGCCACCGGCAGGTCGATCTCGTCCTGCACGGCCGACTGGGAGAGCGCGACGTACTGGCCGCCGCCGGTGTGCCCGGAGCTCTTCGTGCGGTCGAAGACCCACTGGACCGGGCTGCCGAGCGCCGCCAGGAACGGCTGCTGGAGCACCTGCCGGTCGTAGATCACATGGACATTGAGGATCGGCGCGGTGCCGATGCGCAAGAGCTTTTCCGGCTCGTCCAGCGCGCCGGCCGGCAGCAGTTCGTGGGTCTCCTGCTGCGGCACGGCCAACACCACGGTGCCGGCGGTCAGTTGCTCGCCGCGGCCGGGGCCGGTCTCGACGTCCACGCGCCACCCGGCGTGTGCGACGTCACGTCCCGCGGCCCCGTCGGCGGCCGCGTCCGGGCCTTCCGGACGGGGCGTCAGACCGACCGCGCGGGTCCGCAGCAGCACCCGCACCCCCGCCGCGTCCAGCGCCGCGCGGGCCCGGCCGTCGTGCAGGTCGCCCAGGGGTGCCGCGGCCCAGCCGATGTCGGCGGCGCCCGGCTCGGACAGCAGGCCGGTCTTGAACACCATCGCGGCCAGGGCCAGCGAGGACTGCCCCGACGTGGCGTTGAGGGTGGCCACCGCGACCAGGTCCCACAGCGCCTCGATGGTGCGGGCGGACTGCCCGCGCCCGGCGAGCCAGCTGCCGAAGTCGACCCGGTCCAGCGCCGGATCGTCGAGGTCCAGGCCGCGCAGCGCGAGCGCCGCCCGCCCGACCGACGCCCGCTCCGCCACCGACAGGTGCGGGTAGCGCACCAGGCTCGGCGCGAGGTGCAGCGGAACCGGCAGCGCCACCCGGCCGATCCGGCCGAGCTTGCCGGTGTCGGCGTCGAAGACCGGGACGTCCAACCGGTCCTGAAGCGTCACCAGGTCGCGGGCCGCGATCCGGTCCAGGAACCACTGGTAGGCGGTGCAGCAGCGCAGGAAGACGTGCTGGCCGTTGTCGACGGTCAACTCGCCGCGCTTGAAGGAGAAGGCGAGGCCGCCCAGCCGGGGCCGGGCCTCGGTCAAGGTCACCTCGACCCCGGCGTCGGCCAGCGCGAGCGCGGCGGTCACCCCGGCCAGGCCGCCGCCGACCACGACGGCGGTGCGCCGCCCGCGGGCGCGCTCGGGGCGGCCGGCCTCGGTGCCGGCCGGACCGGCCTGCGGGCCGGATCGGGTGGTCGTCATGCGCGCTCTCCTCGGGCCGCACCATGCGGGGTGCGGCGGGCCGTCGCGGAAGGTGACGCAGTGCGCGTCAACGAGGTTGCTCGGTCGGACGGCGGGTGCGGGACGAACCGCGGGAACTGCACCTGCCGCGGGGACGGGGCGGGTGTGACGGGCTGAGCGGACGACGTGGCGAACGACGTGGACGGAGCGTACTGCGCGGTGGGACCCGCTGGGTGCACGCGGGTCGGTCTCACGCGTCCCTCCGCGGGGCGGTGACGGGGGCGGGAGTACGCGCGGTACGGCGGGCGTCGAGTCCGGCCAGGCCGCGGACCGCGACGTACGCCTTCTCCCGGCCGGGCAGCGAGACCCGGCCGCGCAGCACCGCCTCGGGGTCGGCGGCGAACCGCTCCAGCAGCCGCCGGTAGATGCCCGCCATCGCGGCGACGCAGGCGCCGCTCCTGCGGTCGAGCATCGGCAGCAGCCGGTAGCCGGTGGCGAACAGCGCGCGGGCCCGGCGTACTTCGAACTCGACCAGCCCGGCGAAGTCGGAGCCGGCCGGCGGGGTGTCACCGTGGAATCCCTCGGCGCAGCCGAACTTCGCGAGGTCCTGCGCGGGCAGGTACGTGCGTCCGTTCCCGGCATCCTCGCGGACGTCGCGCAGGATGTTGGTGAGTTGCAGAGCGAGGCCGAGTGTGTCGGCGTATTCGGCGGCACGTGCATGATCGTGCCCATTCACGGTGCCGAAAACGCCCAATGAGACCCTACCGATAGCTCCCGCCACACAGCGGCAGTAAACGGCCAGGTCGTCCCATGTCTCGTAGCTCTCGCCCCGAACATCCATCTGGACGCCGTCGATGAGTTCGCCCAGGCCCCCCATCGGGATGGGGAAGAGCGCGGCGGCGTCGGCGAGGGCGACGGCGACCGGGTCGGTGTCGTCCTCCTCCACCTCGTGGGCCTCGACCCGGTGCAGCAGGGTGCGGGCGTCCTCCAGTCGGCGCAGTTTCTCGTCGGGCGGCAGCTCGCCGTCCCCGATGTCGTCGACCCGCCGGGAGAAGGCGTAGACCGCCGACATCGCCTGCCGCTTCGCCGTGGGCAGCAGGCGGATTCCGTAGGCGAAGTTGCGGGCCTCGTGGCCGGTCACGGTCTCACAGTACTTGTATGCAGCAAGCACCTGTCCGGACGTGTGCGCGGAACCGTTCACGGTCCGGGTCACCCCTCTCTTCGCAATGTCGACCCCACCTCACGCAGCAGGACGGGTTTGGTGGCCTTGGGGGAACCCGCCAACACGTCGTACCCCGCGTCCTCCACCGCCCGCAATGCCGCGCGGCCGCCGCCGACGAATCCGGCGAGCAGCAGTCTGAGCCGGCCACGGACGCTACGGACCAGGGCACCGCCCTCGCCCAGCAGGTCACGGGCCCGCCCGGCTTCGAACGCGACCAGTTCGCGCACCTTCTCCCCCGCGCTCGGTGCGGCGAGATCGGCCTCGTCCACCGAGAAGCGTTTCATGTCCTCCGCCGGGAGGTACACCCGGTCCCTGCCGAGGTCCTCCACGACGTCCTGGAGGTGCTCCACGATCTGGAGCGCGGTGCACACCGCGTCCGAGCGCCGGACCCGTTCCGGGGTGGAGGTTCCGGTGATGGAGAGCACCAGCCGGCCCACCGGATTGGCGGACAACTCGCAGTAGGCGAGCAGGTCGTCGTAGGTGGCGTACCGGCTGACCTGCTGGTCCTGCCGGTTGGCGGCGATCAGGCCGAGGAAGGGCTCGGGGGTCAGCCGGTGCCGCTGGACGGTGGGGCGCAGGGCGGTCAGCAGCGGGTGGACGGGGGTGCCGTCGAACACCCGGCGCAGGTCGGCCTCGAAGGCGTCGAGCATCGCCAGCCGGTCGCCGGCCGCCTCGGGGGGCAGGCCGAGCCGGACCGCGTCGGGCCGGCCGCCGTCGGCCAGGTCGCCGTCGCCGATGTCGTCCACCAGACGGGCGAACCCGTAAACGGCCATCAGATCCTGTCGCCAGGCACGCGGAAGGAACACCGGTGCCACCGGGAAGTTCTCGCGCGCGGCCTTGTCCAGGACGGCCCGGGAGGTGACGTCCCCGGTCACCGCGGGCTTCCCGGTGCACAGGCGGCGAACGTGCCCCGGAACAGGATGGTCCCGATCTTCATGGCCGCCACATCCCCCGTTCTACACTGCCCCGTCGAAACTTCCCATTTCGGACACGCCGCACTCTCGCTTGCGGACACCCGGACCCGGGTATCGATCATCGGCAGGCTCCCAGCACCGGTACAGCTTACGTCGGGGCCCCACCCGGCGTACGCCGGGGGCGCGCCCCGATCCGCGAGCGACAACACCCCACCACAACAACCGATCCCCGCCGGATCATCCGGCGGGGATCGGGTTTTCCGAAAAACTTCCCGCGAAACCTCCCGCGTCCGGCCCCGGCAACGCACCGAGTCGGGCAGAGCGGGACAAGGTACGGCGGGTCAGGACGGGGCGGGGTGGCGCGGGATGGGGCAGGTCGGGGCGGACGTCAGGAGACCGGCCGGCGGGCGGCGCGGTTTCCGACGCCACGTCACTTCCCGGTCTTGGCCTCGTAGGCGGTCAGCACGTCCTCGGTCGGACCGTCCATCAGCATCACCCCGTGCTCCAACCAGATCACCCGCTCACAGGTGTCCCGGATCGACGCGTTGCTGTGACTGACCAG
>NZ_JBIUYR010000006.1:0-483077 GCF_044744625.1 Streptomyces sp. NPDC087270
CTGGTCAGTCACAGCAACGCGTCGATCCGGGACACCTGTGAGCGGGTGATCTGGTTGGAGCACGGGGTGATGCTGATGGACGGTCCGACCGAGGATGTGCTGACCGCCTACGAGGCCAAGACCGGCAAGTAGCGCCGCAACGCCGACGGGCCCACCCTCCCCCTGTCGGGAGAGCGGGCCCGCCGCCGCGTTCCGCGAAGATCCGCCGCCGCGGCTGCTAGGAGCTGTCCGGCTGATCATGTGCCTGGCTCACGCCTGGCTCGTCGGTCCAAGCATGGGGCGGGTTCAGCGTGGTGATCTGTCGGATGTCGAGTGGGAACGGCTGCGGCCGTTCCTGCCGGTGAGCAACGGTCGCTGCGGGCGGTGGCGGGTCGCGGCCGGCGCCCGCAAGGAGCCGCCACCCGCACAGCCCACCCCAAAGGGGGCGGAGCGACAGAACGCCAGGCCGAATCTGCGTGGCTGCGCCTCGTCGACCGGCTGGTGGAGGTGGTGCGGGAGGTGAGGGGCCGGGCCGCTCGCGGGGCGGCTTCACCAGCACGGTCCACCTGAGCGCCGACGGGCGTTGCCGCCCGCTGTCCCTGGTCATCACCGCAGGCCAGCGGGGGGATGGCCCCGAGTTCAAGCCGGTCCTGCCGCGAGTACCTGCGACATCGCGGCATCCCGCACACGATCGCGGAGAAGGTGGACAGCCGGGCCGGCCGTCTGCGCGAAGGCTCACGCGGCGGGTGGCCGACCGGCCGGCTTCGACGAGGACCGCCACAAGAAGCGCAACACGTCGAACGGGCACTGCTGGCACGCCGTCCGCCTCGTTCCGCTTGACATGTTGCTAGGCCCCTAACATTATTGGTTAGGTGCCTAGCAAAAATGAGCCTGATCAGCATGAATCAGCAGGCGCGTGGGCGAAGCGGTACCACCAGGCCAGCCAAGCGGTTCTGGAATCGATCCTGCGTCCCTACGGACTCGGACCGACCCAGTGGTACGTGCTCTACCAACTGGCTCACGATGGTCCGACCAGGCAGCGCGACCTCGTACGGGCGCTCCGTATAGAGCGCGCCACGATGACCGGCGTCGTTGCCGCCCTGGTCCGTAAAGGGCTCGTGGAACAGGTACCCGACCCCGTGGACCTGCGGCAGAAGACGCTGCGCCTCACCGAAGCGGGGGGCCAACTGTGGACACGGCTGCCCGACCCCATCGCCCGCATCCGCGCCGTCGCCTTCGACGGCGTGAGCGAGGAGGAGCAGGCGCAGGTCGCCCGCACTCTGCGTGCGGCCGCCGAACGACTCGCACACCATCTGAAGGAAGAGACACCCCTTTCATGACGATCCTCGTCACCGGTGCCACCGGATTGGTCGGCACCCGCCTCCTGCCCCGCCTCGTCGACGCCGGCGTCGACTGCCGCGCCCTCGTCCGTCCCGGCAAGTCCGCCCCCGACGGCGTCGCCCCTGTTGAGGGCGACATCCTCGACCCCGGCTCGCTCGATGGCGCGCTCGACGGCGTCACCGACGTCGTGCACCTGGCCGCCCTGTTCCGCACCCAGGACACGGACGCCATCCACCGCACCAACGTCGAGGGCACGCGCAACCTCATCGCAGCCACCAAGGCACAGGCTCCGCAAGCGCGCTTCACCATGGCCAGCACCGGCCTCGTCTACGGCTCCGGCCTGAACCGGCCCGCTCGCGAGGACGACCCCGCCACCGCCGACCTCCCCTACCCGGCCAGCAAGATCCTCGCCGAGGCCGACCTCAAGGCCAGCGGCCTCAACTGGAGCATCCTGCGTTTCGGCTTCGTCTACGGAGACAAGGACGGCCACCTCGAATCCGCCCCTGGCCTGATGGCCAACTGGAAGTGGCACCCCGCCCAGTCCCTCAGCCTCATCCACCACCGTGACATCGCCACCGCCGTCAAGCTCGCCCTCACCGGCGCGATCGACGGACACACCGTCAACGTCGTGGACGAGGCCCCCACCAGCATCTACGAAATCGCTCAGATCGTCGGTGCCCCCTACGAACCCTCCGCCGAACCGCTCAACGATCCCTGGATGGGCCGCGCCGACGGCACCCTCCTGCGCACCCTCGGCTTCACCGCCACCGTCCCCACCGTCTACCAGGCACAACGCCACGGCCTGCTGTGAGGAGACCAGTGTGCGGCCGTGGGCCCTGCCCAATGCCTCCCGCGCACGGCTCCACGATCTTCCATGCCAGTGCAACGGCCGTTGCGCGAGCCATCACCGTCACAGGTGGTACCCGTTCCGGAAGAGGGCCAGCCGAGAAGTCCGCATGATCGGCCGGACAGTTCCCAGACGGCAGGCCGCGCCGGCGACGGCTACTTGCGGGCGGTGATGCGCCCGGCGAGGTCGCGGACAGCGGAGGTGTCAGGGATGCCGGGAAGGCGGGCGGCGATGTTGGTCATGCCGTCGTTGATGCGAACGGACTGGACGCCGTCCCACAGGTGAGGAATTCATCCCAGGTGGCCAGGGTGGTTTCGGTATTGCCGCGCCTGAGCTGGACCTGCCGCAGGTCGGCGAGCACGATCGCCCGCGTCCTCTTGCGATCGAGGCCAAGGCCGAGTACTTGCTCGATGTATGGCAGCCATTCGACCGGGAGCAGCCGACCGGTTTCCCATCGGTAGACCTGCTGGCGGTCGAGGAAGCCGGCTTTTCCCCAGCGGGCTTCGGAAAGGCCGGCCGCGAGCTGCGCCCGGCCGAGGTCTTGGACCTGTATCTGGATGCGACGACCGCATGCGGGGGTGCGTGGACGTCCGGCGCACTACGGGCTGCCCTGCGTGCCTATGCGGCCGCCACCGGCCTGGAGAACCTGCACGGCCTGGACCGCTGACCGGCGGCGCCCGGCACCCTCGGAGGGCACCGGCACCGGCACCGGCACCGGGCGCCGCCGTGGTCACGCGCCGTCGAGGCCGACGACCGTGCCGAACGGATCGACGACCTGCGCGATACGCCGGCCGGGCTCGACGACCAGCGGACCGCGGTGGTGGGTGCAGCCGGCTTCGAGGAGCCGCGCCCGGGTCTCCCCGACGTCGGTCACCTGCCAGTAGACGACGGGGCTGCCACCGCGCGGGTTGCGTTCGTCGTCCGCTGGGTGGAATCCCAGCTCGACGCCGGCCACCTCGACCCAGGCGTAGACGGCGCCGCTGTCGGCGATGTCGAGCTTGACCGGGGCGTCGAGGACTTCACCCCACCAGCGGGCCGACGCCTCGGGGTCTTCCGCGAAGACCATCACGGTACGTACGCCTGCGAACACCGGTCACCTCCGAGCAGGTGCCATCCTACGAGCCACGGATGCTGCCTTGGACCGGATCACCGGCCCACGGTTGTCCAGAGGTGAACCGGGCCCGGAACATCCAGCGGCTCCTGGATCGGGCCCGGCCCGTCGACGTCGACCTGCCGTCGGACGAGGCGTGACCTAGACGGCCGCGGTGAGTTCGCGGTCCAGGGGCTGGTCCTGGTCCTGGTCGTGGCGGATGTCGTCGACCGGGGACGCGGTGGCCGAGTCGAACGCCTCGCGGTCGAGGATGCCCTCCTGCGCGGCGACGATGATCGGCGCCACGATCTGGCCCGCCACGTTCGTGGCGGTGCGCATCATGTCCAGGATCGGGTCGATCGCCAGCAGCAGGCCCACGCCTTCCAGCGGCAGGCCGAGCGTGGAGAGGGTCAGCGTCAGCATGATGGTCGCGCCGGTGAGGCCGGCCGTCGCCGCGGAGCCGACCACCGAGACGAACGCGATCAGCACGTAGTCCTGCACGCCGAGGTGCACGTCGAAGATCTGCGCCACGAAGATCGACGCGATCGCCGGGTAGATCGACGCGCAGCCGTCCATCTTGGTGGTCGAGCCGAACGGCACCGCGAAGGAGGTGTACGTCTTCGGCACGCCGAGCCGCTCCGCCGACTTCTGCGTCACCGGCAGGGTGCCCACCGAGGAGCGGGACACGAACGCCAGCTGGATCGCGGGCCAGGCGCCCTTGAAGAACTGCAGCGGGTTGACCTTGGCGACCGTCGCGAGCAGCAGCGGGTAGACGCCGAACAGGACCAGCGCGCAGCCCACGTACACGTCGGCGGTGAACGTCGCGTACTTGCCGATCAGGTCCCAGCCGTAGGAGGCGATGGCGTAGCCGATCAGGCCGACGGTGCCCAGGGGCGCGAGCCGGATGACCCACCACAGGGCGGTCTGCAGCAGTTCGAGGACGACCTCGCTCAGGGTCAGGACGGGCTTGGCCCGCTCGCCGACCTTCAGCACCGCGATGCCGGCGATCACCGCCATGAACACGATCTGCAGGACGTTCAGCTCGGTGAAGGGCGTGATGACGTCGGTCGGGATGATGCCGGTGAGGAAGTCGATCCAGGAGCCCGAGTGCTGCGGCAGCTTGCCGTCCTTGGCGGTGAGGCCGGTGCCGGAGCCGGGGTTGGTGATCAGGCCGATCGCGATGCCGATGGCGACCGCGATCAGCGACATGATCATGAACCAGAGCAGCGTCCTGGCGGCCAGCCGGGCCGCGTTGTTGACCTTGCGCAGGTTGGTGATCGACACCAGGATCGCGAAGAAGACCAGCGGTCCCACCGCGAGCTTCAGCAGCTGGATGAAGAGGCTGCCGATCTTGTCGAGCGTGGTGGTGAGCCAGCTGATGTCCTGGCCGCGGGCGAGCCAGCCGAGCAGGGCCCCGAGGACGAGGCCGGTGACTATCTGGGCCCAGAACGGGACCTTGGGCAGGGAACGGCTGCGGGGTCCGGCCGGACCGGTGCTGCCGGCGGCGGTGTTCGCGGACACGAACGCACTCCTGACATGGCGTGGGGATGGGGACGGAAGGGGCCGGCCGCCACGCGCGCGGGAGCGGGTGCCCGCCGGACCGCGGGCCGGCGCGCACGGGTGCGGCCGGGGCGGGGGAGGGCGAGGGGATGCGCTGCTGCGCGGGTGTGGCGCCGGGGAGGTTCAGGTGGTGCGGCGACAGACCGCGGACATGCAGCGGCAGAGATCGACGTGCAGACGCGACACGAGCGGAGTGCTCATGCCATGTTCAGGGTGCACGGATATCTTCACGCCCGACAGTTAACACGGTGGCTTTGGGACATTCAAAGCAGTTCTTGGGGTCCGCTTGACGGTACGCGGCAACGCCCTTACGCCTCGCGGTAGTTGGGTACGAGGGCGGCCGGGTGCTGTGAGCTGGATCACGCCAGGGCGCCGGCGGCGGGCGTCGCGGGCGGAACGGGTGGCGCGGGCGTCGCGGGCGTCGCGGGCGGCGTTGCGGCGGGCGGCGACGGGCATCGGCGCGGGCCGACCGTGGCGACATCGGAGTTACCCAGGGTAATCACGGCTGCCGCCGGGTGGCGGCGAGCGCCGCAGCATAGCGCCGGCGGCCCCGCCCGCAACCTCTGCGAGGTGCGGGTTGTCGTGCTGTACTGGCCAGATGAAGCGCAAGCTCAGGCAGGCCTTCACCGCGCACGGAGGACGGGCCGCCGGTACCGCGGACGCCCCCGCCGGGGGCGCCGCCGCCGACGCGCTGGTCGAACAGATGCGCCGCAGGGTCCGGCTCATGATCGAGATCACCGCGCGGGCGGGCGAGTACCGCAGGGGCCTGGTGAAGGCGGCCGGCCGGCTCAGCCCCGAGGAGGCGGTGATCCTCGACGACCTGGAGCAGCACGGCCTCCAGGTGCCGCAACTGCGCGACGTGCTGCGCGGCGGCCACGTGCTGGTCGACGACCCGGAACTGTACGAGAAGTGGCGGGCCGGCAAGGGCAACCACGCGCGGCTGTCCAGCCACCACCGCGACATCGACAAGAAGGTCTACCCCGACTTCGGGATGCGCGGCCACGTCGTCCGGGAGAAGCTGCACGGCCGTACCGTGAACGGCACCTGGGTGCAGCTGGAGAAGACCCCGGCCGCGTTCGGCGGCAGCAAGAAGCCCAGCCTGGACGACCTGCGGCACCTGATGGACTACGTCCAGTACCGCTTCACGGGCAGCAACGTCGGCCCCTGGGGCCTGTCGCGGATGACCGAGCGGCACCCGATGTACCTCTCGCCGGTGGTGGCCGTGCCCACCACGCTCACCCCGCCGGTCGCGCGGACGCTCACGCGGACCCTGCGCAGGATCGAGCAGAGCGACGACGTCACCGCCGTGTCGAAGGAGCTGGCGGCCCACTTCCCGCCGCCGGACCGGCCGGACCTCAGCGGCGAGCTGGGCCAGGCGCTGACCGGCCGGGGCGGGCGCGGGCTGTTCGGCAACTCCGAGGTGTGGGTCACCCAGGCGCCGTCGCGGGACGCGGCCCGGGTGCTCCGCGAGACGCACGAGCCGCCCGCGCGGAGCACGTGGCGGACAGGAGGGCCCTCATGAGCGACGACCGCGACGACCTCCCGCCCACCGGCCCCCCGAACCCGGCCGGGGAACCGGACCCGGCCGGCGACCCGGGCGCCCCCGGCGACCCGAGCGCCCCGGCCTCGCCCGGACCCGGCGAGGCGTCCGTCCCGTCCGGCCTGGTGTCGGCCGTGGTGAGCCTGGTGAACACCGGGCCGGTGCTGCTCGGTGCGTACACGATCGCCGAACTGACCGCCGTGGACGCGGTCGTGGACTTCCTGGAGGCCCGGCCCTCGGACGACGAACTGGCCGAGGCCGTCCGCTCCCTGGCCGCGCGCGAACTGCTGCTGGCAGGTGACGGCGAGCGGGTCCAGGTCCGCGGGGACCTGGGCATCGCGGTGGCGTTCCAGCAGCGGGCCCGCCGGGTGCTCGACGCCCGTACGACCGGCACCGTCGTGGGGGAGCCGTGGCGCATCCTGCTGCTCCCGCAGCCCGAGCGGATCTGCCTGATGGTGCGGATCGACGCGCTCGGCGTGCACCAGATCGGGCTCTACAAGCTCGAAGAGGCGGTGCGCATCCTCGTGGACTGGCTGCCCCGCGGGCAGTCGGCCGAGCCCGATCCGGACCTCGGCGCCGACGACCTGCTCGCCGGGGCGGAGCGGGCCGCGCTGCTCACGCTCGTGGAGTACACCGCCGAGGGGTCCGCCGAGATCGCGGGCGCCAGCACCGACCTGGTGCTCGCCCGCAAGGGCGGCCGGCTGCACCTCCTGACCCGGGACCCGGCGCACGACGACAAGCTGGAGCCGAAGCCGGTGTCGGGCAAGGACGAGATCCGCGACCGCCTCGTCAGCCTGCTGACCTGAGCGGACCCCGCCACCCGAGCGGACCCCACCCGATCCGGCCCGCCCGATCCGAGCCGGCCCGGCCCGTTTCGGCCCGCCCGCCCCGTCTGCTATCCCTGAGCGGGTGCCCACACCTCCCACACCTCCCACGCCTCCCGTGCCCGCGCCGCCCCCTGCCCCCGCGCCGCCTCCCGCCGCCCTCCCGACGCTGATCGTCGTCAGCGGTCCGCCCGGAGCCGGCAAGACCACGCTCGCGCACGCGATCGCCCGCGCGGTGGGGTGCCCGGCCGTCTGCCGCGACGAGATCAAGGAAGGCATGGTGCACGCCACCCCCGGTCATGTGCCCGGCCCGGCGGACGAGTTGAACACGCGCACGCTGCCGGCGTTCTTCGGCGTGCTCGAACTGCTGCTGCGGGCCGGGGTGACGACCGTCGCGGAGGCGGCGTACCAGGACCGTCTGTGGCGGCCCGGCCTGACGCCGCTGCTGACGACGGCCGACGTCCGCGTGGTCCACTGCACGGTCCGCGCGGACGTGGCGCTGGAGCGCACCCGCCTGCGGCTCGCGGCGAATCCGGTACGGCGCGCCCACGAGAGCGGCCCGCCGCAGGACCCGGCGGCGCACGCGGTCCGGCACGACGCGTTCGACCGGGTCGCCCTGGACGTGCCCTGGATCGAGGTGGACACCACGGACGGATACGCGCCCGGGCTCGACGAGATCGTGGCCTTCGCGGGCGGCCTGCGCCGGTCGGGTTCCGGGGAGCCTTCCACCCCGCGTTCCCCCACGTGACAAGGCCGGTGGAGCCGGAGGGAGTTGCCGGGCGGACGGAAGGGCAACGTCTTCGCCCCCGCGACTGCGGATTACTGCCCATGGGGCCGCTGACGAGGGGGCCGGCTGATCCTAGGGTGGACAAGTGAGCCTTTGGACCTCTTTGGAACCCGCGTCGGCGACCGTCGATCCCGGCGGGAGCACCACCGTACGACTGCGGGTGCGCAACACCGGCGACGTGGTGGACGAGTACCGTTTCGAGCCCGTCGGGAGCATCGCCCCCTGGGTCCAGGTGGAACCGCAGGTGCTGCGGCTCTACCCGGGCACCACGGACTCGATCCTGCTGACCTTCACGCCGCCGCGCACCCCGGACGCCACGGCGGGCCCGAACCCGTACGCGATCCGGGTCGTCCCCACCGAGAGCCCCGAGGCCACCACGGTTCCCGAAGGCAACCTCACCATCACGCCGTTCACCGAGGTCCGCGCCGAGATCGTGCCGCCGACCGTGAAGGGCCGCTTCCGCGGCAGGCCCAAACTCGCGGTCGACAACATCGGCAACACCAAGCTCACCGCCTCGATCAGGGGCACCGACAACGGCGACCAGCTCGCGTACGACATCCACCCGGCCAACGTCCAGATCGAGCCGGGGCGGGCGGTGTTCGTGAAGGCGACGCTCAGGCCGCGGCAGATGATCTGGTTCGGCTCCAGCCAGCAACGCCCGTACACGCTGGACGTGTCGCGGTCCGGGGCGACGCCGCTCAGCGTCGACGGGAGGTACGTGCAGCGCGGCTTCCTGCCGCGCTGGATCGCCGCCGCCTTCTGCGCGCTGCTCGGTCTCGCGGTCGCCTTCACGATGATCTGGCTGACCCACAAGCCCGCGGTCGGCTCGCTCGCGACGGCGAAGGTCAACCCGGCCGGCTTCGCCACGCTGACCCCCTCGCCGCCGGCGCCCACCACCCCGGTCACCACGCCGCCCACCTCCCAGGCCCCGACGACCAGCCCGCCCGCGGGCGGCGGCGGGGGCGGCGGCGCCCCGGCCAAGAAGAAGCCGAAGAGTCCGGTGCCGGCCACCAGGGTGCTGCTGCGGAACACCACCACCAACAAATGCGCCGACATCCCCGGCGCCGACAACGGCCAGTCCGGCGGCCCGGTCAACGAGTTCACCTGCATCGGCGACGACACGGACAACCAGCTGTGGGACCTGGAGGTGCGGTACCCCTCGCTCGGTCCCGGCGGCACCCAGCTGTTCCAGATCCGCAACGACAAGGACCGGCTCTGCATGGACCTGCCGAACCTCGGTGCGGAGCCGATCACCACCCCCATCTCCGAGTACGCCTGCAACGGCACCACCGCCGACAACCAGCTGTGGTGGATCGACAAGCAGCCCGACGGCGCGTACTGGATTCGCAACTACGCCAGCGACAACAAGTGCCTTGACGTGTCCGGCGACAGCACCGGCGGCGACAACACCAAGCTGACCCTCTTCAACTGCACCGACACCGACGACCAGGAGTGGCAGGTCGTGCACCCGAACACGGACTGATCCGCGTCCGGCGACCGGCCCGCTCCTGGCCGCCGGTTCACCGGTTCGTTCGCCGGTCCCGGGTCAGCCGCGGCAGGCCGGGCGGTGCGCGTGGCCGCCGCCGGTGAGAACCGCCTGCGGGAGGTAGAGCGGCATCGAGTCCTCCCACTGGCTGTCGGTCAGCATCGTCTTGCCGGAGCCGTCGGCGTTCATGACCATGACCATGCCGTACGGCTGGAAGGTGTTGTCGTACAGCGCGGCCTCCTCCCGGAAGCCGTACATCCCGGTGTTGTAGAGGATGCGTCCGTCGGCGTTCCAGACCGCGTGGCCGTCGTTGGCGCCGCTGCTGGTGAGGACTTTCAGGCCGGTGCCGTCGGGCTTGACGGTGCAGACGTCGAAGTTGGTCGGCGCGGTCTTGCGGGTGAACAGGATGAGGCTGCCGTCGGGGGACCAGTCGGGCAGGTTGTCGGACCCGGTGGTGAGGACAGTGGTCGTCATGGTGGTGAGGTCCAGGACGCGCAGGCCGTTCTGCGCGCCCCACACCCGGTAGACGAGTCTGGTCCCGTCGGCCGAGTAGCTCGGGAAGCCGGAGTTGGTGGAGTTGTCGGTGAGGGCTTCCGCGCCCGTGCCGTCGCTGCGGACCCGCCAGATCGCGGCCGTCATGACGGCGCGCTCCTGGAACCAGCCGCCCAGGCCGAACGCGATCCACCCGCCGTCCGGTGACCAGGTCGGCCGGAACGCGCCGGCCAGACCCTCGGCGACCAGCGTCTGGTCCAGGCCCGAGGTGGTGGTGTCGAAGACCACCTTCTGGTCGCTGCCGTCCGGGTTCATGGTGACGACGTCGGACATGGCCGCGCCGAGCTGCTTCTGGGTGATCGCCAGCCTGCCCTGGAGCGACAGGGCCGGGAAGACGTCGCAGAAGCGGTAGTCCCAGTCCGCGTCCCAGCTGTAGAGGGCTGCGTCGAGCGGCCGGACGGTGAAGTCCTGCTTCTCGTAGACCACCGACTTGCCGTCCGGCGACCAGCACGGCGAACGCACCCCGGCGCGGGTGAGATCGGGGATCGAGCCGTTGACGTAGACCAGGCCCTCGTCCGCGCCGTTCTTGAGCAGGTAGCCGATCTCGGTGTTGGTGACGTACTGCGGCGAGACCTTCAGGTTGGCGCCGGAGGTGTGCTCGACGCGGTCGGTGCCGGTGGCGAAGTCGACCGAGACGATCTGCGACTCGGCGATCCCGATGTCCTCCGGGCGGTGGGCGTCCCAGGTGTTCTGCACGGTCATCTCGTAGTAGACGATCCGCTGCCCGTCCGGGGACCACTTGGGCGAGCCCAGGCAGTATCCCGGCTTGGTCGCGAGCTGCCGGAAGCCGGTGCCGTCGGGCTTGATGACGTAGATGCTCAGTTCCTGGGTGTGCTCCCAGCCGTTGCCGTTGTCGTGGCCCGTCCACTGCGTGTTGCGGTCGCTGGAGAACGCGATCCACTGGCCGTCGGGCGACCAGACCGGGCGGAAGTGCCCGTCGGGGCTGCTGGGGTCACCGGCCAGCGCGGCGGTTCCGCTGAGGTTGGTGAGCGCGCCGGTCTTGGTGTCCATCAGCCAGATCTGCGACAGGTGGTCCGCGGAGCGGGTGGACGAGAAGGCCAGGGTGCGCTTGTCCGGCGACAGGGTGGCGCTGTCGTACACCGCCGGACCGCCGATCACCGAGGTGACGCCGACGCCCTGGCCCGAGCCGTTGAGGCTCGCCGAGTAGATGTTCGCGTTGCCGTCCCCGGACCGCTCCGAGGTGAAGTGGATCGTCTTGCCGTCGGGCGAGTAGTTGGCGTGCCGGTCGAACGCCGCGTCGGTGGCCGACAGCAGCCGGCGCTCGTTGGAGCCGTCGGCGTTCGCGATGTACAGGGTCGACTTCGACGGCGCGATGCGGTTCATCAGCATCACGCCCTTCTTGCCGTCGGCGGCGGCGGCCACGGCGAAGGAGGGGGTGGGCAGCAGTGCGGCGCCGGCGGTGGCCGCGCCGGCCACCAGGAACGCTCGGCGCCCCATACCCGTCTTTCCAGATCCCATCTGAGTCCCAGCTCTCATCGATTGAACGATCGGATGGTGGACGTTGACCCTCGGCGGGCGAGGGCAGGTGGTGCGATCGGTGTGCATCCGTGCATCCGTGCATCCGTGCATCCGTGCGTCCGTGCGTCCGTGCGATCCGTGTGTCCGCGCGATCCGCACGCGAGGTGCGGACAGGTCAGCGGCGGAAGAACGTGACGGAGTCCGGGTTGGGCACCGCGAGGGACATGCCGGTGTCCGTGAGCTTCCCGGAGCGCCGGTCGACGCCGAACACGTTGACGGTGTTGCTCGCCTCGTTGGCGACCAGCAGCCACCGCCCGCTCGGGTGGAGGGTGAAGCCCCAGGGCGTGGTGCCCCCGCAGGGGACGCTCTGGAGGGTGCTGAGCAGGTCGGTGCGCGGGTCGACCGCGAAGACCGTCAGGGAGTTCTCGCCCCGGTTGCCGGCGTAGACGAAGCGGCCGTCGCCGCTGATCGCCAGGTCCGAGGCGCTCTTGGTGCCGGTGACGTCGGGTCCGTCCAGCGCGAGCGTCTGACGGTGCGTCAATTCGCCTTGGTGCGGGTCCCATCGGAGGGTCTGGAGGTCCGAGCTGAGCTCGCTCAGCAGGTAGACGGTGCGGCCGTCGGGGTGGAAGGCGACCCGGCGCGGGCCGGAGCCGGGCGCCGTCGGGTAGGCGTACGGGCCGGCCGGGCCGCCGGCGGACAGGGTGCGGGTCGCCCGGTCGAAGCGGTAGACGAAGACGCGGTCGGCGCCGAAGTCCGCGACCAGGGCGAACCTGCCGCTCGGATCGACCTCCGCGTGGTGCGGGTGCGGGCCTGCCTGCCGCGGGTTGGGGCCGGAGCCGGTGTCCTGTGCGAGCGAGGCGGGCGGGGCCAGCTCGCCGGTCCGGGAGATCGGCACGGCGGCGGTGAAGCCGTCCTCGAAGTTCGTGGCCAGCAGGGTGTTCGACGGCTGGTCGATGCCGATGTACGACACCCCGCCGCCGTTCAGGCCGGTGCCGCCGGTGGACAGCTCCCCGGTCTTCGCCAGGGCGCCGGTCGCCGGGTCGATCCGGAAGGTGTCGACGACCCCGCCGACCGCCATCGTGGCGACGTACAGGAGAGGCAGCGTCGGGTGCGTGACCGCCCAGTCGGCGTTCGCCTCGCCCACCGGCCCGATCGGCGTCAGGTCGCCGCGGTCGGGGTCGAACCAGGCCCCGTGGATCTGGGTGCCCTTCCAGGTGTTGATGTACACGAGTTCCCGCGCGGTGCTCCTCGGTGCCGCCGTGCGCCTGGCCGGTGCCGCGGCGGTGGCGGGCGCGGCGCCGAGCAGCGGTACGGCCGCGGCGGCGGTGGCCGCCATCGAGCCCAGGAGGAGCCGGCGGGAAGGGTGCGGGGCGCCTCCGGCGGAAGCGCCGCGGGAGCCGCTGACCGGTGCGTCCGGGGGGCGCCCGGTCGGAGTGGGTCTGGAATCAGGCATGGCGAGAGTGCTCCTTCGCATCTCGGAGGGACGAGGCGGCGATCCACGCCGCGGGGTGAGGAGGGGCGGGGAGGGGCGGGGAGGGGTGGGGGGAGCGGAAGCGGGCGGGCCGGGGCGACGGACGCGGTCCGGACGGGGGAGTGCGGGGCGTGCGGGGAGTGCGGAGCGTGCGGGGCGGCGTCCCGGGCGTCGGCCGCGGTGCGCGGGGGTGGTGCGCGTGGGCCGGAAGGCGTGGGCCGGAAAGGCGTGCTGCCGGGGTACGGAGCGGGGCGGCGCCTACGGACGCGGGCCCGACGGGCGGCGGGTGGCCAGGCCGAGCCGCTTGAGGGCGTACTTGTCGAGCTGGGTCAGGATGCCGTTGAGGATCAGCGTGATCGCCATCAGGACGATCAGCCCGGCGAACTCGGTCGCCGCGTCCAGGTTCATCGCGGAGGTGAACAGCTCGTGGCCGACGCCTTCGGAGGAGGCGATGAACTCCCCGCCGATGACCCCGAGGATGGCCAGCGGACCGCCGGTCTTGAGCGCGGCGAAGAAGGGCGCGGCCAGCGTGGGGACGGTGACGTAGCTGAGCACGTGGTGCTTGCGGCCGCCCATCACCTGGATGATCTCCACGAGTTCGCGTTCGCGCAGCCGCAGGCCCAGGTAGAGGTTGTAGAAGACCACGAAGGCCACTCCGGTGGCGGCGATGTAGATCTTCGACCAGGAACCGATCCCGAAGAACAGCACGAACAGCGGGGCCAGCGCGATCTTGGGGACGCCGTTGACCGCCGCGACCAGGGGCTCCATCACCCGCCCGGCGAGCGGGAAGGAGCCCAGCACCAGGCCCATCACGGTGCCGATCGCCACTCCGATGCCGAAGCCGACCACCACCTCGAACGAGGTCGTCTTGATGTCGGTCCACCCCTGCGCCGAGCCGAGCAGGTGGTGCAGGGCCGTCCACACGTCGGTCGGTTTGCTCACCGCGTACTCCGGGATCACCGGGCCGCTCATCACCTGCCACAGGACCAGGCAGAGCGCGATCACGGCGAGGCGCAGCACCACCACCAGGGCGGTGCCCCGCCACCGGCTGCCGTGCTTCGCGGGGGCCGCCGGGACCTTGGCCTCGGTCTTCTTCACGATGTTGTCGGTTGCCGTCATCACCGTCTGCTCCTTCCTCTCTCAGCAGGTGCCGGGTCGGGTCACTTGAGGTACTTGTTGGTCCAGTCGTCGGAGCTGACCTGGGCCTGCTTGGTCAGCGCTCCCAGCGAGTTGATGAACGCCAGGGTCTTGGTCCACTCCCCGTCCGTCATCTCGCCGCTCTTCGGCCACTCGACCTGCGGCAGGGCGGTCTTGATCACGGCCGCCGGCACGCCGGGCAGGGCCTTCTGCGCCACGGTCTGCACCGTGGCCGAGTCGAGGTGGGCGTTCATGTACGCCGTCGCCTGCTGCACCGCGGTGGCGACCTTCCCGGCGATGTCGGCGTGCTGGGAGAGGTAGCTGTTGCGGCCGACCACGAACTGGCCGTAGCCGGCCTGCGCGGAGGACCAGGCCGGCACCTTGATCGAGTCGGCCACCACGACGCCGTCGCCGGAGTCCTGGATCTCCAGCGGGGACGGCTGGGAGGTGACGAACCAGTCGATCTGGTTGCTCTTCAAGGCGGCCTTGTCGGCGGCCGGGCTGGGCAGCGACACCCACTTCACCTTGCCGGCGTCGACGCCGTACGCCTTGAGGTAGACGCTCGCCTCGCCCTTGGTGTTGGCCGAACTGGAGCCGCCGGTGGAGCCGTCCAGGGCCTTGGCGACCTGGGCGGCGGGGGTGTCGGCGGTCAGGCCGTGCGCCTTGGCGAACTTGGTGCTGACGATCAGGCCGAGCGGGTTGCCGCCGCCGTCCGCGGCGATCGCGGTCTCCGGGATCTTCTTGCCGACGGCGGACAGGAAGTCGGTGGGGCTGTCGTTGAGGAACTGCACGGAGCCCGACTCCAGCGCGGAGGCGCCGGTGGACGCGGTCAGCGTCACGTACTTGACCTTGATGCCCTGCTTGCTGAAGTAGCCGTTGGCCTCCGCGAGCTTGATCGGCACGTCGAAGATGTTGCCGGCGATGCCGATGGTGACGGTGGTGGTGCCGTCGGCGTTCTTGGAGGTGCCGCCGCCTCCGCACGCGGTCAGCGCCACGCAGCCGAGCGCTATCGCGGTCACCGCCGCGAACGTCCGGGTCCCGGGGGCGTGTGGTCTGCCGCCGCGCCCGCCGGACGTGCCGGCCGGTGTGGCCGGGGCGCCGGTGCCGGCCGCAGCGGTCGCGCCGTCGTGCTGGTCGAGGTGTGCCATGAGATCTCCTGTCACCATGCCTGTCGGGTCTGGAAGTAGCGCTTCCAGAAGTCGAGCCGGACCTGGTCGGCCACCGGGATCGGCCCGAAGCGGCCGCCGATCTCCATCACGGTCGGCGAGCCGGCCGCGTACACCGGCCAGTGCGGCAGGCCGGGGCCGTTGGGATCGCCGGTGGCGGCGAAGTTGGCCCAGTACGCGGAGACCGTCGCCGAGACGGCTCGGTCCTCGTCGGTCCAGGGGGCGGCGCCGGGGTCGAGGTTGCCGAAGACGAACTCGATCTCGGCGCCGTGCGAGGCGCGCCGGGGCGACTGCCCCTGCGCGGGGGAGGGGTGCGTCCAGAAGTACGTGTACGCGGGGCGGGTGGCGTGTTCGGTCCACTGGGTGCCCCACAGGTACGTGGAGACGCGGGAGTTGTCGCGTACCGCGGCGTTGGCGGCGCGCGCGGCCTCGTCGTCGGTGCCGGCCGGGTACAGCCGCAGGAACTCCTCGGCGAGCGGGCCGAACTTCCGCCCGGCGTGGGCGAGATACCCGTCGAGCGTGACGTGCACCGGCGGCGCGCCCGGCCGTACCGCCGCCGTCCCCCGCGCCCGGTGCTCGGCGAACGTGGACTCGGGGACCGCCCCGCCCTCGTCCAGGTTGTTCCCGGCCAGGTAGCAGACGTCGTTCTGCCGGCCCTTGGCGTAAGTGTCCTCGTAGCCGTACGGGAGCACCCACCCGTCGAGCACCGGGCGGAACAGCGGCGGCTTGGCCGGGCCGGCGGTGTCGACGCCGCGGTCGAAGGCCGGCCGCCCGTCGATCAGCTTCTGCCAGGGCAGCGCGCGCAGTTCGGCCGGCGACCGCGCGCCGTGCTCCCGGGCGAAGCGGACGCCGTCCTGCTCGGCGTCGGCCAGCACGCGGTAGGAGGTGGCCAGGTAGCCCAGTTCGGGGTCCCGGGAGTAGCGGGCGTGGCTCTGCGCGATGGCCCGGTGGAACAGCCCCTCGGCGAGCGGCGACATGGCCAGGAAGTTCACCGACCCGGCGCCCGCCGACTGGCCGGCGACCGTGACCCGGTCCGGGTCCCCGCCGAAGCCGGCGATGTTGGCACGCACCCAGCGCAGCACCGCGATGCTGTCGAGCAGCCCGTAGTTGCCGGAGGCGCCGTGCCCGGACTCCTCGCTCAGTTCGGGGGTGGCCAGGAAACCGAAGGCGCCCAGCCGGTAGTTGAAGGTCACCACGACCAGGCCGAGCCGGGCCAGGGCCTCACCGTCGAAGCGGGCGTTCGCCCCGGTGCCGCCCCGGAAGCCGCCGCCGTAGATCCAGACCAGCACCGGCCGCGGGGTGCCGGTGGCGGCCATGCCCTGCGTCCAGACGTTGAGGTGGAGGCAGTCCTCGCTCATGGGCAGTTCGACGCCGGCGGTGGCCGCGTCGTGCGGCGCCTGCGGGCACATCGGGCCGAAGCGGCCGGCCCTGCGCACGCCGGACCACGGGGCCGGCGGCTGGGGCGGTCGCCAGCGCAGGTCGCCGACCGGAGGCGCGGCGTAGGGGATACCGCGGAAGACGGTGACCGTGCGGTCTCGCCCCGATATGCCTTCTACCAGGCCCGATTCGGTTGCCACTGGATGCTGCATGGAGTCACTTCCGGTCGGTGGAGCCGACGATTCATCCGTTGCTTCGCCGGTGGGGCGCGGTGCGCGGGCCCGGCGGATGGCGGACGGCGGGCGGCGGACGAGGGGGTGCGGGGCGCACGGTGGCGGGCCCGCTATCCGAGGACCAGCGCGTGCCGGGCGCTGGCGACGTGGTGCCGCATCGCGGCGGTGGCCGCCTCGGGGTTGCGGGTGACGATGGCGAGCAGGATGGCCTGGTGTTCGTCGAACGACCCCGACCGCGGGTGGTGCGCGGAGATGTTCCGGTACTGGCGCATCACCAGCGGGTACAGCAGGGTGTCGTACGCCCGGGCCAGCGTCGTCTGGTGGGCGGCCGCCTTCACCTGCTGGTGGAATCGGCGGTTGCCCTGCGAATACGCCGCCTGGTCGTCGCGCGACTGCGCGTCGGCCATTTCCTCCAGCGTGCGGCGCAATTCGCGGATCTCGTCCTCCGTGGCCCGTTCCGCCGCCTTGCCGGCCAGCGCGGATTCGAGGGTCTCGCGCGCTTCCAGAATGTCCTTCGCCTCTTCCGGCGAGAAGCTCCTGGTGCGCACGCCGCGATTGACCTCGCTGGTGACGTAGCCCTCCTGCGTCAGCCGGACCAGGACCGAGCGCATGGTGCTGCGCGAGACGTTGAACATCCTGGTCAGGTCGGCTTCGGTGAGCCGGGTGTTCGGCTCGATGCTGCCCGACAGCAGGAGCGAGCGCAGTTCGTCGTACGCCTGGCTGTAGCGGGTGCCGGACGTCCTGGTCTCGCCGGTGGTGCCGTCGTTGTTGCTCTGGTCCATCGTGATCGCCTACGTGTCCTAGAAGGGAATGCGCAGCCCGTACCCGGTTCGGCGTTCGGCACGGCGGCGGGACGCGCCCCCGTGCCGCGGCTAGTTCCGGGCCGCGCCGAGTCCGGGGTAAAGGCGCCGTGCGGTGCCGGCGAAGATATTCTGCTGTGCCGGCTCGGGCAGTCCGGTCAGGACGTTCCGCGCGAGTGCGAGGAGTTCCGGCAGCGACTGCTCGGCGGCGGGGCAGTTCGATCCCCAGGCGATCCGTTCCGCGCCGAACGCGGCGAGTACCGGATCGAGAAAGTCGGCCGCCTCCTTTCCGGCGTCCCGCAGCCGTTCGAGGTTGCGGTGCGTGAGTTTCAGGAACAGGCCCGGGTTCGCGGCGAGTTCGGCCACCTCCTGGCCGGCCCGCGCGGGCGACGCGGCGATGTCGGGGTATCCCATGTGGTCCAGGAGCACCCGGACACCGGGGAACCGCTCCAGCACCTCGACCAGTTGCCGGGTGGCCGGCCCCAGCCGCATCTGGAGGCAGACGGTGATGCCGGCCTCCTCGGCGGTCCGCCAGAAGTCGTGGGTCTCCGGCGCCGCGAACCACTCGCCCTGCGTGGGCACGGTGCTGCCGCTGGTGAACAGCCGCACCCCGGCGAGGCCGTTGTCGCCGACCAGGTCCAGCAGCCGCGCGCCGGAGCCGGGCCGCAGCGGGTCGAAGGTGCCCACGGCGACGAACCGCTCCGGCCGGCGCCGGCGGCTGTCCAGCACGTAGGAGTTGTCGTACCCGTAGGCGGTGGTGGCCTGCACCAGGACGGCCTGGCCGATGCCCGCCTCGTCCATGCGGGCGGCCATGCCGTCCGCGGTGACCGGCCGGGACGCGGCCCATTCCGACTGCTTCCCGCCGATCGGCGCCCGCGGATAGCGCGCCAGGTCCTCGGAGATGATGTGGCAGTGTGTGTCGACGACGTCCACGGTGTTCCCTCGCTCCTTGTGCTGCGTGTCTGTCCTGCGTGAACCGCGCGTGCGGTGACGGCTGGTGGGCGGTGCGGGCGCCCGGCGGGTGCGGGCGCCCGGGTGGTCAGGCGGTCAGGCGTCCGGGTGGTCGCCCTCGGCGAACAGCCGTCGCGGGTCGGCGGGGAAGCCCGCGTCGAGCAGGCCCTGGTCGCGGGAGTAGCGGACGGCCGCGGCCAGGCTCGCCTCGTTGGCGCCGATGCCGTACGGCACCGGGTCGCCGCCGATCTGGCGCGCCTGCCGGGCGAAGCGCGGAAGTTCGGTCCACTCCGGGTCCGCGGCGACCTGCCGCCGCTTGCTGTCGGCCAGCGCCGCGTACAGCGCCGTCGGCAGGTCCGGGTCGCGGGCCACCAGTTCGGAGCGGAGCGCGACCACCGAGTGCAGCGGGTAGATCCCCGTGCGCAGGTACCAGTCGGCACCGAGCACGTCGGCGTCGGCGAAGAGCGGGTACGGGCCGTCGTCGCCGGCGTCGTCACCGTTGCCGGTGGCGGCGGTGGGGGTGGGGGTGGCTTCGGCCGCGGCCGTCCAGCCGGCCTTGGGCGCGCCGGCCCTTCCGGTGCCGGCGTTGCCGGTGAACGCGGCGTCGATCTCCCCGGCGCGCAGCAGCTCGCCCAGCGAGCGCCCGTCGGTGACCCGTTCGACGTTCGCCGGGGCCCGCCCCTCGATGTGGTCGTCGTCGTCCACCACCCAGGTGATCTTCTCCACGTCCACGCCGTACTCGTCGCGGAGCACCCCGCGCACCCACACGCCGGTGCTCACCGTGTAGGCGCGCACCCCGACCCGGCGCCCCTCCAGGTCCTTCGGGACGCGGATGCCGGAGCCGGCGGCGCACTGGATGTCGCCGTGGTGGAAGCGGCGGTTGAGGAAGACCGGCACCGCGGTGAGCGGCACCCCTTCCTGGAGCGCCATCAGGTAGGAGACCGGGGCGAGTTCGCACACGTCGAACTCCAGGTCCCTGATCATCCGCCGGTAGGCGCCGATGATCGGCCTGACCCGCACCTCCTCGATGTCGTAGCCGTCCACCGCCGCGCTGCCGTCGAGCAGTGCCTGCACGTGCGGGTATGCGCCGAGTGCGACCGTGAGCTTGCCCATGCGTGTCCTCGTCCTGTCTTGTTCGGGTGCTTGCGGATGCCGTGCCGGGTGCGGTCCCGGTGCCGGGGGCACGGCGGGTCAGCCGCCCAGCCGCGCCGGCGGTACCCCGAGGGCCGCGCACGACCGGGCCACCAGCTCGTCGAAGTCCACCGCGCGCGGCAGCACGTCCTGCTCCAGCGCGTAGGCCGCGACCTGCGCGACCGGGCCGCGCAGCGCGTCGAAGCCCACCGGGTCGGACCCGCCCTCGTCCTTGGCGGCCATCTCGCGGATCGCGTCGTACATCGCGCAGATCGCCGCGGAGTTCTCGCGGGCGGCGGCCTCGGACACGCCGATCACGTGGTTGACGGGGGTGAAGCCCTTGCGCGCCGACCACTGAGCGGCGGCGTCGAGCGCGTCCGGGACGGCGGTGCGGATGCGGTCGTCGGCCGGGAGCTCGTTGCCCATGATCCCGTAGTCGAGGCGGCCGTCGAGGAAGTCCGCCTGCAGCTTGGCCCCTTCCGGCGCGCGCCGCACCCACGACGGGTCCTGGTAGGAGTCGACGTGTCCGTCCTCGTACACCGTCCAGTCCACCGTGCGCAGGTCCACGCCGTACTGCTCGGTGAGGAAGCCGCGCAGCCACACCCCGGTGGTCTGGCTCCAGGAGCGGACGCCGACGCTGCGGCCCGCCAGGTCCCGCACCGACAGGTTGCCCATGGTGACCAGGGTCTGGTGCTGAGCGCGCACCAGCGTGGTCACCGGCAGCAGCACCACCGGCCGGTCGTAGGCGGCGGCCTGGAGCAGCGTCACCACCGCGAGCTCGCACACGTCCACGGCCGCGTCGTTCACGAAGCCGCGCGACGCCTTGTGCACCGGCCGCACGTCGAGGCGTTCCACCTCGGTGCCCGCCGTCCGGGCGGCCTCCAGCGCCGCCGCCGCGAGGTCGTCGCGGCCCACAACCAACTTCATCTGGGACTCCTCCTGCTTCATGCCTCGGGTGCCGGGTCCGCGGTCGCCGGCCGGTGGTGCCGCTCGTGGTGCCGGCGCAGCAGATCGGCGCCGTAGTCGTTGCCGTTCGGGGTGCGGACCACGGTGTGGATGTGCCGCCGCGTCGGCACGTCGTTGGCGAACATCACGCCGGCCTGGTGCTCGAACTCGACGAGGATCACCGGGCTGTGCACGCGGTAGTAGAAGGCGCTGTCCGGGCCGCCGTCGCCGATCCAGGCGAAGTACGTGTCCTGCCGGTGCGCGAGTACCTCGTCCATCCGTGCCGCGGCGTGGCCGGCGCCGGCCCGGCCGGTGTACAGGCCGAGCAACTCGGTGGCCAGCGCGTACTGGTGGCCGGTCAGCTCGGTGAACGGCATGCCCTGGTAGGCGAGTTCGTAGTTGTCCCGGAAGGCGCCCACGAACAGGTCGGGCGGCAGCTCGTCGGCGATCACCGCCCGGGCGCGCTGCCGCCCGGTCAGGCCGTCGAACAGTTCCTGCCCGACCGCCTCCTCGCGCCGGAAGACGTGCGTGCCGGCGTACTTCCCCGAGGTGGCGTGCACCGGCTCCGCGCCGAGGAACGTCGGGGTGAGCACCATCTGGTCGCCGACGAAGGCGCAGTTGACGTTGACGTGGTGCCCGTCGAGCTGCCAGCCCCACGGGCCGCTTCCGGGGTCGCCGTAGACGGTGAACCAGTACAGCCACTCGTTGAGCAGGTGCTCCTCGCCGCGCAGCTCGCCGACCGTCAGGTTCAGGTGCATCAGGTCGAGGACCTGCGCGAAGCCCGCGTCACTCAGGCTGGCGCGGACGATCTCCAGGGCCGACTGCCTGGTCCGGTCGTCGAGTTCCTCCAGGCACAGCCCGTGCCGCAGGAAGTACCGGGCGCCGTTGGCCCAGTGCCGCCACGTCACGTCGTCCATCGGCAGCCGCCCGTCGGCCAGTTCGCGCGGTGCCAGCGCGGCCAGGTACCGCGCGGCTGCGCCGAGCACACCGCTGACGTCCACGCCGGTGGTCCGGAGCGGGAACAGGCCGGGGCGTATGCCGGACGGGTCGGCGACGCCGCGGAACGGCTCGTCCGCCGCGCGCCGGCGCCACTCGACCTTCTCCAGCAGTTCTGGGGTCCATACGTCGGGGCGCCGGGTGGGGGCGTCCCCGCGGACACGCAGTTCGCTCACGGCCGGCTCACCTCCGCGTCCCGCTCGTCGGGCGTCCCGGGCGTCTCGGCAGTCCTGGCAGCCCTGGCAGTCCCGGTACTCCCGGGCGCCGGTGCGGCGCCGAGGTGCGCGGTGTGCGCGGCGATCCGCTCGACGTCGATCGGGGACCGTACGACCCGCTGTTCCAGGGCGTAGCGGGCGCCGATCCCGACGGCCGCGACCAGTTCCGGGCGCCAGCCGGCCGCGACCACCCGGCCGGCCGGAGAGCCGTCGCGCTCGCCCGCGGTGGTCGCGATCGCGGCGGCCAGCGCTTCGACCAGCGCGGCGACCGCCTGCGGCGCGGACTCCAGCACCTCGTCGCGCACCACGACCATGTGGTTCACCGGCACGGTGCCGTGCCGGTCGATCCACGCCTGCGCGGCGGCCCGGGCGTCCGGGAGGACCGGGACGAGTTCGAAGCCCTGGGTGCCGATGGCGCGCGGGCCGAGCACCGCCGAGCCCACCTCGCCGTCGCGCAGCAGGTCGGCGACCTTCGCGGCCCGGGACCGCCGGACGTTGTCCGGCTCGCGGTACCGCGCGACGTGCGGCTCCTCGGTGGTGACCCAGGTGACGTCCGAGGGCTGCACGCCGTAGTCCTCGCGCAGCACCCCGCGCACCCACAGGCCGGTGGTCTGGCTGTAGGAGCGCACCCCGACCCGGCTGCCCGCGAGCTGCCGCGGGGAGAGCGCCGGCCCGTCCGGCAGCCGGGTGAGCGACTGGTGGTGGGTGCCGCCGATCATCGCCACCGGCAGCAGCGTGATCGGCACGCCGGCCTCCCTGGCCTGGAAGTACGTCGCCAGCGCCATCTCGCAGACGTCGTACTCCAGGCCCCGCACCATCCGGGCGAAGGCCGAGTACAGCGGGGACGCCTGCGCCCAGTGGCACTCCACACCGGGCACCGGGATCGTGCCGTCCTTCAACGGCCGGGTGTGCGGGTAGTCCCCCAGCAGGACCGAGAGCGCGGTCATCACACGTCCTCGCCGTACTGGAGCCGCCGGTAGGGCACGCTCAGCACGTTCCGGGTGATCCGCACGTCGACCACGGTCGGGCGCGGGTCACGGACGAACTCCGCGAGCGCGGCGCGCAGTTCACCGGTGCTGCGGACGGTGGCGCCGGCCCCGCCGAGCGCGATCGCGACCGGGCCGAGGTCGGGGTTGGGGATCACCGCGAGCTGCGGGTCCAGGCCCTTGGCCTTCGCCTTGTGGAACTCCGCGCCCAGCCCCTCGTCGTTCATCACCACCACCAGCACCGGCAGGCCGTAACGGCAGGCGGTCTCGAACTCCGCCAGGTGCATCAGGAAGCTGGCGTCCCCCTCCACCACGAACGTCGGCCGGCCGCCGTTCGCCACGACGGCGCCGATGGTCAGCAGCGGGGCCTGGCCGATCGCGCCGAACATGCCGTAGTTCGACAGCACGTCGCGGGAGCGCTGGAAGAGCATCGTGCCGAAGTCGGTCTGGTGGCCGCTGCCGAGCACCAGCCCGATCTCGCCCGGGAGTTCGGCGTCCAGCACGCGGATGGCCTCGCGCGGGTCGAGCCGGCCCGGCTCGGCCTCGTAGCCGGACGGGGCCTTCAGCGGCTCGGTCAGCCGGCGCCGCACGTCGTCGGTGTGGAAGCCCTCCGGCTGCGCCGGGTGCTGCTCCAGGGCCCGGTTCAGCTCGGCGAGCGCGGTGCGCGCGTCGGCCCGTACGTAGCACTCCGCGGCCCGGCCGTTGCCCATCACCACGTGCGGCGCGTTGTCGATCTGCACGTAGGTGGCGTCGGGGAAGAGCAGGCCGTGTTCGGTGGTGTAGTGGTTCAGGCTGGCGCCGACCGCGATCACGCAGTCGGCCTCCTGGAGCAACTCCATCGCGGCCTTGCTGCCGTACAGCCCGGAGATCCCGACGTGGAACTCGGTGGCGTCGCACAGCCAGTTCTTCGCCTGGAGCGTGGTGGCCAGCAGCGCGCCGGTCCGCCGCTGGAGCCGCAGCACCTCCTCACCGGCGTCCGAGGAGCGCGCTCCACGGCCCGCGATGATCACCACCCGCTTGGCCGCCCGCACCAGCGCCGATGCCTGTTCGATCCTGGCCGGGTCGGGCAACAGCCGCGCGGTGTCGATGAGTTCGGTGGAGGGGATGTACGGCCCCGCCTCCTCGTACTCCTTGACCTGCACATCGACGGGGGCGCTGAGCATCACCGGCCGGGACTCGGTCCTGGCCTGGTAGAAGGCCTGCTGCACGGCCTCCTCGGCGAGGTCGGGCCGGGAGACGTGGACGAAGCCGCACTCGATGGCGGCGGCGAACCGGCGCTGGTCGAGGTACTGCACCGCTGACTCGTCGCCCACCGGGGTCTCGCCGCAGAAGGCGACCAGCGGGGTGTGCGCGCGGGCGGCCACGATCATCGAGGTGGCGAGCTGGGCGGTGCCGGGGCCGCTGGTGGTGGTGACCACCCCTGGCCGGCCGGCGGTGCGCGCCCAGCCGTCGGCCATGCCCAGGCCCGAGCCCTCGTGGCGCACCTCGTACAGGTTCACCCCGCGCTCGTGCAGGGCGTTCATCCAGTGCATGTTGGCGTCGCCCATCATGCCGAAGACATCGGTCGCGCCTTCTTTGACGAACGCCTCGGCGAGCGCCTCGTAGACCTTCACTTGCCGTTCTCCTTCGCGGTCGTGGCGTGGTCCGCCGTGGTGGCGTGGGAGGAGAGCACGCCTTCCAGCCGTCCGAACACCCGCAGCGCGTTGCCGCCGTACACCGCCCGCCGGTCGGAGTCGGCCAACGTGTCGATGGAGTCCAGGAGGTGCTTCGTGTCGTCGAACCGGTGCCCGGTCTCGGGGTCCACCCCGCGGACGGCGCCGATCATCTCCGAGGCGAAGAGGATGTTCTCCGCGGGGACGACGTCCACCAGCAGCTGCATGCCGCGCTGGTGGTACACGCAGGTGTCGAAGAAGACGTTCCGCAGCACCGCCTCCTCCAGCGGCGGCCGCCCCTGGTCCTGCATGAACCCGCGGTAGCGGCCCCAGTGGTAGGGGACGGCGCCGCCGCCGTGCGGCAGGATGAACTTCAGCGTCGGGAAGTCGGTGAACAGGTCCGACTGGCACAGCTGCATGAAGGCAGCGGTGTCGCCGTTGAGGTAGTGCGCGCAGGTGCCCTGGAGCGCGGGGTTGCGCGACATCGCGACATGGACCATCGCGGGGACGTCCAGCTCCGCCATCGTCTCGTAGAGCGGGTAGTAGACCTTGTCGGTCAGCGGCGGCGCCTGCCAGTAGCCGTCCGACGGGTCCGGGTTGAGCAGGCAGCCGACGAAGCCCAGCTCCTCGACGCAGCGCCGCAGTTCGGTGGCGCTGCGGCGGACCGACGACGCCAGCGGCTCGCCCGGGGACTGCGGGAGCTGGCACACCCCGACGAACCGGCCGGGGAAGAGCCCGCACACCCGGGCGATCAGGTCGTTGCTGACGTGCGACCAGGCCAGGCTGGTCTGCTCGTCGCCGTAGTGGTGCGCCATCTTGCCCGCGCCGGGGGAGAAGAGGGCGACGTCGACGCCGCGCTCCCGCTGGAGTCTGAGCTGTCCCTGCTCGATGGCGGTGGTGATCTCGTCGTCGCTGATGCGGAGTTCGGCGGGCGACAGCCGCGCGCCCGATTCCTCGAACGCCTGGATCTGCCGTTCACGCCACTTCCCCAGTGCGGCCGGGGCCGTGGTGAAGTGACCGTGACAGTCGATGAGCATGGAAGTCTCCGAGATTCGCGTGGTGCGTGGCGCGCGGCGGGCCGGTGGATGGTGGGCGCCGCGGGCATGGAGGGCCGGCGGTGGGAGGTTTTCGGGCGCGCGAGGGCGCGGGAGGGCGGGGAAGGGCGGGGAAGGGGCGTGAAAACGTGGGGGCGCGGGAAGGCGGGACGGCTTGGGAGGGTGGAAGGTGCCGGAAGGTACCGGGAGCCGTCAGTCGCGTCCGGTCAGCGTCCGGCCGAGTTCCAGGCCGGGGTAGGTCCGTACCGGCATGGACATCAGGAACCGGTAGCCGTCCTCCAGCACCTGCTTGACGTTGTCGGCGGTGACGTGGGGGTGGCCGACGGGGACGCCGCGGGCGGCGCAGATGTCGAGGACGCGGCGCTTGCACTCCCGCATCAGCGGGTGGTCGTACTGGCGCGGGATGCCGAGTTCCTGGCTCATGTCGCCCTCGCCGATGATGATCAGCCCGATGCCCGGCACCTGGTCGAGGATGTCCGGCAGGTTGTCGATGGCGAGCTGGTCCTCGATCATGAGGGCCACCAGGATCTCGCCGTCCGGGTCCAGCGGCCAGACGTCGGCCTTCGCGTAGTACTCCGCGTTGGAGATGCCCCAGTAGCGGGCCGCGGCGGCCGGGCTGTCGCCGCGCAGGCCGGCGGGTTCGTGGCGGGGGCGGTCGGGCAGCCGCGGGTAGCGGCAGGCGGCGACCGCGTTGTACGCCTCCTCGACCGTGGAGATGTGCGGCCACACGATGCCGTACGCGCCCAGGTCGAGCGCCTGCTTGGCCTGCCACTGCCCCTTCTCGGCGCCGTTGACCGGTATCCGGACCAGCGGGGTGAGCGCGGGGGCCACGCTGTCGGCGCCGAAGATCTGCCGCCGGTTCAGCAGGTACTGGAGGGTGTCGCGCAGCGCCGGCACGTCCCAGGGCTTGTGCTCGGTCTCGAAGACCAGGGCGTCGTAGCCGGTGGTGCCGAACTCCAGGGCGGCGGACGGGTCGGCCGCGGCGAAGGACGCGAAGACGTGCTGTCCCGCTTCGAGGGCGCCGATCACCTTATTGAGCCGGGGCGTTGCCACTGCCGACCTCCTCGGTCTGCGTCGTCTGCGGTGCGTGTGCGGTGTGCGGGAGAGAAGCGGGCGGGGCGGCTCGGTCCGGGGCCGTAGGGGTCGCGGGTGCCGGTGCCGCCGGGCTCCGCCGCCGGCCCAGGACGCGGGCGAGCCAGGCGAGGCAGCGGCGCAGCGGGCCGGTACGGGGCGGGGCGGCGGCCGGTGCGGGCACGGGGGCGGGTACGGGCGGGGCGGCGCCGGCTGCCGCCCGCTCGGCGGACGGCCCGGATGCCGCGGCGCCGACCGGCACGGACACCTGGCCGGCGGCCGGCTCGGCGCACTTCGCGACCAGCTTCGCCGAGAAGTCCTTGGTCATCCTGGAGATCACGACCCCGGCGCCCGACTCGACCAGCGACGCGAGCTTGCCGGTGAGGGTCACCTCGCCGTTCATCAGCACCCGCGCGCTGCCGGCCGCGGCGCCGTCGACCACGCGGAAGGTGGCGTCACCGCGGAAGCGGGTGGCCCCCTGCCCGTCGCCGCCGCGGGCGGTGAGCCGGCCCTCGGACTCGGGCTCGTCCAGCTCCAGCCGGATGCGGGCGGCGAACCTCACCCGGATCGCGCCGAACTTCACCACCAGGGCACCGTCGAACGACCCGTCGTCGTGGGCGGCGCCCAACTCGGCGCCACTGATGCAGGACACGACGTCCGAGGGGCTCGACACGACCTCCCAGACCCGGCCGCGCGGGCTCGGGACGTCGATCTCTTCCTTGATCGTTATCACTGCGGTTCCTTACGCGGAGGCGTCGGACAGGTCGATCTCCGACTTGAACAGGCTCCACAGGTCGTTGTAGAGCTCGGAGAACTCGTGCGACTCGACCAGCGACCCGATGGATCGGGGCCGGGGGAAGGGGACTTCGAGGGTGCGGTGCACCGTCCCGGGCCCCTTGGACATCACGATCACCTCGTCGGCGAGGTAGATCGCCTCGTTGAGGTCGTGGGTGACGAAGACGAGCGTGCCCTCCTGCTCCTCCCACAGATTGAGCAGGTCCTGCTGGAGCTTGAGCCGGGTGATGGCGTCCAGCGGGCCGAACGGCTCGTCCATCAGCACGATGGACGGGTCGTAGATCAGCGCGCGGGCGATGGCGACGCGTTTCTGCATGCCGCCGGAGAGCTCGCGCGGGTAGTGGTCCTCGAACCCGGTGAGGCCGACCACCTTGATCCAGTGCGCGATCCGCTCGTCGCGCTCCGCCTTGGGGACCCTGCGGAACTTCAGCGCCAGGCCGATGTTGGCCTTCACGCTGAGCCAGGGCAGCAGGTTGGCCTTCTGGGTCACGTACGCGGCTTCGGAGTTGACCCCGGTGACGGGTTCGCCGTTGAAGTGGACCTCGCCCCTGGTCGGGCGGAGCAGGCCGGCGGCCAGGTTGAGGATCGTGCTCTTGCCGCACCCGCTCGGTCCGATCACGGCGACGAACTTGCGCCGCGCGACCCTGAACGAGACGTCCTCGATGGCCGGTTGGTGTCCCCCGGGGAATTCCAGGGTGACGTGGTCGAAGCGGAGTGCCTCCGCGCTGTGGTCCCGCTGGTTGGTCGACAACTCTGTCTCCTTGACCGGCTCGGGTGAGGCGATCCGGCACTCGCGTGTACACGTTCGAGTGGCCTTGCCGATGGGTCTCGATGGATTTCGACGACTGCGGCTGCGGCTGCGGCTCAGCTCGTCTCCGCGTGGCGCCCGACGCGTGGGGTTCCTCGCGTCGAGCGATGGATTGTCCAACAACTTGCGAGTGACCGTAACACCGCCGAATCAAGCCCACAAGAACTCTGCACGAAAATCGCGCAGTGAGCCGATGGGCGCCGTGAGTCACATCCAAGATTGTTGGACAAGGTGGCTATCTGGCCGCTCTCGGGGGCATCGACAAGCTCCGCTGCGTGAGCGTCGAGGTCGGGGTCGAAGTCGACGTCGTACGGTCCGCGAGCCCGGAGGTGGTGGCGGCGTTCGGCCGCCTGCTGCCGCAACTGTCCTCATCCCTACGGCCGTTGGACCGCGAGACGGTCGAGCGGATCGTGGGCTGCGAGACCGGCACGGTGCTGGTCGCCCGGTCCGGCGGCGAGATCGTCGGCACCCTGACCCTGGTGCTGCTGCCGCTCGCCTCCGGCCCGCGCGGGCGGGTGGAGGACGTCGTGGTGGACGGCGCGGCGCGCGGCCAGGGGGTCGCGGCGCCGCTGACCGGGCACGCGCTGCGGCTCGCGCGGGAGGCCGGCGCGCGCAGTGTCGACCTCACCTCGCGCCCGGAACGCGCCGCCGCGAACCGGCTCTACGAGCGGCTCGGGTTCGCGGCGAGGCGTCGACGGTGCACCGGTTCGCGGTCGGGGAGCAGGAGCAGCGGGCACCGGCGGGCGAGTGCCGTCGCGGGGCAACCGCGCGCGGCGTGCTCGGCTCGCGCGGATTGCTCGGCGTGCTCGGCTCGTCCGGCGTGCTCGGCTCGCGTGGCGGTGGAGGGGGCCGGCGGCAGCGGCCGCGGGGGAGTGGTGAAGGCAACGGTCCGTCACGTTGACGGGACGCGCCGCCGCGTGGTGCCATGAAACGCATTTCCGATTCAGCAGCCAGGGGAAGCCGGTCGAAACCCGGCGCTGACCCGCAACCGTAGGCCCACCGCGAGGCGGGCGAGCCGGACCACCTGCGCTGAACAGCAAGTCACGCTCGCCGTCGAGGACTACGGCACGGACGACAGGCCGGTTCGTGTGCCGGCTTTCCCTCCGTGGCCCGCGCTCCGCGCCGGCCGGACCGGGGGGCCACCCGTGCTCGTTCTCGCCAGGCGTCGCCGTCACAGACGGCCGCGCACCGCCGTGCTGCTCACCGCGGCCGCGCTGACCTTCGGCTCGGTCGCGGCCGGCCTGGTGTCGGCCGCCGCGCCCGCGCACGCCGACCCGATCGGCGCCTGCACGCCGACCAAGGGCGCGGTCGTCGCGGTGGACTTCGCGCACTGGGGCGGCCCGGTCGTCCGCGGCTGCGACGCGAACCCGACCACCGGCATGAACCTGCTGCACGACGCCGGGTTCACCACCACCGGCACCGTGCACGACGGCCCCGGCTTCGTCTGCCGGATCGGCGACGCGGACTACGACGGCGGCACCGAGTACCCGACGACGGCCGACGAGCCGTGCGTGCTCACCCCGCCGGCCGACGCCTACTGGTCGTTCTGGATCGCGCCGGCCGGGCAGCACACCTGGACCTACAGCCCGCTGGGCGCGCTGAGCGACCACCCGGCGGACGGCGAGGTCGAGGCGTGGGTCTTCGGCCCGACCGACACCGGCGGTACCACCGGCGGCCCGTCCTTCACCCCCGACTCCGTACGGGCCCAGGACACCTCGGCCACCACCCCGCCGGCCACGCCCCCGGCCACGCCGCCGACGTCGCCGGCCGGCCCCCCGGCCGCGGCCGACGCGGACCTGGCCGGTGCGGCGAAGTGGCTGACCGGGCGGCTCACCGACGGCGACCACGTGTACGACAGCGACAGGGACACCACCGACCTCGGCGCCACCGACTCCACCGCCGTGGCACTGGCCGCGGCCGGCGGGTCCGAGGCCACCGTCCGCAGGATCGACGCGTACCTGACCGCGCACCTCGCCGACTACCTCTTCCCCGACCCGACGGTCCCGGTGCCGAGCGTGGCCGCCACCGCGAACCTGGCGCTGCTCACCGAGATCCTCGGCGCCGACCCCGCCAAGGTCGGCGGCCGCGACCTGCTGGCCGACCTCACCGACCACGTCTGCACGGCCGCGGGCAGCCAGGGCAACTGCACCGCCGCCGGCGACTTCCACGGCGTCGGCTCGCCGGACACCCAGGCGCTGGCGCTGCTCGCCCTGGAGCGCGGCGGCGTCACCCCGCCGCCCGCCGCGGTCTCCCGGCTCACCGGCATGCAGTGCGCCGACGGCGGCTTCTCCGCCTCGATGCTCGGCGCGAGCGAGCGCTGCTCCTCCGACCCGGCGATCACCGCCGACGCGGTCATCGCGCTCAAGCAACTCCCGGGTACCGCGGATGTGTTGAGCAAGGCCGGCGACTACCTGACCGGGCGGCAGGCCGCGGACGGCGGCTTCGTGCCGTACGGCGCCGCGTCCGCGGACACCGCCACCACCGCGGCCGCCGCGCAGGCACTGCGCCTGCTCGGCGACACCGACCAGGCGGTGAGGGCCCGCGACTGGGCGGTCGCCCGCCAGTCCGACGGCGGCGGATTCACCGCGGACACCTCCGGCGGCGCCCCCGACGTCCACGCCACCACCCCGGCGCTGCTCGCCGCCACCGGCACCGACCTCTCCACGCTGACGTTCGGCGCGCGGCACACCACGCCGCCCACCTCCCCGCCGGCGACCGCGCCCACCACGCCGTCGGACACCTCCCCGCCCTCGCAGTCCCCGACCGCGGTCGGCCCGGACCTGGCCAAGGGGGTCGCCTACCTGGTCAACGGCGACAACCTGGTCGACGGCCACTCCTACGAGTCCTCGCCCGGCTTCGCCGACTTCGGCATGACCATCGACGGCCTGTTCGCCCTGGCCGCGACCGGCGGCGCCGACGACACCCTGGCGTCGATCTCGGACTTCCTCCAGCACGGCAAGGACTCCGGCGGTCGCGGTATCGACGCGTGGACGCTGATCGGCACCTCCTACGCCCAGGGCGGCTCGCTCGCCAAGGAGGCGGTGGCGGCCGAGGTGCTCGGCGCCGACCCCCGCGCCTTCGGCGGCCACGACCTGATCGCCGCGCTCGACGCCACCGTCTGCGCGAAGGCCGACGCCTCGGGCGGCTGCGCGGCCAAGGACGACTACGCCTACGCGACCTCGGTGTTCTCCCAGTCCCTCGGCGTCGTCGCGCAGATCCGGGCCGGCGAGGCCGACCGGGCGGCCGGGCCGATCGCCTACCTGGAGAGCCTCCAGGACGCCGACGGCGCCTGGCCGAGCCTGATCCCGTCCGGCGGCGACCAGGACGCGGACAGCACCGCGATGGCGATGATGGCGCTGGACCTGGTGCCCGGCGACGCGGCGGCGCGGGCCGTCGCGAAGGGCGGCGCGTGGTTGGCGGCCAAGCAGCTGGCGAACGGCGGGTTCCACGGCGCGGCCGGCGACTCCGTCAACTCCGCGGCCCTCGCGATCCAGGGGCTCAGCCTGGACGGCGCAGGCGGCGGCACGTACACCGGGCAGATCGCCAAGGCCCGCGCGTTCCTGGCCGCCGAGCAGAACCCGGACGGCGGCTTCCGGGTCGCCTCCGACGCCGCCCAGACCACGTCCGACCTGCGCGCGTCCACGCAGGCGCTCGGCGGGGCGGTCGGCACCTCCTTCGGCACGCTGCTGCGGGACCTGCGCGACCAGAAGGCGGCCGTGGCCGGTGCCGGCTACCTCGTCAAGCAACTCGACGGCGGCGACCACCTGGCCAACGACTACGGCCCGGACTACGGCCTCACCGCCGACCTCTCGCTCGCGCTCGCCTCGACCGGCGGCCAGGACGAGGCGCTGACCAAGACGACGGGTTACCTCGCCGGGCATGTCGCGCAGTACGCCGACCCGGACGGCACGTCCGACTACCCCGGCCCGTACAGCGGTTCGGCGGCCAAGCTGGCGCTGGTCGCCGAGGTGATGGGGCAGGACCCGCACCACTTCGGCGGGTTCGACCTGCTCACCACGCTGACCGGCCACGTCTGCACCGCGGCCACCGACGACGGCGCGTGCACCGCGCCGGGTGACTTCTCCCAGGCGTACTCCACGGTCTCGCAGGCCCTCGGCGTGCTCGCGCTGGCCCGCGGCGGCGTCACCGTACCGCCCGCCGCGGTCGACCGGCTGCTCCAACTCCATTGCAAGGACGGCGGGTTCTCCTCCACGCTGATCGCGGCCGGCGCCGGCTGCACGTCCGACACGGACACCACCGGGTACGCCGTGCAGGCGCTCACGCTGGTGCCGGGGCACGCCGACGCGGTCGCCGCCGCGCGGGCGTACCTCGTCAAGGCGCAGCAGAGCAGCGGCGGTTACCAGGGCGCGGCCGGCGTCAGCACCAACTCCACCGCGCTGGCGGTGCAGGGCCTGCTCGCCACCGACCGGCTCCGCCCCGAACCCGCCCGCAGCGGGCAGGAGTTCCTGGTGTCGGCGCAGAACACCGACGGCGGCGTCCGGATCACCGCCGACGCGGGCGACTCCGACGTCCGCTCCAGCACGCAGGCCGTGCCGGCCCTCGCCGGCACCCCGCTGACCACGCTCACCCACGCGCTCGGCCCGATCACGGCGGTCGGCGGCGGTGACGACGGCGGTGCGTCCGGCGGCTCGTCGGGCGGCTCGTCGGGCGGTTCCGACTCCGGCTCGGGCTCCGGCGGCTCCTCCGGCGGCACGCTCGCGGCGACCGGTACGGCGGTGCTCTCGCTGGCCGCCGCTGCCGCGATCCTGCTGGCCGCCGGCGCCGCGATGACGGCCCTGCGCCGCAGGTCGGCCGACGAGGGGAGGCACCAGTGAGGAAGTTCTCCAGCCGAACGCGCCGGGCGGCGGCGCCCGGCTCGGGCCGCGGCGTACGGGAGCGGTTCGTCCGCGTGGGGGCCGCGCTCGCGGTGCTGTGCGCGGCCGCGCTGACCGGGCTCGGCCCCGGGGCTGGCAGCGCGGCGGCGAGCCCGCTGCCGATGAGCACGTGCACGACGACCTCCGGCGTGGTGCTCGCGGTGGACTTCAGCCACTGGGGCGGCCCGCTGCTGCGCTCGTGCGGCACCACGCCCACCACCGGCTACGCCCTGCTCAACCAGGGCGGTTGGCAGACCACGGGCACCCAGCACGACGGCCCGGCCTTCATCTGCCGGATCGGCTACGCCGGTTACCAGGGCGGCAAGCAGTACCCCACCAGCAAGGACGATGCGTGCGTGCTGACGCCGCCGGCCACCGCGTACTGGTCGTACTGGCACGCCGACCCGGGCCAGAACAGCTGGTCCTACAGCCAGTTGGGCTCGATGAGCTACCACCCCAAGCCCGGCAGCGTCGATCTGTGGATCTTCGGCGCGACGAACACCGCGGGCACCCAGGGGCGGCCGACGTTCTCCCCGGACAGCGTGCGGGCGCACAACACCGCGCCCGGGGGCGGGAGTTCGACCGGCGGCGGGGGTTCGACCTCCGGCGGCGGGAGTTCGACCTCCGGTGGCGGCGCGGGGAAGCCGCCCGCGACGCACTCGCCGCCCGCGTCCGGAGGGCATCCGGCGGCGGGAGGCACGAAGGGCGGGACCGGCGGCAAGGCCAGTCCCTCGCCCCATCCGTCGGGCACCGGCCCGACCCCCACGGCGAGCCCGAGCTGCCCGGCCACCGATACGCCCACGCCCACGCTCACGCGCACCGCGACGCCGACGCGCACGGCCACGCCGAGCCCGACCCGTACGCCGGCCCCCGCGGCCACCCCGAGTTGCCCGCCTTCCGCCACTCCCAGCGCGGACGCGGGAGCGGGCACCCGGTCGTCCTCCGCTCCGCCGGTGGTGGATGCCTCGCCGACGGCCGCCGTCCACCACTCCTCGGGCTCGTTCGTTCCCATCGCGGTGACGTCCGTGCTGGTGGCCGGGATCGGTGGCGCGACCGTCGTCCAGGTGCGGCGCCGCCGTCGGACGGAGTAGTCGTGACCCGCAGCGTGGTGCGTCCCGGCGCCGAGGGGCCGCCGACCGAACCGGCGCACCCGGCGAAGCCGGCTCAACCGGCTCGACCGGCCGGTTCCGGGCGGCGGTTGCCGCGCACCCTGCACCCGATCGCCTGGTGGATCTGGGGCATCGGCCTGGCCACCGCGGTCAGCCGCACCACCAACCCACTGCTGCTCGGCCTGGTGCTGGTCGTGCTCGGCTACGTCGTCACCGAGCGCCGTACCGACGCGCCCTGGGCGAAGGGCTTCAAGTACTACCTGTGGCTCGCCCTGACGGTGATCGTGATCCGGGTGGCGTTCCGCTGCGTCTTCGCCTCCGGCATCACCCCCGCCGACCACATCATGTTCTCGCTGCCGCACATCCCGACTCCCCACTGGTACGCGGGAATCCAGCTCGGCGGCCCGGTCTCGCTGGAGGCCACCCTGTCCGCGGCCGTCGACGGGCTGCGGCTGGCCTGCCTGCTGTGCTGCATCGGCGCCGCCAACACCCTCGCCAACCCCAAGCGCGCGCTGCGCGTGCTGCCCGGCGCGCTGTACGAACTCGGCGTCGCCGTCACGGTGTCGATGAGCGTCGCGCCCCAACTCGTCGAGAGCGTGCAGCGGGTGGCCCGCGCCCGCCGGCTGCGCGCGGACCGGGCCAGGGGGCTGCGCGCGCTGCGCAGCATCGTCATCCCGGTGCTGGAGGACGCGCTGGAGCGGTCGCTGTACCTGGCCGCCGCGATGGACTCGCGCGGCTACGGCCGGGCCGGCAACGCCACCCGCGCCTCCCGCCGGGCGACCGGCGCGCTGATGCTGGTGGGCATGCTCGGCCTGTGCACCGGCGTCTACGGGCTGCTCGACGGCACCACTCCGCGCGCGCTCGGCCTGCCCGCGATGCTGGCCGGCTCGCTGCTGTGCTGCGCCGGGCTCGCGCTCGGCGGTCGCCGGGTACGCCGCACCAGCTACCGGCCCGACCCGTGGCGCGCCGCGGAGTGGGTGGTGGCCGGCTTCGGCTGCGCCACCGCCGCCGTGCTGTTCCTCACCGTCGGGTACAGCGCGAGCGACCTCAACCCGTCGCTGTATCCGCTGCGTTGGCCGTCGCTGCCGCTGCTGCCCGCCGCCGCGGTGCTGCTCGCGGGGGTCGCCGCCTTCGCCGCGCCGCCGCCCGCGCGCACTCCCGGCCGGGCGACGGCCACCTCCCAGCAGGCGGGCCGGAAGGCCGGGAAGTCCGGCAGGACCGGGACATCCGGCAGGACCGGCAAGGCCGGGACATCCGCGGCGCCTGGGAACTCCGCGCCCGCGCCCACCTCCGCCCAGGACACCGACGACAACCACCGCGAGGCCCTGCTGTGATCCGTTTCGACCAGGTCAGCGTCCGCTACGACGGAACCGCCGCGCCCGTGCTGCGGGCGGTGGACCTGCGGATCGAGGAGGGCGAACTGTGCCTGGTGGTGGGCCGCACCGGCGCCGGCAAGTCCACGCTGCTCGGCACGATCAACGGCCTCGTGCCGCACTTCACCGGCGGCACCCTGGCCGGGCGGGTCACCGTCGACGGCCGCGACACCGCGCACCACCCGCCACGTGAACTCGCCGACGTCGTCGGCGTGGTCGGCCAGGACCCCTCGGCCGGTTTCGTCACCGACACCGTGGAGGAGGAACTCGCCTACGCCATGGAGCAGTTGGCGATTCCCGCGGACGTGATGCGCAAGCGGGTGGAGGAGACCCTCGACCTGCTCGGCCTGGCCGACCTGCGGCACCGCGCGCTCAGCGAACTCTCCGGCGGCCAGCAGCAGCGGGTCGCGATCGGCTCCGTGCTCACCGCCCACCCCCGCGTCCTCGTCCTGGACGAGCCCACCTCCGCGCTCGACCCGACCGCCGCCGAGGACGTGCTCGCCGCCGTCACCCGCCTCGTGCACGACCTCGGGGTGACCGTGGTGCTGGCCGAGCACCGGCTGGAACGCGTCGTGCAGTACGCCGACCGCGTCATCCACCTCACCGGCGACGGCACCGTCACCGACGGCCCGCCCGGCACCGTATTCCGCACGTCCACGGTGGCGCCCCCGGTGGTGGACCTGGGCCGCCTCGCACGGTGGGACCCGCTGCCGCTGTCCGTACGTGACGCCCGCCGCGCCGCCGCGCCGCTGCGCGAACGGCTCACACCGCTTCCGGTGCCGCCGCCGCGCCCAACGGCGCCCGAGGCGGGGGCCGTTGACCGCGCCGCCGCGGAGCCGGCCGCCGCCGAGCCCGTCGCCGCCGAGCCGGCCGTACCGGTGCTCAGCGCCAAGGGCGTCGTGGTCCGCTACGGCGAGGTGATCGCCGTCCGCGAGGTGGACCTCGACCTGCGGGCCGGACAGGTCACCGCGCTGATGGGCCGCAACGGCTCCGGCAAGTCCTCGCTGATGTGGGCGCTGCACGGCGCGGGCCCGCGCCAGGCCGGCACCGTACGGGTCGGGGGCGGGCAGGAGGCAGCCCCCGTCGGCCCCGAACAGCCCCCGCAGCGCGGCTGGTTCGGCCGGCGCCGGGCGCGTACCGCCGAACGGCGCGGCCCGATCGGCCTCGTCCCGCAGACCCCCACCGACCTGCTCTACCTGGAGACCGTCGGCGCCGAACTCGCCCAGGCCGACCGGGAGTCCGACACCGCGGGCGCGCCCGCGGCCCGGGCGATCCTCGACCGGCTCGCGCCCGGCATCGCCGACGACACCCACCCCCGCGACCTGTCCGAGGGCCAGAAACTCTCCCTGGTGCTGGCCATCCAGCTCACCACCGCGCCCACGGTCGTCCTGCTCGACGAGCCGACCCGCGGGCTCGACTACCAGGCGAAGCGGGCCCTCATCCAGATCGTCGACACGCTCTCCGCCGAGGGCCGCAGCGTCGTGATCGCCACCCACGACGTCGAGTTCGTCGCCTCCAGCGCCGACCGGGTGATCGTCATGGCCGAGGGCGAGATCGTCGCCGACGGCCCGACGGCGGAGATCATCGTCGCCTCGCCCGCGTTCGCCCCGCAGACCGCCAAGATCCTCGCGCCGCTGCCGTACCTCACCGTCCCCCAGGTCGCCGCCGCGCTCGACGGCCTCGGCGACCTGGACGACCTCGGCACGGCGAAGGCTTCCCGATGAGCGCGCCCGCCGCCCGGCCCGCGGACGACCACGCGGCCGCGGGGAACCGTACGACCGGGGAGCGCCGCACCAGCGCGGTGCGGCTGCACGCCATGGCCACCGTGACCGTGGTGCTCGCCGCGTTCATCGGGGCGGTCGCCTTCTTCTGGCCGTTCGTCGTCGCGCCCGGCCGGTTCGGCGCCTCCTACGCGCCGCCGCTGATCTTCGGGGTGCTGCTCGTCCTGGTGCTCGCCGTCGTCTTCGCGGAGATCGCCGACGGCGGCATCGACGCGAAGGCGCTGGCCATGCTCGGGGTGCTCTCCGCGGTCAACGCGGCCCTGCGCCCGCTCGGCGCCGGAACCGCGGGCGTGGAGACCGTCTTCTTCGTCCTGGTGCTGGCCGGCCGCGTCTTCGGCCCCGGCTTCGGCTTCACCCTCGGCTGCACCTCGCTGTTCGCCTCCGCCCTCCTCACCGGCGGCGTCGGCCCCTGGATGCCGTACCAGATGTTCGGCTGCGCCTTCGTCGGCATGCTCGCCGGCCTCCTCCCGCGCGCCCGCGGCAAACGGGAAGTGCTGATGCTGGCGGTCTACGGCTCCGCGTCCGGCTACCTCTTCGGCTTCCTGCTCAACCTCTCCTTCTGGCCCTTCTCGCTCGACCCCGGCAGTTCCCTCGCCTACCTGCCCGGCCTGCCCTTCACCGAGCAGTGGCACCGCTACCTCGCCTTCGACGCGGCCACCTCCCTCGGCTGGGACACCGGCCGCGCCGTCACCAACTTCGTCTGCGTCCTCGTCGCCGGCCCGGCCGTCCTCACCACGTTCCGCCGCGCGGCCCGCCGCGCCAACTTCACCCCCGCGATCCACTTCACGGACCCGCTCCCGCCGCCGGCCCCGACCCCGCCGCAGTGACGCGTCGGCGACGCGCGGACGGCGTCCGCGGGTCCGGGTATCCCCGTATCCGCCCATAGGTTCCTCCGTCCCACCGCCCGTCCGGCCTAAAGTGACCGGGTGGACAGCCGGAAGGATCAGAGCGCGTCGCAGGGCGCCGGGGCCGAGAGGGCCCGGCCCGTCCCGACCAACGTCGTGGGCCTGGCCGCGGAGTTCACCGACCCGCTCTGGCGAGTACCCGTGCGCCTGACCCCCGTGGAAGTCGACCTGCTGCGTACCGAGCCGCTCCGGCGCCTGCACTTCGTCGCACACGCGGGGGCCTCGACGATCAGCACCTTGCAGTCGTACTCCCGGCTGGAGCACACCCTCGGTGTCCTCGCGCTGGTCGCGCACTTCCGTCCGCGGGACGAACTCCTGCGGGTCGCCGCGCTGTTGCACGACATCGGCCACCTGCCGTTGAGCCACACCTTCGAAGGCGTCCGCGGCCTCGACCACCACGCCATCGGCTTGCGGTTGCTGCGGACCGACCCGATCCGTGGCGTGCTGGAGCAGTACGCGATCCGTGCCGAGGACGTCGCCGTCGCGCTCGGCGGGCAGCCCGCCTCGCCCCTCACCAACCGCTCCGGGCTGCTGAACCTCGACCATCTCGACTCCTACGTGCGCAGCGGACGCGCGGCCGGACGTCTCGATGCCGATCCCGCCGTGCTGCTGGGCCGGCTCGTCCTCAAGGACGCCGCGGTGTCGGCGGACCGCGAGAGCGCCGCGTCACTGGTCGGCCTGGTCTGCGCGGAGGCCCGGCTGCATACCTCGTGGGACAACGTGGGTCCGGTCGCGGTGGTCCGGCGGCTGGCAGGCCGGCTGCTCGACCACACCACCCTCACCCCCGACCGGCTGGCCCGGATGACCGATCCGCAGCTGTGGTCCGCGTTCGACGCCTGCGCCGCCACGCGCGCGGAGAGCGCCATGATCCGGTACGAGCCGCACCGGTTGCGGGTGACGGTCGGGCATGCCCGCGGGGATGGTTGCGGCGGGGACTTCTCGCTGCGCAAGATCTACCGTTCCGCGCCGCTGGTGGAAGGGCAGCCGATCGAGGTGTCCGCGCCCGCGCTGGCCGCCGAGTTGGACGCGCTGGGTTCGCTGGCCACCGACTTCCATGTCCGGTGGAGCTGAGTGCCCGCTCGCGGTGCCGTCCCCACGTCTCCGCGTCCCCGCGTCTGCACGACTCCACGTCTGCCACGACTCCACGTGCATCGGCCAAGTGCGGGCGCGGGGCGGCCGGTTAGGGTCGATGGCATGACGACGTCCCTTGCCGGCAGCGCCTTCGACTCACTCCGTCTCGACGCCGTGCGCGACCAGGACGCGCTACGTCGGATCTACCAGCCGCCCAGCGACGCGGCCGTGCGCAAGCAGATGAACGAACTCACCGAGCAGACACGCCGGTTGATCGGCTGCTCCTCGCTGGTCCTGGTCGCCAGCGCGGACGCCGACGGCAACTGCGACGTCTCCCCGCGCGGCGGCCCCGCCGGGTTCGTCGCCGTCCTGGACGCACGGACGGTGGCGATACCCGACGCGACCGGCAACAAGCGGCTGGACACCCTGCAGAACGTCATCGCCACCGGCCGGGCCGGGCTGCTGTTCATCATCCCGGGGCGCACCACGACGCTCAGGGTGAACGGCCGGGCCTGCGTCTCCACCCGCCCGGAACTGCTCTCCCAACTGACCGCCGTCGGCAAGCCGCCGGCCAGCGCGCTGGTGCTGGGGATCGAGGAGGTCTACCCGCACTGCCCCAAGTCGCTCATGCGCAGCGCGGCCTGGAAGCCGGAGGAGTGGCTGCCGGCCGACGCCCAGCCGGCCTCGGCCGAGGTGACGCTGGCCCAACTGCGCAGGCCGGAACTGACGATCGCCGACATCGAGCAGGCGGAGGCGGACTCGCTGAAGTACCGCTACGAGTAACGCCCGGACCCGCGCGAGCCGCCCACCTCACGGGTCGCTCTGATTCCGGTGGCCCTGACTCCGGATGCCGTGATTCCCGGGGACCCGAGCCCGCGGCTCACGGACCGGGTACGGGCGGCGCCGCTGCCACGCCCTGGTCGTAGTCCGTGCGGGCGCTCTGGACCTCCTCGATATGGCACTCGGCCCATGCCTTGATCGCGGTCATCACCGGGAGCAGGCTGCGGCCGAGCGGGGTGAGCCCGTAGTCCACCCGGACCGGCACCGACGGGGTCACCGTACGGGTGAGCAGGCCGTCGCGTTCCAGCGTCCGCAGCGTCTGGGTGAGCATCTTCTGGCTGACCCCGGCGATGATCCGGTTCAGGTCGCTGTACCGCCGCGGCCCGTCGGCCAGCGCGTTCAGCACCAGGCTCACCCACTTGTCGCTGATCCGGTCCAGCAGTTGGCGGGCCGGGCAGGTGGCGAGGTAGGCGTCGTAGGCAGCGCGCTCGTCGGCGCGGCGCTGGGCGGCGGTGCGGGTGGCCATGGCACTCCCGGGTCGGGTAGGCACTCCGAAGTGCGTACTTCCCGATGGAGAGTAACACTCCCTAGGTTCGTGGTCATGAGAGCTGTGATCGTTCGTTCCTTCGGCGGCCCGGAAGTCCTTGAGGTGGCGGAGGTGGCCGTGCCGGAACCGGGTGCCGGCCAGGTCCGGATTCGGGTCGCCGCCGCGGCAGTCAACCCGGTGGACCTCCAGACCCGTTCCGGCGCGCTCGCGGCGGGCGGCCTGCTCCCGGAGCGGGCGGTCATCGGCCTCGGCTGGGATGTCGCCGGCACCGTCGACGCGCTCGGGCCCGAGGTTGTCGGCTTCCGACCCGGCGACGCGGTGATCGGGTTGTCCGACCGGCTGGCGCTGCCGCTCAAGACGCAGGCCGAGTACGTGGTGCTGGACGCGGACGCGGTCGCCGCGGTGCCGGCGGGCACCGACCTGGTGGCTGCCGCGACCCTGCCGCTGGGCGGGCTCACCGCTGCTCAGGCGCTCGACATCGCTCGCGTCGAGCCCGGCGACACGCTGCTGGTCACCGGAGCGGCCGGGTCGGTGGGCGGCTACACGGTGCGGCTCGCCGCGCTGGCCGGCGTGCGGGTGGTCGCGGTCGCGGGCGGCGGCGACGAGGAGTTGGTGCGCGGTCTCGGCGCGGAGTTCTTCGTGCCGCGCACCGCGGATCTGCCCCCCGCGGTACGCGACTTGGTACCGGGCGGTGTGCACGCCGCGGTCGACGCGGCGTCCGTGGGCATGCCGGTGCTGGACGCGGTGCGCGGCGGGGGCTCGCTGGTCGGTGTGCTGGGCAACGCGCCGACGCCGCTGCGCGGCATCCGGGTGGGCAACGTCTGGATTCGCGCGGACGGCTCCCGCCTCGCCGAGTTGGCCGCCGCAGGGCTGCGTCCCCGGGTCGCCGACGTCCTGCCACTGGACGAAGTCGCCGAGGCGCACCGCAGGTTGGCGGCGGGCGGCCTGCGCGGTCGCCTGGTGCTGGTGCCGTGAACGGATGTCGTGGGCCGATGAGGTGAGCTGATGTCGTGGGCTGACGCGGTGAGCCGACGCGGTGGGCCGACGTGGTGAGCCGCTGCCGTGCGTCGACGTGGTGGGCTGACGTGGTGAGCCGGGACGTCCGCGGAAGCCGCCCCGTACCGGGGAGTTGCCCCGTACCCTCGGGCCCCAGTTCGTCGGGGGCCTTCCCCGGACATGTTCGCCGATGTTCGCCGCCCGCGTAGGGGCTGCGTCTCCCGCACCGGCCCGTGGATGATGCGACGATGACTCAATTTAACGCGGTCGAGGGAGCGTTGGCCGAGGTCGTGTCGCAGGGGCGTTGCCTCGGTGCCGCACTGCGCGTGCTGCATGACGGCGAGGAGGTCCTGGACCTCGCTGTCGGTGACGCCACTTCGACTCAGGCGATGGCGGCGGACACTGTCGTGCCGTGGTTCTCGGCATCGAAGCTGGCGGCGACCGTGGCCGTTGCCCGCGCCTGGGAACTGGGCCTGCTGCACCCGAACGATCGCGTCGTACAGCACCTTCCGGAGTTCGCCGGACCTGGCAAGGATGACATTCGCATCGAGCATCTCCTGACCCACACTGCGCCGTTGCGGGCCGTCGACCGTGAGACCGGCCGACGGTTCGCCGACGGCAGGCATGCCCTGCTGGAGTTGGTGCTGCGCGGTGACGCCGACCCCGATTGGACGCCTGGCACCCGAGCGGCCTACCTCGGCCACGCCGGGTATCTGCTCCTCGACGAGATCGTACGACGGGGCAGCGGGCGACCGTTCGCGGACTTCCTGCACCAACAGGTCGCTGCGCCCCTGCGGTTGACCTCTCGACTGGGGGCTCCTCCCGGCGCCGACGTCGTCGACGTGCCGTGGTTCGGCCCGGCCGAACTGGCCTCCCGCGTCGCGCGTTTCGACGTCAGCATGGGGTATCCCAGCGCCTGCGTGGCGGGCCCGTTCGGTGATGCCGCGGAGATCTGCGAGATGGTACGGCAGGTTGGTACACGGCACGGCCGACGTGTCCTCTCGCCCGAGACCTGTGCCGCCTTGGTCACCGATCAGCGACCGCCAACGCTGATCGACGAGTCCGCCGGGTGCGCCCGGCGCTGGGGACTGGGCATGGTCCTCGCCGCTGAGAACTTCGGACCTGCCTCGCCTGCGTCCTTTGGCGCGTTGGGAGGAACGGCGTGCCTGGTCTTCGCAGATCCTGAAGCCGGCCTCACCGTCTCCCTGTATTTCAACGGGAACACCGGTGCCGCCGACAGACTCAGCCGTGACCGGCGTGTCATCGACGCGCTCTACCGCGACCTCTGACAACGCGGACGCCGTAGGCCATGAGTGCCGATGCGCAGACGGCGTCCAACGGACGGCCACCCCCCTGCGCGGCGCCCTCGAACCGCTCGGCTTCCCCGACGCCGCACCTTCGCCTGCGCCCACGGCACGTACAGCGGCCACCTCGTCGACGACCCCGACGACCTCCAGCCGGCAGCGGGTCGGTACGACTCCACGCGGCCACCTGCCGGATCAGCCCGTAGGCCAACGCCACGAGCCCGCTGATCGACAGCAGCACGCCGGCGGGGTCCAGTGGCCGCCGGGTGGGGCTCCGTCAATGCCGACGGCACGCACGTGCTCGCCGATGGTCCACTCCGGCGTCGACCTGCCCGCCGGTACGGCGCCCCCGGTGCGGCCCCACCGTCGCGGCCCCCTCCGGGACGTCGGCGTCGTGATCCACGGCCTCCGGGTGATATTCCTGTACGGGGAGTGCCGGAGCGTAGCGCTCCGCGCGAAAGAGCGATGAGGAGCCAGCTGTATGAAGTTCGGGATCTCCACGTTCATCACCGACCGCAGCATCCGCCCCGCGCCCCTGGGGCGGGCCCTGGAGGAGCGGGGGTTCGACTCGCTGTTCATCGCCGAGCACAGCCACATCCCGGCGGACCGCCGCTCGGCCTACCCCGGCGGCGGCGAACTGCCCGAGATCTACTACCGCACCCTGGACCCGTTCGTGGCGCTGGCCGCGCTCGCGACCGTCACCGAGCGGCTGCTGGTGGGCACGGGCATCGCGCTCGTCGCCCAGCGCGACCCGATCCACACGGCGAAGGAGGTGGCCTCGCTCGACCTGATCTCCGGGGGCCGGGTCGTCTTCGGCATCGGGGTCGGCTGGAACCGCGAGGAGATGGCGAACCACGGCACCGACCCCGCCGTCCGGGGCCGGCTCGCCAACGAGCGGCTGCGCGCGATGATCGAGCTGTGGACGAAGGAACAAGCCGAGTTCCACGGCGAGTTCGTCGACTTCGACCCCGTCTACGCGTGGCCGAAGCCGGTCCAGCAGCCGCACCCGCCGATCTACGTCGGCGGCGGCCAGGGCGCCTTCCCCCGGGTCGTCGAACTCGGTGACGCCTGGCTCGCCAACAGCCTGCCGCCGAAGGTGCTGAAGGAGCGGATCGAGGAACTGCGCGCCCTGGCCGGCCGCGACGTCCCGGTCACGGTCTACGCGGCGCCCGTTGAGCCCGAGACGATCGAGGCGTACGCGGAACTCGGCGTCGAGCGGGTGCAGTTCTACCTGCCGTCCGACCCCGAACCGGCCGCCCTCGCGCATCTCGACCGCTGCGCCGAGTTGGCGGGCCGCTTCAGCTGATGCCCGCGCTGAGCGGAACCGAGGCACGCGAACGGTTCGCGGCGTCCCCGATCGCCCGGCTGGCGACCGTGGACGCCGCCGGCCGCCCGCACCTGGTCCCGGCGGTCTTCGCGGTGGCCGGGGACCGGCTGGCCATGGCGGTGGACCACAAGCCCAAGCGTTCGCCCCGGCTCAAACGACTCGCCAACATCCGTGCCAATGCGGCGGTTTCGCTGCTCGTCGACGGCTACCACGAGGACTGGGACCGGCTGTGGTGGGCCCGCGCGGACGGGCGGGCGCGGGTGCTGCCCCCCGCCGCGCGGTCCGCCGAAGCGGCGCGCCTGACCGCCCTGCTCGTGGCCAGGTACCCGCGCCACTACGCGGATCGGCCGCCGTCCGGCGAGGTCGTGGAGGTCGTCGTCACCACGTGGACCGGCTGGCGCGCGACCTGATCCGCCGCGCCCGCGCGGCCTGATCGTACGGTCGGTCCGGCGCGACCGGATCGTACGAGTCCGCGGCGCCCGATCGTACGGGGCCGGCGCGACCCGAACGTACGGTCCCGCGGCGCCCGATCGTACGGTCCCGCGCGGATCGGTCCCGCGTGCCCCGGCACCCGGTCGTACGGTCGGCGCGGCGCGACCCCGCGCCTGCACGCCCCCGTCCGTACGGTCCCGCGCGCCCCGATCCCCACGCGCCCGTGGCACCCCGCACCACCGGTTCCCCCCATAGGGCCGCCGACGGACCGCCCGCGCTTCCTCTGTACGCGCCGAACCGCCTGATGTAACGTCGCCGACGTACATGAGGCTTGAATCGATTCAAGCAATCGTTTCTCCTCGCCGCCCGCCCCGGAGGTGCCGCAGTGTCGCCGTCAACGCAGAAGCCGGAAACGGCTTCGGCCGCGGTCCCGACCGGGGCCCGGGGCCGTACCCGGGGGAGCCGGGCCGGGGCCGGCCGGGGCCGGGGGAGAAGCCGCGGCGCCGTGGCCGCGCTGCTCTGCGCCGTACTGGCGCTGTTCCTGCCGGCCGCGGGCGCCCACGCGGCGTCGCCACGGCTGAAGGTGACGGACCTTCAGGCGGACTACACGGCACACCCGTTGGGCATCGACGACGCCCACCCCAGCCTGAGCTGGCAGTTGGGCTCGCCGGTCAACGGCGCGCGGCAGACGGCGTACCGGATTCTCGTGGCGAGCACGCAGGACCGGCTCACGCCGGGGCGCGCCGACGTGTGGGACAGCGGGAAGGTCGGCTCGGCCGCGTCCGTGGGCGTGCCGTACGGCGGTCCCGCGCTGCGCTCCTCGCAGCGCTACTTCTGGACGGTCCAGGTGTGGGACGGCCAGGGCGCCGGGTCCGGCTGGGCGCCGTCCACCTGGTGGGAGACCGGGCTGCTGCACGCGGCCGACTGGCAGGGCGCGCAGTGGATCAGCCCGGACACCGCCGGGCAGGGCAACTGGTCGGACTTCGACCTGGACGTGGACCTCACCATTCGCAAGGGCGCGGCGAGCGTGCTCTTCCGCGCGCAGGACGCGAGCAACCTGCTGATGTGGCAGATCAACTCCGAGGTCGACCCGGGCAAGGTCATGCTGCGCCCGCACGCCGAAGTGGGCGGCTCCTTCAGCCACATCGTGCCCGACGTCGACGTCAGCCAGGTGATCACGCAGCAGAACGTGGGCGACAAGCACCACTTGAGGATCGAGGCGGACGGCCCGACGATCAGCACCTGGATCGACGGCACCCTGGTGAACACCCTCACCGACCACACCTTCACCCAGGGCACGATCGGCTTCCGCGTCGGCGACTCGACCGAGGACTCGCTCTACGGCGCGCTCGCCGTCCACGGCCTCGACGGCAACTCCCTCTTCTCCGACGACTTCGCCGCCGACCCCGACCCGTCCTTCCCGCAAGCACAGGTCGACAACGGCCAGTTGGAGCCCACCTCCGGCATCGAGTTGCTCGACACCAGCCCCGCCGCCCCCATGCTGCGCCACGACTTCACGCTCGGCGGCAAGAAGATCGCCAGTGCCCGCGCCTACGTGGACGGCCTGGGCCTGTACGAACTCCACGTCAACGGCCACAAGATCGGCGACGACGTCCTCAGCCCCGCCGACACCCCGTACGACCAGCGGGACCTGTACCAGACCTATGACGTGACCTCCCAACTGCGCTCCGGCGCCAACGCGGTCGGGATCTGGCTCGGCAACGGCTACGGGCCGCGGTTCAGCCCGTACGGCTTCCGGTGGCTGGGCCCGAAGCAGGCGACGATGCTGCTGGAGGTCACCTACACCGACGGCACCCGCCAGGCGGTCACCACCGGCTCCGGCTGGACCTGGTCGAACGGCCCGATCACCGCAGACGACATGTACGGCGGCGAGACCTACGACGCGCGCCAGGCCCAACCGGGCTGGGACAGCCCCGGGTTCGCCACCTCGGACCAGCACCCGGTGACGGCGGTCGCCGCGCCCGGCGGCAGCCTCGTCGCCGACGACGTCCCGCCGGTGCGGGTCACGCGGACGCTGCGCCCGGTGCGCGTGACGCAGCCCCAGCCCGGCGTCTACGTCTACGACCTGGGCCAGGACATCGCGGGCTGGGAGCAGTTGCGGGTGAAGGGCCCGGCCGGCGCCACCGTGCGGATGCGCACCGCCGAGGAGGTCGGCGCCGACGGCATGCTCGACACCAGGACCAACCGCAGCGCCGCCGCCACCGACCGCTACACGCTGGCCGGCACCGGCCGCACCGAGACGTACGAACCCCGCTTCACCTACCACGGGTTCCGCTATATCGAGGTCACCGGCTACCCGGGCACGCCCACCCTCGACTCGATCTCGGGACGGGTCGTGCACGCGGACGTGGCGTCCACCGCCACCTTCGACTCCTCCGACCCGACGCTCGATCGGATCTGGCAGAACAACCAGCGCACCATCCTCAACAACTCGATGAGCCTGCCCACCGACAACCCGGTCCGCGACGAACGCACGCCCCCGGGCATGGACGTGCAGGCGTACCACGACGCCTCCACCAGCGAGTTCGCGATGGACCGCTTCTACGCGAGCTACCTGCGCGACATGCCGCCGGGCACCGCGCTGCCCAACGACGCGGGCAACGCGCAGAACCCGGACATGGGTGGCGACCAGATCTCGCTGGCCTGGACGCTCTACCAGCAGTACGGCGACAAGGCCACGCTCGCCGCGATGTACCCGGCGATGAAGGCGTTCGTCGACAAGAACGCGACCGACGTCCCCGGGCACATCTGGCCGGCCGACCACGGCTTCGGCGACTGGTGCCCGCCGGTCTACGGCCCGGGCGTCAACGGCGGCCTCGGCAGCCCGGGTGTCGGCTCCTGCACCAGCGAGGTCTCACTGGTCAACACCGCGCTGTCCTACCTCCAGGCGTCCGACACCGCGCTGGCCGCCCAGGCGCTCGGCGACACCGCCGGCGCCGCGCACTTCACCGGCCTCGCCTCGGACATCAAGGACGCGTTCAACGCGGCGTTCCTCAACTCCGCACACGACGGCTACGCCGACGACCGGCAGACCACCAGCATCCTGCCGCTCGCCTTCGGCATGGTCCCCGCGGCCGACCTCACCGCCGTCGGCGACCAGCTCGTCCACACCATCACCGTCACCAACCAGGGCCACCTCGACACCGGCATCTTCGGCACCCGCTACCTGATGGACGCGCTCACCGCCATCGGCCGCACCGACCTCGCGACCAGCGTCCTGGACCAGAAGTCGTACCCCGGCTTCGGGTACGAGATCGCCCAGGGGGCCACCACCGACTGGGAGGAGTGGACCTACGACTCCAGCATGGAGTCCCACGACCACGCGATGTTCAGCGGCATCAACGCCTCCTTCACCTCCGTGCTCGGCGGGATCAGCGCGACGAGCGCGGGCTACGGCACCCTCGCGGTCGCACCCCAGGTGCCCACCGGCCTCACCCACGTCTCCGCCTCGGTGCAGACCGTCCGCGGCCCGGTCACCTCGACCTGGACCCGTACCGCCCGCTCCTACGTACTCGACGTCACGATCCCCGCGAACGCCACCGCCACGGTCACCGTCCCCCTCCTCGGCTCCCCCGCCCCCCACCTCCACTCCACCCCCGGCGCCCACCTGTCGCGCCTCACCCCCACCACGGCCCGGTACGCCGTCACCTCGGGCCACTGGCACTTCACGCTCACGCGGTGACAAGGATGGCGGGTGAGGGCGCCGTGCCCTCACCCGCCGGAGTCGAACTACGCCTGGTTCGTGCCGACGAGGTACGACATGCAGACGCTCGGTGATATCGCCTTCGCCATCGCGGGCGGGGTCGCGGCTTCCGCGGTGGTGGAGAGAAACCCCACGGAGAGCACGCCGGCGAGAATGGCGGAAACGGCCAGAAGACGCGGCGAGAAGACAGGCTTGTTCACGGACGTGGTTCTCCAAAGAGCTTCATCTGAGTTGACGCGTGGATTTCAAGGCAGCGCAATCGAGCGCAAGCCACGGTGATCGCACGCTGCTTGCAGAGGAGGCGGCTTCCGGGCGGGGCAAGCTTGGCCAGGCATGCCCATGGGGGCGCCGGTCCGTCGGCTCCAGCTGATGCGTGGGGAGCTTAGCCTAAGGATCACCTGGCGCCTAACGCCCTTGGCCCATGAGGCAGTTGGCGCAAGGGGCGCGATAGGATGCGGACCTGCTGACGGCGGCTCCGGCACCCCTCGGCCCGGACAACCACTGGCCAGCGGTTCCGGGGCCCTCGGGCGCCCCGCAGGACCGCGCGGGCCGGGTGGGGTGGGGGTCCCGCACCCGGGCGTCAAGGCCGCTGCAAGCTCCCTGCAAGGAATCCTCCGAACCCCTCGGGTAATTCCCCGACACGGCCCGATCAGGTGCGCCGAAACCGTCGGCGCGGGTGGGGTCGAGTCGCCCGGATCACGGGGTCCGGGCAGGCGGAGGGGGAGTTTCTATGCACGCCGAAATCGGCCCGGAAAGGCCGATGGATTGGGAACGCGAGCAGTGGATGACGGTTCGCGGCTGCAAGAAAGTACTGGTGATCGCGACGACGCTGACGTACGCTCAGCGGCTTTCGGACATCATCCCGATGTTCGATTCCGATATGAGGGTGCAGCTTTTCTTCACCGTGGCGCCGCACGCCTTCAGCGAGGGCGTGACGCGGTTCCTGCGCCGGCTCGGCGCCCCGGTGATCCCGTGGGAGCAGGCGGTGCGGGGCGAGTTCGACCTGGCGCTCGCGGCGGGCTGGGAGCACATCGACCAGGTCCGCGCGCCGCTCGTGCTCTTATCGCACGGCGCCGGCCAGATCAAGGTCCAGCGGGTCTGGCGCGGCCGGCCCGGCCAGGAGCGCCCGCCGGGCATGCTCAGCCGGGACAACCTCACCCGGGACGGGCGGGTGATCCCCGCCGCGGTGGCCCTGGCCCACCGCGACGACCTGGCGACGCTCGCCCGGAACTGCCCCGAGGGCGTGCCCGTGGCCACGGTGGTGGGCGACCCGGTGTACGACCGGCTCGTGGCGAGCGTGCCGCACCGGGAGGAGTACCGGGCCGCGCTCGGGCTCCGCACCGGGCAGGAACTGGTGCTGGTCTGCAGTACATGGGGCCCGGGCGCGTCCTTCTCGGCGCTGGACGAGTTACTGCCGCGCCTGCTCAGCGAGTTACCGCGCCGCCGCTACCGTGTGGCGGTGCTCACCCACCCCAACATCTGGGCGGGGCACGGCTGGCGGCAGGTGCACGCGTGGCTGGCCGACTACCGCCGCAGGGGCGTCGCGCTGGTGCCGCCGGAGGCCGACTGGCGCGCGCTGGTGGCCGCGGCGAACTGGGTCGTGGGCGACCACGGTTCGGTCACCTCCTACGCCACCGTCACACCCGCACCCATCCTGCTGGCCCGCTACCCGTACCGCCGGGTCCACCACGCCTCACCGGCCGCCGCCCTCGCCCGGATCGCCCCGGCGCTGGTGACGGCCCGCCCGCTGGAGACCCAACTGCGGTACGCGGCAGAGGAGTACCGGCGCGCGGAGTACGAGGCCGTGGCCGCCCGGCTCTCCTCCGAACCCGGCCGGTTCAACCAGCACGTCCGCGCGCTCGTCTACGGGCTGCTGGGCATCGGGCGGCCCGCCTACCCGGTGCCGCCCGAGCCGGTTCCGGCGCCCGCGCCGCTGGACCGGTGGACGGCGGACGCGAGGGGTGAGGCGGCATGACGCCGCGGCGAAGGGGTACGGCGCCGCGCCGCGCCGTCGTGGCCGTGTACCGGCGGCAGGAGGCAGGCGGTGCGAGCCGCCCCGACCGGCTGATCGTCGTGCGGGAGTCTGCGTGCCCGCGGGTCACCGTCCGGCGGTTGCCGGGTGGCGGGCGGCCCGCACCGGGCAAGGTCGTCGACGAGCACGTGAACGCGGAACTGGTGGCGGGCTCGCCGTGGACGGAGCGGGCGGACATCCTCATGCTCGGCTGCGCGCACCGACCCGATACGGCGGTGCGGGTGGCCGGCGAGATGCTGGCGCGGTTCCCCGGCTGCCTGGTGGCGGCGGTTCCCACCACCGGCGGCGGCTGCGTCGCGACGGCCCGCGACGGCCAGTGCGTGGCCGTGGCCCCGGCGGCCGGGCAGCGCCCGCCGACGGCCGACGAACTGGCCGTGGCCGTGTCGTGCCTGCACGCCGAACTCGTGCTCGGCGGTTCCTGGGCCGGCGTGAGGGCGATCTGCCTCTCGGCGCCCGCCGGGCCGCGGGCGCCGCAGGGCGGTCAGGTGCGGCTCAGGCCGCACCCGGCCCCGCCGGCGGGCGCGCCACCCGGCGACCGCCTCCCGGCGTGAACGAGGCCGCGCCGATGCGTACTTCCCGCATCGGCCGGCACCCGCAGCAGCACTGACCCGCACGTACGCAAACGACCCGCACCGGCCGGCACCCACGGCACCGATCCGCACCCACGGGCGCCGCCCCGACCGGCCGGCGCTCAACCCGACCCGCGTCGCCCCGTATTCACGGGGCGGTCTCGATCGGCGGGCGCTCAGCCTGACCCGCATCGATCCGCACCCACGGGCGCCGCCCCGATCGGCGGGCGCTCAACCCGACCCGCACCGCCCCGCACCCACGGGCGCCGCCCCGACCGGCGGGCGCTCCCACCGACCCGCACCGAACTCCATTGATCAGTAACCGCACCTACCTGCGCGAACCCGAACCCGCGTCAGGACGAGGCGTCTTCGGGCGGCGGCAGATCCCGAAGGCGCCCTTCCGCGCGCTCGGAATCGACCGGGCTGACAGCGGCGTAGATCCGCAGCGCGTCCTCGTACTGCCGCCGCGCGGCGGCCAGGTCACCGTCCTGCTCGGCGAGCCGCCCCAGCATCTCCAGGGTTCTGGCCTGCCAGTAGTCGGACCCGGTCGCCTCGAACTCGGACAGGGCGAGCCGCAGTTCCCGGTCGCCGTCCTCGCGGCGGCCGGCTCGGGACAGGGCGAACCCGAAGAGCGCACGGGCCCGGGCCGCGTCGTAGGGGTCGTGTCCCGCCGCCAACTCCCGATGGGCCCGGCCCAGGCGCTCGGCGGCGCCCTCGAAGTCGTCCTGCTCCAGGGCGAGTTCGCCCAGGCGCAGCCGGGACAGCGCGGCGCCGCGGCGGTAGCCCACTGACTCCCGCAGTTCGAGGGCCCGTTCGTACGCCGCCGCGGCGCGGTCCGGTTGTCCCGCGCCCCGGTAGGAGCTGCCGAGCCCGCTCAGGGCCTGCGCCTCGTCGCGGAGGTTGCCCTCGGCGCGGGCGAGGTCGAGGGCCTGGGAGAACCACCGGGCCGCCTCGTCGTAACGGCCGGCGCTGCGCAGCCCGATGCCTCCCGAGGTGAGCATGCGCGCCTGTCCCGCGGTGTCACCGTCCAGACGCGCCGAGTCGAGCCCGGTCTCGTGGGCGGATATCCACGAGTCGTACAGCCGCAGCCGCAGGAACATCGGCCACAGCGCGTCGGCGAGTTGCCACGCGGCGGCGTGCCACTGGTGGCGGGCCGCCAGCCGCACCGCGGGTGTGAGGGCCTCGCGGTGCGTCTCCAGCCAGGCCAGGGCCGCGCTCTCGTCGGCGAACGCCCTACCCGCCCGGGGCGGGAAGCGGTAGTCGCGCGGGAGGGTGCGGTGGCTGGGGGAGAGCAGCTCCTCGGCGGACGTGGCCATGGCCAGGCACCAGTCGACGTAGCGGCGCAGCGTGTCCTCGCGGGCCGGCGCGGTCTCCTCCGCCTCCGCGCGCTGGGCGGCGTGCAGCCGCACCAGGGAGTGGAAGTGGCACAGGCCGGCCCCCGCCGGTTCCAGCAGGTTCGCCTCGACCAGCACCTCGATCAGCCGCTCGGCCTCGGCGTCGGAGAGCCCTGCCGCGGCGGCCGCCAGCGCCGGATCGAACCGGGTGGCGGGCAGCAGGCCCAGGCAGCGGTAGAGGTGGGCGGCGTCCGCTCGCAGCGCCCGGTAGGACGCGTCCAGGACGGTCTGCACGGTGTCGGTGCCCTCCGCTCGTAGTTCGCCCAGCAGCCCCGCGCCCGCGGTCAGCGCGTCGCGCAGCGACGCCACCGGCTGGTCCGGGCGCGCGGCCAGCCTTGCTGCCGCGAGCCGTATCGCCAACGGGAGCCCGGCGCACAGCGCGACGACCTCCCGCACCGCCGTCGGCTCGCGCTCGGCGCGGGCGCGCCCGGCGCCCCGGGCGAACAACTCCTCCGCCGCCCGCGGGCCGAGCACGTCGAGCCGGCAGAACCCCGCCCCGTCCACGGCCAGGCCGGTCAGCCGGTGCCGGCTGGTGGCCAGGACGAGGCTGCCGGGCGCGCTGGGCAGCAGGGCGCGCACGTCCGCGGCGGTCAGCGCGTTGTCCACCATGACGGCGAACCGGCGGGCCGCGGTGACCGAGCGCCACAGGGCCGCGCGCTCGGCGAGGCCGGTCGGCTCGACCGTCTCGCCGAAGGCGCGCAGCAGGTACCCGAGCACCTCCGCCGCGCTCGCCGGGTCACCGGGCGAGCCGTCGCGCAGCGCCACGTAGAGCTGGCCGTCGGGGAACTCCGCCGTGCGGGAGCCGAGCCACCGGGAGACCAGCGCGGTCTTGCCGACGCCGGCCTGGCCGCTGACCACGATCACCTGGGCCACGCCCGGCTCCCGTCCGTCGCGCAGCTCGTCCAGTGCCCGCAGGTCCCGCTGCCGGTCGGTGAAGTGCGCGGGGACGGGGAGGAGTTGACGCGGGATGGGACGTTCCGGCGCGGCCGGCCGCGGCATCTGGTGGACGTGGATTCCGCCGGTGATGTCCCGCGCCTGGACGACCGGGCCGTGCACTTGCGCGTTGCCGCCCAAAGTGTTCGCGACCATGTCGACGCCCCCGCCCGCCGCGGGAAACCGCGCCATCCACTGCCGAATCCGGTCCAGCAGCGGGCCGTTGCGCGCCGCGCACGCGGCGAGAACGGCGGCGTGGCCGCGTAGAGTCGCCGACACGGCGGCGGCGCCGGTGCCGACGGGGTCCGCTTGCAGGTCGTGCCATGCCGCGGCGAGGACCGGGTCGTCCGCGGCCGCGTCGTCCACCAGTCGCGCGAGTTCCTGCCAGGCGGCCGAGCCATGCCCGGTGGTATCGGAAAACTTGGCCGATAACAGAGCCTCGGCCACACCCTCGTCCCGCATTCTTCCCCGCCCCTCGCCGACAACGGCCCCTCGCGGCCCGCGGGACGCCCGCATCGGACGTCCCGTTCCGCGGTGTCCCTTCAAGGAATACCCTGCGATGGCGGTATGGGGGCTTCTCGGTCCGGCAGGACAGCCCGTTTGAGTCGCGGTGTGCGGGTGTCCGCCGGCCCGGTCGGCGGCGGGCCGGCCCGTACAGCGGAACCGTCCGGTGGGAGACACTGATGGAGTTCCAGATACGCGTACTGGGGCCGGTGGAACTGCGTGCCGGGGAACGCTGGACCGCCCTCGGGTCGACCAAGGAACGGACCGTGCTGGCCGCCCTCGCCTGGGACGTGGGCAGCGCCGTCAGCGTGGACCGGCTCGTCGACCGGGTCTGGGACGACAACCCCCCGGCCAAACCCCGCGATGCGCTGTACGCCTACGTCTCCCGTATCCGCCGGGCGCTGCACGACGTCGCGGGACCGGCCGCTCCCGCGCTGGAGCGCCGTACCCACACCTACGTCCTCCAGGCCGACCGGGCGGCCGTCGACCTGCACCGGTACGTGGGACTGGTCGACCAGGCGCACGCGGTCGCCCGGCGCGGTGACGGACAGGAGGCGCTGCACCTGCTCCGGCAGGCCCAAGGGCTCAGGCGCGGCGAACCCCTGGCGGGCCTGCCCGGCACATGGGCGGCGGGCATCCGCGCCGCGATGGACGGGAAGGAGGTGGACGCGGCCACGCTCCAGGCGGGCGTCGCCCTGCGGCTGGGCCACTACCAGGACCTGGCCCCGCGCCTGGCGTCCCTGGCCGAGGCGCACCCGACCAACGAGACGCTGGTGGAACTGCTCGCCGTCGCGCTGTACGACACCGGCCGCGCGGTGGAGGCGGCCGACGCGCTGCACCACTTCCTGAGCCGGCTGGTGAGGGAGTTCGGCACCGCCCCCGGCGCCCGGTTACAGGCCGTGCAGCAGGGCATCCTCAGCAGGGTCCCGGTCGCCGACCTGCTGCCACCCGCGCCGGGAGCGCCGGCCGAACCTCCCCCCGCGCCGGAACCCGACCGCACCGACAACCTGCCCCACGACATCGAACTGGTCGGCCGCGCGGCCGAGATAAGCCGGTTGTCCGCCGGCATCCACACCCCGCACGGCACGGCCGCGGTGGTCTCGCTCGAAGCGGTGGACGGCATGCCGGGCGTCGGCAAGACCTCCCTCGCGGTCCAAGTCGCCCACCAGTTGAGCGACGGCTATCCCGACGGCTGCGTCTTCCTGGACCTGCGCGGCGGCGCGGAGGCCGGCGCGATGCCGGTCGCGGACGCGCTGACCGACCTGCTGCACCTGTCCGGCGTCCCGGTCGCGAGCATCCCGCAGCACGTCGACGCGCTGAGGTCGGCATGGCACACCGCGATGGCGAACCGCCGGCTGATCCTGGTCCTCGACAACGTCGCCGACGCCGACCAGGTGCGGCCGCTGCTGCCGTGGGCGTCGCCGTCGCTGGTCATCCTCACCAGCCGGCGCCGGCTCACCGAGATCCCCGGAGTGCGGCCGGTGACCCTCGACGTCATGCCGCTGCGCGACGCGGTCAGCATGTTCCGGCACCGGGTCGGGGCCGAGCGGGCGCCGACCGCCGACGCGACCGCGCAGATCGTCCGGCTGTGCGGGTTCCTGCCGCTGGCGATCGAACTCGTGGCGAGCCGCTTCCTGTCCCGCCCGGCCTGGAGCGCGGCGGAACTCGTGGACTCCCTGACCCGCGCCGGCAGCCGCGTCCCCCAGATCCGCGACGGCCGCCGCGAACTGGCCCGCGCGTTCGAGGTGTCCTACCGCCCGCTGACGCCGCTGCAGCGGATGGTCTTCCGGCGGCTGGGCACGCACCTGGGCCCCGAGGTGGGTCCGCACGCGGCCGCCGCCCTCAGCGGGCTGTCCGTCGAGGACACCGACCGCGCCCTGGAGGGCCTGCTCGGCTGCCACCTGCTCCAGGAACCCACTCCGTACCGCTACCGGTTGCACGACCTGCTGCGCGACTACGCCCAGGGCCTGGCCGCCGCCGAGGACGGGCCCGAGGAGACGCGGGCGGCCGTCGAACGGCTCGTCGACTTCTACCTGGCCATGGCGGACCTGGCCGACCGCCAGGTGTACCCGTTCCGCTGCCGTGTCGAGGTCGCCACCTCGCTGCCCGCCCCCGCGCCCTGGGGCACCCGGGGCGACCCGAGCCGCTGGCTCCTCACCGAAGGCCCCAACCTGCTGGCCGTGCTGGCCTGGTCCGGCGCGCACCGGTCGGCCCGCGACACCGCCCTCCTCGCGCACGTCCTCGCCGGCTTCCTGGACACCGAGGGATACCTGACGACCGCCGACGCCGTGCTGCGCGCGGCGGTCGCGTACTGGCGGGACACCGACGACCGGACCGGGTACGCGTGCGCGCTGCTCGACCTGGCCGCGGTGTCCATCCACCGCGGCCAGTACGACGAGGGGAGCGCCGCCGCGCGCACCGCGCTCGACGAGGCCCGGGCGGTCGCCGACCCGGAGATCGAGGCGGAGGCCCTGCACCAGCTCGGCATCGCCCTGTGGGCCGGCGGGCAGTACGCGCAGGCCGTCGACTGCCACCACGCCGCCCTCGTGCTGCGCGCGGACGGCCCCGCGCTGCAACAGGCCCGCAGCCTCAACATGCTGGGCACGCTGTTACTGGTGACGGGCGACCCCGAGCGGGCGCTGGAGGTCTTCCTCGACACGCTGGGGAAGTTCCGGGAGGTGCGCGACCGGCGCGGCGAGTGGCGCACCCTGAACAACCTCGGGGAGACCCACGCCAAGCTCGGCGACCTCGACCAGGCCGACACCGCCTACCGCCAGGCGCTCGGGCTCGCCCGCCACGTCGGCAGCCGGGTGGACTGCGCCACGCTCCAGATGAACCTGGCGGGCGCGCTGCTGACCGCCGGGAAACCGGACGAGGCCCTCGCGCTGTACCAGGAGGTGCTGCCCGTGCTGCGCAGCGTGGGCGACCGGCGGAATGAGGCCATCGCCCTGCACGGAGTCGGCCGGACCCTGCAAGCGGTCGGGCAGTTCCACGAGTCGATCGGCCACCACACGGCCGCGCTCGCCGTCGCGCGCGAGATCGGCGCGGTCCACGAGGAGGCCGAGACGCTCAGGGACCTCGGCATCGCCGAGCACCGGGTCGGCCGGCTCGCGCAGGCCGGACGGCACCTCCAGGACAGCCTCGCCATCGCCGAGCGCATCCAGGCACCCGCCGAGGAGACCGCGACGCTCACCGCGCTGGCCGACCTGCGCCGCCAGCAGGGGGCGGCCGAGGAGGCCGACGCGCTGCGCGCCCGGGTCCGCGCGCTCCAGGTGAAGCACCGGCTGCCGAGGGCGTAGGGCACGTCATCCGGCATCCAGCAGGCGGCATCCGGCAGGCGGTCAGCGGGAGTTCAGCGGGGTCCGGTACGGCGGCGGCCCAGCAGGTAGGCGGCGGCGGTGAGGGTGACGACGGTCTGGGCGGAGGGAGAGCGCCCGCCGCCGCGGGCGCGGGGCAGGCGGGTGCCGAGCATGCGGACGGTGAGGTCGCGGTTGGCTCCGTCGTTGGCGACCGCGCGCCACTGTTCGAGCGCGGCGGTGCTGCCCAGCAGCAACTCGGTCAAGTTGGCGGCCAGTTGCTGCGGGGAGGCGTACTCAGCGAGCATGTGCCGCAGGATGCCGTTGACCTCCGTCTTGAACACCTCGCCCACCACGATGCCCGGGTAGAGGTGGCGGACGGAGCCTTCGAGGTTGCCGAAGGACTTGCCGAGCAGCGAGGTGGAGGGAGCGGAGGCGATGCCGCGCCGGGACGCCTTCTCCAGTACGGAGGTGAGCGCCCCGCCGAAGTTCAGCTGGTCGAGGCTGGCGCCGGACAGCCGCGGGGTGAGGGCGGCCATGTCCGAGGCGAAGCCGGTCAGATCGGCCCACGGCGTGGCGTGGCCCATCGCGGTCCAGGCGTTCGCCAGGCTGTAGCCGTCGTTGCGGGCCATGGCCATCAGCACCAGCGCCAGGTGCATGCTGGTGCGCTTGTCGATCCGGCCGACCATGCCCCAGTCGATCAGGGTGGCCCGGCCGTCCGTGGAGACGAAGACGTTGCCGGGGTGCGGGTCGGCGTGGAAGAAGCGGTCGACGAAGTAGCCCCGGTACATGAACCGCAGCAGGTCCTTGCAGATCTCCTCGCGCCGCCGGGCCGGGATCGCGTCACGGTCGACGTGCCGGATCGATTCGCCGTCGGCGAGCGACTGCACCAGCACCCGGGGCGTGGCGTGCAGCACCTCCGGCACTCTCAAGGTGCGGTACGAGCCGATCGCGTCCCTGGCCCGGTCCATGTTCGCGGCCTCGCCGGTGAAGTCGAGTTCGGGCTCCATCGCGTCGAAGAGGCTGCCGAGCATCGCGTCGAGGTCCATCACGGCGCTGAACCGCGGCGCGGCCCGGCCGAGCAGCCGCGCGGCCCTGCGCATCAGCGCCATGTCGGCGGCCACCGAATCCCGGATGCCGGGGCGCTGGATCTTCACCACCGCGGGCCGCCCGTCCGACAGCGTCGCCCGGTGCACCTGCGCGATCGAGGCGGTGCCGAGCGGCGTGACGGTGTCGAGGTCGTCGAAGCGCAGCTTCCAGTCCGGGCCGAGGTCCTGCTCCAGCACCGGCTCCAGCAGGTAGAACGGCAGCGCCTCCACCTTGTCGTGCAGGTGCTCCAACTCGGCGGCCAGCGCCGGCCGCGCCAGATCCGGCCGGGTGGCCATCATCTGGCCCAACTTGATGTAGAACGGGCCGAGTTGCTCCAGCGCATCCCGCACCGCCACGGCCCGCCGCCGCTCGGCGTCCGGGTGCTCGCGGGTCGCCTTGCGGGTCTCGTTCACCAGCAGGGCGCCCAGCACCCCTGTCACCGTACGAAGACGGTTGCGGATGGCACCCGCCATACGGTCGCGCCTCGCCTTCCGGGTGGTGGTGGGGTTCCCCGCGCCCCTCGGCGGTCGCCGTCCTCGCGCGGAAGCGGAGGAGGCGGCAGGAGCCGTACGGGCAGGGGCGCGGGGGAGTCGCACGGGGGCAACCCGACTGGTCGGGGCCCTGTCGGGAGCCTGATCGGGCGCCCGGTGGGGGTCGGGTGGGGGTCGGGTGGGACGTCAGCCCTTACGGGCACCGGTGACCGTGGCCGCGCCCGGGAGCACGTCCAGCAACTTGGTGACCGCCTCGGTGAGTTTGGCGATCTGGCCCGGGAGCGACAGCAGGGTCTCCGCGAGGTTCGCGGTGCTGCCGGCGGCCCCGGCGATGCTGCCGAGGGCGTCCAGACCCGGCAGCCCGCCACCCGCCAGTGCGGCCAGCGGGTTGGCGGCTCCCGCGCCCCCGGCGAGTGCGGCGAGCGGGTTGGCGGCGCCTGCTCCTCCGGCGAGTGCGGCGAGCGGGTTGGCGGCTCCCGCTCCTCCGGCGAGTGCGGCGAGCGGGTTGGCGGCTCCCGCTCCTCCGCCGAGTGCGGCGAGCGGGTTCGCGGCGCCCGAGATCAGGCCGGCCAGGGCCGGGGCGGCGGGGCCGGCATCCACCAGGGCCTGCACGGTTCCCAGCGGGAGCCCGGCCAGCCCGGGCAGCTTCGCCAGGGCCGACAGATCGGCACCGCCGCTCTTCCGCTTGTTCCTGGACTTCCGGTTGCCGCGGTCGTCGTCGTCATCGTCGTCGTCCCGGTCGAGGAACTCGTCGACGGCTTTCTTGTAGTCGTCCGTGACGTCGCCGATGAGGTCTTTGAAGGTGTCGAACGTGGAGGCCATGGGTTCTCTCCTCGGAGGTGGGTCGTAGGGGCGGGGAAGTGGGAGGGGAAGGCGGGGGAAACGAGGTGCAGGGGGAGCGGGAGGCCCGGGCGGGCGGGGAAGGCCACCGGGGGCGGATCAGAGGGTGAGGCCGCCGGACATCTCGATGACCTGCCCGGTGATGTAGCGCGCCCGGTCCGACGCGAGGAAGCACACCAGCGCGGCGACGTCCTCAGCCGAGCCGAACTCCCGTGTAGGGATGAGGCTCTTGACGCGTTCGAGCTGCGGCTCGGGCATCGCGGCCGTCATGTCGGTGGCGATGAAGCCGGGCGCGACCGCGTTCACCGTCACCCCGAGACCGCCGACCTCCTTCGCCAGCGCCTTGGTGAAGCCGATCACCCCGGACTTGGAGGCGGAGTACGCGGTCTGGCCCGGCGCGCCGTGGATACCGGAGGCGGAGGTGACGTTGACGACGGTGCCGCGCCGGCGCCGTACCAGCGGCATCACCAGCGGCCGGGTCACGTTGAACATGCTGCCGAGGTTGGTCTCCACCACCTCGTCCCACTGCTCGCGGCGCATCCGGGCGAAGCTGACGTCGTGGGTGACGCCCGCGTTGTTGACGAGGACGTCCACCTCCCCGTCGAGCGCGCGCAGCGCGTCCGCGGCGAACCGGCTCGCGTCCGCGGTGTCGCCGACCCGGCCCGGCAGCGCGGTGCACTGCTGGTCGGGGTAGGCGGCGCTCATCTCGTCGGACAGTTCGGCGGCGGCAGCGGCGCTGGAGTGGTAGCCGAAGACCACGTGGGCGCCCTGCGCCAGCGCGAGCCGGACCACCGCGGCGCCGATCCCTCGCGCGCCGCCGGTGATCACGCACTTGCGCCCGCTCAGCGGCAGGTCATCGGCCACTGCCGGCCCCCTCCCCGGCCATCACGAGCTTCGCCTTCTTGTTGTCGACCTCCCGCTCGCGCAGCGCGCGGTACCGCTCCTCGGCGAGCAGCGTGGAGACCATCGGGGTGTAGAACGGGCCGTCGCCGACCAGGGTGATCTTCTCCGGGGTGATCTCGGCCAGGCCGCGCGAGGCGAGCCCGTCCCAGACGGTGGCGAACTCCTCGTACACGTCGACGCCCATCGCGGCGCGCAGCCCGGTCCGGTCCAGTTCCATGCCGAGCAGGTGCCGGAAGACGGTGGCCAGCACCCAGTCGTCGGACTCGTAGCGGAAGGCGCGTTCCACCGGCAGCCGGCCCTCGTCGACCGCGGCCTTGTACAGCGACAGGTTGCGCTGGTTGATGTACGACCAGGAGCGGCCCGGGCCGAGGGTGGCGGCGCCGAAGAACGAGATGGCCGCGTAGCCGAGGCCCACCGCGTCGGCGACGTCGTGGAGGTGGGGCCGGTAGCCCTCGCGGAAGTCCCGGCTGGTCGGGTCGCCGGGCTTGCGGAAGCTGTACGCGCCGTGCTGCTCGTAGCCCTGGTCGAGCAGGTAGTCCCGGCCGACCCGGTACATCTCCAGGTTGCTGAGGGTGCTGGGCAGTTCGTGGAAGCGGTTGAGCGCGAAGTCGGTGGGGCCGCCGACGTTCAGCTCGTAGTGGGTGATGTCGTAGACGTCCCAGGAGACGAGGGTCTTGAGGTCCTCCAGCATGGTCTCGACGGTCTGCTGCGGCCAGCCGAAGATCACGTCGACATTGGCGGCGAGGCCGAACTCCCTTGCCCAGTCCAGGCTCTGGACGACGTGCCGGGTGGTCTGCTTGCGGCCGCTGAGGCTGTTCAGCCGCTCGTTGACCTGCTGGACGCCCATGCTGATCCGGTTCATCCCGGAGTCGCGGATGGCCTGCATCTTGTCGCGGGTGAAGAGCTGCGGGATGCCTTCGAGGGTGAGGTCGGCGCCCTCGGCGATGTCCGGGAAGAGCCGGTTCACCAGCTCCATGATCTTCAGGTAGTGCGCCGGGCGGTACAGGTTGGAGGTACCGCCGCCGAAGTACGCGGAGCCGAGCCGGGCGCCGGTCAACCGGTCCCGGTACAGCTCCGCTTCCCGCTCGACGTAGCCGTAGTAGTCCTCCAGGGCGTCGTTGCCCTTGAACTCCTCGACCGGGAACAGGCAGTAGCCGCACTTCCCCGGGTCGGTCTTGATGCAGTACGGCACGCCGATGTACAGGAACAGGTCGGACGCCTGGCCGGCCTCCCGCAGCTTGCGGCGGTCCTCGCTGATCTCGTCGGCGGCGATGGTGGGTTCGGTCCAGTAGCGCGGCGACGGGAAGCCGTGCTGGATCTTGTTGACCTGGCGTTGTTCGAGGTGGCTGTCGATGTAGTCCGTGACGTACGTGGAATCCAGCATGGTCCGGCTCATTCCTCCGGGAGGTTTTCGCGGGTTCTGGGCGCTGGGGCGCGCCGGGTACGGCTGCGTACGGGCACGGGGGATCAGGCGGGCGTGGCGGCCGGTTCCAGGGCCAGCACCCGGTCGAGGAGGAAGTCCGCGAGCCCGTCGATGGTCTGGTAGTCGAGGGCTTCCATCGCCTTGTAGCGGAACTCCAACTTCTCCTGGATACGGCGCTGGAGCGCGGTGACCCGGAGGGAGTCCAGGCCGATCTCCAGCAGCGCGAGGGACGGGTCGATGCCGTCGGCGACCGAGTCCATCTCGGCGGACGCCTTGCCCAGCGTCTCCCTGACCTCCTTGGCGAGCCATGCGATCACCGTCTGTTTGCGGTCCTCGGGGCCGAGCGGTGCGAGCGCCTCCAGCAGTTCCCGGCGGTTGCGCCCCGGGCCGTTGCCGGCGCTCTCGCCGGGGTCGGGCAGGTCGTCGCCGGCCAGCGCGCCGGCGTGCCGGAACTCGACGCCTTCGAGGTCGGCGACGATCCGGCCCTCGGCGTCGGTCAGCCGCAGGTCGACCACGAAGCCGGTCCGCGCGTCGTGCGGGCGGCGCCGCACATGCGCCCAGACCTCGCCGGGCAGCGGCCCGGCCAGGGTGAGCCGGCGCAGCGCGACCGGGATGTAGCCGCCCGCCAGCAGGGAGTTGGCGGGCTCCGTGCCGCCGGTCTCCGCGCCGTCTCCCGCGGTCGGGGCGGACGCTCCCGCGGGGGTGAGGAAGAGGGCGGCGGCGAGCTGGAGCGCGCCGTCGAGCACGGTGGCGAGCCGGTACGGGTGCGGCTCGGCGGGCGCGCCGTCGGGCGCGGAGGTGATCCGGCCGAGGGCCTCCTCGCGGCCGGGGTCGGCCAGCCGCAGCTCGCGCACGGTGGCGAAGTGGAAGCCGTGTTCGAGACCGCCGTCGCGCAGCGTGCCGTAGAGCTGGGCGGGGCGCAGCTCGTGGGGTGCCTCGGCGCGCAGCGCGTCCGGCAGCCGTCCGGCCCGCTCGGAGTGCGGGGCCGGTGCGATGGTGCCGTGGCAGTGCTCGGACCAGTTGCTGCCCGAGCTGCTGCCGGTGACGGTGAAGCGGCGCTCACCGCCCGGCTCCGGCGCGGTCAGGGTGACCCGGGCGGTGGTCGGCACGCCCGGTGGGAGCACCAGCGGGCGGTTGAACTCCACGTCGCTGAGGGCGAGTCGGCCGCGACCCTGTCCGTTGGCCGCGCCACCCGCCTCGGTGAGCGCGCGGACGGCCAGGTCGAGGTAGCCGGTGGCGGGGAAGACGGTCGCGCCGTGCACCCGGTGGTCGGACCAGGGCGCGGCGGCGGTGAGGCGGTGGTCGTGGATGCTCGCTTCGGGGCGCTGCGCGGGGATCGCGGTGGCGGGCGCCGGCGCGGCGGTGGTCGCGGTGGTCGGGGTGGTCGCGGCGGCGGTCGGGGCCGGCGCGCTCACGGTCACCGGCGGGGCCGGGGCGATGGCGGCGGCCGCACCGGCGGCGTTCTCGGTCGGCGCGGACGGGTCGCCCCACCAGTAGCGGTCCTTGCGGAAGGGGTACTGCGGCGCGGCCGAGGTGCGCCGGTAGCGGTCACCGCGGTAGAGCCGGGACACGGCGAGGTCGGCGCCCGCGGTGAACAGGGCGCCGGCGGCGGTCAGTACGCGCCGTACGTCCTGCCGGTCGCGGTCGAGGGTCGGGATGACGGTCACCCCGCGGTCGGCGAACGCCTCGGCGATGTGCGAGGCCAGCGCGGCGTGCGGCCCGATCTCCACCACGAGGGTGCAGCCGGAGTCGACGGCGGTGCGCACCGCGTCGTGGCAGCGCACGGTCTCGCGGGCTTGGGTGGTCCAGTACTCCGGGCCCTCCTCGCCGGTGAGCGGGCGGCCGGTGGCACCGGAGATCACCGCGCACTCGGGTCGGTTCGGCCGCAACTCGGCCGCGTGCTTGTGCAGTTCGGGAAGCGCGGGGTCCATCAGCGGGGAGTGGAAGGCGTGCGAGGTGTGCAGCCACGCGGTGTCCACCCGGGCCTTCGCGGCGAGTTCGGCGATCTCCTCGACGGCGTCGGCCGCGCCGGAGACGACCACGCCGCGCGGTCCGTTGACCGCGGCGAGCGCGACCCGCTCCTCCCGCCCGGCGAGCCAGCCGGCGACCGTGTCCGGGTCGGCGCTGACCGCCAGCATCCTTCCCTCGCGGGGCAGTTCGGCCATCACCCGGCCGCGCTGCACGCTGAAGCGGGCCGCGTCCTCCAGCGTCAGCAGGCCGCCGACGCAGGCCGCGACCAGCTCGCCGATGCTGTGCCCGGTCACCGCGGAGGGGCGCACGCCCCAGGAGCGCAGCAGCTCGGCGAGGGCGTACTCGACGGCGAACAGCGCGGGCTGGGCGAAGCGGGTGTCGTGGATGTCGGGGGCGGCGACGCCCTCGGCCTTCTCGGCGCCCTTCGCTCCCGCGGCGCCCTTCGCTCCCGCGGCGCCCTTCGCTCCCGCGGCGCCCTTCGCTCCCGCGGCGCTCTTCGCTCCCGCGGCCGCCTTGGCTCCCTCCGCGCCCTCACCCGCGTCGCCGAACAGCACGTCGCGCAGGGGCACTTCGAGGGTGCCGTCCATCGCCGCGGCGCAGCGGTCGATCGCGTCGGCGAACGCCGGCTCCCGCTCGTACAGTTCGCGGGCCATCCCGGGGTACTGGGTGCCCTGGCCGGAGAAGACGAAGGCGACCTCGGCGGTGCCGCGCGGGTGTCCGCTGGAGACGGCGGCCGAGGCGCGGCCGGTCTGCCACTGGCGCAGGCTGTTGGCGAGCTGGCTGCCGCCGCGGCCGGTCACCGCGATCCGGTGCCGCAGCGCGGCACGTCCGGCGGCGGCGGTGAACACCGCTGCGGGAAGATCCTGTTGCTTGGTGCGAGACAGGAAGTCCGCCCAGCGACCGGCGAGTTCCTGCAGGCTGTCGGCCGACTTCGCCGAGAGCACCAGCAGTTCGTCGGTACGCGACGGCGCGGCGGCCGGCGGCTGCGGATCGGCCGGCCGGGGCCGGGGCGCCTCGCGCAGCAGCGCGTGGGCGTTGGTGCCGCTGTAGCCGAAGGAGTTGACCGCGGCCATCCGGGGGGTGTCGCGGCGCGGCCAGCTCACCGGTTCGGCGGGGATCTGCACGGGGCTGCCGGCCAGGTCGATCTTCGGGTGCAGCCGGTTCAGGTGCAGGCTCGGGTAGATCGTCTCGCGGTCCAGCGACAGTGCGGCCCTGACCACCCCGAGCAGGCCGGCGCCGGCCTCGATGTGCCCGACGTTGCTCTTGCCTGAGCTGACGTAGAGCGGCTGGTCGGCGGGGCGGGCGGCGCCGTAGGTGCGCAGGATGGCGTCCATCTCGATGGGGTCGCCGACCGGGGTACCTGTGCCGTGCGCCTCCACGTAGTCCACCTGGGTGGGCTGCACGCCGGCCCCGGTCAGCGCGGCCCGGATCACCCGCTGCTGGCTGCTGCCGTCGGGCGTGGTGAGGGTGCGGGTATGGCCGGTGTGGTTGAGCGCGGTGCCCACCACGCTGGCCAGGATCGGGTCGCCGTGCTCCTCGGCGAGCGACTGCCGCTTGAGCAGCACCGCCACGCAGCCCTCGCTGCGGACGTACCCGTCGGCGTCGGCGTCGAAGGTGCGGCACTGGCCGGCCCGGGAGAACAGGCCGAGCTTGGAGAAGGAGATGTGCACGTTGGGCACGAGGATCGCGTTGGCGCCGGCCACGATCGCGGAGTCGCACTCGCCGGTGAGGATGGACTGCCGGGCCAGGTGCAGCGCGACCAGCGAGCCGGAACAGGCGGTGTCCACGGTCAGGCACGGGCCGCGCAGGCCGAGGAAGTGCGCGACCCGGCCCGCGGAGATGCTGTCGGTGTCCATCGCCTCGTAGGCGCTGATGGTCTCCAGGCCGCCGCGGTTCTTCATCGTGGAGTAGTCGTAGGACATCAGCGCCATGAAGACGCCGGTGTTGCTGCCGGAGAGCTCGTCGGGGTTCTGCCCGGCGTTCTCCAGGGCGTGCCACACGGTCTGCAGCAGCATCCGCTGCTGCGGGTCCATGTGCACGGCCTCCACGTCGGAGATGCCGAAGAAGGCGGCGTCGAACCGGTCGATGTCGTCGACGAAGCCGCCGTGCCGGACGTAGGTGTGGCCGGGGCTGAGCGGGTCCGCGTCGTAGAGCGCATCGACGTCCCAGCGTTCCGGCGGGACCTCGCGGACGCAGTCGCGGCCCTCCTCGAAGACCGCCCGGGCCTCCTCCAGGGTGTGCACGCTTCCGGGCAGGGTGCAGCCGACGCCGACGACGGCAATGGGTTCTGTTTCCAACTGGAGTGCTCTCCTTCGAAGACGGGGAAACGGCGCGGATTTCCGGTGATCCGCGCCGCGTTGTCGACGGCCCGGCGGCCGGAGGATTCGCGCGCCCGGCGGCGTGGCGAAGCGCCCGCGACGCGATTTCTCGACAGAGGTGCCGACCGGTGCCGGCGTTGTCGCCGACGGATCGGACGGAAGTGGCTCCGCGGGTACGGGAATTCGGGCCGGCGGAGCGGAATTCGGTCGGCGGATCGACTTTGTCGGCGTCCGGTGAACGGTATTCACCCGGACCGGTAACGGAATCTGGCGGTGATCGGCACTGCTCGGCGTGGCTCGGTGGTCGAATGCGTGCTCGGAAGAACCGGTGCTGGTTCTGCTCGGAACCGACCGGATGCCACCAAGTGAAGCAGCCAACCGCACCACCTGCGCAACCCGTCGCGGCGACATCACCCGAACGGGTCCAACTGCCTGGATTCGTCCGCGGATTGGGCGCTCCCGTGACATCGGACCGGCGTTCGGGGCAATTATGCGGCACCGCATAATTGCCCCTACGGGTGCATTGTTGCGGCCCGGATATTCCCGCCGTTCCGCATACGGGCACGGTGCCGGACTCCACCGGGTTATCACCGGATCGGCACACGCTGTACCTCGTTGGAATGAATGACACTTCCCTGGTGGGCGGGTCGGAAACAGCCGCCTTACTGTTCAGGGCGCAGTACGCGAGACGGCAGAGAGGGCGTAAGACGTGAGAGGACAGCAGGCGGTGACGGCCCACCCGTTCGCCAGGCCGAGGAACCCGTCCGGCCACGAGCCCGGCCAGGAGCCCCGCGGTGTGCTCGCCGAAGTCGCCGGCTACGCGGAGACGTATCTGTCCGCCGACCGCCCGGTGCGCGCCCACGACCCCGGCCGGCTGGCCGACCTGCTCGGCGGCCCGCTGCCGATCGCCGGCCACTCCGAACAGGCCACCGTGCAGCGGCTGATCGCGGCAGGCGAGGCCGGGGCGCTGGCCTCCGGCGCGGCCCGCAGCTTCGGCTACGCGGTCGGCGGCGCGCTGCCGGTCGGCGTCGCCGCGGACTGGCTGACCAGCGTGTGGGACCAGTGCGACGTCTTCCACGACCTCAGCCCCCTGTCCGCGGTCGCCGAAGAGGTCTGCGAGCGCTGGCTGGTGGAGCTGCTCGGGCTGCCGGACGGCACCGTGATGGGGCTGACCTCCGGCTGCACCACCGCCAACCTGGTCTGCCTGGCCGCGGCCCGCGAGCACCAACTCCGGCGGGCCGGCTGGACGGTCAACGAGCAGGGCATGTCCGCCGCGCCGCCGCTGACCGTACTGGTCGGCAAGGAGACCCACATCTCGGTGCTGCGGTGCCTGCGGCTGCTGGGCCTGGGCGGCGCGATCCGCTACGTGGAGGCCGACGACGAGGGGCGGATGGCGGTGCCCCACCTGCGCGAGCTGGCCGCGGCGGCGCCCGGCGGGCTGATCGTGTGCGGCCAGGTCGGGTCGATCAACTGCGGCTCGGTCGACCCGCTGCGGGCCGTCGCCGAGGTCACCCACGCGTACGGCGGCTGGCTGCACCTCGACGGCGCGTTCGGGCTGTGGGCCGCGGCCACGCCGCGCCGCCGGCGGCTGCTGGACGGCGCCGACCTGGCCGACTCCTGGTCCTGCGACGGCCACAAGTGGCTCAACACCCCCTACGACAGCGGGCTGGCGTTCTGCGCCCGGCCCGAGCCCTTCCACCAGGCCGTCGGCATCCACGCCGACTACATCCACAGCACCGAACGCACCGGCCGCGACCCGATGAACTACCGGGTGGAGATGTCCCAGCGGGCCCGTTCGCTGACGCTGTGGGCGGTGCTGCACCACCTCGGCCGGCAGGGCATCGCGGACCTGGTCGACCGCAACTGCGCCGCCGCCTGCCGCCTCGCCGTCCGGCTCGCCGCGGAACCCGGCATCGACCTCCTGGCGCCGGTCCGGCTCAACCAGGTGCTGCTGCGGATCGGCGACGACGCGCACACCAACCGGGTGGTGGAGCGGCTCAACTCCGAGGGCACCTGCTGGGTGACGCCCACTCAGTGGAAGGGGCGCGGCGCCGTACGGCTGTCGGTGTGCAGCTGGCGCACCGACGAGGAGGCGACCGGACCCGCGGTGGCCGCCTTCCTCGCCGCCCACCGCGGCTCCGGCTCCGACGACGGCATCCCCCGTACGCCCGGCATCCCCCGCACGCCCGGCATCCCCCGTACGCCCGGCACTTCCCCCGACGAACGACAGGAGACGACACCGTGACATTCGAGTTGGAGCCGACCGAGGACGTCGACGAGGTGGCCGACATCCTCACCTCGGCGTTCCACGAGGACCCGGTGATCGGTTGGATGGTCCCGCACGAGCTGCCCGGACGGGACGCGTACGTGAAAGGGTTCATGCACGCCTGGGTCCGCTTCATGCTCGACCACGAGGGCACCGCGCTGATGTCGCCCGGCCGCGACGCCACTCTGGTCTGGGAGCCCTCCGAGCGCGAGCCCATCACTGCCGCGGACCAGGAGGCGTTCGAGGCGGCGATCACCGCGGTGACCGGTCCCGCGGCCGGCCGCTGCCGGCAGCTGATCGACCTGCTCGACGCGCACTACCCGACCGACCTGCCGCCGCACGTCCACGGCGCGCTCGCCGCGGTACGCCCCGGCAGCAGCAGCCCGGGCGCCTTCGTCCGGCTGGCCGGGGCGATGATGCTGCACCTGTACCGGAACGGGCTCGGGGTGTACTGCGAGGCGTCCTCCGAGTCCAGCTCGGCGCTGTGGCAGCGGTTCGGGTCGCTGCCGATCCGGCCGCCGATCCTGCTGCCGGGCACCGACATCGCGCTGACCCCGCTGTACATGAGCATCGAGGACATCACCCGGCACCCGGCGCTGCCGGTGCTGCTCGGCGACCATCAGCCGTTGACCGCGTGACCGCGTGACCGCGTGACCGCGTGACCGCGTGACCGCGTGACCGGGAGGCCGGGAGGCCGGGCGGGCACGGTCGGCCGTCGGACTCCGAACCCGGTCATCCGATCTTTCATCTCCGGAGGGAGCGCTCAACACCCCATGAATCCCCGTCGATTCGGGCAAAGGGCACGGAACTCCGGATCTGGTCTGGACCCTTGACGGGATGTTTGGTTCAGCAGTTGAATCCCCGGTGTTCGGGCAACCGCATTACCCAACAGTGCTCAGCGTGGCGTGAGTGGCGAGACTGCACGCCAACCCCCACCGCAAGCATGCGCAAACCTCGCGGAAACACACCGGCGAGCCGCGACACACACGGTATGTCCTGCCATGGGGCCTGAGTTCAACCACTGAACATCGGAGTCATCGACATGGGTGTGTCACGTCGTACGTTCCTCACCACCGTCGCCGGCGGTTCGGCCGCCGCGGGGATCGCGGCCGTCGGGCTGGGCGCGGGGACCGCGGGTGCGGCCACGACCGAGCCGGCGGCCGTACGGCCCGCGGCCAGCGGCGCCGGCGACGTCGTCGGCAAGATCACCGTGGGCTACCAGGGCTGGTTCGCGTGCGCCGGGGACGGCGCGCCGATCAACGGCTGGTGGCACTGGAGCCAGAACTGGGGCCAGGCGCCCTCCACGTCCAACAACGCCATCAAGGCGTGGCCGGACATGCGCGAGTACGCCAAGGGGTACCAGACCGGGTACGCGAACCTCAACGGAGGCGGGGCCGCCACCCTCTTCTCCTCCTACGACCAGCAGACCGTCGACACCCACTTCGCGTGGATGAAGACCTACGGCTGCGACGCCGCCGCCCTCCAGCGCTTCAACCCCAACAGCAGCGAGGGCCCGACCCGCGACGCGATGGCGCAGAAGGTGCGTAACTCCGCCGAGTCCAAGGGCGTCAAGTTCTACGTCATGTACGACGTCTCCGGCTGGACGAACATGCAGTCGGAGATCAAGGACGACTGGACCAACAAGATGAAGGCGCACACCGCGAGTTCGGCGTACGCCCGGCAGAACGGCAAGCCGGTGGTGTGCATCTGGGGGTTCGGCTTCAACGACGACAACCACCCGTTCAGCGCCGACGCCTGCCTGGACGTCATCAACTGGTTCAAGGGTCAGGGCTGTTACGTCATCGGCGGGGTGCCGCGCGAGTGGCGCACCGGCACCGGCGGCTCGCGGGCCGGGTACTCCGGCGTCTACCACGCGCTCAACATGATCTCGCCCTGGATGGTCGGCGCGATCGGCAACGCGGGTGACTCGGACAACGCGTACACCACCTACACGGTGCCCGACCAGGCGGACTGCAACGCGAACGGCGTCGACTACCAGCCGTGCGTGCTGCCCGGCGACGTCTCGGCGCGGCAGCGCGCGCACGGCGACTTCATGTGGCGGCAGTTCTACAACATGTGCCGGGCGGGGGTGCAGGGCATCTACATCTCGATGTTCGACGAGTACGGCGAGGGCAACCAGATCGCGAAGACCGCCGAGAACGCGTCCATGGTGCCCTCCGGGTCCGGTCTGTGGGCCCTCGACGAGGACGGCACGGCCTGCTCCTCGGACTACTACCTGCGGCTGACCGGTGACGGCGGCCGCATGCTCAAGGGCCAGATCGGCGTGACCGCGACCCGGCCCACCCCGCCGGTCGCCTGACGCCCACCGGTCTGACGCGCGGTACGCACGGTACGGCCGCTCGGCGCGGGACACCGTAGCCTCTGCGGTATGAACGACTCCGTACACGTGCGTACCGCCACTTCAGAGGACATCGAGGGCATTGTCACGTGCAGCGTGGCGCTGCTGACGGAGGACGCCGCGGTCCGCGACCCCCGGGTGGAGCCGCTGTGGACGCTGCGGCACGGCAAGGAGTCGTTCGCGGCGACCCTCGCGGACCCGTCCTGCCTGCTGCTGGTGGCCGACGACGGGGCCGGCGCCGTCGTCGGCTACCTGCTCGGGGTTCTCGCGGAGCCGGTCGGGGTGCTGCCGATCCGCAGCGCCACGCTGCGCGCGCTCTACGTCGCGCCCGAGCACCGCGGCGGCGGCACCGGCGCCCGGCTCACCGCGGACTTCTTCGGCTGGGCCCGCCGGCGCGGCGCCGTCCGCGCCGAGGTCAACGCGTACGCCGCCAACGAGGCGGGCCGCCGCTTCTACGAGCGCCAGGGCTTCACCACCCGCGCGGTCCGCCTCGACCTGGACCTCCCCCCGGCCCCCGATGCGGAGGACCGCCGCGACGGCTGAGCGTGACCCTCCCGCCGCGGAGGACCTATCTCAGGGGCACCCCCACCCAGGCGAAGCTCTGGGGGAGAACCGCGCGCGTAACCCCCCCCACCGGGAGGTGGCCCCTCAGCCGACCGGACAAGGCGGCCGGGCGGGTCAGTCCACCCCCGGGTAGCGGACGTCGATGCGCTCGCGGATGCGGTCCAGCGTCCCCATGATCGAGAGGGAGCCGTCGAGCGGGACGAGAGGCGACTCGGTCTCGCCGGCGCGCAGCGCCCTCATGACCTCCGCGGCCTCGTGCCGCATGCTCCCGCGGTCGTGGTCATCGCTGATGTCGGCCAGCCGCACCGTCTGCGGCGCGAGCCCCTCCCGATGCACGGTAAACCGATCCGCGTTGAAGAACCCGTCGGGAATCTCGATCCGCCCCCCGGTCCCGGCGATCGCCGCCGGCGCCCCGATATCCGCGGTGAACCCGCAGCTCAACGTGGCGACGGCCCCACCGTTCCAGCCGAGCACGATCCCGGTCGCCGCGTCCACCCGCTCGGGCGTCAACTGCGCCCACGCCTCGACCGTGTCGGGTTCCCCGAGGAAGAGCTGCGCGAAGGACACCGGATAGACCCCCAGATCGAGCAGCGCGCCCCCGCCCAGCTCGGGATCGCGCATCCGGTGCTCGGGCGGGAAGTCGTTGAAGAACCCGAAGTGCGCGCTGATGTGCCGCACTTCACCGATCACACCCTCCTGTACCAGCGCCAGCAGATGCAGGATCAGCGGGTTGCAGTACGTCCACATCGCTTCCATCAGGAACAGGTCGCGCTCGCGGGCGATCCCCACCAGCTCCCGCGCCTCGCGGGAGTTGATGGTGAACGCCTTCTCGCACAGCACCGCCTTCCCGGCCTCCAGGCACAGCCCGGCGGCGGCCCGGTGCGCGGAGTGCGGCGTGGCCACGTACACCACGTCCACCTCCTCGTCCGCGGCGAGTTCGGCCCAGGTGCCGTACGCGCGCGGGATGCCGTACCGCTCCGCGAACGCCTTCGCGCTCTCGGTGCTGCGCGAGCCGACCGCGACCACCTCGGCGTCCTCCGGCAGCGACAGCAGGGCCTTCGTGAAGCTGGCGGCTATCCCGCCGGTGGCCAGGATGCCCCAGCGAATCCTGCCGGTCGTGTGCTCGCTCATCGTCCGTACGCCCTCGCTCGTTGCGGACCTCACATCTCGGTCCCCGGATATTCGTGCTCCGTGCTCCCCGCAGACTGAAAGGATAGGCAACGCTTCAACGACTTCCGATGGAGAGTGCCGCCGTGCAGGACGCCGGGCCGGATACCCCCGCCCAGTTCACCGCAACCCCCGCCCCCACCCCCGCCCCTTCCCCGACCTCGACCCCGATCCCCGCTCCCCATAGCGGCGGCCCTCGCGGTCCCCGCCCGGCGCAGGCCCGCGCCGGCTTCGTCGTCACCCTCGCCCTCGGCGGCCTCACCGCGCTGCCGCCGCTGTCGATGGACATGTACCTGCCCGCGCTGCCGCGGGTCTCGCAGGCCCTGCACGCGTCGTCCGCGACCGCGCAGATCTCGGTGACCGCTTGCCTGGCCGGCATGGCGCTCGGGCAGCTCGTGGTCGGCCCGCTCAGCGACCGCTGGGGCCGGCGCGCCCCGCTGCTGACCGGCATGGTCATCTACGTGCTGGCCACCGTGGCCTGCGCGTTCGCCCCCACGGTCGCGCTGCTGATCGCCTTCCGGCTGATCCAGGGGCTGGCCGGCTCCGCGGGCATCGTGATATCCCGCGCGGTGGTCCGCGACATGTACGACGGCCTGGCGATGGCCAGGTTCTTCTCCAACCTCCAGCTCATCTCCGGGGTGGCCCCGATCATCGCCCCGGCGATCGGCGGCCAGGTCCTGCGGCTGACCGACTGGCGCGGCATCTTCGTGCTCTGCGCGGTGGTCGGCACCCTGCTCACCCTGGTGTGCTGGCGCCGCCTGCAGGAGTCGCTGCCGCCCGAGGGCCGCCACGCCGGCGGGCTGACCTCCACCTTCGGCTCGATCCGCGGGCTGGTCGCGGACCGGGTCTTCACCGGCTACGTCCTCGCGGCCAGCTTCGCCTTCGCGGCGCTGTTCACCTACGTGTCCGCGTCGTCGTTCGTCGTCCAGGACATCTACGGCGCGTCCCCGCAGACCTACGGGCTGCTCTTCGGCCTCAACTCCGTCGGCCTGGTGGCCGTCGGCCAGTTCAACGGCAAGGTGCTGATGGGCCGGGTGGAGATGAACAAGGTGCTCGGCGTCGGGCTCGCCCTGATCACGCTCGCCTCCACCGCGCTCGTGCTGCTGACCACCGGCGTCCTCGGCCGGGCCACGCTGCCCGAGATCGCGGCCGCGCTGTTCGTGCTGATGGCGTCGATGGGCCTGGTGATGCCCACCGCGAACACCAGCGCGCTGCTGCGCACCCGCCGGCACGCGGGCGCCGCCTCCGCGCTGCTCGGCACCTCCTCCTTCCTGGTGGGCGCCGTCCTGTCCCCGCTGTCGGGCGTGGCGGGCGACGGCACCGCGGTCCCGATGGCCGTCACGCAGCTCGGCTGCGTGCTGGTCGCCGTGGCCTGCTTCGTCGGGCTCTGCCTGCGCGGTCGGCGTACGGTGGAGGGACCGTAGACCCTCGGGAGGTTGCGATGTCCGACGATCCGGAGAAGACCTGGGCGTTCAAGACAGCCGACAGCTCACTGCACACGGGGTCGGAGCACTCCGTGGACCCGGAGGACCTGGTGATGGCCTCCGGCCGGGACTGCACCCCGGAACTGATCGAGCAGGCCCGCAAGGCACTGGAGGAACATGGCCCCGCCGCTGTCGAGAGGTTCCTGCCGTGAGGCCGACCTCGACACCGACGAGTTGCACCGGATCGTCCCCGAGCTGACCTCCTGGCTGGAGCCCGGCCCCGACGCCGACCGCCCGCACCCCTGGTGCGCGGGCGCCGTCGTCGTGGCCGGGCGCGGCCGCACCGTGGCGCTGCACGAGGCGGTCGGCTGGGCGGTCCGCTACGCGGCGTACGACGAGCACGCCGACCGCGGGGTGGAGCTGCCGCGCGAGCAGTGGGTGCCCGCCCGGCCCGACACCGTCTTCGACCTCGCGTCGGTCACCAAGCTGTTCACGGCCGTCGTCGCCGTCCAGCAGATCGCGCGCGGCACGCTGCGCCTGGACGCGCCGGTCGCCTCGTACGCGCCCGAGCTGACGGCCGCCGCCGCGCACGGCATCACGCTGCGGCACCTGCTCACCCACACCTCCGGGCTGCGGCCGGAACTGCCGCTCTACGACGAGCCCGACGCGGCCGCCCGCGCCGCCCGGCTCGCCGCCGAACTCCCGCTCGCACCGCCGGGCAGCGGCCGCACCTACTCCGACCTGAACCTGCTGCTGCTCCAGACCGTGCTCGAACGCGCCACCGGCCGCACCGTGGACCGGCTGATCGCCGACCACGTCACCATGCCGCTGGGGATGGCCGACACCCGCTACAACCCGCCCGCCTCCTGGCTGCCCCGGATCGCCGCCACCGAGGACCAGCGCAGGCCGTGGGGCAAGCTCGACCGGGGCATGGTGCACGGCACCGTCCACGACGAGAACGCTTACGCGATGGGCGGGGTCGCCGGGCACGCCGGGCTCTTCTCCACGGGGTGGGACCTGGCGCTGTTCTGCCGCGCGATCCTCGACGCCGCCGCGGGCACGTCGGACACGCTGCTGTCGGCCGCGGGGGTGCGGCTGCTGCTCGGCGGTGACGCCGAGGGCGACGGCTCCGACGGTGAGGGCGGCGCCGACGGTGACAGCTCCGACCGTGGCGGCTCTGACGGTGGCGGCTCTGACGGTGGCCGTGGCGCGGCGCTCGGCTTCGAGCGCGATCAGCCGTGGTTCATGGGGGAGTTGGCCGGGCGCGGCGCCATCGGGCACAGCGGGTTCACCGGAACCAGCCTGGTGCTGGACCCGGCGACCGACTCCTTCCTGGTGCTGCTCACCAACTCCGTCCACCCGGTGCGCAGTTGGCGGGACGGCAGCAGGCCGCGGGCCGAGGCGGCGACCCGGTTGGCGCGCGCGGTGCGGTAGTTCGGCGCGGGTGCTCCGCGCGGCGGTTCGGCGGCGGTTCGGCGGCGGTTCGGCGGTGGTTCAGCGTGAGGGCCCGGCCGGCCGCGGCCGCAGCGCGTCCATGACGAGCTCGATCAGGCGGTCGGCCTGCTCTGGGCTGTCCGAGGTGGCCGCGGTCATGAAGATCCCGAGGAGCATCATCGTGACGTCGTCCGCCGCGACGTCGCCGCGGATCGTGCCGTCCTCCGCGCCGCGGGCGAGGAGGGCGCCGATGGCCGCGCCGATCCGCCGGCGCGTGTCGGGGGTGGCGATCGCGCCGGAGGCCCACCCGGCGCGCAGGACCCCGGCCATGCCGCGCTTGGTGGCGACGAAGGCGGCGTAGCGCCGCATCCACGCGCGCAGCGCGTCGGCGGGCGCCAGTTCCTCCAGCAGGCGCGGGACGCTGCCGGTGACGGCGTCCAGCTCCGCCGCGTACACCGCTTCCACCAGCGCCTCGCGGGTCGGGAAGTGCCGGTAGAGGGTGCCGATGCCCACGCCCGCGGCACGGGCGATGCCTTCGAGCGCGGCGGTCTCGCCGGTGGCGGTGAAGGCGACGCGGGCGGCGTCGACGAGCTTGTCCCGGTTGCGCAGGGCGTCGGCGCGGGAGGCGCGCTTGCGTGCCGCGGGTGCGGGCCGTGGCTCGGGTGCGGACGGGGGAACGGACCCGGGTTCGGGCGCGTGCGCGGGGTCGGGTGCGGAATCGGCGCCGGACAAAGCGGAGGGACCTCCGGTAAGGCTGCTACAGTGGAAATGCGGAGGCTCCTCCGCTTACCTCATCGTCTCATGAGTGAGGACATACCCTTCCATGGCTGAAATCCCCGCCCCGCACGCGGGCGGCACCGCCGACCTCGGCGGCCTCGCCGTCTCCCGCATCGGCTTCGGCGCGATGCAGCTCGAACGCCTCCACGGCGACCGCGCCGCGGCGATCGCCCTCCTGCACCGCGCCGTGGAACTGGGCGTGAACCACGTGGACACCGCGCAGTTCTACGGCGACGGCTTCGTCAACGGGGTGATCCGCGACGCCTACCGCGACGCGACCGGCGGGTCCGGCGGGTCCGACGGCTCCGACGGCTCCGGCGTCATCGTCGTCAGCAAGGTCGGCGCCACCCCGGACACGGGCGGCCGTGTCCCGCTGCGCCTCGCCCAGCGCCCCGACGAGCTGCGCGCGAGCGTCGAGGACAACCTCAAGAGCCTCGGCCTCGACCGCATCCCGGTGGTGAACCTCCGCCGCGCGGACTCAGGCCCTGGGCTGCGCGCCGAAGGCGACCAGGTGGTCGACCTCGACGACCAGCTCGCGGTGATGACCGCGCTGCGCGACGAGGGCAAGATCGGCGCGATCGGCCTGAGCGCCGTCTCGCTCGACACCCTGCGCCGCGCGCTCCCGGCCGGCGTCGTCTGCGTCCAGAACTCCTACAGCCTGGTCGCGCGCGAGGACGAGGAGCTGCTCGCACTCTGCGTCGCCGAGAACATCGCCTGGGTGCCGTTCTTCCCGCTGGGCGGCGCGTTCCCCGGCCTGCCCAAGGTGACCGACGCCCCGGAGGTGCACGCGGCGGCCGAGGCGCTCGGTGTCACGCCCGCGCAGATCGGCCTCGCCTGGCTGCTGCACCACACCCCGAACACCGTGCTCATCCCGGGCACCGCGGACCCGGCCCACCTGGCGGCCAACGTCGCCGCGGGCGCGATCCGCCTGGACCCGGCGACACTGGCCGCACTGGACGCGGTCAAGTCCCGCACCGGCGACTTCGAACTCTGATCCCCCGTCCTGCCCGGAGCCGAAGGGGCTCGGGAGCGGCAGTGGCGCGGGTGGTGCGTCCGTTCCGCCGGCCGGCGCGGGAGTCGGGGGCTGAACGGGGCACGGGGCGGGGGCCGCTCCGGCAGGATGTGGGGGGAGCGAGGGGGGACCGTATGGGTGGGAGGCCGCTCGGATACGGCGAGGCGCTGCGCCGGCTGCGGGACGCGCAGAAGAGCGCGAAGGGCGTCTCGCTCTACTCGCGGTACGTGAACCGGCCGGTGGGGCGGGTGCTGGCGGCCGGGGCGTACCGGGCGGGGCTGAGCCCGAACCAGGTCACCCTGGTCAGTGCCGCGTGCAGCGCCTTCGGGGTGGCCGCGGTGGCGGTGGCGCGGCCGTCCTGGCCGCTCGCCGTGGCCGTGTACGCCGCCCTCGCCGTCGGCTTCGCCTTCGACTCCGCCGACGGCCAACTCGCCCGGCTGCTGGGCAAGGGCGGCCCGGCGGGGGAGTGGCTGGACCACGTGGTGGACTGCGCGAAGATCACCGCGCTGCACGCCGCCGTGCTGATCACCTTCTACCGGCACTTCCGACTGCCGGGCGACGGCTGGCTGCTGGTTCCCCTCGGCTTCCAACTCGCGGCCGTCCTGGTCTTCTTCGGCGGTCTGCTGACGGACAAGCTGAAACCGAAGGGGAGTTCGGGCCCGGCGGCCGCGCCGTCACGGCTGCGCGCGGTCGCGCTGCTGCCGGTCGACTACGGCGTGATGTGTGCGGTGTTCCTGCTGCTCGGCAGCGAACGGGCCTTCCGCTACGGCTATACCGCGCTGTTCGCGGTGCACGCGCTGTTCCTCGCGGCCTTCCTCACCAAGTGGTTCCGCGAGCTCACCGCGCTTCAGCGCCAGGCGGGTTGACCGGCGGCGCCCCGGCCGCCACCGCGCTCGCGCCGCTCCCGGCGCCGCCGGCCGGACCGGTGAGGAGGTCGAGGGCGCGGCGTAACTGGGTACTGGAGGTGTGCACCGTGTAGGGGAAGTAGACGATCTCCACGCCGACCGTCGCGAACCTCTCCTCCAGCCGCCGCCCCTTGTCGGTGCCGCGCCAGTCGTCGCCCTTGAACAGCACGTCGAAGCGCACCTGGCGCCAGGTCTCCAGCTTGTCCGGCACGGTCTCCACGAACGCGGCGTCCACGAACCGCACGCTGCGCACGATCTCCAGCCGCTCCACCAGCGGCACCACCGGGGTACGCCCCTTGGCGAGCCGGGCCATCTCGTCGGAGACCACCCCCGCCACCAGGTAGTCGCACTGGCTGCGCGCGTGCCGCAGGATGTTCAGATGGCCCACGTGGAAGAGGTCGTAGACCCCCGGCGCGTAGCCGACCCGGTGCAGCATCATTCGACCCCCAGCCGTACAACGCTCCCCAGCGCTGCCGAGTCTCAGACGATAGCCGGACGTATCGCGGTCAAAGGGGGATTCGCGGAATTCCGAACTTCAACGCTTGGCAAGCCCAGGTGTGGGGAGCGCGTGAACGACTAAGGTGTGCACTTGTCTGGATCGGGGGCACGTCCCGGGGGGAAGGAACACTTCGTGGGTTCGTCGGGTCTGCGCCGCCGGCTGCTGCTGGTCTCCACCAACTACGCGCCGGAGCACGCCGGGATAGGGCCGTACGCCACGCAGATCGCCGAGCACTGGGCGGCCGGCGGCGCGGAGGTGCACGTGCTCACCGGCATGCCGCACTACCCGGCGTGGAAGCTCGACCCCGCGTACGACGGGGTGCGGCGGGTCGAGGAGGACCGGGCCGGGGTACGGGTGCACCGGCGCGGACACGCGGTGCCCGCGCGGCAGACCGCGCTGCGCCGGGCCACGTTCGAGGTGAGCGTGCTGCGCGGCGGGCGCGACGAACCGGCCGGGATGGGGCGGCCCGACGTGGTGTTCGCGCAGATGCCGAGCCTGGCCGGCGGCGTGCTCGGGGCGCGGCTGGCCGAGCGCCACCAGGTGCCCTTCGTGCCGATCGTGCAGGACCTGATGGGCGCCGCGGCCGCGCAGAGCGGGATACGCGGCGGCGGGCCCGCCGCACTGGCCGCCGGGCTCGTCGAGAAGTACGCGCTGCGGCGGGCCGCGCTCGTCGGAGTGATCCACGAGTCGTTCACGGCGAAGGTGGCCGCGATGGGGGTGCCGCCCGAGCGGATACGGGTGGTGCCGAACTGGTCGCACGTACAGCGCCCTTCGCGGCCCCGCGCGGAGATGCGGGCCCGGCTGGGGTGGCGGCCCGGGCAGACCGTGCTGCTGCACTCCGGGAACATGGGGCTCAAGCAGGGCCTCGACGTCCTGGTCGAGACGGCGCGTTCGGCCCCCGAGACCCGGATCGTCCTGATGGGCGAGGGCAACCAGCGCGAGCACCTGCGCTCGCTCGCGGGCAGCCTGCCCAACCTGGACTTCCTCGCCCCGGCCACCGACGACGAGTTCCCCGAGGTGCTGGCCGCCGCCGACTTCCTCCTGGTCACGCAGCGGGCCTCGGTCCGCGACATGAGCCTGCCGTCCAAGCTCACCTCCTACTTCGCGGCCGGGCGCCCCGTGATCGCCTCGGTCTCCGCGGACAGCGGCACCGCCCAGGAGGTGCTGCGCTCCGGCGCCGGCGTCGTCGTCGCGCCCGAGTCCCCGCGGGAGTTGCTCGCCGCGGTCCAGGCGCTCACCCTTGACCCCACCCGCACCGCCGTCCTCGCCGCGGCCGGCCCGGTCTACGTCGACGCGCACCTCTCCCGCGATGCCGGGCTCGGCCGTATCGACGCGTTGCTCTCCGAGGCGCTGGCCGAACGCGCCCCCGCGGCAGCCGAGTCCGCCGCTCCCGCGCCGGGCCCGGTGCCTACTGCCGTGGCGGAGGCGGAAGTTGCCGAGCAGCCCGACGCGCCCGGAGTCCCGGCGGAGCCTGCGGTCGGGGCGGTCGGGGCCGGCCGGGGAGACGAGGCCGCCTCCGGGCAGCCGGTCGAGGCCGCGCCGGTCGCCGCTGACAGCGCAACGGATTCCGCCCCGCGTAAGGACGTTGGGGCCGGGAGCGGCGTTCAGGGGCGTACGGAGCCGGGTCCGGCGCCTGCCGTTCCGCCCGCGGTTCCGCCTGCTGTGGCGGAGCCGGACGGCCGGGTGGTGCCCGCGAGGCCCGCGCACGTGCCGGCGGTGCCCGACGAGGCCCCGGGCGCGGAAGGCACGCCGCCGTCGGCAGGGGCGGTCGTGCCGCCGCGGCCCGTGGCTCCGCCACCGCCGGCCGCGCCGCCTCGCCCTTCCGCCCCGCCGCGCCCCTCCGCTCCGCCCCAGGCCGGTGCGGAGCCGCCGGAGGAGGGGCCCGACCCGGAGCCGACCGGTACCGACGCCGGCCTGGCTGCGGACGTGGACGCGGACGCCGAGCCGGACCCGGACCCGGCAGCGGTCGGCGCCGACCCCGTCGCGGGATCGGGCGAGGCGGACTCCGACCCGGGCCCGGAGACGGAAACGGAAACGGGCGAGGCGAACCCCGAAGCCGTCGCCGGGAGCGAGGAGCCGGAGGTGCCCGCGGGGGCGCCCGCGGGGGAAGGCGGGGCCGGCCGTGAGCGGTGAACTGCGGGACGACGGCGAGGACGTGGACCTCGTCCGCGACCAGGTACGGCAGATCGTCCGGTACAAGGGCCTGATCGCGGCCGGCCTGGTGGTGGGCCTGGCCGGCGGCGCCTTCCTCGCCCTGGGCGGCGCGAACACGTACGCCGCGAGCAGTTCCGTGATGGTGCGGGCGGCGACCGCGGACCCGTTTGCCGCGGGCGCGACGCCCGACAAGGGCATCGACATCGGCACCGAGCGCCAGTCCGCGATGAGCACGACCGTCGCCGAGGCCGCCGCGAAGGCGGTGAAGCAGCCGGTCAAGAAGCTCCAGCACTGCCTCCAGGTGACGAACCCGCCCAACACGCTCGTCCTGCGCTTCACTTGCGCCGCCCCCGACGGCGAGGACGCGGCCGCGTGGGTCAACGCGTTCACCAAGTCCTACCTGAACGACCGGGAGTCGGCGACCAAGGCCACCATCAAGAAGATGGTGAAGGGCTACCAGGACCAGCTCGACCCGCTGGTCAAGCAGCGCAAGGACCTGCTCGACCAGATAGACGCCACCACCGACAGCCAGGTCATCGGCACCCTCGTGTCCGTGCAGACCAACCTGCTCAGCCGGATCACCGAACTCAACGGCGACATCAGCGGGTTACGGGCGCTCGACACCACCCCGGGCGTGGTGATCAAGCCCGGCGCGGTACCGGACGCGCCGACCGGCCCCGGGACGACGCTGATGCTGGGCCTCGGCGCCGCCGTCGGACTCGCGCTCGGCCTGCTCGCCGCGTGGCTGCGGCTGGTCTTCGACCCGCGACCGCGCTCCGCGGGCGAGGTCACCCGCGTGATGGACGCACCGGTGCTCGGCACCCTGCCCGGCGGGCGCGGCCGCCGCGGCCGACGCGGCCGGCAGGGCCGGCAGGGCCCGGCGGGCCCCCAACCGCTGCTCGCCGAGGGCCAGTCCACCGGCCGGCTCGCCGAGGAGTACCGGGCGATCGCGTTCCGGCTCAGCCACGACCGGCGGTTCGCCGCACGCCGCAGGCTGCTGGTGGTGGAGCCGCGCGGCAGCAGTGACACCGCGGCCGCGGTCGCCGTCAACCTCTCCGCGTCCTTCGCCGAGATGGGCAAGGAGGTGCTGCTCGTCGAGGCCGATCTGCGCACCCCGTCGCTGTCCGGGCGGCTGCGCTCGGCCGACCCCGGCCGCCCCGGCTGGGCCCGCACCCCGGGCCTGGCCGAAGGCGGTTGGCCCGCCGGGCTCCAACTGCCCGTGGACACCGGCGAGTACGGCTCCTTCGACCTCGTGCCCGGCCGCCGTGTACCCAACGTGGCCCGCGCCCTGACCTCCGGCCAGGCCGGCCGGCTCTTCGCCGAGGCCGACGACCCCGGCACCGTCGTGGTCGTCCTCGCCCCGCCCGTGCTGTCCTACGCCGACGCGCTCGCGCTCGCCGACCGGGTGGAGGGCGTGGTCGTGGTCTGCGACCCGGCCGAGGTGCGCCGCGAAGACCTGGCCCGGGTCAGGGAGTTGGTCGCGGGGGCCGGCGGCGCCGTACTCGGTGCGGTGCTGCACCGCGCCCCGGCCGCGCCCGGCCGCTCCCGGTTCCTGCCGCGCCGCCCGCGCTCGGGCCGCCGCGCCGCCGCGCCCGCCTCCGCCCGTGACGCCGCGCCCACCGAGCCCTTCCCCGCCGCCCCGGAGCGCCACCCGGTCCCTTGACCGGCCCCGCACCGCGGCCCGCCGCGGCCCCCGGGGCCGAACCCCCGCAGCGCGCTGACCCGTACGGCGCCTCCTACGGCAACGCGTCCGGCAGTCCGTACGACGCTCCCTACGACGACCTGTACGGCGATCCGCGCGAAGCCCCGTACGAAGGTCTCGCCGAGACCCCGGACCTGGTCGAAGTCCCGTACCGGCAAGCCCACTTGGCCGTCGATGCCGACTTCGGCACCGACGTCAGCACCGACAGCGGCACCGACAGCGACACGGACGCCGGCACGGACCCGGACGGGCCGCGCGGCAGGCGCCGCGGGTTGGCCGCCGTCGTCAGCTCCGTCGCCGACCAGGGCGTCGCCGCCTTCACCAACATCATCGTGCTGGTGGTCGCCGCCCGGCTCTCCACGGCGGCCGGCTTCGCGGTGTTCTCGATGGTCTACATGGTCTTCACGGTGCTGCTCGGCGTGAACGTCTCCTACGTCGGCCAGGCCCTCGTGCTGGAGCGCGGCTCGCGCCGGGTACGGGCCGCCTGCCGGTCCGCCGTGGCGTTCACCGCGACCGCGTCCGCCGTCCTCGGCTGGGGCATGGCCGCCGGGCTGCTCCTCGTCCCCGGCTCCACCGCGCGCGGGCTGGCCGTACTCGGCCTGGTGCTGCCGGTGGTGCTCACCCAGGACGGCATGCGGTACTGCTTCTCCGCGCTGCGGCTGCCGCACCTCGCGCTGGCCGCCGACACCGTACGGCTGCTGGTCGCGGTGCCCGCGCTGGCCGTGCAGCCGCACGGCGCGGGCGCGGTACGGCTGGTGGCCGTGTGGGGGGTGTCCGGGGTGCCCGCGCTGCTGGTGGGCGCCGCGCTGCTGCGGAGCCGGCTGCGGGCCGCGCCCGGCGAGGTACGGCCGCCGGTGGACATCAGGCCGTACGTCCGGCGCGGCCACCTCGGGCAGCGGTTCGTGGTCGAGTTCGGCGTCGGCAACGCCACCAGCCAGCTCGCCGTGGTCGGCCTCGGCCTGTTCGCGGCGCCGCTCGCGGTGGGCGCCCTGCGCGGCGCGACCACCCTGTTCGGGCCGATGAACGTGCTGTTCAACTCGGCCACCGCGTTCGGGCCGCCGCTGCTGAACCGCGTGCGCGGCACCACGCGCAAGGTGCGCGCCACCGCCGTGCTCGCCGTCGCGCTCGCCGCGGTCGCCACCGCGTGGACGGCCGTGCTCATGCTGCTGCCCGCCCACGCCGGCCGGGCGCTGCTCGGCGACACCTGGGCCGCGTCCTCCGGGCTGCTGCCCGCCTCCGGCAGCCAGTACGCGTGCATCGCGCTCGGCACCAGCGCCCTGCTGACCCTCCGCGTGCTGCGGCCGCGCGCGACCCTCCCCATCCAGGTGGTCTTCTCCCTCGCCTCGGTGCTCTTCATGCTCGGCGGCTACCGCCTCGACGGCGTGCTCGGCGCCGCCTGGGGCCTCGCCCTCGGCTCCGCGCTCAAGGCGATCGCGCTGTGGCTGCGCATCACCGCCGAGCGCCGCGGGCCCGGGAGGAGGGGCACTTCCGACCCCCTCCCGGGCGGGTCCGCGGCTCCGGAGGACCTGTCGGCCGGTTCTGCCTGAAGCCGGGCGGCTGCGGTCAGACGCCGGCGAGGTGCTGCTTGCTGTCGTCGAGTTTGTCGTCGAGCCGCTCGCCCTCGATGTCGGGGTCCGGCACGTAGCGGGCGAACCAGCGCGGGTGGTGCCAGGCCCTGGCGCCGAGGATCGCCATGGCGGCGGGGACCAGGGTGAGGCGGACCACGAAGGCGTCGACGAGGACTCCGACGGCGAAGCTGAAGCCGATCTCCTTGGTGGTCGGATCGGGAGCGAAGATGAACGCCACGAAGATCGACGCCATGATCAGCGCGGCCGCGCTGACCACGCGGGCGGACAGTCCGGTGCCCAGGACCGCCGCGCGGCGGGCGTCGTCGGTCCTGCTGAACTGCTCCTTGATCCGCGAGACGACGAAGACCTCGTAGTCGCTGGACAGCCCGAACATGATCGCCAGCAGGATGACGGGCAGGAAGCTGAGGGTCTGGGTCGGCTCGATGCCCAGCAGGCTCTTGCACCATCCCCACTGGAAGACGGCGACCTGGGCGCCGAACGCCGCGCCCGCCGAGAGCAGGAAGCCGAGGATGGACTTGATCGGCACGATGATGGTGCGGAAGGCGAACGTGAGCAGCACGAACGCCAGGGCGACGACGGTGACCAGGAAGGTCGGCAGGGCGTCGGCGAGTTTGGCGGACACGTCGATGTTGATGGCGGTGACACCGCCGACCAGGAGGTGGGCACCGGTGCCGGCCTCCAGGGTGGTGCGCCGGTCGCGGATGTGGTGGACGAGGTCGGTGGTGGCGGCGTCGTTGGGGCCGGTGGTCGGGATGACGTTGATCAGGGCCATGTCGTGCGTCGTGACGGCGACCGAGGACGAGGCGACGCCGGGTACCTTGCTGATCGCGGCACTGATCTGCTGGGCCTGGCCGGTGGTGGCCACGTCGTCGGCCACGACGGTCAGGGTGCCGTTGTAGCCGGGACCGAAGTGCTCGGTGGTCAGGTCGTAGGCGCGGCGGGAGGTGTCGCTGGTGGGCAGGGCGCTGCTGCCGGGCAGGCCGAGGTCCATGCTCGCCGCCGGGATGGCCAGCCCGCCCAGGGCTATGACGCCGATGGCCAGGACCGGGACGCGGCGGCGGACGACCCAGCGGGCCCAGCGGGTGCCGGCCAGCTTGTCGGGGTCGGTGGCGGCGGTGCGGGCGGCCGGCTGGGCGCGCCGCAGCAGCGGCAGGCGGCTGAAGCGGGCCGCTCCGCGCCTGCCGAGGATGCCGAAGACGGCGGGTACCAGGGTCAGGGCCACCAGCAGGGCCAGGGCGACGGTGGCGGCTGCGGCCAGGCCCATCGTGGTCAGGAAGGGGATGCCGACGACCGCGAGTCCGCACAGGGCGATGATGACGCTCAGCGCGGCGAAGACCACCGAGCTTCCCGCGGTGCCGGCCGCGCGGCCGGCGGCTTCCTCGGGGTCGCGGCCCTCCAGGAGGAAGGTGCGGTAGCGGGCCAGGATGAACACGGCGTAGTCGATGCCGCAGGACAGGCCGAGCATGGTGGCCACCGAGGTCGATGCGGCGGCGATGTCCGTGACCGCGGACAGCGCGGTGATCCCCATCATCGTGGTGACCAGTCCGAACACGGCGGTGACGATCGGCAGGCCGGCCGCGACCAGCGAGCCGAACGTCAGGCACAGGATGACCAGCGCGACTGCGATGCCGACGGCCTCGGAGCTGGCTCCGGCGGCGGCCTTGGGATAGACCGAGCCGCCGAACTCCACCTGCACTCCTGCGTCGCGGGCGGCTGAGACGGCCGGGTCCAGCTGGTCCAGGGTGCCGCTCTTCACCTCCGCGGCCTGCGCGTCGTAGGTGACGGTGCCCAGCGCGATCCGCTTGTCGGGTGAGACGGTCCTGGCCTGGAAGGGGTTGGAGGCGCTGGTGACCTGGCTGACCTTGCCGAGCGCGGTGACCGCCCGGTCGATCGCGGCCTGGTTCCCGGCGCTGGTGATGTTCCCGTCCTTGACCGCGAACACCACCTGCGTGGAGGCCCCGGAGGCGGCGGGCAGCTTCTCCTTGAGCAGGGTGAGGGTCTGCTGCGCCTCGGTACCGGGGATGGTGACCGTGTCCGTGGTCTTGCCGCCGCTCGCGCCGGCGATCACGATCGCCGCGACGACGACCGCCACCCACGCCGCCAGCGTCTTCCAGCGGTTGCGGAAGCACCAGCGTGCAAGGCGGTACAGGTAGGTGGACAAGGCGGGACTCCTTGCTCGTCTCAGGAAAGGGGGGCGCAGCGGTCGCGTCCCCCACCACCGCCTCGATTGCCACCATAGGCAAACTTATCTTGAGTGGCAAATATGCCGCCCCTGCTATAGTGCCGCCATGGCTGAAGCAGTGACGTCGCTCCGCGAACGGTCCAAGGCCAAGCGCCGGGCCGCCATCCAGCGGGCCGCGCTGCGCCTGTTCACCGAGCGCGGCTACGAGGGCGCCACCATCGCCGACATCGCCGAGGCGGCCGAAGTCGCTCCCCGGACCGTGCGGATGTACTTCCCCAACAAGATCGATATCGCGACGTCGGCCGCCGACGACATCGCCACGCACGTGACCGCGGTGTTCAAGGCGCACCCCGACCTGTCGTTCAGCGAGGCCATCGACCGGTGGATGCTCGCCGAAGCCGACACCACCGATCCGGAACTGGCGCAGCTGGTGGCCGCCATGTACGACGCCAACCCGACTCTGCAGGCCGTCTCCGGCACACACTCGGCCGCCGCCAGCCAATCCGGCGAACCCGCCCTCCTCGCGGAACTCGGCCTCGCCCCCGACGACCCCCTCCTCCCCGTCGTCACCGCCGCCATCAGCTCCGCCATCGGCGAGTACGTGACCACCGCCCTCAAGAACGGCGTCCCGCACGAGCCCCACCAGCGGTTCATGCGCTACCTGCGCAGGATGATCAGCGCCGCCCGGGACAGCTGACCTCACAGGGCAACGCGGCTAGCGCAGCGTTCGGCGGGGGTTCCTGGTGAACGTGGCGACCAGTGCCAGGCAGAGCAGGGCGATGCCGATGCGGCCCGCGGCCTGGAGGAGGGGGCCGCGCAGGAGGATGAAGGAGTAGCCCGCGGCCATCGGCACCACGACGGCCGCGAGCGTGCCCGGGCGGCTGCCCTCGGAGGTGCGGCGCGCGTAGCGGATGTCGATCCGCGAGCAGGCGTACCCGAGCAGAAGGAAACCGCCGGTCATGCCCAACGGGCCGAAGTCCAGCCATAGTTCGGCCCACAGCGGGGACGAGAGGTTGGTGTTGGTCATGCCCATCCAGCGGCCGACCAGCACCCCGGAGTCGAGCGGCTTGCCGTGCCACACCGAGCGCGGCACGAAGAAGAAGACGTCGGCGGCGAGTTGGCGCCCGTGCGTGTGCCCGGTGCCGGACTCCACGTAGGTGAGGGTGTTGGCGAACATGCCGACCTGGTCGTAGTCCTTGATGGTCAGCGGGTCGAGCACCGAGGTGGACTGCACCGGGTGGTAGCCGCCCGAGTCGTAGCGGAACCTGTCAAGGAACGGGAAGAGCAGCAGCGCCGCGACGACCCCGCCGACCAGCGCGGTGCGATAGACCGCGGGGCTGCGCGGGAACGCGGTGAACAGGATCGAGAAGACCACCGTCAGGAACCAGTAACGCGGGTTGGAGACGGGGTTGTTGACGATGACGTTGATGACGACCAGGCCGCCGAGCGCGACCAGCGCGGGCAGGTTGCGGCGGGCCCGGCGGGAGGTCGTCATCCAGCGGATCAGGATCAGCAGCGCCAGCAGCGCGGGCACCGTGCCGAACCCGCGGATGAACGCCGAGCCGACGTGGCTGTCACCGCCGGCCCCGGTCAACCCGCTGGCCTGTACGGTCTCGCTGATGTCCTGGCGGCTGGTGAAGAACACCGCGGGGCCGCCGAGTTCGACGATGCACAGCGCGCTGCCGGCGTACGCGAGGAGGATCAGCAGCCACAGCCGCTGCCGGGCCACCTGCGCCTGCGGGCGGGGCCGCCGTAACCGGTCGGGCGGCTGGAAGCGGGCCGCCAGCGCGCCCACGTCGTAGGCGACGCAGCCGACCAGGGTGAGCGAGATCGCCAGCACCGTGTCGGAACGCGTACCGACCACCGGGGTCGGCACCTGCCCGATCACCTCCTGGGCGAGCGGCGCCACCCCCATCGCCACGTAGCCGAACAGCCAGAACGCGCCCTGTACGAGGCGCCGCCGCCGGCTCAGCACCATCGCGCACAGCCGCCCGCCCGCGTAGCAGGTCAGCGCCAGTTGCAGCCAGAACCCGGTGTCGCGCAGGCCGGGGCCCGGTTGTGCCAGGACGTAGCCGGGCAGCAGCACGACGACGGAGATCACCAGGGGTACGGCCAGCGCCCGCGACAGCACGGCTCGCGACAGTACGACCCGTGGCGCGGCCCGCGGGTCCTGCGTGGCCCGCGCCTCCCGCGACACGTCGAGCGCCATGGCCCCCCTTCCCCTGCGCGAGTCTAGGCCGCGCGGGCGGGGGAGGGGGCGGGTACGCGAGGGTCGGCCCGGCACCGTTCAGGGCCCGGCACCGTTGAGGGACCCGCACCGTTCGGGGCCCCGCACCGTTCGCGGACCTGTCCCGTCCAAGTCCCGGCGCCGCGATCCCCGCCCGGGTCAGGAACCGTCGAACGCCGCCTGGAGCGCGGCGATGTCGAGCTTGCCCATCTTCATCATCGCCGCCATCGCGCGGTCGGCCTTCTCCCGGTCCTGGTCGCCGAGCAGCGCGCTCATGACGCTGGGCACGACCTGCCAGGACACCCCGAACCGGTCCTTGACCCAGCCGCACGGTCCCTCCTGGCCGCCGCCCTCGGTCAGCCGGGACCAGTAGTAGTCGACCTCGGCCTGGTCGGCGCAGGCGATCTGGAACGAGATCGCCTCGCTGAAGGTGAACTGCGGCCCGCCGTTGAGCCCCAGGAACTGCTGCCCGTTGAGCGTGAACTCCACGGTGATCACCGCGCCCGTCTCACCGGGCCCGGACTCCGTGTAGCGGGCGACCGAGCCGCGCGAGGAGTCCTTGAACACCGACAGGTAGAAGTCCGCCGCCTCTTCCGCCTGGCCGTCGAACCACAGACACGTGGTGAGCTTTCCGCTGGTCATCGCTTCCTCCGTGGTCGTACGCGGGTGGCGGGCAGCGGATGCCGCCGCGCCGTCGTCCCGCCGTCGCGTCCTTGCACCCCTTAGGACGGTCCGGCGCCCCGAAACTCATCGGCCGCGCGGAAGACGGCGCCGTGGTGCGCCGCCCGCCTCGTCAGCCCTTCCTGCCGCGGAGCCGGCGGACGAGCCCGCCCAGCGGGGTGCGGCCGCCGCTCGCCGGGCCGGCCGAGGGCGGCGCGCCGCGCCCCACGCGCAGGGACAGGTCCTCCCCGCCCTTGGTCCAGTACGGCTGTACGGTCCGCTCGCCACCCGCCGGGTGCGGCCGGGCCGCCGGGGGCGAGACCAGTTCCGGCGCCCGCCGCCCGCCGAGCCGGGCCGTCTTCGTCCAGCCGAGGGCGGCCAGCCGGACATGGAAGTCCCATGCCCCGTCGGCGAGCGGCCGTCCTGACACGACGCTCGCCGGGTCGAGGACGGCGGTGCCGGACACCGTCACGGTCTCGACGCCGACGTCCCCGCCGTCCCCACCGTTCGCACCGTTCCCGACGTCCCCACCGTCCCCGCCGGCTCCCGCGGAAACGCGTTCCACCGTGCAGTCGGTCTCCAGCGGATACCGTGCCCCGGTCTCCCGTTCCCGCAGCACCAGCGTCGCCCGCGCCCGCTCGGCGCAGGCCGCGCCCGTCAACTCCCGTTCCCCGAAAGCCTGGTGCAGCTCGGGCGACACCCCGGAGGGCGCCAACCGCTCCTGTCCCGGGACGAGTTCGACCGGCCGACCGTCGGCCGCCAGGGTCGCGGTGAACGTCACCGCCAGCGTGCCGTCCGCCCGCCAGGCGACGTCGAGCAGCGTCGGCAGGCAGGCCAACGACCTTTCCCAGCGGACGAGTTCGACCAGATCCTCGGTCCGCCCGGCGCGCACCAGCGCCAGCGTCAGCCGCTGGTGGGCCGGCAGCCCCTCGGCGGCCGTGGCGGACGCACTCTCCTCCAGGGTCCGCCTGATCTCGGCGAGCAGCGCCGCCCGCTCCGCCTCGTCCGCGTCGAGCAGCCGGGCGCCGCCGATCCGGTCCAGCACCTCCACCCGCAGCCAACGGCGGTGCAGCCGGTCGCGGGCCGCACCCGGCGCGGTGAGCGCGTCGGCCGCCGCCATCACCTCGCGCAGCCCCGCGTAGTACGCGGCCGGAGTGGTCGGCATGGCGGGCGTGGCGGGCGCCGCACCGGCCGGCTTCCGCGCGGGCGCGTAGGAGCAGCAGACGTACGACCCGAGGACGGCGGTGCGGCGGGCGCGCAGCAGCGCGGCCACGGTGAACGCCTGATCGTCGAAGGGCGCGGCGGAGGAGCCGAACCGCAGGCCGTGCCGGCGCACCATGGCGGTGTCGAAGAGCTTGTCCGTGGTGAGGCTGTCGCCCAGCGGGTCCCGGCTGAGCTTGGCGTCCGGCCGGTCGCGCGCGTACAGCTCCTGCGGGACCGGCCGCCCCTTCGCGCCCGCCAGCCGGCCCGCCACCACGTCGGCGTCGTGCTCCAGGCCGTACGCGTACAGGCGGCGCAGCGCCTCGGGGGCGAGCCGGTCGCCCGCGCGGAGGAAGAGCAGGTACGCGCCGCGGGCCTCGGCCGCCGCCGTGTCGCGCGGGTCCGCCCCGGTCCGTACGACGCGTACGCCCGCGGGCGGCGGTTCCGGGACGGCGTCGGTGGGGCGGGCCGCGACGAGGGTTTCGACGGCGCCCTCCGCCCAGTCCTGCGCGGCCACCGACGCGAGGCTCGCCGCCACCTGCCCGGCGTCGTCGCCCGCCCGCACGATGACGCTGACCCGGGGGCCGGCCGGCAGCGCGGGTTCGTGGCCCGGCTCCACCAGCAGCACGACCGCGGCAGCCGCACCGCCACCATCGGCGCCGCCGCCCCCGGGCGCCCCCGCCGCGCCCCGCGCACCGGATTCCTCGGGGGCGGCGCCGACGCGCAGCCCGCCCACCGCCGCGGTCGGCACGGCCGGCCCGCCGGCCGGCGCCGTCAGGTCCGTGGTGCGGTCCAGCCCCGGTCCCAGCACGCGGACCTGGACCTCCCAGGCCCCCGCGTCCGGCGGGCTGCCGCCGGCCGCGCGGCGCGGGTCCACTGTCGCCGTCGCCCGTATCACCGGGCGCAGCCGCTCCACCCCGTCGGCGCGCGGCGGCAGTTCCTGCCACACCACTTCCACGTCCCGCGGGAGCATCCACTTCACGGCGGTGCCCCGGTGGCGCAGCAGCACGTCCACGCGGAAGCGGGTGAGGTGGTCGGTGAGGTCCACCGGTTCCAGGCCCGGCTCCAGGCCCAGGCCCTCGGTCAGTCGTGGGTCGAGCAGGTACCTGCCGTCGCGCCGCTCCACCGTCAGCGCGGTGCCCTCGTCTCCGTAGCCGAACGACGCCTCGAACTCCAGGCGCAGCCGCTCGCGGTGGAAGGAGGCGCCGGTCAGTGTCGCGTCGGCGCGCAGGGTGTCGGCGCGGCGGGCCAGGGTGAGCAGATCGGCGGTGCGGGCGGCCCGCACCAGGTCGGCGCGTACGCGTTCCAGCCCGACGAGCCCGTCGTGGACCGCCGGCGTCAGGTAGTCGGCCGCGACCGAGCGCAGCGCCTCCACCAGCCGGTCGCGGTAGTCGCCGTCGGGGTAGGCGGGGAAGATCGGCTCGCTGAGGTACTTGACCATGTCGGCCCGCCAGAACCGGCGCAGCCACGTGTCGCGGACCGGGCCCGGCTCGGTCTCGGCGAGCAGTGCGTCGAAGATCTCGCGGAGGTTGCCGGCGTAGGAGTCCGGGTCGAGCCGGTCGGGTGTCGCGTGCCCGCCGTCCTCGCGTTCGAGGTAGTAGTAGCAGGGGTAGTCGCCGACGATCGACACGGACGCGGCGCGCAGCACCGCCGGCACCATGAACAGCAGGTCCTCGCCGACGTAGTGGCCCACCGGGAAGCGGATGCCCTGCTCGCGCAGGAAGGCCGTGCGGTACATCTTGTGCACGGTGAGGCTGTCGTGCAGCGGGGCGGTCCGGTAGGTCACCGACTCCCGGTTCCGGCTCATCAGCGCCTGCGGGGCCCCGCGCAGCCGGTGGGTGATGGTGACCTTGCCGATCACGATGTCCGAGCCGTTGCGGCGGCCCGCCGCGTACATCCGCTCCAGGGCTTCCGGGCCCAGGCTGTCGTCGTGGTCGACGAACTGGACGTACTCGCCGCGCGCCATGTCGACGGCCACGTTGCGCGGGTGTCCCGGCCAGCCGGTGTTCTCCAGCCGCACCACGCGGAAGAGCGGGTCGGCGGCGGCCAGTTCCTCCAGGCGGTCGGGGGTGGAGTCGGTCGAGCCGTCGTCGACGAACAGCACCTCGAAGTCGGCGCGTGCCATGGTCTGGCTCTTCAGTGCGGCGATGAGTGGTTCGATCAGTGCGCCCGTGTTGTAGGTGGGCACGATGACGGTGACCTGCAATGACACGCTGTTCTCCAGGAAATGGTGCAGAAACTCGTTATCGAATGACCGTCCTGTATGTGCGCTTCGGTCTCCTTTCGGCCGCGCCGGCCCGCCGGTATCAGTGGCCACCGGTGTTGAGGCGGGCGGCCTGGCGGGTGAGGTGGTTGCGTTCGGCGAGGGTGGGGGCCTTTCGGGCGGCTTCGGCGTAGAGGCGGGCCGCGGTGGAGCGGTCGCCGTCGCGTTCGTGCAGGTAGGCGGCGACGGCGGTGTGGCGGGGGAGGGAGTCGTCCAGGTCGGCGAGCGCGGCCAGGCCGGCCCGGGGGCCGTCGGCCTCGCCGACGGCGACGGCGCGGTTGAGCCGGACCACCGGGCTGTCGGTCAGCCGCACCAACTCGTCGTACCACTCGACGATCTGCACCCAGTCGGTCTCCTCCGCGACGGCCGCGTCGGCGTGCAGCGCCGCGATGGCGGCCTGGGCCTGGAACTCGCCCAGCCGGTCGCGGCCGAGGGCCGCCTGGAGGATCTGCACGCCCTCGGCGATCGCCCGGGTGTCCCACTTGCCGCGGTCCTGCTCGGCCAGCGGCACCAGGCTGCCGTCGGGCGTGGTCCGGGCCGCGCGGCGGGCGTGGTGCAGCAGCATGAGCGCGAGCAGCCCCGCCACTTCGGGGTGGTCGATCGCGGCCGAGAGCTGCCGGGTGAGCCGGATCGCCTCGGCGGCGAGGTCGACGTCGCCGGAGTAGCCCTCGTTGAAGACCAGGTAGAGGACCCGCAGCACCGTGGCCACGTCGCCGGGCCGGTCGAACCGTACGCCGGAGACGGTCCGCTTGGCCCGGCTGATCCGCTGCGCCATCGTCGGCTCCGGCACCAGGTACGCGGCGGCGATCTGCCGGGTGGTCAGCCCGCCGACGGCGCGCAGCGTGAGCGCCACCGCGGAGGACGGGGTCAGCGACGGGTGGGCGCACAGGAAGTACAGCCGGAGCGTGTCGTCCACCGCGGACGCGGGCCCGGGCGGCGGCTCCTCGTCGACGCGGTCCTCGCGCCGGCGCCGGGCGGAGTCCGCCCGGGTCGCGTCGAGGAACCGCCGCCAGGCCACCGTGACCAGCCAGCCCTTCGGGTCCCGCGGGGGATCGGCCGGCCAGACCCGGACCGCCTCGACCAGCGCGTCCTGGACGGCGTCCTCGGCCGCCGCGAAGTCCGCTCCGCGGCGGACGAGGATGCCGAGCACGCCCGGGGTGAGGCTCCGGAGCAGGGCCTCGTCCATGTCGGCGGTCACTCGGTGATGGTGGGCGGCTCGGTCAGGAACGGGCGCAGCTCCAGCCACTCGTGGATCGGCTTCCCGCCGGCGCCGGGCGCGGCCGACAGCTCCCCGGCCAGCTCGACCGCGCGCGCGTAGCTGTCGACGTCGATCACCATCCAGCCGGCGATCAGGTCCTTCGTCTCGGCGAAGGGGCCGTCGGTGACCGGCGGCCGGCCCTCGCCGTCGTACCGGACGAAGGTTCCCTCCGGGGCGAGCGCCTGGCCGTCGACGAACTCGCCGGTCTTCTCCAGCCGGGCCGCGAAGTCGTTCATGTACCCGATGTGGTCGGAGATCTCCTGCGGCGTCCACTGGTCCATGGGTACGTCGTTCACTGCGGCCGGGGCGCCGCGGTAGTGCTTGAGCAGCAGGTATTTGGCCATGGTGGTTCTCCTTGGTGCGGGGCGGCCCATTCTGGCCGCGCTCACCCCGGGGACGGAGCACGCCGCGGGTTCTCGACACGACCGCCGGAAATTCTTTTCTGGACGTCCCCAACACCGCCTACGGGCGCCGCTCGTCCCGGGTGGGCGTCACGCCGGGGGCGGGCGGGTTCTGGTCCGTCGAGTGCTTCTTGCCCCGTCCGGTGGTGGACGACAGCGGCTTCCCGCCCGCCCGCAGCTCCGTCTTCTTGTGCTTGCCCTTGCCCTTGGCCGCGTGCGACGGCACCACGTCCTGCGGGAAGATCAGCTGCTGGCTCTGCCAGGTCAGTGCCGCCGGCATCTCGCTCGTCCAGGTGCTGAAGTTGTGCACGCCGTGGTCGGGGAAGATCGACGCCGTCCGCATCGGCGGCTTCGCCATCCGCAGGAACTCCTGCGCCTTCGGGTAGATGTGCTCGTCCCCGTGCTTGCTCGCGGCGACCAGCACCGACACCTGCGGGATCGGCAGGTGCTTCAGCCGCCAGAACAGGTCGTGGGAGTCGATCCGCTTCTGCCGGGAGATCCCGCTGCCGAACAGGTTGCCGGTGGTGATGTCCTGCTTGATCACGAAGTCGGGGGAGAGCGCCGCCGCCGAGGTGAACACGTTCGGGTCGCGCATGGTGAGCTGGAGCGCGCAGGTGCCGCCGGAGGAGTAGCCGAGCGCGCCCCAGGCGGTGGCGCTGTGGCCCACCCGGTAGGTGGCCCGGAGCGCGTCCGGCAGGTCCTTCGCCAGGAACGTCTCCGTCTGCGGCCCGCCGGGCACGTTGACGCACTCGGTGTCGCGCGGCGGCGCGATCGTCGGCCGGATCTCCACGATGATCGTCGGCTGCATCTTGCCCTGCTTCATCAGCTGCTGGGAGATCTGCCAGACCCGCAGCCCCTGCGCGAGGTTGTAGATGCTGCCCGGGTAGCCGCTCATCGCCAGGATGACCGGGAAGCGCTGGCGGGCGTACGCCTTCTGGAAGTACTGCGGCGGCAGGTAGACGAACGCCGGGTCGATCACGCCGGTGCGCCGCCCGATCACCCGTACCGACTCGACCCGGCCGTTCGCCGAGGCCGGCGCGCTCGGGATGCCGCTGACGCCCTTGAGCAGCGAGGTGTCACCGGGCTCGATCAGGGGGGTCCGGCTGACCACGGAGGTACCGGAGGCGTTCGGGCTGAGCGCGACCGGGGCGGTCTTGCCGGTGCCGAACAGGTCGCTCCACGAGCCGTAGAACTGGTAGTCGGCGTTGACGGCCGCGAGCAGCGCGGTGATCGTCACGAGCTGGGTCACGCCGATCACGGCGAACCGGGCCGTGACCCACGCCCACCCGGTGCGTGCGAGGCGCGGCCACGTCCACACCGTGAGCACCACGCACGCGGCGGCCAGCCCGGCCAGTACGTACGCCGTCGTCCAACTGGTGAGGTTCATGTCGCTCCCCCTTCTCTTTCCGTTTCCACAGTGCTAGAGGGCTGAGGGGGCCGGTGCGTTCCGTGCGAAGAGTGTGACGATGTCCCAACCGTCCCCGAGCGCCCCCCGATCACCGGGATGCCCTACCCCGGACGGCCCCCGCGGCTAGGCTGTCCGGACGGTGCCCGGGGGCGCCCAACGGTGCCGGGGGCGGCGCGCGGGCGCCGTACCAGGGGAAGCAGCACAGGGGGAGGCGTCACGTACGTGAGAGTCCTGCATGTGGTCACCCTGCACACGCCCACCAACGACTTCGGCGGTCCGACCAGGGTCGCGCTGAACCTGTCGCGGGGGCTGCGGGCCAAGGGCGTCGACGCCCGGATCGCCACGCTCGGCGACGGCTTCACCGGCCCGCTGCCGACCGAACTCGAAGGCGTGCCGTCCTTCGTCCACCAGGCCCGGCACCTCCTGCCCGCGTTCGAGGTGAGCGGGATCACCTCGCCGGGGCTGCTGGCGAAGGCGCGCCGGATGGTCAAGGGCGCGGACGTGGTGCACGTCCACCTGATGCGGGACCTGATCACGCTGCCGTTCGCGCTGATCGCCCTGGAGGCCGGGGTGCCGCTGGTGGTCCAGACGCACGGCATGATCGACCCCACCGAGAAGGTCTTCGCCAAGGCCGTCGACCTGCTCGGCATGAAACGGGTGCTGCGCCGGGCCGACGCGATCCTGCACCTCACCGCCATGGAGCGCGACGGCGTCCAGGCGGTCGTCCCCGACACCCCGCTGACCACCTTCCACCGCCTGGTCAACGGCGTCGTCCGGCAGGACCGCCGCCCGCCGCGCACCGGCGACCGCCCGCCGACGGTCCTCTACCTCGCGCGCGTGCAGAAGCGGAAACGGCCCGAGGACTTCGTCGCCGCGATGCCCGCGGTGCTCGCCATCCACCCCGACGCCCGCTTCGTGCTGGCCGGACCCGACACCGGCGCGCTCACCGAACCGCTGCGCGCCCTCGCCGCCGAACTCGGCGTCGGGCACGCCCTGGAGACCCCCGGCCCGCTCGGCCACGACGACGTGCTGCGCCGCCTGCGCGACGCCGACGTCTACGTCCTGCCGTCCGTGGTCGAGCCGTTCGCCGTCTCCCTGCTCGAGGCGATGTCCGTCGGCGTGCCCGTCGTCGCCGCCGCGACCGGCGGGCTCTCCCCGGACATCGAGGCGGCCGGCGCCGGCGTCATCACCCCCAGCCGCCCCGACGCCGACAACGGCCCCCTCGTCGCCGCCGCCATCCTCGAACTCCTCGAACCCGACGCCAACGCCCGCGCGTCCCGCGCGGCCTGGCAACTCGTCGAGGAGCGCTTCTCCCTCGACGCCGTCGTCGACGACCTCCTCACCGTCTACGCCCGCGTCGGCGCCCGGCAGCCGTAGCGCGGGACCCGCCGTTTCGCCGCGGCCGCCGTCCGTCCCCCTCTACCGTTCGACCAGAAGACGTGTGCGCCGGGGCGGGCTGCGCCGGCGGGCACCGGGAGCCGACACGGTTGGAGGACCGCCCCATGCCCCACACAGGACGACCGAGCCGCCGATCCGTTCTCAAAGCCGGTACGGGGTTCGCCCTGGCCGGCGCCGGTGCGCTGAGCGCCGGTCTGTACGGTGCGGCTCCGGCCGCCGCGGCTCAGGCCGGCACCCCGCTGTGCGACCAGCCCGGCGACTCCGCGAGCGCGGTGGGCCTGGGCTCCGGGGACCTCGGCATTCCGTACCACCGCGAGCACGACGGCAGTTGGGGCTACGTCTTCGGCGACTCGTGGGCGGGAACGCAGCAGGCGGACGGCACCTACCTCGGCTCACCGGTGATGCTGAACCAGGCGGGCTTCGACCCCTCCGGCGCGACGCCGATCTCGTTCACCTGGGCCGAACCGGGCGGCAGGGCAGCCCAGTTGTTCGACTACACCCACAACGCGGACAACGGGTACGGCACCGAGGTCAGCCGAATCCCCAACGACTGCATCGAGTTCGGCGGCCGCACGTACATCCAGTACACCTCCGTGGCCACCTGGGGCCCGCCCGCCGGGTACGACGGCTCGCTGATGTCCGGTGTCGCCTACTCCGACGACTACGGCGCGACCTGGACCGACTTCCCCTACCACTGGGACGGTGACGTGCGGGGTGTCAACCAGTCGATGTACGGCATGTGGTCGTTCGCGGGAATCGACCCCGACGGCTGGCTCTACATCTTCTCCAAGCGCTGGAACGGCACCCACAACAACACCGCCGACGGCGGGGCGATCCAGCTCTTCCGCATCCAGCCGGGCGACTTCCACAACGGCGACTTCGGCGCCCAGCAGAACTGGGCCTACCTCGACGGCTCCTGGCAGTGGACCACCTCCGCGCCGCCGTCGGTCATCCTGTCCGGCAACAACACCGGCGAGTTCTCCGTGAAGCTCATCAACGGCACCTACTGCATGAGCTACTTCGACGTGGTGCTGGGGGCGATCTGCACCCGGACCGCGCCCCGCCCGGACGCGGTGTGGAGCACCCCCGTCCCCCAGATCACCGCGCTGACCGTCCCCAACCTGTACGGCGGCTACATCCACCCGGGCAGCCCCGCCGCGACGTCCCTCACCCTCGTCGTGTCGCAGTGGAACGGCACGGTGGGCCAGGCGCCTTACTGGGTACGCCAGTTCGACGGCATCAACGCGTAGGGGGAGCGCGGGGCCGTTCTGCGCCTCTTGGAGTGATGGCGTGATGGCGTGATGGAGCGATGCTAGCTTGCTAGTGGGCTAGGGTGCTAGCATCGCCCTGTGAGTGGCGAAGAGGTCAAGCAGTTCAACGTGTACCTGCCGGTCGGGCTGATCAAGCAGGTCAAGTACCACGCCATCGAGTCGGGCTCGTCCCTCTCCGCGCTGGTCGCGGACGCGCTGCGTGCCTACCTCGACGACACCGACGGGCAGCAGCGGAAGACGTCCGAGAAGGAGAGCTGACATGACGACCGAGGGCATCGAGGCCGTGTTCCTGACGACCCACAACTGGGGCAGGACGGCGAAGTTCTTCCAGGCGCTGGGCTATGAGCTGGAGTTCTCGACCGACCACGACTCCGGTCAGCTCCGCAACGGCGACGGTCCCTACGTCTTCGTCGCCGAGGTCCCCGAGGACCGTGAGCCCGAGACGCGGATCGTGCTGAAGGTGCCGGACGCGGACGCCTTCCGGGCCGATCCCGCTGTCGAGGTGGTCTCGCCGTTCGAGGAGACCCACTTCGGGACCAGGGAGATGACCGTCCGGGACCCCGACGGCCGGCTGTGGAGCCTCCAGGCTCCCGCCAAGAGCTGACGGCGACGAGAAGCCCGGGGCGCCGGGCCGTATCGGGGCGCCGGGCCGTATCGGGGTGCCGGGCAGCTCCGGGGTGCGGACCGCCCTCTGGCGGGCGTCGCACGTGCGGGTCGACGCGCCGCCCCACGGGATCGAGGACGGGATCGGCCCGCGGCTGGCGGCCACCCTGCGCCGGCTCGCCGGGCTCGCCTCCCGGCTCGATGTTCGCGATGACGTTCATTCAGCGGTCGGACCGGCGGACTCCGCCCGTCGAGCGGCGAGGACCTGCTGGTGGTCACCGCCTGGCGTCGAGGGCGCGGGCCGGGTCCGTCTTTCGGGGTCGGGTCCGTTCGTCGGGGCGGGGCCAGGGCCAGGGTCGGGGTCGGGGTCAGCTCATGCCGCTCGGGCGGTCCAGGCGCCAGATCGCGAAGGTCCCGCTGCCGGCGGCGGCCGTGGGCGGCGTGCCCTGCTCGTGGCGGAGTTCGGTGAAGCCCAGCCGGCGCGGCACCGCGGCGCTCGCGGTGTTGGCGACGTCGTGCTCGATCTCCAGGTACTCCACCTCCGGCAGCGTGAACATCTCGGCGACCAGGGCCGCCGTCGCCCTCGTCGCGATGCCGCGGCCGGTGGCGGCGGGGTGCAGCCAGTACCCCAGGCGCCGGCCCCGAGGGTCGGCGTACCGGTAGGACTGGCACATGCCGAGGAGCGCGCCGCCGTCCGCCTCGATCGCGTAGTTGTACACGTCGCCGCTCGCCCAGTTCGTCCCGGCCTTCGCGAGGAAGTCCCGGGTGGCGGCCTCGCCGTGGCGGGCGACCCACGGCTCCCAGGGCAGCAGGTGCTCCACGGATTCCTCGATCAAGGTGAACGCCGAGGCGTAGTCGCTCTGCCCCTGCCAGCGTCGCAGGACGAAGTCCCCGCACTCGATGATCTGCCTCGGTCGTGCCATGCCGACCATGATCGTTCGTGGGACGGCCCACCGCAACGGACCGGGCGGGCGGGCCCCTCCCGTGGCCGCGGCCGCGGTAAAGCCGTTCCTGGTGCCGCTTCTGCCGCCACCGCGATGAGTTTCGCCCGGCGCGCGAGTCCCTTCTGGTGACCGCCGGCGCACGCCGACGCATGCCGTACGGCGCCGCCCGGCACCGGACACCCCTGGAGGACACCATGACGACCTCGCCCGACGACCCGACCCGCCCGCCCATCGTGGACATGGACACCTGGCAGACCGCCCGCGACGCGCTGCTGGTCCGCGAGAAGGCCCACACCCGCGAGGGCGACGCGATCGCCGCGGCCCGCCGCCGGCTGCCGATGGTGGAGTTCGACGGGACCGTCAAGGTCGTCGGTCCCGACGGCCCGGTCCCCTTCCTCGACCTGTTCCAGGGCCGCGACGAGCTGCTGGTCTACAAGCACATGTGGTGGGACGGCGCGCCGCACCAGGGCCAGTGCGAGGGCTGCACCGTCTCCGCCTGGCACCTGAAGGACGCCGTCTATCTGAACGCCCGCGGTGTCTCGTTCGCCATCCTGACGCCGGGCCGGTGGGACGAGGTGGCCCCCTTCGTCGAGTTCATGGGCTACACCCAGCCCTGGTACTCGGTGCGCGACGTGGCCGAACCGATCGGCGGGGCGATGGGCCACCTCACCGCCTATCTGCGCGACGGCGACCGCACGTTCCTCACCTACTCCACGACCGGCCGCGGCACCGAGGCCGCGAGCGGGTCCTTCGACCTGCTCGACATGACCCCCTACGGCCGCGGCGAGGCGTGGCAGGACAACCCGGAGGGCCGGCCCGAGGGCCATGGGCCCTGCTGGTACTGGCGCACGGATGTCGACGGGAACGCCACCTGGGGCCCGACCGGCCGCCCCACCCCGCAGTGGACCCGGCCCGGCGCGACCCCCGAGGAGAGCCTCGGCCGAGAGGGGCAACACCACTGACGGGCGCGCGCTGTCCGGGAGGGAGCGGTGCGGCCGGTCCGGCTCACCGCTCCCAGGACGACGCTCGTATCCGCACCGGGCCGTGACGTGCCGTGCCGCGTGTTGCTGTGCCGCGTGTTGCCGGGCCGGGGCCGTACCGGGTCGTGACGTGCCGTCAGGCGTTCACGCTTCGTCCTCCGAGGAGTCGGACAGGTAGGGCTCGTCGCCGCGGTGCGGAGGGTTCAGCCGGTGGGTGCTGCCCTTCTCGGTGATGCCGAGGAGGACGTCGTCCTCGACCTGGTGGCCGCTGCTCTCCACCTTCTGCTTCATCGCGGCCTTCGCCTCCGCGTTGTCGACCATCCACGCCGGCATCCTCCAGTTCGGGAAGAAGCCGCCGTGGCTGCCCGACGTCACGATCCGGTACCCGAGCGCGTTGGCGATGTGGGTGTTGAAGACGGCGTGCGCCCAGTGGCAGGCGATGCAGTCCCGCTTCCGGCCGCCGATGGGCCAGTCCTGAAGCTCCCCGGGGCGCGGGTTCGGCCGCTCCCGCATGGACCTGGCGACCGCGTCCAGCAGCGCCATCTCGCCGTGGACCTTCGCTTGCTTGGGTCCGGGGGCCTTCACGGTGTTGTGCCACGTCAGGCTCTCGGGGTCCGCCACGGCCTTCTTGATGGCGTCGAGATGCGCGTGCGCCGTCGCGTCGCCGGTTTCGGCGTGCCGCTTGCCGTATCCGCCGCTGAGCAGGGCCGCGAGCTTCTTCTCGTCGTGACCGCCCGGGCCTGCCAGCGCCTCCGTCAGGCGGCCCAGCGCGGCATCCCGTTTCCCTTGGGACATGCCGGTGTTGCCCGCGATGTGCACCTTCCCGTCGATGACGGTCAGCGCCAGGTGGGGGGTTCCGGCCCGGCCCAGGGGCAGGCCCCCGTCGTCCGCGTAGTGCGCCCCCATCATGACCCGGGCCACCCGGTTGAGCATGCGGGTGGGGACGTCCAGCTCCGAGTGGACCTCCTGCCCGGCCGCCAGGTCGAGGTCCGGCGCCGTCACCTGTCCCGGGCTCGGCCGCTTCTGCCGTTCCCCGGTGGCCGGCCCGGCAGCCCGCTGCACCGCGGCCCCGCCCGCCCGCCCGCCGTACCGGTCCTGCTGGTCCGTGCCCTCCGCCCAGGGGTGCCCGGCCTCGCGCAGCATCTGCACGACGGCGGCGTTGCCGGCGGCGGGTTGCAGGGCGAGCAGCGCATGCCGCGGCCGCCGCGTCCCGCCCGCGGGTGAGCGGGTGACGCCCCGGCGTTCTTCGGTCGCCATGTCGGCGTGGTCGCGCATGCGTGATCCCCTCGTGAAGCACCTCCCCTCCTTACTAGGCGTACGACGCCACGCCGTCCAGGTATGCAGGGGCAGAAGCCGATGGCTGTACGGGCAGGCCTTCCCGGCGCGACCCCGCCGTACGGGGAGCCGCGCCTGCTACACGTCGTCCAGGTCCTCTCCGAAGGTGACGTCCAACTCACCGGCGAGCGCGTCGGCCAGCTGAGGCATCTGCACGCGGTCGATGATCACCCGTTTGAGCGCCGAGACGCCGCGCACCGCGGAGAGGTCGTTGCCCCGTAGGTCCAGGCCGCGGTAGGTGCCGTCGCCGAACTCGGTCAGCCGCAGATCGCAGTCGTCGAACAGGGCGGCGCGCAGATCGCTCCCGATGAACGCGGCCTCGCGGAGCGAGCACCCGGAGAAGATCACGGGACCCAGGGCACGTACGCGGGCGAAGGTGGCGTAGTCGAGCTTGCACTTCTCGAAGAGGACGTTGTCGAGGGCCAGCCCCTCCAGGGCTGCGCCCATCAGCCGGCACTCTCGGAAGACGATCCGGGAGAGCTTGCTGCCGGTCCAGCTCAGGGCCGGCAGTTCGCAGCAGCTGAACTCGACCGAGTCCGCCCTCACCGCGTCCAGTCGCGTGCGCTCGGCAGTGCACCCGCTCACGCGCCCCTCCACCAACTGCGCACCGGCCAGATCGAGTTCGCGCACCTTCGCGTCGGCGTAGCGGAACCCGGTGACCCGCCCGTGCATGTCTTCCAGCGACGTCACGTCGGACAGGGCGAGTCCGGGCTCGTCCAGCGACGGGAGAGCGACCTTCGTGCGGCGGATCGTACGGGTGTCCATCACGCTGCCTTCCCCTGAGAAGCCGTACTCGTGCCGTCGACGGCGGCCCACCCGGCAGCGAATCCGCCGGCAACGGCAGGTCAGCTCCTCTTGCTCCAGTTGTCCCAGGTGGGCCTGTTGTCGAAGGGCGCTGGGCTCTTCGCCCAGTTGTCCCAGGTGGGTCGGTTGTCCCACGATGCCTCCACGATCGCGGGTGCGGAGACCTCATGACCGGAGATCAGGTCCATCACGGCGGACGTGTCGGACGCGGCCAGTCGTTCCAGGAGGGTCATGCTGCATCTTCCTCCGCTGCGAGGACGGACAGGGCCGTGACCAGCGCCTGCCGGGAGACCCGGCAGTAGTTGGTCGCGGTGGTTGCGAGGCTGCCGTTCTCGAAATACCGGTTGGCAGCTTGAGCGCCTCGGCAGAAGTCGAAGAATTCGCAGCCGGATCGGCAGCGGTCCAGGCCGGTGAGGAACTCCTGGACGTAGTGCAGCCGGTGTGCGCCGCGGAGGATCTCGGTCAGCGGCTGTTCCAGGATGTTGCCGGCCAGGAAGCCGCCGTAAGCGGGGTCGGGAGTGTCTCCGAGTTCCGGAGAGAGCAGCACCACGTCTCCCGCGGCGGACACGGTCGGGATGGGGTCGAGCCGGCGACGGTCCCACTCGGCGTGCTGTCCGGCGCGTATCAACCGGAGGTATTCGGAGAGCCTTTCGAGCTCCCGTACTTTCAGCCGGCCGCCGTGATGCCGCGTCCAGATGAGGGTGCGACGCCAGAACTCTTCGGCCTGTTGCGGGGTGGGTGAACGTCGCTCGGCGTTGACGCCCTCGATCTCCTCGAAGTTGACGCCCGCCGATTCACACCCCAGGCCCGCCAGGAACTCCAGTAGTTCCTCCGTCGTCGCTGTGTTCTCGGCGCCGACCACCGAGATCACGGAGAACGGGACGCATCGCTCGCGCAGCCGGTTGATGCCTCGAAGGATGCGGTCGAAAGCCGGCCGTCCGCGGAGGTCGACACGCCCGGTGTTCGCCGCGGCCGGGCCGTCGATGCTCACCCCCACCCGAATGTCGTGGGCACTGATCAGATCACACCATGTGTCGGTGACCAGGGTGGCGTTGGTCTGCACGTAGTGGCGGATACGGCCGGCACGGCGCATGTCCTCGAAGGGACTGAGCAGCGTGGTGAACGTCTTCGGCCCCACGGCCAGCGGTTCGCCGCCATGCCAGACGATCCCCAGGGGCGGGCCGCCGGAGGCCAGCGGTGCGACCGACTCCGCCAGGGTCCGGGCGACCTCCGGGGTCATCGTGCGGTGGAGCTTGCGGAAGGGCAGGTAGCAGTACGCGCAGTCGAGGTTGCACCAGGTGGTGGGCTGAACCACCACGGTCTGCGGGGCTGCGAACCACTGGTTGTAGCGGGAACGCCAGACGGATGTGTCGGTACGCATCGCGGTCCTTCCCCTGCGGTGACGGAGACCTCGCCCTGTCCCGAGGCACATCGGGACGGGCAGGGTTCAAGCATCCGGCGGTCCATGACGTCGACCCGGTGACATCGCGATGTCACCGACCATGACGTGTCATCGGCCATCGCTGACAGCGTGCCCAAGCCGGTTGCCTGACAGATGAGTTCGGCCGGATGGGGTGGGCTATCGTGGCGAACGTGCCTCGCTCGATTCTGATCCAGGACGGCCAGACGATCCGCGACACCGGATTCGTCTACATCTGCTCGGGCTATCTCGTCGAGCACGGCAAGGTGCTGCTCGTCCACCACAATCGATTCGACAAGTGGGTTCCGCCCGGTGGCCACATCGAGCCCGGCGAGTCATTCGCCGGAACGGCGGTACGCGAGTTCAAAGAGGAGACCGGTCTTCTCGTGGAGGCCATCTCCAGCCAGCCGGCGATCCATGCCGCCGACGCCAACGCCACTCCAGAGCCGGTGCCGTTCTACGCGGACATCGAGCGCGAGGGCTTCGCCGCTCCCGCCCTTGTCCAGTTCTTCTTCGTGCGCCGTCAAGCCGGATCGGATGAGCAGGTCGTGGAGGCGCAACTCGACGAAGTGCACAGTGCGGCCTGGTTCGGCCTGGACGACATCGACATGTTGCGGACGTTCGATCAGGTGCGCTCTCTGGCTCGTTTCGCGCTGCTGAACCACCCGGACGCCGCCGGACGCACGCGACCGTAGGGGCGTGGCTACCGTCCGGCGAGCCGGTATCCCCTTCCGATCCCGTCCGCGGACGTTGCCGCGCACAAACGTATCGGGGTGTCGCCGAACGCTGTGGACACCGCCTGATTGAGGCGCTGGACGTACTTGGGCACCGAGGACGGGGCGACGAACAGGGCCTCGGCGATCCGGTGGGTCGGAAGACCTCCGGCGGGCCCGTCGTGCAGGACCTTCACCAGGTCGAAGAGACGCTGGGAGAGCTCGCACCGCACCGGTGACTCGCGGTCGGGTACGCCGAGGACGATCGTGCCTCCGGCGCCCAGCACGACACTCGTGATCCGAATCTCCGCGGTGATGACCTTGTCGCTGCCGCCGGGGGCGTCCAGTCCGATACGAGCCAGACGGTCGATGGCGGCCCGGTAGGCACAGACCGTGCTGTACACGGCGCGGACGGTGGCACGCCTGCCGGAAGCCCCTGGTTCGTTCCACATCCCGGCCTCGGCGTCCCACAACTCGTCCATCAACCGCCACGCCCTGGACAACCGGGGATCACGCGGATTCGAGCCGGCTCGGACGACGGCCTCCGCCCCCAACGCGTATGCCATGTGTTCCCACGCGGTGCCCTGGACGTCCTTGTCGTCCTCGACGAAGGTCTCCCAGCGGTGGTGATTGCGCAGGAGCCACTGCCGGGCCTCGGTGACCACCTCCGGCAGTCTCCTGAGTCGGACCTCCCCGTGCACCCCGCCGGACTCCTGCGGCTCGTCCGGGTAGGTGGGCGTGTTGTCCGCACCGGTGCCGGAGCAGACGGAGGAGAGCGCCAGTAGGCACAGCGCGGTCTTGCTCGGGCTCGGTTCGGTGTCCACGTAGGTGCGCCAGCCCCATGCGCCGCTCGGGCGGCGGTGGTAGAGCAGGCCGTGTACGCCGTGCGAGATCATCGACTCGGTCCGCTTCAGCAACGAGGTGGTGTCCACTCCGGGAGCGACCGGGAGGCCGGGGCCGAACTCGTGAAGGGTGTCCCGAAGACGGGCGAGGGCACGAAGGGCGAGTGCGGTCTGGTGCAGTGAGGTGTCGTCGAGGCCGAGCACTTCCGGCCAGCCGTGATCGACCCGGTGATCCTCAAGCCAGTCCGCGCACCAGGACACCGCCTCGGCCACGCCGTCATGGTGAAAGAACCGTGGATGAGCCAACAGACCGGTCAGGCCGAAGGCGACAAAGCGGGTGTGCTCACCCCGGCCGCCCTTCTGACGAGGCCGACAGTGTTCCGGGACCGCGGTGGTCAGGAATCCGAGTGCTTGACGGACCGGTTGGCCGGCCACCCCGACGGCTCGGAGTACCTGCAACACCTCGCTGGTGTTGACGATCGAGGACACGGATGTGAGCGTCAGCCCCCACCCTCCGTCGTAGCCCTGGCTGTGCAGCAGGGTCCGCGCGGCTTGCCCGGCTTTCGTGTCGAACGATCCGAAGCCCTCGCGCGCCTTCTTCACGACCGACCTCCGCTGCCGCACACGGATCTTCCGGACATGACGTACCCAACTCCCTTTCCACAGAAGCCGCTTCGCACAGGAGTGGCTGAGTTGTGACCGGTGGGCACGAGGGGGCGTCGTCCTGTCCGTCCGACCCGAACGGATCTCCGCCGGGCGCCCCGTTTCGTCGCGGTCGCTCATATATCCAGTTTACCTGCGCAGGTAAACTGGACAACCTGGGCTGATGATCCTACGGTGGGACCCATGAACGGAGATCACGCACCCTCGTCCTCGGCCGTTCGCGCCTCGCAGGAGGTGCGCGCGGTCATCGGGCGGCTGCGGCGCCGTATCCGGGCGGCCTCGGGCGCCGACGGCGTCAGCTTCACCCAGCTGTCGGTGCTCGCCCGGCTCATCGACAACGACGGGCTCACCACGAGTGACCTCGCCGCGATCGAGGGCATGCGGCACCAGTCGATGGCGACCGTCGTCGCCGGACTGGCCGACCAGGGCATGGTGGAGCGCCGCCGCGACCCCGGCGACGGCCGCCGGCTGCTGATCGCGCTCACCGCGGAGGGACGCCGGCAGGCGGAGGGGGACCGGCAGGCGCGCGGCGAGTGGCTCGCCGCCGAACTGGAGGAGAAGTGCACCGAGGAGGAGCGGCAGACCGTGATCGCGGCGATGTCCGTACTGGAGCGGCTCGTCCATGACTGACCAGACCACCGCCGCCGCTCCGGGCGACACCGCGAAGGAGGGCTTCGACCGCCGGCTCATCCCCCCGATGATGCTGGGGTCGGTGCTGAACCCGATCAACTCGACCATCGTCGCGGTCGCCCTCGTGCCCATCGGCAAGGCGTTCGGGGCGCCGCCGTCGCAGACCGCCTGGCTGGTCTCGGCGCTCTACCTGGCCACCGCCCTGGGGCAGCCGATCGTCGGGCGGCTGATCGACCTGTTCGGCCCGCGCCGGCTGTTCCTGCTGAGCACCAGCCTGGTCGGCGTCGCCGGTGTCGTCGGCACGCTCGCCCCCGACCTCGGGGTGCTGATCGGCGCGCGGGTCGTGCTCGGGTTCGGCACCTGCGCGGGCTACCCCGCCGCCATGGCGCTGCTGCGCAGCGAGGCCAAGCGGACCGGGCACGACAGCCCCGCGGGCGTGCTGACCATGCTGGCGGTCGCCAACCAGACCATCGCCGTGATCGGCCCGCTGCTGGGCGGCGCGCTGATCGGTCTGGGCGGCTGGCGCGCGACCTTCGCGCTCAACATCCCGCTGGCCGTGGTCGCGGTCGCCCTCGGCGCGCTGCGGCTGCCCAAGGAGCCGAGCACCCGCACGGTGGACCGCGGCGAGCTGGCCGCGATGATCGACCTGCCGGGCATGGGCCTGTTCGCGGCCATGCTCTTCTCGCTGCTGATGTTCCTGATGAACCTGCACGCCGCCAACTGGTACCTGCCGGTGATCACCGTCGCCGCCGGAGCCGCCTTCGCGTCAAGGGAGTTGCGCGCGCCGACACCCTTCATCGACCTGCGGGTGCTCGGCGGCAACGCGCCGCTGCTGGGCACCTACGGCAGGGCGCTGGTCGCCTACGTCGTGTCGTACGCCTTCCTCTACGGGTTCACGCAGTGGACGGAGGAGAGCTACGGCCTGTCGCCCTTCCACGCCGGGCTGGTGCAGATACCGATGTTCCTGGTGGGGATAGCCGTGTCCGTCACCGTCGGGCGGCGCAACGGGGTGTTCGCCAAGCTGATGCTCGGTGCCGCCGGGCAGATCGCCGCGTGCGCGCTGATGCTGGGCCTGACCGCGGCGAGCCCGGTGTGGATGCTGCTGCTGATCGCGGTGGTCTTCGGGGTGCCGCAGGGCTCCAACAGCCTGGCGCTGCAGAACTCCGTGTACTTCCAGGCCGATCCGCAGCGCACCGGGTCCTCGGCGGGCCTGCTGCGGACCTTCGGGTACCTGGGCTCGATGGTCGCGTCGTCCGCGACCGCGGCGTCCTTCGGGCAGCGCGCGAGCACCGGCGGGATGCACCACCTGGCGTGGCTCATGCTCGGCGCCGGGGTGCTGTACCTGCTCATCACCGTCTTCGACCGAAGCCTGCGACGCCTCTCGGTCGACCCTTCCGACCCGTCATGAAAGGCACCACCGTGTCCCGTACCGCCCTGCTCGCCATGGACCTTCAGGTCGCCACCGCCCGCATCGCTCCCGACGGCTACCTGCCGCGCGTCGTCAGGACGTTGGAGACCGCCCGCGCCGCCGGGGTGCTCGTCGTCCACGTCGCCCTGCGACTGCGGCCCGGCCACGTGGACGTGCACCCCCGCAACAAGCTCTTCGGCGCCCTGCCGGCCGACCGGTTCACCCCCGACGACCCCGCTGTCGCCATCCACCCGGACATCGCCCCGCGCGGCGACGAGATCGTGGTCCACAAGAACCGCATCAGCGCTTTCGCCGGCAACGACCTCCGGCAGATCCTCGACGCGCAGGACGTCGACCACCTCGTCCTGATCGGCATCGCCACCAGCGGCATCGTGCTGTCCACCGCCCTCCAGGCGATCGACCTGGACTACCAGGTCACCGTCCTCTCCGACGCCTGCGCCGACTCCGACCCCGAGCTCCACGACGTTCTGCTCACCAAGCTCCTCAACCGCCGCGGCGACGTCCTCACCACGGAGGAGTGGGCAGCCACCCTGGCGTGACGCCCGAGGGCGCGCCGGCCGCGGAATGCCCGACCCGGCGCACCCCGGCTACGCGCGCTTCTGCATCCGGCCGCAGCCCGGCGGCGGGCCGACCCACGCCGAGGCGACCCCGCGCTCGCCGCACGGCACGATCGGCAGCAGCTGGCGCGACGCCGGGAAGGGCCTGGTCATGCAGGTCACGGTGCCCCGCGGCAGCACCGCGACGATCTACGTCCCCGCCACCTCGGCGCACCAGGTCACGGCCTCGGCGGGACCCGTCCCGCCCAGTGGGCCGACGGCCACGCCGCTTGCACGGTGGCAGCAGGCCACTACACCTTCCGGGTCCGCGGCCGAGCGGTAGCGGGTCCGCGACCGGGCCGTGGCACCGCGTGACCAGGCCGCCCCGGGCGGGCCCGCTGTTGGGGGAGTGTTCGGCCGATGGCTGCCGCAGGGCCGTCCTGCGGTGCGGGAACGATCTCTAGCGTGACGCCGTTCGAATCCTCACCTTTGGAGTAGAGATGCACGGCTCACCCGACGACGCGCCCGGGGCGCACGAGACGAACGACGGCCAGGACGGCCACGGCGAGGGGTGTTCCTGCCCGCGCACCGCGGACCTGGACGGCACGGGTCTCGCCGCGTCGAGCCGCCGCACCTTCCTGCGCGGTGCCGGTGTGATCAGCGCGGGCGCGGCCGCGGCGGGACTGCTCGGCGCGGCGCCCGCGTACGCCGCCGGCGAGGCGAAGGGCGCCGCGAAGGGCGGCGGCAAGGACGACGACCCCTACGGCCGGACGTCGATGACGCCCGCGCCGCGCGGCAAGTGGAGCCCGGACCCGGACGACCCGCGGTTCACCGTCGTGGTGATGCCCGACACCCAGTACATGTTCGACCAGGACCGCATCCACCCGGTGCCGGTCGAGGCGTCGTTCCGCTACGTCCTGGACCCGGCCGGCCGCGCGGGCGGCAACGACGAGAACATCGTCTTCCTGGCGCACCTCGGCGACGTCACCCAGAACGGCCTGACCGAGGAGTACGCCGCGGCCACCAAGGTCTTCGACCTGCTGGACCGGGCCGGGGCGTCGTACGGCGTGCTCGCCGGCAACCACGACGTCTCCGACACCGACCAGCGCGGCTCCACCCCGTACCTGAAGACCTTCAGCCCGGCGCGGGCCAAGCGGACGCCCAGCTACCACTCCTCCAGCCCCGACGGCTACAACACCTGCCACATCTTCAAGGCCGGCGGCCGGTCCTGGATGCTGCTCTCGCTGGACTGGCGGCTGTCGGAGCAGGGCTTCGCCTGGGCGAACTCGGTCATCAAGGCGAACCCGAAGATCCCGGTGATCGTGACCACCCACGAGATCGTCAACGCCGACGACAGCAGCGAGGCGTCGCTGTCCGAGTACGGGCAGCAGCTGTGGGACGGCCTGATCAAGGACAACGACCAGATCTTCCTGACCCTCAACGGCCACTTCTGGCCGCCCGGCAGCACCGTGCTGAAGAACAGTGCCGGCAACGACGTGCACCTGCACATCACCAACTACCAGGACCGGTACTACGGCGGCGCGGGCATGATCCGCTCCTACCGCTTTGACCTGAACCGCGGGGTGATCGACGTCGCGACCTTCTCGCCGTGGATTCGCGAGCTCGCGGCCAAGGGCGAGCTGAACGAACTGGCCGCGAAGGAGATCGAACTGACCTCGCCGGTCGACTACTTCTCCGTCGCGATCGACTTCGAGCAGCGGTTCGCGGGCTTCGCGCCGGTGCCGTCGCGCGCCGCCCGCCCGGCGCGGCGGATGCTGGTGCCCGGCACGCTGGCGTACTGGCGCTTCGACGAGGGCGGCAAGGCCGGCAAGGACGTGGCCGCCGGGACCGTGGTCAAGGACCAGGCGGGACACGGCAACGACCTGGAGCTGCGGAGCGTTCCGGGCACCGCCGCACACGCGCTGACCTGGACCGGGGACCACCACCCCGACCAGCCCGGCCACGGCAGCCTGGTCTTCGCCGGGCAGGGCAACCCGGTCACCGGGGCGTACTTCCGGACCGTCGACGGCGCGCCGATCAACGCCCGGACCTTCGCCCGCGGCTACACCTTCGAGATGTTCTTCAAGGTGCCCGCCGACTGGGACGGCGGCCGCAACGGCTGGTCGTCGATGCTCAGCCGCAGCGGCAGCGCCGGGAAGGCGGGCAAGAACGGTCCCGCGGCGACCGCCGAGGAGCCGGTGCTGACGCTCAGCCTCTCCAGCGGGATCGAACTCCAGTGGAACGTCTACCCGCTCAACCAGACCGGCGCGGCCACCAACTGGAGCCACCTGCTCCAGCAGGAGGAGTGGTGGCACGTCGCGGTCGTCAACGACGGGCGGATCACCAAGCTCTACGTCAACGGGTGCGAGGAGGGACGCAACCCCAACAGCACCAACATCGGTCTCACCTCCCTCGACCTGCCCTTCCTGCTGGGCGGTTACGAGTGGGACGGCGCGATCAACCAGGTCTTCCACGGCTCGATCGGCGATGTGCGCATCGTGGACCGTGCGCTGCCGCCGAGCAGCTTCATGAACGCCTGAGCCTCGACGCCTGAGCCTCGACGCCCGAGCCTCAGCGCCCGAGCCTCGATGCCCGGCCCTCCCCGCGGACGGCCACTCCGGCGGCGGCGCGGACGAACCCGCCCCGCCGCCGGAGCGGCGCCTGCCCCCGGCGGCAGCCCCCGCACCTGCCCCCGGCGGCAGCCCCCGCACCTGCCCCCGGCGGCAGCCCCATACGGCTCTGACCAGCGACAACGCCATGCAGGGCTGCTCCTGGTCGATCGCAGTGCTTGAATGGACCGTCGTTCCGGCTGAGCAAGGAGAAACGCTGTGCCTCTGGTGTCTGTCGTGATGCCCGTGTACAACTCGGCTGCCACGCTCGGCGCGGCCGTCCGGTCGGTGCTCACGCAGACCCACACCGATCTGGAGCTACTGGCCACCGACGACCAGTCGTCCGACGACTCCATGGACCTGCTGAGGGAGTTCGCCCGGCAGGACGAGCGCGTGCGGCCGCAGACGGCACCCGAGCGGGGCGGCGCCGGCCGGGCCCGCAACCTCGCCATGGAGCGGGCCCGGGGGGACTACATCGCCTTCCTCGACAGCGACGACATGTGGCTGCCGGAGAAGACGGAGCGGCAGCTCGCCTTCGCGGCGGCCGGTAGCGCGCCGCTGACGTTCACCTCGTACTTCAAGATGGACGCCGACCACGACGGCGAGAGCGTCGACTTCGTCCCGAACGGACGCGTCGTCCGCGCGCGGGAGCACGTGGACTACCGCGCGATGCTGATCCAGGACCACATCGGTGCCCTCACCGCCATGTACGACCGCAACGTGCTGGGCACGAGGCTGATGCCGGAGATGCGCAAGCGGCAGGACTACGCCCTGTGGCTGTCGATCATGCGCGACGGCGCCGACGCCCGGGGCCTGGCCGAGCCGCTTGCCGTGTACCGGGCCCACCAGGCGGGTTCGCTGTCGTCCAACAAGCTGTCGCTCGTCCCGTACAACTGGGAGCTGTACCGCGAGCACGAAGGACTGTCGGTCCCGCGGGCGACGCGGGCGCTGACCGGCGCGGTGTGGCAGTCGCTGCGCAACTCGCGGATCTGATCCTTTCCGGTCGGGGAGCTAGCTCGCCTCGACCGCGGGCTTGAGGACGTCCCGCATCCACTGGCGGTAGGTCGTGGGTGCGGTGTTCTCCGGGGTGCGGGCGACCGCGTGGTCCAGGCCGCGCTCCTTGGCGATGTCCATGTCGATCAGGCTCTGGGCCATCGCCTCGGAGAAGCCGTAGCCGACGAACTGCTTCCGGTCCTGGTCGCGGTCGCCCCGCTCGTAGCGGACCGGGGTGCCGAGCACCTCGGAGGCGAGGGCGGCGACCTCGTCGAAGGTCAGGTCGTCGGGGCCGAGGAGGTCGAGGGTGTCCTGCCCGGTCCAGCCGCGGTCCCGCAGCAGGCGGGCGGCGCGGTCGGCGATGTCGCGGGTGGCGGTGAAGGGCAGCTTGAGGTCGCCGGGGATCGTGCCGGCGATCACCCCGCGCTGCCTGATCAGGTCCACCTGCCGGGTCAGGTTGTCCATGAAGGTCGGCATGGCCAGCGCCCGGAAGTGCACGCCGGTGCTGCGGATCAGGTCCTCCATGGCCAGCGACCCGGAGACGTGGCCCGCGTAGAGCTGCGTGCCGCGGCCGAGCGCCGAGACGGTGACGACGCGCTGCACGCCGTGCCGCACGACCGCGTCGGCGAAGGGGATGCTGAAGGTGACGTAGGCGTCGTAGACGCTCGGGGCGCGCACGTCCGCCGGGACCAGCCAGAACACGGTGTCCGCCCCGTCCAGCGCGCGGTCCACCACGTCCCGCTCCCGGTGCGACCCGGTCACCACCTCCACCCGGCCCCGAATCCCGGCCGGCAGCCGGTCCGGGTCGCGTACCACGACCCGGACGTCCTCGCCGTGCTCCAGCAGGTCCGCCAGGACCCGGCTGCCGATGTGCCCCGTCGGTGCGGTGACAACGATCATGATGCGGCCTCCTGCTCGCTCGAAGTAAACTCTACCGTACCGTTTACTTCGACGCCGGGCAAGATCGGCGGCCCGCTCGGCGCCGCGACGGGAGATCCGCTCAACCCCGCTGGTTCTCCCGCGCCTTGAGGCCGATCTGCCAGCGGTAGAAGCTCATCGCCAGCGCGTAGTCCAGGCCGGCGCGGCCGTCGAGGAAGCCGCGCCGGTAGACGTAGGCGTAGGCGAAGGAGACCAGCGGTTTGAACGGCGCCTGGTGGAAGAGCTGCCCCTGGCGGGACTTGACCTTGCGGATGGCCTCCTTCACCGAGGGGTTGAGTTCGAGCCACGCCTCCCAGTCGGAGTAGCGGTTGTGCCGGTCGAACCAGGTGCGCACCGGGTCGAGGTCCTCGTGCTCGATCGGGGCGCGCAACCGGGCCGCGGACGGCGCGACCGGCTGGTAGTGGCCCTCCTGCTCGCCCATCCCGGGGGCGTCGAGGTCGCCGAGTTCCGGGAAGTGGCAGCGGGTGCGGTCCAGCAGGACCCGCTTGACGATGGTGTGGCCGTGCCGCAGCCGCCGCCCGGCGAACCAGTAGCCCAGCGGGATGTCGAACGCGGCGACCGACGGCGGTCCGGCCGCGAACACGGTCCGCAGCTCGCCCAGCAGCTCGGGGCTGGGCGTCTCGTCGCCGTCGAGGAAGAGCAGCCACGGGATCTCGGTGCGCACCCGGTCCAGGCACCACTGCTTCTTCTTCGGATACCGGCCGTCCCAGGTGTAGTCGACCACCTGCGCGCCCAGCCGCGCCGCGATCTTGCAGGTGTCGTCGGTGCTGTGCGAGTCCACCACGACCACCGCCTCGACGTGGTCGATGACCGAGGAGACCGTACGGGCGATGTTCTCCGCCTCGTTCTTGGTGGGGATGACCACGACCAGCGGGAGCTTGTTCACGAGGTCCCTCCGGAGGGGGCGGGGGATGCGGTGGCGGAGCGGGCCGGTGCGGCGAGCGGGGGCAGCCAGGCGTAGCAGCCGCTGGAGGTGACCGTCTCCGCCGTGGCCGGCACCGTCAGCACGGCCTTCGCCGCGGTGCCGGTCGAACCCGAGGCGAGGGTCTTGCCGTCGGCGCCGGTCACCCGCCAGGTGCAACTGGGGGAGACGGCCGGCGCCTGGTAGCGGCCGGGGGCGACGGACCTGCCGGCGACCGGTGCGGCGGCGACGGCGAAGCTGCCGTCGGCGAAGCCGCGCGCGGCCGCGTCGAGGACGTAGCGCTGGTCGGGGCACAGGGTGCGCACCGCCGCGGTGGCACCGGACCTGCTGATGTCGCCGGTGACGATGGCGCTGGCGGAGGCGGCCGGGTCGATCGCGGAGGTACGGGTCAGCCGTTCGCACACCTCCTGGCCGCCTTCGAGCACGGCGACCGGGTCGTCGCCCTTGGGCACCCGCCCGGACAGGTACTTCTTGTCCTTCGTGCTGAAGGAGCCGCCGCCGGGCGGGGTGAGCTGGTCGTCGGGCACCTTGGGGCCGTCGGCGGCGGAGCCGGGCGCCTGCGAGGAGTCGCTGGTGCTCGAACCGCCGCTCGCGGCCGGGCCGGTGGGGGCACCGTCCGCCACGGACGGGCGGTGATCGGCCCCGCCCCCGTGCCCGCCGCTTCCGCAGCCGCCGAGCAGCGCCACCGCCGCCGTCACGAGGACGGCGGCGACGGCGGTGCGGCGTCGGACGCCGGTCACCCGGCGGTCCTGAGCGCGTAGTGGCTCGCGACCTGCGCGGCCGTCAGCACGGTCGGGTAGACCGCGGCCTCGTCGATCGAGCCGGCCAGGTCGTCGCTGGTGGGCCGGGTCGGCCAGCCGTTGAGGTTGTCACCGCCGACCCGCCAGTAGCCGGCGTACGCCTCGCTGCCGGTCATGGCCGTGTTCGACCCCTTGAGCACGCCGTCGACGTAGAGCTTCGAGCCGCCGGTGCCCTCGGTGGCGACCACGTGGTGCCAGACGCCGTTGTTGTACTTCGCCGAGGTGGTGATCGTCTGGACCTTGGGGGAGTTGATGCCGAAGACCAACTGCCCGCTGTTGAGCATGTAGATGTGCTTGTCGTAGTGGACGCTGGTCTGGGTGGGGTCGTTGCCGAAGCCGATGATCTTCCCGCCCTTGGTGGTCGTGGTCTTGAACCACGCCTCGACGCTGTACTGCTTCGGCTGCGGATGCTGCCGGTCGCTGTACGTCCACTGCGAGGTGCCGTTGAACGTGTACGCCTTGGAGCCCGGCACCGCGCCCGGCGTCACGCCGTGCACCGGGCCGCCGACGCTGACCCCGCTGTCGTCGGACGCCGAGGAGTCCGCCGTGTAGGAGCCGGACGCCGCGTCGTACCGCCAGTACAGCGTCGCGCCGTCGGCGAGCACCTTCGTCGGGTACGCCTCGGCCGAAGTCGGCACCGTCGCGGACGCGTTCGGCGACAGCGCGGTGGTGTTGGTGCCGTCGCTCGCCGAGACCCGGTAGGTGTACTTCACGCCCGGGGTGACGTCGGTGTCGGTGAAGGTGATCTGCGGGCGCACCCACGGAAGCGAGCTGCCGGTGGTGGTGTAGATCGGCGTGGTCGAGCCGTTGCGGTACACCCGGTAGGTCAGCAGGCTGTCGTCGAGGTCGAGGCTCGACTGCCAACTGACCTTCACCGACTTCGGGTTGATGCTGGTCACCGAGGTCTGCGGCAGGCTCGGGGCGGTGGTGTCCGGGGAGCTGGGGAAGCGGGTCAGGCCCTGCTGCGCGGTGCCGTTGACGGTGGTGAACTCCCCGCCGACCCACAGGTATTCGGTGGAGCCGACCGAGGAGAACGACATCACCCGCGGGCCGATCTGCTCGCCGATCCCGTCGTTGGTGTCGGGGAACCACGACACCAGGTGCGGGTCGCCTACCGGCTCGGCGAGCAGGTGCTTGCGCACCGAGTTCGGGTACTCGCCCATGCTGGAGCAGTCGTGGGCGTGGCTGCCGCTGTACAGCACGCTCTGGTAGACCGCGACCGTCTGGGTGGCGCCCAGGCAGTTGTCCCGCCAGACCTGGCTGAAGTCGGTGAGGCTGAAGCGGGCCCGGCCGTCGAAGACACCGCCGCCGGTGCCCTCGTTGCCGGTGTAGAAGCTGTTGCTCGCCGGGTCGACGTAGATGGTCTTGGTGACGGAGGCCGCGTCGAAGAAGCCGGTCGGGTACGCCTTCACCAGCGTGCCGCCGGTGGTGGCGTCGACGACCGCGAGGGAGTGCGAGTCGGCGCCGTCGACGGTGTTGAAGTCACCGCCGAGGATGGCGTCCTTCCCGTTCGGGGTCAGCGCGAGCGCCCGGCCGGGGTTGTCGACGTCGGGCGCCCACGGCAGCAGCGCGCCGTTGGCGGCGCTGACCGCCGCGTAGCGGTGCCGGGTGGTGCCGTCGACGGAGGTGACGTCGCCGCCGAAGTACACCGCGTCGTCGGTGGCCACGATGGTGCGCACCGTGCCGCTCACCGCCGGCCGGAAGGTGGTGCTGACCGCGCAGGTGGCCAGGTCGATCGCGGCCAGGCTGCTCACGCCGGTGCCGCCGGCCGAGCCGAAGAAGCCGCCCGCGTACAGCGTCTTGCCGTCGGGGGAGACCGCCAGCGCCCGTACCGTGGCGTTGTTCGAACCCACGGTGAACGCGGGCTGGCAGCCTGCCGGTTGGCCGGTGGCCGCGTTGAACGACGCGAAGTTCCCGGCCGCGGTCTCGCTGGTGCCGGCGGCGGCCCCCGGCGGGCGGATCGTGGAGAAGGTGCCGCCGGCGAAGACGTCGCCGCCGGACTGTGCCATCGCCCAGACGATGCCGTTGGTCTGGTAGGTGGGCAGGTTCCCGGCGGTGATGCCGACGGGTGGTTGCAGTGCGGTCGCCGGGGGCGGCCCCACGATCCCCAAAGCCGCGGCTGCCAAGGCGAGGGCAGCCGTCAACACCGGCCATCTGCGCATGCGTTGCTCTCCTCTACGGAATGGTGCCCGGGGTGGTGCGGGAAGGTGCCGAAGCTCTCGCCTCGGCGCTACCGGTCGATGCGGACGCTCGCCCCCGCGAGCTGATCCGCCACCTGCCGCATGTCGGCGTCCACCATCAGCCGGGCCAGCTCCTCGACCCTGACCTGTGGTCGCCAGCCGAGCAGGTCGCCGGCCTTGGAGGCATCGCCGATGAGCGCGTCCACTTCGCTGGGCCGCTCGTACTTGGGGTCGTAGCGCACATGCTCGGCCGGGTCGAGGTCGGCGTGCGCGAACGCCGTGTCGAGGAACTGCCGTACGGTGGCGGCCCGTCCGGTGGCCACCACGTAGTCCTCGGGCTCGTCCCGTTGCAGCATCCGCCACATCGCGTCCACGTACTCCGGTGCGTAGCCCCAGTCGCGGACCGCGTCCAGGTTGCCGAGGTAGAGCCGCTGTTGCAGGCCGGCCTTGATCCGGGCCACCGCGCGGGTGATCTTGCGGGTCACGAAGGTCTCGCCGCGGCGCGGTGACTCGTGGTTGAACAGGATGCCGTTCACCGCGTACATCCCGTACGCCTCGCGGTAGTTGACCGTCGCCCAGTAACCGAAGACCTTCGCGCAGGCGTAGGGGCTGCGCGGGTGGAAGGGGGTGCCCTCGTGCTGCGGGGGCGGGGTGGCGCCGAACATCTCGGAGGAGGACGCCTGGTAGACGCGGGCGCCGATACCGCTGGCCCGGACCGCCTCCAGCAGCCGCAGCGCGCCCAGGCCGGTGACGTCGCCGGTGTACATCGGGGCGTCGAAGGAGACCCGCACATGCGACTGGGCGCCGAGGTTGTAGATCTCGCCCGGCTGGACGTCGCGCAGCAGGCTCACCAGCGCCACCCCGTCGGACAGGTCGGCGTGGTGCAGCACCAGCGACCGGTGGGCCTCCTGCGGGTCCTGGTAGATGTGGTCGATCCGCTCGGTGTTGAAGGACGAGGAGCGGCGCACGATGCCGTGCACCGTGTAGCCCTTGGACAGCAGCAGTTCGGCCAGATACGAGCCGTCCTGCCCGGTGACGCCGGTGATGAGGGCGGTCTTGCCCACGTGTTCCCCCAAGGGTGGAGTGGTCGGGGCCGGTTGCCGGACCCGTGGCCGTGGCCGGGGCCGCAAAGCCGGGCCGCCGGTGTGCGGTCGGTCAGGCGCGCACCCGGGACAGGCTGTCAGGGCAATTCAGGGAATCGGCGGAATAGGGGGATCGGCACCATGCCGCCCCGAACGGCTGGCACAATCGCCGCCATGACCGAACTGCTGCCGCCCGGCGCCCGGATATTCGTCGCCGGCCACCGCGGGCTGGTCGGTTCCGCGATCGCCCGCCGGCTGACCGCCGACGGCCACCGGGTGCTGACCCGGACCCGCGCGGAACTCGACCTGCGCGACGCCGCCGGCACCGCCGCCTACCTGCGCGACACCCGGCCGGACGCGGTGGTGCTGGCCGCCGCCCGGGTCGGGGGGATCATGGCCAACTCGACCTACCCGGTGCAGTTCCTGGAGGACAACCTCGGCATCCAGCTGAGCGTGATCGCCGGCGCCCACCAAGCAGGCGTCCGCCGGCTGCTGTTCCTCGGCTCCAGCTGCATCTACCCTCGGCTGGCCGACCAGCCGATCCGCGAAGAGGCCCTGCTCACCGGCCCGTTGGAGCCCACCAACGAGGCGTACGCCCTCGCGAAGATCGCCGGCATCGTCCAGGTGCGGTCCTACCGGCGGCAGTACGGTGCCGGGTTCGTCTCGGCGATGCCGACCAACCTCTACGGCCCCGGCGACAACTTCGACCTCGCCACCTCGCACGTGCTGCCCGCGCTGATCCGCCGCTTCCACGAGGCCGAACGCGACCGGCTGCCCGAACTGGTGCTGTGGGGCAGCGGCACCCCGCGCCGCGAGTTCCTGCACGTGGACGACCTCGCGTCGGCCTGCGCGCTGCTGCTGCGGGAGTACGACGCCGACGAACCGGTCAACGTCGGCTGCGGTGCGGACCTGACCGTCCGCGAACTCGCCGAGACGGTAAGGGACGTGGTCGGCTACCGCGGCACCATCGGCTGGGACACCGGCAAGCCCGACGGCACCCCGCGCAAGCTGCTGGACGTGTCCCGGCTGCGGTCGCTGGGCTGGCGGCCGCGGATCGCGCTGCGCGACGGGATCGCGTCGGTGTACGCGGGCTGGCGGGCCGAACAGGGCGCCGGCGCCGCGTAATCCGGGTTCGGCACCGCGTAAGCCGGCGCCGTGTAACCCGGGTTCGGCGCCGCGCGATCCGGGTCCGGCACCGCGTAAGCCGGCGCCGCGCGATCCGGGTTGGGCGCCGCGCGATCCGTTACCGCGTGATCCGGCGGCACGTGCTCCGAGCGTGCGCCCGAGGCCGGTGCCGGGCTCGGGCCCTCGCGCGGTTCTTGGCCGCTCCATCAGTAGGCCCCGCGTCCGTCGACGACCGCCCGCAGGGTACGGGCCATCACGTCCACGTCGCCGGCCAGCGACCAGTTGTCGACGTACCGCAGGTCGATCGCCAGCGTCTCGTCCCACGACAGCTCGCTGCGCCCGCTGACCTGCCACAGCCCGGTGATGCCCGGGCGCACCGCGAGGCGGCGGCGGGCCACCTCGTCGTAGCGGGCCACCTCGTCGGGCAGCGGCGGGCGCGGGCCGACCAGAGACATGTCGCCGCGCAGCACGTTCAGCAGCTGCGGCAGCTCGTCCAGCGAGCAGCGCCGCAGCACCCGGCCGATCCGGGTGATCCGCGGGTCGCGGCGCATCTTGAACATCAGCCCGTCGTTCTCGTTGCCGCCGGACAGCTCCAACTCGGGCCTGCGGGACTCCGCGTCGACCACCATCGTGCGGAACTTCCACATGGTGAACGGCGCGCCCGCCCGCCCGTACCGGATCTGCCGGTGGAAGGCCGGGCCCGGCGAGGTGAGCCGGATCGCGGAGGCCAGCACCGCGAACAGCGGGGCGAGCAGCAGCAGTCCGAGGGCCGCGCCGGTCCGGTCCACCGCGGTCTTCACCGCGACCGGGGTACCGGCCCGGGTCGGCGGCGCGATGTGCAGCAGCGCCAGGCCGGCGGGCGTGTCGAGCCGCATCCGGGCCAGGCCCACGTCCACCAGGCCCGGCACCACGGCGAGCGGCACGTCCGCGTCGTGCAGCGCCCACGACAGGCGGCGCAGCCGCTCGGCGGTCAGTCGCGGACCCGGCGAGACCAGGACGAGTTCGGCCCGGTGCTCGCGGACCGCGCCCAGCACGATGCCCGCGTCCTCGGCCGGGCCGGAGGGCGTGACCGGGCCGAGCCGGGAGGTGACCGGCGCCGCGCACTCCAGCTTCGCGCCGCCCACCGGCACCACCCCGACCACCAGGTAGGCGTGCCCGGTCCTGGCCGTGAGGTGGCCCACCACGTGGTCGGCGGCGCTCGGTTCGCCGATCACCAGCACCCTGCGGACCGCCCGGGCGGAGTGCCGGGCGGCGGTCAGGTGGCGGTGGGTGGCGGCGCGGGTGGCCGTGGCCAGCAGCGGTGCGACGCCGATCCCGGCGAGGGACAGGGACGCGCTCGCGTTCTCCTCGAACGCGGTGCGCAGCACGGCCAGGACACCGAGCAGTACCAGCCAGTCGCCGAGTACGGCGGCCAGGCCGCTGCTCTCGCCGAGCGCGGCGGCGGTGTAGCGGCGGCGGCAGGCGCGTACCGCGAGCCAGGCCGCGGCCGCCAACGCGCCGCAGACGGCGGCGTGCGGCCGGCCGGTGCGATGCAGGAGCGAGGCCAGCGGGAGAGCGGCGCCCAGCGCGTCGACGGTCAGCGTCAACGGCAGGTACCAGGGCGCCTTGTCGCCGTGGGCGCTGTGCACGCGGTGGACGCCGTGCCAGCCGTGCAGGGCGCGCGCGGCACGGGCCCGACAGGAGCCGCCGGGCGCGCCCCCGGGTCTTCCGGGCGTGCCGGCCGCGTGCGGCAGCCCGGGCGCACCGGACAACACGGGAACGGTGGGAACAGCGGGAAGGGCGGACACGGTGGAGGTGGCGTGCGCGGCCGGCATCGCGTGCGCGGCAAGGGCATCGGTGCGCGCCGATGCCCTGGTGCCTATCGCGTGCCGTGCGCCGCCGCGCGCGGATCTTGGTGGTGGCTCACTGTCTACGGATGTTCCGGGCAGGGCAGGTGTTGCCGGGGTTGTTTCGCTACGCCGCATGGACCCCCCTGGCACCTCGCGACCGACGTGGAGCCCCAGCACTTCCCCAAGTGCTGGCGCTCCGTGACACCAGCGAACGCTAAGCCACGTAGGGCCCGTTCCGCTGCCGATTGCACATATTCGAGTCGATGTCATGACAGAGTTGACCTTCGTGCCGCAGACGGTCAGCTCGACGGTGTATAGCGCGGGACCGGCCGCGGCGCCAGGGGTGCGGTAAGGGGAGAAACCCTGGTCGAACGCCCCTTACAGTAGGACGTCGTGTCTCTCGTTCCCACTGTGCACCTGCCCGACGATCTCGCCGCCGCGCTCACCCGCCGGCTCGCCGCCACCGCCCCGACCCAGGCGTCCGCCCAGGTGGACCGGCTGATCGAGCACTACCGCGGCGCCACGCCGACCGCCGCGCCCGTGCTGCGCGACGCCGCCGACGCGGCGGCCTACGCCGCGTACCGGATGCCCGCCACGTACGCCGCCGCGCGCTCCGCGCTCGCGGCGCTGCACGCCCGTACCGCGGGCTGGACCCCGGCCACGCATCTCGACCTCGGTGGTGGCACCGGCGCCGCGCGGTGGGCGGTCGGAGACGTCTGGCCCGGGGCGGACGGCCCGGCCGGCACCGTACTGGACTGGTCGGCGGCCGCCCTCGACCTCGGCCGCGCGCTCGCCGCGGACTCCGCGACGCCGTCCGTGCGCACCACGACCTGGACCCGCGCCCCGCTGTCCGGCGCGCCCGCCCTGCCCGCCGCCGACCTCGTGACCGTCTCCTACGTGCTCGGCGAGCTGACCACCGGTGACCGCGCCGCCCTGGTCGAGGCCGCCGCCGCGGCGACCCGGCCCGGGGGCGTGGCGCTCGTCGCCGAACCCGGCACCCCCGACGGCTACGCGCGGATCATCGGTGCCCGGGACCGCCTCGTCGCCGCCGGGTTCACCGTCCTCGCGCCCTGCCCGCACAGCGGTCCGTGCCCGGTCACCGGCACCGACTGGTGCCACTTCGCCGCGCGCGTCCACCGCTCGGCCCTGCACCGCCAGGTCAAGGGCGGCACCCTGCCGTACGAGGACGAGAAGTTCAGCTACGTCGCCGCGGCCCGTCCCGCGGGGCCGGGGGATTCGGCTGAGGCCTCCGGGTCCGCCGGGTCCGCTGAGGTGACGGGCTCGGCCGCGGTGCCCGCCGCGAACCGCGTCGTCCGCCACCCCCAGACCCGCAAGGGCCAGGTCCTGCTCGACCTGTGCGCCGCCGCCGGCGACCTCACCCGCACCACCGTCAGCAAGCGCCAGGGCCCCCTCTACCGCGAGGCCCGCGACGCCCGTTGGGGCGACCCGTGGCCGCCGGACCAGCCGCCGGCCGGGCCGGGCCCCGCTACGGATTCCGCCGACCCCCGCTGAGCACGCGCCAGGCGTAGACGCCGCTGTCGCCGGCCGCGCCGTCCACGAGAGCGTCGAGCTTTCCGCGGAACGGCACGGCCACCGCCCCGCCGCCGCAGACCACGTCCTTCGTCCTGCCCCGCGCCCGTACGGTGAGGTGGCCGCTGCCCGAGCAGGCGATCTGGAAGAGGTGCGGGCCGGGCAGCGTCTCGGCGATCTCCTCCCCGGTGTGTGCGGCCCAGTCGTAGCCCGACGCGACCGGCCCGCCGAGGTAGCCGGCCGGACGGTACCGGCCGACGAGGTCGAGGGCGGGCTCGGCGACGGCGCTCAGCGTGGCAGCGGAGGCGGCCCGCGAGACCGAGGGCGCGGCACCGGCGGCGCCGGACGCCGACCGCGCGGGGGACCCCGTATCCGAGCCGGACCCGGAGCACGCGGCGAGCGCGACCGCGCAGGCGCCGATCAGGAGCGCGGCGCCGCTACGCCGTACACCCCGCGCGGACGCCGCCGAACCCGGTGCGCGGGCGGGACGGTCGGGCGCGGCCCCGGTGCGATTCCGCGGTGCCGCGAGCCCGTTGGCACCGTGCCGTTCTGCCGCCATGTCAACTCCCCTGGGAGCCCTGCGGGTTCCGGGCGTCCTGCCGGGGAGGACGGGAGCGGCGGGGGCGTCGGTTCCGGCCGGTCACAACCAGCCGACGCGGTGGAAGGCGCGGTAGCACAGGCCGGACAGGACGGCGGTGACGCCGAGCATGATCGGGTAGCCGTAGGTCCAGCCGAGTTCGGGCATGTGGTGGAAGTTCATGCCGTAGAAGCCGGCGATCATCGTCGGGATGGCGAGGATCGCGGCGCCCGCGCTGATCCGGCGCATGTCGACGTTCTGCTGCACGGCGAGCTGGCTGAGGTTGGCCGACAGCAGGCCGTCCACCAACTCGCCGTAGGCGATGAGGTGTTCGCGGACGTGCGAGAGGTGGTCGGCGACGTCGCGGAAGTAGCGGCCCATCTCGGTGTTGATCAGGCCGTCGGCGCCCTCGGTGAGGCGTTCCAGCGGCCGGGCCATCGGGAAGACGGCGCGCTTGAACTCGATGAGCTCGCGCTTGAGTTGGTAGATGCGGCTGGCGTCGTCGCCGTGCTCGGGCGAGAAGACGTCGGACTCCAGGGTGTCGACGTCGAGTTCGACCGCGTCGGCGACGTCGAGGTAGTCGTCGACGACCTGGTCGGTGATGGCGTGCAGCACGGCGGACGGGCCGTGCGCGAGCATCTCCGGGCGGCTCTCCAGGGCGCGCCTGACCCGGGCCAGGCCCGGCGCGCTGCCGTGCCGGACCACGACCACGAAGTCGGGGCCGAGGAAGATCATCACCTCGCCGGTGTCGACCACCTCGCTGGTCGCGGTGAGCTTCTCGTGCTCGACGAAGACGACGGTCTTCAGGACGAGGAAGAGGGTGTCGCCGTAGCGCTCCAGCTTCGGCCGCTGGTGGGCGTGGACGGCGTCCTCGACCGCGAGCGGGTGCAGCCCGAAGACCTCCGCGATCTCCTCCAGGTGCTCCGCGTCCGGCTCGTGCAGCCCTATCCACGCGAAGCCGCCGCGCTTGCGGGCCTCGTCCAGGGCCTGCTGCGGGGGCAGGGAGGCGGCCCGGCAGCCGTCCTCGTAGACCGCGCAGTCCACCACCACGTCGGCGGTGCAGCGCCGCTGCTCGGGCAGGTCGCCCTCGCCGTCGAGGGAGTGCCACTGCCCGGTGCGCCGCCACTGGCGGCCGAAACCGCGCCGGGAACCGTCCTTGCGGTGGATCACCGCGGGCCTGTTCGTCATCGTGCCTTCTCCAGTACCGCTCTTGCCGCGTTGTGCCCGGGGACGCCGCTGACTCCGCCGCCGCGGACCGCGCCCGCCCCGCAGAGGAAGACGTTCGCACATCCGGTGCCGACCCCCCAACGCCCTGTGGCCTGGGTCACATCGGCACCGATATCACCGTACCGGCCCCCGTCCGCCGCCCCGGCCCTCTGCCCGTCCGGCTCCTCGTCGGCGTACGGCCAGGACAGGTCGCGGTGGAAGATGTGGCCGCCCGGCAGCCCCACCTCCCGCTCCAGGTCGAGCGGCGACTTCGCCTCCAGGCACGGCCGCCCGTCCGCGTCGGTGGCCAGGCAGTCCGCCAGCGGTTCGGCGAGCACCGCGTCGAGCTGGGCCAGCGTCGCGGCCAGCAACTCCCGCTTGGTGCCCTCCGGGTCGGCCGCGAAGAGCCGGGCGGGCGCGTGCAGCCCGAAGAGGGTGAGCGTGTGCGCGCCGGTCGCGGCCAGCTCGGGGGAGAGGATCGACGGGTCGGTCAGCGAGTGGCAGTAGATCTCCGACGGCGGCGCGTCCGGTACCCGCCCGGCCGCCGCCTGCTCGTACGCCGTCTGCAACTGCCCGTAGCCCTCGGCGACATGGAAGGTGCCGGCGAACGCGTCCCGCGGGTCCACCGCGCGGTCCCGCAGCCGCGGCAGGCGGCGCAGCAGCATGTTCACCTTGAGCTGCGCGCCCTCCGGCCGGGGCGGGCGCGCGGCGCCGAGCAGGCCGGCGAGCGCGTCCGGGGAGGCGTTGACCAGCACGTCGCGGGCCGCGACGGTACAAGTCCGGCCGCTCCCGGCGTCCTCGTACGTCACCTCCGCGACTTTGCCGTCCGTCGCGATCCCGGTCACCTCCGCGCCGGTCACGATCCGCGCGCCCGCCGCACGGGCGGTGGCCGCGAGCGCGTCCGTGAACGCGCCCATCCCGCCGATCGGCACGTCCCAGTCGCCGGTGCCGCCCCCGATCACGTGGTACAGGAAGCAGCGGTTCTGCCGCAGGGACGGGTCGTGGGCGTGGCTGAACGTGCCGATCAGCGCGTCGGTGAGGACCACGCCGCGCACCACGTCGTCGGTGAACGCGGCCTCCACGGTCTCGCCGAGCGGCCGTTCGAACAGCGCTTCCCACGCGGCCGGATCGCCCACCCTGCGCTCCAGCTCCGCCCGGGTCGGCAGCGGCTCGGTCAGCGTCGGGAAGACCTGCCGCGCGACGTGCCCGGTCATCGCGTAGAAGCGCTGCCACGCGTCGAAGTCCCGCTCCGAGCCGGTCAGCCGCGCGAACTGCTCCCGGGTGCGCGCGGTGTCCTCCGCGTCCACCAGCAGCCCGCTGTCGCCGTGCGGGGTGTACGACGAGATGCGGCGGCGGCGCACCGCGAAGCGCAGGTCCAGGTCGTCGACGATCTTGCGGGGGAGCAGGCTCACCAGGTACGAGTAGCGGGAGAGGCGGGCGTCCACCCCGGTGAACGCCCGCGTCGACACCGCGGCGCCGCCGGTCGCCGGCAGGCGCTCCAGCAGCAGCACGCTGCGGCCGGCTCTGGCGAGGTACGCGGCGGCCACCAGTCCGTTGTGGCCGCCGCCCACGATCACCGCGTCGTGCTGCGCACCGCTCGAAACGTCCATCCCGGCACTCTACGGTGCCCCTGACCCGCCCGGCTGCCCCGTTCTGCCGGTCGAGGGACCACCCCTCGGTGGGTGGTTGCGCGCGCAGTTCCCCGCGCCCCTGGATTACTGCGGGTCCTCCCGCGCCAAGCACGGTTCGAGCCGCACCTACTCAGACTCAGGGGCGCGGGGAACTGCGCGAGGTACCCCTTCTCTACCCACCATTCTACCGTTCCCGTGGGCTAGCGCGTGGCGCTTTGGCCGGTGTGACCTGCGGAAAAGGCGAAGGGCGAAGGCGTCCGGGTTCTGGCCCTTGCCTCAGCTGGTCACGGTATTCGGGGCTGTCTGGTCCAGCGATGGCGCTCTGGCTGGATCACGATGACGGCGTACCGTGAGGACGTGGCAAGTGAGGACCTGGGACGGACGCTGCGACGCCTGCGGCGGTTGGCTGACCTGACGCAGGAAGAACTGGCTGAGCGCTCGGAGGTGTCGGTCGACGTCATTCGTCAGTTGGAGCAAGGACGGAAGCACTCGGCGAGGCTTCCCACGCTGCATGCGCTTGCCAACGGTCTGGGCGTGGAGCTGACGACGCTCCTGGGCGACCCCCCGGCGGTTGCCGCGACCGGTGAGAACGATGGTCCGCGCTTCGTTGCTGTGCGTCGCGCGATCATGCCCACTCTCTGGGAGCCGCCGCCACCTCCGATCGGTCCGGACTTCTCCTTGGACCGTCTGCGCGAGCAGATCGCGGACGCTTGGACGCATTACCACGCGGCTGAGTTCGACATCGTGATGAAGGTGCTTCCGGGGCTGATTGCCGATGCGCGTTCAGCCGCCGTCACCGGCAGTGAGAAGGGCCGAGGAGCCGGGTTCGCCGCTCTCGGCAAGGCACTTCAACTCGGCGGGCATGTCGCTGTCCGCATGGGGAAGACCGACTTGGCGTTGACGAGTCTGGAGCGTGCGGTGGACGCGGCCGGGTGCTCTTCGGACCCGCTGCTCGTACCCATGATCGTGAATTCCGTGGCTTGGACGTATCAACGGCAGGGGCGGCTCGCCGATGCCCTGGGCGTTGCTCTGCGCGCCGCCGACGCGATGAAGGCCGCCGGTCACACGGGCACGGCTGACGGGTTGAAGGTATGGGGCGCCTTGACCATGAGTGCCGCCACGTCGGCTGCCAGAAACAGCGACTACGCGCGGGCGACGAAGATGATGGAGGCGGCAGAGAAGGAGGCCGCCCACGTCTCCAAGCTTCCCGCTGGCACCGACAATCGCATGGTCAGTGTCTTCAGTCCCTCATCCGTCCGGATCGAGCGCGTTCGTTTGGCCGTCCAATACGGCCACCCTGAGGACGCCCTGAAGTTGGCCAAGGGCATGCGCCTTTCGAAGGACACCCCTCCGTCATGGCGCACCTGGCTGCTCCTTGACGTGGCACGTGCCCACACCGACCTCGGGGACGCGTCCGGCGCGGTCAAGACCTTGGAGTCGCTGCGTCGGGTGGCGCCGACATGGATGCGGCACCACACTCTCGCCGTCGCCATCGTGCGCGATCTGTGGTCGCTGCCCAACCACCCAGCCGGGTTGCGGGCACTGGCCGAGTTCGTGGGAGTCGCTTCTTAACGTCCTCAAAGTGGGACGTGGCGTCCCTGTCACGGACCTCGGTACATCGACAGTCTGGAACGAATCCCCCCGAGATGTCGTTCGACACCGACCGAGGCATTGAGATGACCGTGAAGACTGTCGCACGTCCCCGAGGACACCCCGGATACTCCGAAACGCTTCCGTGTGCTGCTGAGAGCGCGAAGATCGCCCGCCGACTGATCGGTGCTGCTGTGTGCGCCTGGGGAATGGAAGCCCTCGCGGACGACGGCGCCCTTGTCGTCACCGAACTGGTCGCCAACGCTGCCCAGCACACCAAGTCCCGTTTGATTCGAGTCGTGATCATCCGCCCAGCGCTCGACACCGTGCGCATTGAGGTGGTGGATCGATCACCTACTCTCCCTCTGGCCCTGTGCCCCGAAACCGACGACCTGCGCGGGCACGGCCTGGCTCTCGTGGACGACGTGACCAAGCAGTGGGGCACCGAACGCTTGCCATGGGGAAAACGGGTATGGGGCGTACTCACCTGTGAGGCGGGCCAGTGATCCGTAAGTGGGGCGTCGTCCTGTTGATGGGGTGGACGGGTATTGCCCTGCTGGTCGGGCTGGCTGCTGTGTGCGGGTTGGTGGTGGGGCCGGCGGTCGGGTCTGATCCGCACTTTCCCTGACGGGCTTGGCCCGTCGTTTCTGATCGTCCGTCCCGGCTGATGCGAGTCCCTGCAACGTCTCCGCCTTCCCACCCCGGGCGGGGGCGGGCTCACGGGAGTTGGACGCCCGTGCGGCCGGGGCGGGTGCCCTTTGTGGGCAGCGTCTGAACGCTTGGTGGAAGTGAGGAGTTGTGTTGCGTATGCCTGTCAGGCGTGTGGAGCGGTTCATCTGCGGTCGGCGGACATTGGTGCCGGATGCATTGGTGCGGACGGTGCTGGAGCTGGCGCGGGCGGAAGACTCGTACGCGTACACCCGGGAGGATATGTTCAGCTTTCTGGTGTGCACGATCGAAGTGCATCGGGGACCTGTGCACTACGGAGCCGCCTTGAACTTGCGCGGCTTGGAGGCCGGGACATTGTGGGCGTTGTGGCGGGACGGGTGTGAGCCGAACGCGGCCATCGAGATCCCTGATTGTCCGGCCGGGCGGTCGGTGGACCAGCCGTGCAGTGAGTTCGAGGGCCACCCGGGTGGCCATAGTTGGGAGTTGGCCGATCCGCCGAGTCCCGTGGCCGCGTTCCCGCTGCGGCGCGGACCTGCGTAGATGTGTCTGCCCCCGGTGGGGCCGAGGTCCCGAACCAACCAGAGAGACAAGGATTCTGTAGATGATCAGCACGTCCCGCCGTGCCGCTCCTGACTCTGCCGCCTTACCGGCTTCCGGAGGGCGCTGGCGGATCGCCGCTGCGTTCGGGCACGCGGTGTCCGGTTATCTGCCCGCCTGGGCGGAGAACGACCCGTCGGAAGAGGGTGTGCCGATCGAGGAGTTCGGGGTTCGGCTCAGCGATGTCAGCCATTGCGCGGAGTTCGAGGGCCAGACGGTCCGTGTCCGCACCAGCGACCGCAGGGGCGAGGAGCCTGCGGAGGAGCAGATCCTGTACGGCAGCATCGACTGTCACCCCTACGCCGAGGACCCCGAACCCCGCGTCCCGGTGGTGAACATCAACATCACGAACGGCTGCTGGGTCAACGACCTGGACCCCGCCGGGCTGGCCGCGTTCATCGCGAAGCTCCGCGCCCAGGTGGACCGCCTGGAGGGTGAGGTGCTGCCCGCGCTGGTGGCGGCTTGTGCGGACTGGGAGGTGAACGGGCGGGCGAGAAAAGACGCGGGCGCGGACGGCTGAGCACAGCCCCGCCGCGCACCGGCAGGGGGAAGCAGCCCCGCCGCCTGTCTCTGGAGCCGGAGGCCATCGGCTGGGTACGGGAGAAAGCCGAGCGCGGAGCGGTCCATCGGGTTGGTCGCTCCCGACACCTCCCAGTCATCCGCCCACGCGATGATGTGCCCGCCGATCGCAGCGACCCCCGTGAGCACCTGCTCCTCTTGCCGCTCCGGTGACGACGCAGCGTCCGACTTCCGGCTCAACCGCCGCACGCCGACCACGCACTTCCCGCACCCGCAGTACTCCCCGATAACCCCCATGGATTCCCTGGTCAGCCGATCCCGTCCCGCACCAAAGTGCGTTTAACGGCGCCTCCTCGCGACAAGTCCACCACCGGCAGGTGGTCCCTCGACCGGCAGGGCGGGGCAGCCGGGCGGGTCAGGGGCACCGCGGGGGGTTCCAGGAGGCGATGGGGTCGAAGCTGCGGAGGGCGGCCGTGGGGGAGATACGGGAAGCCGCGGCGATGGCGAGGTCGCGGAGGAGGGTGGCGGAGCGGTGTCGGGTGGAGAGAAGCCGGGCCACGCGCGCGGAGGAGGCGACGACGGAGGTCGTACGAGGCAGCCGCGCGGCCGTGTAGGACGCGAGCGCGGCACCCGTTTCCGCACCGGCAAGGTGATACGCGAGGACCACCGCGTCCTCGACCGCTTGGTTGCCGCCCTGCCCGAGGAAGGGAGTGGCGGCGTGGGCGGCGTCGCCGAGCAGGACCGTACGGCCGCGGTGGAAGGCGGGGAGCGGCTCGCGCAGGTGGTGGAGGTCGTTGCGGAGGACCTCCGCGGGCGCCGCGGCGGCGATGATCGCGGGGACGGGCTGGTGTCACCGCCCGAACCGCTCCCGCAGTTCGCCCCGCTCCCCGTCGGGACCGGTGCCGTGGCCGCCGGGCGGCGCGAGCGCGGCGGCGTACGCGTAGACGCGGCCGTCCGCCAGCGGTTGGGTGCCCCACAGGCGGCCGGCGCCCCAGGTCTCGTGGGGCGCGAAGGGCTCGGCCGGGGCGGCGACGACCGTACGCCAGGAGGTGAAGCCGCTGTACGCGGGCCCGGGGTGGGAGGGGAAGAGCACGGAACGCACCCGGGAGTGGATGCCGTCGGCGGCCACGACGAGGTCGGCGGTGAACTCGCGGTCGTCGACGGTGCGTACGACCGCCGGCCGCCCGTCGGGGTCGCCCTCGTCGAGGAGCTGGGCGGCGCTGCCGGTCCGCAGGGCGCCGGACGGCAGTCGCGCGGCGAGGCGCCCGATCAGGTCCGCGCGGTGCACCAGCACGATCGGCCCGCCGAACCGCTCGGCGGCGGCCGCGCTGCTGGTCCGGGCGAGCCAGCGGCCGGAGGGGCTGCGCATCCCGCCGTCGCCCTGCCACGCGCCCAGTGCGCGCAGCTCCGCGCCGAGGCCGACCATGTCGAAGGCCCGTAGCCCGTTGGGCGCGAGCGCGATGCCGGCGCCGACCGGCGCGAGCGTGTCGGCCCGCTCCAGGACGGTGGTCCGCCAGCCGCGCAGGTGCAGCGCGAGCGCGGCGGTGAGCCCGCCGATGCCGCCGCCGATGACGACGGCGTGCGCAGTGGACATGTCTTTCCTCCTGTCCCGACCGGGGCTGGCCCCCCGTTCACTACAGCTGTAGTGGATACGGCTCACCGTACTACGGATGTAGTGGAGGTGGTAGAGATGGGGCATGGCCAGCCACTCCGCCGCCGCGCGCGCCGACCTCGTCGCCGACACCGCGCTGACCCTGCTCGCCGAACGCGGCATGCGCGGGCTCACCCACCGTGCCGTGGACGAGGCGGCCGGGCTGCCCCAGGGCTCGACCTCCAACCACGCCCGCACCCGCCTGGCGCTGCTCGAAACGGCGGTACGGCGGCTGGCCGAGCGCGAGGCGTCGGTGCTGGCGCTGAGCGAACTGCCCCCGGGCATGCCCGCGCCGGGGGAGGGCCCGGGGGAGCGGGCAGGTGCGCGGCGCGAGGCCGGCACGTCGGCGGCGGGGGCCGGTACGCCGGCGGACCTGATGGCCGACGCCCTCTCCCTCGCCCTGCACCGCTACCTCACCCGCCACCGCGCCCTGCTGGTCAGCCGGTACGAACTCGCGCTCGAAGCCACCCGGCGGCCGGAGCTGCGCGAGGTCTACGACGCGGCCGGGCGGCGGTTCCAGGAGCCGCTGGCGGCGATGATGGCCGCGGCCGGCTCGGCCGAACCCGAGCGGCACGCACTGTCGTTGACCGCCTGGTCCGAGGGCATGCTCTTCTCCTGCGCGGTGGGCGGTCACCACGCCGCCGCCCCCAGCAGGGAGGAGTTGCGGCGCGGTTTCCGCGAACTGCTGCGCGGTGCCTTGGGTGAGGCCGCGCCCGACGCCTGAACCGGCTGCCGACGCCTGAACCGGCCGCCGGGGTCGGCCGGTCGGGCCGGTTCGGTCGTCGCCGGGTCAGCCGGTCGGCGGGCGCAGCTCCATCGTGCAGCACTTGACGCTGCCGCCGGCCTTGTGGAACTCCGACATGTCGACCGGCACCGGGACGAACCCGCGGCTCCGCAGCGGCTTGTGCAAGCCCCTCGCGGCGCGCGGCAGCAGGACGTTGCGGCCGTCGCCGACCGCGTTGAGACCGAGGACCGCGGCGTCCTTCTCCGTGGCCAGGAGGGCGTCCGGGAAGAGGCGTTCGAGGACGGCGCGGCTGCCCGGGGTGAAGGCGCCCGGGTAGTACATGATCTCGTCGGCCGTGTCGTCGAGCACCGCCAGCGCGGTGTCGAGGTGGTAGTAGCGGGGGTCGGTGAGTTCGAGGCTGATCACCGGGCGGCGGAAGAACTCCTGCGCCTCGTCGTGCGCGAGCGGGCTGCTGCGGAAGCCCTGCCCGGCCAGCAGCCAGGAGGACGTCACCGCGAAGTCGCCCTCGCCTTCGTTGACGTGGTCCGGTTCACGGATGTCGGGGTAGCCGTGGGCGCGGAACCAGGCGAGGTGCGCGGGGGCCTCGGCGGTCCGCTCCGGGTTGGCGAACCGCGCGCCCAGCACCCGGCCGTCCACCACGGTGGCGCCGTTCGCCGCGAAGACCATGTCGGGCAGGTCGGGCAGCGCGTCCATCACCTCCACGGTGTGGCCGAGCGCGCGGTAGCGGTCGCGCAGGTCCTCCCACTGGAACAGGGCGAGCGCCGGGTCCACCGGTTTCTTCGGGTCCATCCAGGGGTTGATGCTGTACGTCACTCGGTAGTGCGCCGGTGGGCACATCAGGTACCGGCGGGGCGTCGCGATGCGCAATGGGGGCTCCTCGGGGGATGGGTGAGTGCCTGACTTGCACGAGCGCCCTCCCGTCGGACGGTCGGCCCGAGGGAGGACGCGGGGTCCTACGAGTGCATTGTGCGCTCATTTGGGTGCCCCTGACCCGCCCGAGTGGTGTGGTTTGTCGGTTGAGGGATCAGCTGTTGGTGGGTGGTTGCGCGCGGCGTTCCTCGCGCCCCTTGCCCTTCGGGGTGGTGTGGTTTGTTGGTTGAGGGATCAGCTGTTGGTGGGTGGTTGCGCGCGGCGTTCCTCGCGCCCCTTGCCCTTCGGGGTGGTGTGGTTTGTCGGTTGAGGGATCAGCTGTTGGTGGGTGGTTGCGCGCGCAGTTCCTCGCGCCCCTTGCCCTTCGGGGTGGTGTGGTTTGTTGGTTGAGGGATCACCTGTCGGTGGGTGGTTGGGCGCGCAGTTCCTCGCGCCCCTGAGCCGCCCGTTGAGGGGCTGCCTGTTGGTGGGGGGTTGGGCGCGCCCCTGGGGATGTGCAGGTCAGAAGCCGATCGCTTCGCGGAGGAGGAGGACGGTGCCGCGGTCGGGGAGGTGTTCCGCGTGGAGGACGAGAACGCGGTTGACGGCGCTGGGCCACCCGTACGCCGCGCGGGTGCGGGCGCTTTCCAGCGGGAGGCAGTGCTCTTCGACGCGCCGCAGCGCGGTGTCGAGGTCGGGGACGACCTTCTGCGCGCCGACGACCCAGATCGCGCGGGCGGCCCCGCCGGCGTAAGCGGGCAGTTGGCTGCCGCTGCCGGAGGCGATCACGAGCGAGCCGGTCTCGGTGAGCGCGGCGACGCTGCCCACGATGACGTCGGGGACGGCGAGCAGCCGCCGGATGTCGTCGGCGCCGGTGACGCGGTCCATCGCGAGGACGCGTGGCTTGACGGCGTCGTACCGTCCACCCGCGTTGATGTCGTCGTCGATGCCGGACAGGCGGAGGGTCTCGCTGGCGGCGGTGAACACGCCGGCGCTCTCCGGGATCAGCTCTTTGACGCGGGCGCGCGCGGCGGCGGCGTCGTCGAGGATCTCCACGGTGAAACCGTGCGCGGCCAGCGCGGCGGCGGCCCGCTCCAGGCGCTGGGCGGGTGCCGCTTCGGTGAAGGGCGTCGCGGGTGGTTCGGGTGTCGGGGACGTTGCGGATGTCGCTGCGGTCATGATGTCGGTGGACTCTCTGTTCGCCGGAAGGGATGTCCCTCTCAGCGGTTCGACAACGCGGGCCGCCGGAATGTGAGGCGGCGGCGCCGGCCTCACACTCCGGCGGGCTGTGGTGTCGTAAAGGGGAGGGCGGAGACGAACCGAGGGAGCCGTCGGCACCATGACCACCCGAACCGGGTACGTACACGGCCGGCCCGATCCGGGCCTGGACGCGTTCCTGAGCGAGCGGCGCCGGCTGATCAACCTGGCCTACCGGCTGCTGGGCTCGCTGGCCGAGGCTGAGGACGCCGTCCAGGAGACCTTCGCGCGCTGGTACGCCATGTCGCCGCGGCAGCAGGAGGCCATCGCGTCCCCCGGCGCCTGGTTGACGACGGTCGCCGGCCGGATCTGCCTCAACCTGCTCGGCTCGGCGCGGGCCCGGCGGGAGACCTACGTGGGCGAGTGGCTCCCCGAGCCGCTGCCGGACCGTACGGAGTGGATCGACGGGCGGCCGGGCGTGGCGGCCGAGGCGGACCCGGCCGACCGGGTCACCCTGGACGAGTCGGTGGATCTGGCCCTCCTGGTCGTGCTCGAAGCGATGACTCCGGCCGAGCGCGTCGCGTTCGTCCTGCACGACGTCTTCCGGTACTCGTTCGTGGAGGTGGCCGGCATCGTCGGCCGTACGCCGGCGGCCTGCCGGCAGTTGGCCTCCTCGGCCCGCCGCCGGGTCCGCGCCTCGCGGCCCTCCACGACCGCGTCCGCCGAACGCGCCCTTGTCGTAAAGGACTTCAAGCAGGCGTGGGAGGCCAAGGACATCGGCGCGCTGATCTCCCTGCTCGACCCCGACGCCACCGCGACCGCCGACGGCGGCGGCCTCGCCGCGACCTTCGTGCGGCCGATCGAAGGCGCCGGGCGGATCGCCCGCGCGTGGATCGAGATCGCCCGCCGCAGGCCCGACGACATGGCCTTCCTGGAACGCACGGTCAACGGCCGGCCCGGGCTGGTCGCCCTCCAACGCGGCCGCGCCGTCACGGTCTTCGCGTTCGACGTCGCGGACGACCGGATCAGGCGGATCTGGGTCGTCCGCAACCCGGAGAAGCTCCGCTCCTGGAAACCGAGTTGACGCGGGGCCCGTTCTCAGCCGGCGACGCGGGCCGCGTCGAGGCCGGCGAGGATCTGGTCCACGGTCTGGTGGGGGGTCTGGTGCGACGTGTCCAGCCAGAGCCCGCGGCGCGGGGTGTCCCGGCGCAGCGCCTCGTCCAAAGCGTCGATCGTCCAGGGGCCGCCGTAGCCGTTCTTGGGGCGGTCGGCCTCCCGCGCGGCGACCGCGTCGGGGCGGGGCGCGAGGACGACCAGATACCGGGGCCTCGTCGTGACGGCCTCAAGGTAGGCGTCCAAGTGCCCGCCGAGCACGACGTCTTGGACGACCACCGTCCAGCCCTCCCGCGCGTACAGGTCCGCGACCGCGGCGGACGCCCGGTGGCGCAGCCGCAGTTGGGCCGTCGCCTCGGTGCTCGGCCGCGGGGTGAACTCCTCGCGGCCGGAGACGATCATCCGCCGGAAACCGTCGCCGCGCAGGTGCACGGAGCGCGCCAGCCGCTCGGCCGGCAGTTGGGCGACGGTGGACTTCCCGGCTGCCATGACGCCGGTGACGAGCACGACCGCGGAACCGAGTTCCCGCACCTGCTTGCCTCCGTCCGGTCCGGCCGAGTGGACACGACACGCCTCGCCGCGCCCCCGACGGATCTGCCGAGGAGCAGGTTCGGTGAGCGCGAGGAGCCGACACGGCAGGCCAACTCCTTTTTTCACACGGGGTGATGACCATGACTATGCTCCCTTCCGCCGGTGCTGGCGATTCCGCCTGCGGCCCGTCGGGCGTGCACAGGACCGGGGAGTAGGAGAAGCAACTCATGCACATCAAGGACAGCGAGCTGACCACCACGTTGTCGGCGCAACTGGGGGAGAAGCTCGAAGCGGCGGCGTACGCGCGGCTGAACACCGCGCTCAGCCCCGCTCGTATGCTCACGCCGCTCGGCAACTACCTGGTCGCCAGGCCCGCGGCCCGATCCGCGGCCCGCAAGATCACCGATGCCACCGACGTACCGATGGACGCGGCCATGGTGCTGGGGATCACGGCGGACGCCCTGCACGTGTGGAAGGCGGACCCGATGCTCAACCAGGTGCACGAGCACCTCGGTTCGGTGCCGCTGTCCCGTATCACGGGGCTGCGGGTGGAGGGCGGCCGCACCTGGCAGGACGTGCGGATCACCCTCGACGACGGCAACGAGATCACCCTCCAGGCGCGCGGCGAGATCCACGCGATCGCGAGTGCCTTCGACCAGCGGGGCGCGGGCGCCTGACAACGGCGACTCCGGGTGTTCGGGGCGGTCCGTCAGTGTCCTGACCCGCGGTGGTGAGGCGCAGCGGGTGGTGCTTGGACCGTGCTGAACGGGGGTGAACGCGACTGTGACCGCAACTGCCGAACAGGGCGTTCCCCCTGGCGGGACGGACCTCCGAGCACCACCGACTCGGCGACGCCGTCCTCGCGACCGCCGGGGTCGCGGTCGCGGTCGCAGGTCAGCCGGAACAGCCGGCGCACCCGGGCGCTGATCGGCGCCATCGCGAATTCAGCGGCAAAGGCCATGCGGATCTCGGTGCGTGTCGCTTCGACCTCGGGAGGCTCCGCGTGGCTTTCCGCGGCCTTCCGCTCGCGGGCGAGTCTCCACTGACGTCGTTCGCAGGTGCTGCCCCTCGGCGCTTCGCTGCCCGGACGGCACCGAACGGCGGTGAACATCCGGAGCCGCGACCACAAGGCTCATCCGCGTTCATGCTCTGCGCCAGCCGCTCAGCAACTCTTCCGGGCCGTACGCCGCCTGAAGCCCGGAACAGCTGACCCCGTTGCGAGAGACCGCCACGAGCGGCACCGGCTCGTCGGTGATCGCGCCTCGGTGTTTCTGCAACGCGATCAGGTCGTGGCTGTCGAACGCGGAATTCTCCAGCCACTTGACCGAGCCGAGGAAGAGCAACTGCTTGGCCACCGGCTGCCGGTCGGCGCCCACCAGGTCGATTTCGACGTCGTTGCTGCGGGTCCAGTACCCGCCGATCGCCGGGGCGCCGGGCAGGCGTTCGTCCGGCAGGAGACGGGCGAGGGATTCCCGCACCACAGGCTCGATCGCCCGCCCCCGCCAGCTCGTCCACCGCTCCTTGATCCGGCTCAGCGTGACATCTCCGGCGATCTGGGGAGAGCCCGGACTCGGACCCGTCGGCTGCCCGGGCCGGGCACTTCATGGCCGAGGGGGCGGCCGCCGAGGTCATGGCGGCGATCCGGGGTCCGCCGGTTCGCTGGGCCGCTGCCGGGAGGGGCCGTGCAGGAGCGGGGCCAGGACGCTGGCGAGCAGCAGCGCGGAAAGGGCGGCGAGCACGGACGGGGGGAGCGTGGCGGCCGTGCCGGGGGCGCGGGTGGCGCCCATGAAGTCAAGGGCGCTCAGCCCGTTCGCGGCCGCGTACCACACCGGCACGTAGAGGGCCTGGAAGAGCCGGTGGCCACGGCTGCGGGTGCCGAGGGCGAGCGCGAGGGAGGGGATGAACGTGGCCGCCGCGAGCCAGCAGGCGACGCCGCGGGAGTCGCCGTCGCGCAGCAGGACGGCCAGCGGGCCGAGCCCGGTGGCGGCGGTGAGGGTGACGCCGGCCGCCCACTCGGCCAGCACCCGGCGGTACGGGCGGGGGGCCGCGCCGAGCAGGGCGTCGACCCGGTGCTCGGCGGCCTGGGAGCCGAGCCGGGACCACAGCAGGACCGGCCAGATCCAGGCCGCGGGGAGCACGAAGCGGGTCGCACCGCTGCCGGTCGCGGCGAAGGCGGTCAGGGTCAGCAGCGCCACTGTGCCCCACCACCACCAGCGGGTGCCCTGCATCAAGATCCGCAGCTCGGCGGCGTACAGGCGCGGGAAGAGCATCCCGCCGGTGCTGGCGGGAGTGAGCGGGCCCTGCACGGGCGCCGGCCTCGGCGCAGCGGCAGCCGACGGCGGCGCAGGCGGGCGTACGGGCGTGGTGGCGCGGGCCCTCGCCGGGTCGAAACGAGGGAACCACAGACTCGGCAGCAGCGCGCAGAGCACCGCGAGCGCGACGATCGCGGCACGGCCGAGCAGGAAGCCGCCGCCCGGTGTGAAGCCGTCCCAGGTGAAGACGCGCAGCGGTGTGTCGGTGTAGGTGAAGCCGAGGCTGAAGTCGCCGCGCGCGCCGGGCGCCTGGGCGAGCAGATCGGCCCGCATGGACCGGGTGGCCTCGTGCACGCCGATGCCGCCGAGCGGCGCGCTCGGGCCCTGCCCGGCGAAGGCGAAGGCCAGCCAGACGAAGAACCAGACCACGTTGCCGAGCCCCCCGCGCAGCCCAGGCACCGTGTCGATGAGCAGCGCGGCCGCCGCGACGGCCACCATGACCGGCAGCGCCAGCACGGCGAAGGGCAACAGCAGCGCCACCGGGTCCACGGCCCGCGACTCGCCGCGCAGCAGCTGCATCACCGGCGCGGTCACCGCGAGCGCCCCGAGCATCGAGGCGAGCACCAGGACGTTGCCGAGCAGCTTCCCCGCGAAGTACGCGGTCGTGCGCAGCGGGGTCGCCGCCAGCAGCCGCCCGACGCCCGAGGACTCGTCGCGGGCCGGCACACCCCGCACGACGTAGAAGCCGCCGAGCGCCAGCCACAGCGTCCCGGCCAGCGCGGTGGCCAGACCCACGTAGGCGCTGTTGTACGTGCCGCGGTGGTCGCCGATCTGCAGGATCACCCAGTGGCTGCCGGCCGCCGGAACGGCCAGCCACCCCAGGGCCACGGTGGCGAGCAGGGTGACGGCGTAGGACGGGCGGCGGGTCCGGTCGCGCAGGTCGGCGAGGGCGACCCCGGCGACCGAGGAGACCGAGGAGACCGAGGAGAGTCCGCGTCCTGCGGATGCGGCGCTCATCACGCGGCTTCCTGTCGGCGATCCGCGACCGTCGCCAGGTAGGCGTCCTCCAGGTCCGGCTCCGCAGGCACCGCTTCCGGCGCCGGGCGGTGCCCTGCGATCAGCCGCACCCTGACGCCGCCGGGCGTGCGCACCATGCGGCTGACGGTGAAGCGGGCGCGCACCGCCGCCAGGTCCTCAGCCCGCGCCGACAGCTCCCACACCAGGCCCGCGGTGCGCCGCAGCAGCTCCTCCGGGGTGCCGCGGTAGAGCAGCCGGCCACCGGCCACCACGGCGATGTCGTGGGCGACGGACTCGACGTCGGAGACGATGTGCGTCGACAGCAGCACGATCTTGTCGGCTGCCAGGTCGCTGAGCAGGTTGCGGAAGCGGACCCGCTCCTCCGGGTCGAGTCCGGCGGTGGGCTCGTCGACGATGAGCACCTCGGGGTCGGCGAGCAGCGCCTGCGCGATGCCGACCCGGCGCAGCATGCCGCCCGAGAACCCCTTCAGCGGCCGCCTGCCGGCCTCTTCGAGGTTCACCAGCCGCAGCAACTCCGCGGTACGGGCGCGGCCGGTGCGCGCGGACAGGCCCTTCGCGGCGGCGAGGTAGCGCAGGAACTCCGGGGCCGACAGATTCGGGTAGACGCCGAAGTCCTGGGGAAGGTAACCGAGCGCGGCGCGCAGCGCGTTCGGCCGGGCGACCGCGTCAGCGCCGTGCCACAGCACACGCCCGCTGCCCGGGCGGGTGACGGTGGCGGCGATCCGCATCAGGGAGGACTTGCCGGCGCCGTTGGGGCCGAGCAGGCCCAGCATGCCGGGGGCCAGACGCAGCGTGACGCCGTCCACGGCGCGCTTGCCGCCGCGGTAGGTCTTGGTGACGTCGATCAGCTCCAGCATCAGTGCTTGCCTCCGCGCAGCTTCGTGGGGCGGCCGTCGCGGAGCACGGTCAGGCCGCGCGGCACCTCCACGCGGAAGCGGGCGTCGCACAGCGCGAGCCCCTTGCAGCGGGCGTCCAGGTCGAGGGTCCGTCCGTGCAGCTTCCAGACCAGCGTCTTCTTGCTGCCGGCCTTCGCGTCGAACCAGCGCGTGACCTCGACGTCCTTCCGGTCGGCGGCGACGAGGTCGGTCGGGATGCCGTGCGCCCGGACATCGAGGGTGTCGCCGCCGAACGCGAACGCCGTGCTGCGCGGGGTGGCGTTCTTCGCGTCCACGGAGCAGGCGGTCAGCGAGCCGAGGGCGAGCAGGACGGCGGCAAGCGCGGGGGCGCCGGCCGGGACGAGGGGGCGCACGGGGTCCTCCGGGTGGGTCGGTGATCAGGCCCTCCGAGGGTGCGCGAGCGGGGGGTGCGCCCGCATCTGCCGTTCGGCAGATATCGCGGGGGAGTAGCCGGCGCACCGGTGCCCGAGTGCCGGGTGCCTCGTGCCCGGGCGTCCGCCGGGTGGGCGTCACGCCGCCAGCAGCGCCCGTACGCGCCAGCCCGTCGGGTGCGGACCGCAGGTCAGCGAGCCGCCGAGGGTTTCGAGACGCTGGGTCAGTTCGGCCAGACCCGTACCGCCGCCGTGCCGGGGGCCCGTACGGGCCGGGACCGTGCGGCCGTCGTCGGCGACCGTCACCTCCACGCCGCCCGCGGTACGCGCGACGGTCACCGTCACCTGGGCCGCGCCCTCGGCGTGGCGGCGCACGTTCGTCAGCGCCTCCACGACCACGCGGTAGGCGGCGTCGTCCGACAGCCGAGGCAGTACGTCCTCCAGGCCCGGTTCCAGCACCAGTTCGGCCCGCGGGCCGTGCCCGGCCGCGGCGAAACGGCCGACGAGGGCGGGCAGGTCGGCGAGGCCGCACGTACGGGCGGGGGCCACGCCCTCCCGCAGCGAGCCCAACGTCAGGTCCATGGACTCCAGGGCCCGCATCCCGGCCGCCTCCACCCGGGCCAGCAGCTCCGCCGTCTCCTCCTCGTCCAGGCCACCCGCCCACCGCGCCGACTGCACCTCGACGACGATTCCCGTCAGCTCGTGCGCGACGAAGTCGTGCAGATCCGCGGCGACCTGGAGCCGCTGGGCGTGCAGCGCGCTGACCACGGCACGCCCGCGCCGCGCCTCCACGGCACGGAAGTACAGCCCCACGCCCGCCGCGAGCCCCGCGGGGAAGAGGCCCAGCACGCAGCTCAGCACGACCGCGTGCGACGCTACGGGCGGTTCAGCGGTCGCCAGCCGCAGCGGCATCAACACCGCGGCCAGCGCGAGCAGCGGGCCCGTCACCAGGGCCGTCCGCTCCGGCGCCCGGCGGGCCACCCGCCGCAGCAGCAGGAGCAGCGCCGGGAGTTCGACCACCGCCCACAGCACGACGTAGCCCTTGGGGCCCCGGAAGGCCAGATCGGCGGCCGAGGAGGCAAGGCACACGGCGGACGACGCCGCCGCGGGCACACCCGCCACCCGGCGCCAGGGCACGCGCAGGCACAGCACGAAGGCGGCCAGCGCGGCGGGCACCGCCGTCACGAGCGCCACCGGGCGCCCGGCGACGGCGGGCAGCAGTACCAGCGCCGCCAGCCCCGCGGCCCACCCGATCCGGAGCCCGCCTTCCGCCGCGGCCTCCGTCGGGGCCTTCGTCGAGGCCTTCGTCGCGGTGAGGTCCGTGCGACCCGCCGGGGCGGGGCGGGGGCGTCGGCCCATCACGCAGGTCCCTCCGCTGTCCGGGCGGCGTCGGCGAATCCGGCGTCCCACGCGTAGACGGCGATGCCCACCCGGTTGCGCACGCCCAGTTTCCGCTGGACGGCGGCGACATGCGTCTTCACCGTCCCGGCGGAGATGAACAGCTCGCGGGCGATGTCCGCGTTGGTCTTGCCCAGCGCGACGTGCCCGGCGATCTCGGTCTCCCGCTCGGTGAGCGGTTCTCCCGGCGCCGCCGGGGCGGGCCGACCACGCCCCACGCCGGTCACCTCCTTCAGCAGCCGCACCGTCACCGACGGGCTGATCAACTGGTCCCCGGCGACCGCCGCGCGAACGGCCTCCACCAGCAGCGCGGGCCCGGACCGTTTCAACAGAAAGCCCGAGGCACCATGCCGCAGGGCCGGATACACGTACTCGTCCAGGTCGAAGGTCGTCACCACCACGACCCGGACCCCCTCGGGACCGCCCGCGAGCCGCCGGGTCACCTCCAGCCCGTCCAGCCCCGGCATCCGGACGTCGACCAGGGCCACATCCGGCCGCAGTTCGCGGGCCAGGGCCAGTGCGGTGACGCCGTCGCCGGCCTCGCCCACGACGTCGATGTCAGGCTGGGCGGCGAGCGTCCGCCGCAGCCCGCGCCGCACCATCTCCTGGTCGTCGGCGATCAGCACACGTATCGTCATGATCATCCCATGGTGCCACGGGGCAGACGGACAGCGGCATGACGCATTCGCACTCAGGGAGTACATCAGAAACCGGGGACGCCACGGCCGCTCGGACCACGAGGGGACGAACCCGGTTAGCCGGCGCCCACACCCGCGAGTCCCCCCGAATCCGTCGTCGACGTCCCCCACGCGTCCGCCACGGAGGTGCCGAGCGGCAGGACCGGCGAAGGCCGGCTGAAGCGATGCCAGAGCGGCCGCATCGGCTCGCGCGGTTCCCTGTCGACCGCCGTCGTAGCGGCAGGGCCGGCGAAGGACGACATCCGGCGGTTGGCGCGGCCACACGTGGTTGACCCGCCGCAGTGCGTGGCACGGCACCGCGAACACCCGACCGCGTGCGGCCGGCAAGTGCAGCCGGAGCGGGCCTCGGTCAGCGCCCGGCGTCGCTGGTACGGGCGGTCCGGATCGCCAGGGCGGCAAGCAGGACGCAGGCGGGACGGGCTGGAGCGGACGTCGGGGTGTGAGCGTGTCGACGATCATGCTGTCAGGCGGTCCGCTGAACCCGATGGACCCCGGCCCCGCAGCGGTCCGCCCTCCACGCACTTCCTGCGCGACCTCGCACCCGGCCGAGCGCCCCCCGACGAGGCATTCTCGACCGGCGCAAAGGTCCGGGCCGGCCTGCGTAAGGGGGCGCTCCAGCCCCCAGCACGGCTTCACCGCGACCGTCTGCGGCGCCCTGCCGAACCTGGACCGGAGGAGACGGAACGCTCAACTGCCAACACGCTTTCCAACTGTTCGTCTGGCTGTCTGGCGGGGTTCGTTAGCGTCCTGAACTGCGGCTGAGCCTGCCCGTCTGGACGCGCTGAACGGGCCTGAACGGGGGTGAATGCAACCCAAACTGCAACCCCGGCGGTCGGCCGGCAGCTGCCCATCGCTTGATCACGGCGGGTGCGCTGTGAGGAGCCAGTCAGATGTGGAGGTGTATCCGCTCAACGGCCTCGGACGCGTCGAATTCTTCCTGGCTCGGCTGGCGGACGTCAGCCAGATTTGCCCCCGAGGCACGGACACGCACGAAGCCCTCCTCCTCCGCTTCAGGCACGCTTTTACCAACTGTGGTGGCGGTCCCTGGACCCACGTACAGAGCCATTCACCTGCGTTTATGGGCGGCTGTTCGTGGGAGCGGTCGCGTTCTTCGGCCTTGTCGTGAACCGCGCTCAACGAGACAGGAACTGAGACGCCCTGGCACACGGCCAGCCCCCTTCACCTCCTGAGGGCGATTGCTGAGGTTGCGGTGCCTGGCTGCTGTGCCGCAGGATCCAGAAGGGGGGTGACCATGGAACGGCACGAGCTGGGATCGCTGTTGGCCGGTGATGACGAGGCGTCGGTGTTGGCCCTTGCCACCCTCCGCAGCGGCGCCATCTACTGGGTGGGAGACCGAACACAACCCGCAGGCCAGCATGCCGGAGTCTTCAAGGGCCGACTTCAGCGCATGCGGAAACATGGACTCGAACCTCTTGGGCTGGAACGAGCAGTTCAGCTCGTCCGCGAACATGGCCCGCCCGTGTGCACAGGGCTGATCGACGCTGCCGACCGGACATGGACCACGCTGCTCTGCCTCACCGAGGACGGCAGCGCACTAGTGGCCTTCGTCGGCTGGCCGCTGCCGCTGGTTGCTATGAAGCCACCGCTTTAGAGGTTGTTGTCGTTCCGGTGTTGAGGGTTGCGTTTCCGCTGGTCGGGCGTGGGGTCGGGGGTCTCGGGGAGTGGTGACGTGTGGAGTCGTCGCTCAGGTGGAGGTCGGGGATGCCGTCGGTCGTGGGGCTGCTGGAACAGCGTGAGCTGACCGCTCGCCGTCGTATGGACGAGCTGCGGGAGGAGGCCGACCGCATCCAGGCTGAGCTGGTCGTGGTCGAGCGGGAGTGGAACGAGTGGGTCATCGCCCGCTCGCGTGTCGGCGAGGTCCTGGCCCCGGGCGATGACGATGCCGGCTCCGGCGCCTGCGAGGAGCGGTCGGATCGCGGTGATCTGCCGGCAGCGCCTGGGACATCGGGGGTCGCGAAGCCGAAATCGGTGGTGCCAATGTGGCGTGCGGGACTGGTCTGGTCGACACTGTCGGCGGACTACCAGCGGATCCTTCAGGTTCTCGCGGACCGGAACCGTCTCGGTCAAGGACCGTTGACCTGCCAGGAGATGGCCGCCTGCTTCGGCCTGGACCCGGTGCCCGCGAAGATCGAGGCATTGCGGTCGAAGGCGAAGCGGCTGGTGGCCCGGGGCTGGCTGGTCGAGTCGGCGCCGGGCCGGTTCACGCTCGCGAAGAGCGTGGCCGGGCCAGACGGCGGGTCATGAGCCGCGTCATCGACCAGTAGACCACCGCCTCCGCACTGCTGGTGGACCGCTCGAAGTCCCGCACGAGGCGGCGGCTTTGCATCAGATGGGCAAAGAACCGCTCCACGATCCAGCGCTTGGGCAGCACGACGAAGCCGCGCATGTCGTCGCTGCGCTTGACGATGGTGAGGACCAGGGCGAGGGCGGCGAGACAGTGTTCGACGAGGCTGCCGGTGTCACCGCCGTCGGCCCAGACCAGGGCCAGCAGGTGATGCGCGGCGGCGACCTGGACCAGCAGGACCTGGGCCGCCGCACGGTCCCCGACATCCGCGCTGGTGACCATCACCGTGAGCAGGAGGCCGAGGGTGTCGACCACGGCGTGCCGCTTGCGGCCGTTGATGAGCTTGCCACCGTCGAAGCCGCGGGTGCCGGCGCCGACGACGGCGTCCGCCTTGACCGACTGTGAGTCGATGACCCCCGCGCTCGGCTCCGGGGCCCGCCCTGCCTGCTCGCGGACCTTGCGGCGGAGGCGGTCGTGGAACTCCTTGACCATGCCGTGGTCGCGCCAGCGGCGGAAGAAAGCGTAGACCCGGTCCCACGGCGGGAAGTCGGCCGGCATGGCCCACCACTTGATGGCGTTGTCGACCAGGTATCGGATCGCGTCCAGTATCGCGCGGTGGCAGTACGCCTCCGGCTGCCCGCCCCGCCCGCGCAGCCAGCCCGGCACCGGCAGCAACGGTCTCACCACCGCCCACTCCGCCTCCGACATGTCGGTCGGGTAGCGGCGCTCGCGCACCGGGTGGTCGCCGGCGTTCCCGAACCGGTGAGCCAGGCAGTCACACGCAAGGGTGGCCGAAGTGGACTCCACCCACATGATGTCGTAGAACTGCGACAACAGGGCCTCCTGGACAGCTTTTTGGCGTAGACACCCTTTGAGCTACCAAGAGGCCCTGTTCTCATGCGCGCCGGCCGCCGCAGTCACCCGATGGAGACTCCGGCCGACCGATACCGATCAGGATCGGGCCGGCGACAGCCACCGAGCTCGTGAGCCGAAGGCCGCGGGCAGGCGACAGCAGGTCGCCGTCATCGCCGGAACAGCTGGGGGTAGGGGCAGACATCCAGGGCCTCAGCCGGCCGATCCGCCCAGTGCCACCAGGTGTGACCCTCCGGGCACTTCCAGGCGTATCGGCACACACGCTGCTTGTCCTGATCGCGGAGAGACAGGACAAGGCCCAGGCTCTTCATCACGCGCCCGCAGTCAGGGCAGTTCAGCGGCTCGGGGGCGTGGTCCACGGCGGACAGGCTAGCTCACCCGATCGAAACTCCCGTTCGGTCCACACCCCTCAAGATCGGAACGACAACAGCCTCTTAGGAGTTTGATCGGACGGCAGCGCTCTCTTGCGCCCCCACGGCCGCCCGCACCGTGAGGAGCCGGGCACGACCGCCGCAACCCCCCGCTGTTGATGTCAGTTCTGGATGTCAGGCCGACTTCGATGCAAACTTGGCGGTGATCATCGCGCAGAGCTGGCCGCGGCCTCCAGGACGAACGAGGCTGATTCGACCGGCGATGCCGTCTCTGACCTACAAGAGATCCCGTTTTCCTGGGAGCTGGACGATTTCACTCTCAGCATCCATGTCGCTGTTTGCGATTCCATGCTTAGCAAGGGCTTCGCGCCACTCTTCTTCTGGACCCATCATGGAATAACTGGCACCCACAACGGTCCAACCCAGCCGCTTTGGTGGTTCAATGCGACGCTGCTCCCAAAGGTGAGCCACATAATCGGAAGCCTCATCGCTGAGAATATCGAGACCCGTCATGATCATTGAATATGGATCAAGCTCAAGGAAAGAGTTGAAATTCTCTTTCGGGGAGTAGTGGACTGGGCAGAAGAATCCGCTCTCGCATCGGTATTCATCGCGATGTCGATCATAATCCTCCATGCATCGTTCGCGCTCGTCGCCGATGCATCCCAGGTCGTATATATTTTCGTGTGCTGCAACCTTTCGAAAGTCCGGCTGGAGCACCCATCTGATCAGACACAGATCTGAGTACTGTACGAATTTCACAGCCACGAGATCGCGCCTAATCCACGGACGAATTCGCTCTTCGAGCCCCGGCAAGGCGTCAAATTCGACCGCTTCGCGCGCTTCATTCACGGGATAGCGGGCACAGCTTTCCTGTACGTGGCGAATGGCTTCGCGGATTGAGATTCTAAAAAATTCTCTCTTCGGATTGACGCGATGAGATTGCAGCAAGGAGTGAATTCGTTTCTCGGCCCCCTTGGCATCGCTCACTACTTGATCATAGATCACCTCATATTCTTCCGGCACGCCCGTAGGGCGTGAAATTTCCCTGGCGCGTTCGACTGACCCCCTTCCAGTGCGACCAATCTTCAAAACTCCAGGCATCAAGGAATTGGCGAGTATGTAAATCACGCCGCGGGTGCTCTCGCTCAAACTATCTCCTGGGAATCAAAAGTTTTCGAAATAGTTGGCGACCTTGTCCAACTTCTTTGCGAGGGGGGCCATAGGTTGCTACTGCTCGTAAGTCCAGGCGCGACCAGTCTGGCGGTATTGCTCGACGGGAATGGGTTCGGCTCCAGTCCGCATCCGCGGTGTAGTGCAGCCCGTCGAGGTGATCGACCTCGTGGTGGACCAGGCGGGCGAGGCCACGCTGGTAGCTGGTGGTCACTGCCAGGCCGTCTAGCGTGGTGGTCTCCACGGCGATCCGTAGCGGCCGGGGACCAGTCCGCGGACGTCGAAGAAGGACAGGCAGCCCTCGAACTGTTCGTCCACCTCGTTCGAGCGTTCGATGATGCGGGGGTTGAGAAGAACGACCGGGGGTGCGGCAGGGTCGGCGGGCCGGACGACGGCAGCGGCTCGGGCGATGCCGATCTGCGGTGCGGCGATGCCCATGCCCTTGGCGAAGGGGTGGACCTGCCCGACGCGCTCCATCGAGGTGAACAGCTTCTCGATGACCTGCTCGGCGGCCTCCCGTTCGGCCGGCAGGTCGAAGGGGCGAGCGGGTTCGGCGAGGACGGGGGCGCCGTACTGGACGACTCCGAGATCACGCATCTGCTCGCTGGGCCGCACCTCGATCACCTGAACTCCCCTTGGCTCGTGTCACGTTCGGGACGGGCCCGAAATCGCCATTCCAGACGGTACCGGGCGTGGAGGGCGGGCGTGGACGTGCTCCAGGAGAAGACGCGTACCCCGTCCTGGTCGCGCCGGAGCGGGGCGGTCCGCAGAGGTGCCGCCTCGGCGGTCATGGAGGTCTCGGTGTCCCACACCGTGGGGTCGAGTTCGGCAGGGAAGGCAAGTTCGACTTCCAGGTGCTCGGTGGGCAGGCGGACGGCGCGCTGGAACCAGCGGCCCCACTTCTCGTCGCCCACCGAGTAGGCGTATTTGATCCACACCAACTCGCCCGGGTACAGCGGGTACCGGCCCTGGTCGTTCTCGAAGAGCAGTCAGACTTCCTTGAAGGCGTCGCGGTCGTGTTGGCTGCCAGCGCATGTCCTCCCCGCGGCACGTGGCCGTCAAGGCGAGTTCGTCCCAGGTCAGCGGGTGCTCGCGGTAGTGGGCGTTGGAGCTCTCGGGCTTGCCGGGGTAGCGGTCGACGCTGATGCGGATCAGGTAGCGGGTGATCGGTTCGCTGCCGGTGTCCCGCAACAGTCGGCGCATCGTCAGCCGGTACTGGCGTCCGTCGTAGTCCAGGCGGGCGGCGTCGTGCTCGACGACGATGGCCGAGCCCGTCGCGTACGGCTGCTCGGCCCGGCGGGGCGGGGGTGGGGCTGCCGAAGGTGCAGTGCGGGCCTTTGCCGACTCATAGTCAAGCCAGCGTTTCCACAGGGCCTTGCCCGCGTTAAGGATGTCCTCTGCGCGGCGGGCGAAGTCCTCGGTCGGCTTATGACGGCCGGATTCGACGTGGCTGACGTAGGAAGGGTCGAAGCCCATCCTGCGGGCCAGCTCCCGCTTGGACAGCCCTCGCACTTCACGCCAGTAGGCGACCTCCGCCGCGAACGCCTCGGCGGCTTGTTCAACCGTCGAAGCGTCGTCCCGCGCGTTCATCAAAGCCCCCGCCCTGGCTTCCGGATGAGATGAATGAACCGTGAGTGACCTCGATTCATCATTCTGTCACGATCCCCCTCACCGGTTCCTCTCCTTCGCCAGCCCGGGGCCAGTTCCGGGCTTCCGTGAAGGAGGGCCGCAGCGATGCGCGTGCTGTATCTGCTCAACGTTTCCAACGCCAGTCGGCTGAACGCCGACTCCGGCTTCACCTTCGCTGGCCTGCTCGCCCCGGCCATGGCCGACGCCGGGGCGAGGTGACCGTGGCTTCCCCGGTCCCGGCCGGCGATGCCCGAGTGCACTTCGCGCCCAGCGTCTCACCGTCCACCAAGTACCGAGCCCGCTTCGACCCTGGCATGGACGCCCTGGTCGCCCTGATGCGCGAGCGGCGGCCCGAGGTGCTCAGATCAGCTCCAAGACCTCCGACAACGGCTGGCCCCACGTGGCCCACCGTTCCAACTTCTGGGCCTCGACCAGATGGATCTTCTGACTGTCGGCAAAGCGGCGAGCAGGCAGCGAGAAAGTGCCGTTCGTCATCGCGATCACGAGGTCCGCGTTATGTACGGGGCGTGCCGTACCGTTGAGTCGCTGCAGGTCCGGAGAGCCAATCGCTCCGGATCCAGCGGAAGCTCGATGCTTACACTGAATCACGACGATTTCGCCTTGCGGGCTCTCTGCGATGACGTCGGCCCCAAGGTCACCGGCGCCCCCGCCCGAGCGAGTCACCCGGTACCCATCCCTGCGCACAAGATCGGCGGCGAGTTGCTCGAATTCCGAGTGGTGAAGAGCATGGATCTGTTCGAGTGTCATGCTGGCCTCGGAGCGGACGAACGCCATTCGGTGGGCGTCAAGCATCGCGACATGGTGCAGTTCCTCGGCATCCGCGTTCAGCAGCTCGGCGACCCGATCAGCTGCGTCCGAATACTGAGACCACAGTGGCATCATGGTCTCAAAGGGGGATGGCTCACTGGACTTGGCTGTCTGCCTGTGACGCCTCACCGCGGGATCGCCGAACGTGTCTTTCATTTTTTTGAAGGCAGCTCTGGCTTCGTCCAGGGCCTGTTCGGCTTCGGTGAGTTCGTCGGCTAGACCTTCGACGAGCTGGCAAGCCGCTGCGCGGCACAGATCCGCTATCGGCTTCGGGGTGTCGGCCAGGGCTGCGGTTTGGCGGGCCTTTGCTTCCGCCCTCTCGCGGCTCACGTCCTGCACGTGTTCGTACAGAATCCCAAGGATGCTCTGGGCGTAGGTGGCCTCGGTTGTGTAGATGAAAGAGGCCAGCAGTTGGTCTTGAGTCGCCTTGCCGATGGCATCGCCCATCCAGCGCCGGAAGTCCTTGTTTGCGTAACGATGCGGCCGTATTTTGCCGAGCGTCTTGATGATCACCTGCAGAACCTACCGGGCTCCACTGACAGTCAACGCCCCAGATCAGACGACCAGGTTGCTTGAGGATCATCGCGCTCCCGCATCGGAAGAGTCCGTGCAGGGGCACCTTTGTATGTCCAGACGCGGTTGACCTGGCGGTACCTCTCGACTGGCGGCGGTTGGTCGCTGGGCGCATGCGGGAGAGGTAGTGGAGGCCGTCGAGGTGGTCGACCTCGTAGTGAATGGAAGCGGGCGGGGCGGCGCCCGTAGACGGTGCCGATCGTGGCGCAGCGAAGGGTGGTGGTCTCGACAGTCATAGTGAGGGACGGGCGACGAGGCCGCGGATGTCCAAGCCAGTGCAAGCCGGTGATTGAAGCGGAACGCATCCGGGCCGGATCTGACCTGCGGTGGAGCGCCGATCATGGCTCTGACCAGGCACTTCGATGTTGGCGTGCGTTGGCCTCCGACGGAGGCTAGCGGGTGTCCTGCGGACTGTATGCGGACTGTCCGAGGTTCCCCAAGAAGACCAAATCCGTGGCGCAGCGGTCACCCCCTCAACGACACTGCGCGGATGAGTGACCGCTACCCCTTTCCCTGCTGCGGTCACCGCGTCCTTGACGAGATGTCCGAGTCCTTCGGGATCTGCCCCGTCTGCTTCTGGGAAGACGACGGGGTCCAATTCCGGCCAGGAGCTGGCTACCGCCCCGTGACCATCGCGACCGTGCGTCGCAGCCGCCGTCGCACTGCTATCCGGCGCTGCTTCCCGCTCACGTGACCAGCAACTTTTTCGGCCAGCCAATGCATCCTGCGGTGATCGTCGCTGGTGTCGGCACGGGCATCGCTCAGAACCTCCCTCTGTGCGCCCACTGTTCAGCGACCGGTCTCTGCCTGCCGTGTGACTGTCCCGCTGCCACCTGAACCTGCACGTCACCACGCCGACGGATTGCCTTCGGCCAGCCAGAGAACCTGGGACGCGTAGCGGCGGGTGTCGTCCGTGTAGCGTTCACTCGCGTCCTCGTCAGCCGGTTGCACCTCCGGCAGATGCTCGTTGATCATCACTACGATATGGCGCGTCGGGAGCCAGCCGGGCAGGGTGTTGATCATTGATTTCGGACCCCGTGCTACTCCTGCACCACCGTCGTCCAAAGGCTCACTCCAATCGGCGATGCCGACAAGCACCGCCGGCAACAGGCCCGGGTCGTGGCGCAATGCCTCTTCCACGGTGGTACGCACCCGGTCGGCGTCGCTGAAATCCGCGGTCCAGTTCAGCAGATGGAGGATGTACGACCGGTTGTCGGCCCACACAGAGGCATCCTGCCACTGCTCGGCCATGAGGACCTGGCGTGCGGTGGCGTGCGCCAGGTCCCGGAGTTCGGTCCTGCCGTCCTCTTCCGCCGTGATGGCCAGGTACTTCAGCAGGAAGCCGCTCACGGCCAAAGGACGCACCCGCCCGGCCCGCACGATCAGGTCCCGGAAGGTGGGATCGTCGGCGTTGCGTGCCACCCGTGCGGCCAGGCGCGTGGTCGCCGGCAGCCCAACTGTCAGCAGGGACAGCAGTTCGGGTAGATCGGACACGACGCCGGCGGAGCCGACGAGCTGCTCGTAGAGATCGGCATCGTACGGGCGGTGCCTCACCCTGCTCCAGGGGCGGGCCCGCTCCAGCAGCTCTTGGTGGAGCCGTGCCGCTCGCGCTCCGTCGCTTTCGTCGGCGGCTTCCTCCGAGCGCGGCGAGCACCGCGTCGGCGGTTGCTGGGCGTCGTCTCCGCGCCAGACATCCCCCAGGGCTTGCGCTGCTCGGCGCAGCTCATCCATCGCTGCCTGCAGTACGCCGTCGTCGGGCCCCGGCGGGCTCGGCCACCTGCCAGCCGCCCGGGTGAGCCCGCGTGCCCCGTCCTCGACCCACTCGCACCACGGCCGCAGCGCCGGGGCTGCCGCCTGTACGGCGTGCAGTTCGGCGGCCAGCGGGCTGACCTGTTCCTCTAGAACATGCACTGCCTGGCTCAGCGACTCGAGCAAGGCATCACGCGCGGAGGCGGTCTCCATGCGCGACGGCTCGACCTGCACCCGCTCGCCGTTCACATCGAACGCGGGCATCATACGGTTCGCCCGGTCGCGGACGGCATTCCACGCCTCCACCGCTTGGGCCGCCCCGCGGCGCTTGGACCGCGCCGACTCGATCATCAGCCCTGCATAGCGGACCGCGGTGATCACCGTCGTGGCGCCGGCATGGGCGATACCGGCCTGATGGGGGTCGAAGGAGTTGGCGGCGATCTCGGCGGCCTGTGCGTCGTCCACTGGCCAGGAGCGGTGCAGGTCGAGGCACTCCTGCAACTGCTCGTTCTTCCACGCGTGCAGCAGTTCCGGCGGGTAGTGCTCGGGTGTGTCGTCGATCTCCGCGGCGTGGTCGTTGCACAGCGGCAGGAGATTCGCGGCGCTCTGGTTCTCCTCGGCCGACATGCCAGGATCCCAGCGCGGCCCGCCCTCACTGCGCGCATGGATGTGCGCGACGCTGCTGTTCAGCAGCCATTCACCGGTCTCGTCGTTCATCCGGTACAGCGGCCGCAGGCAGCCCGGCTTCGCGCAGCGGAACGCGGTCCCGTACAGCTGCTTGACGGTGCTGTCCTTGGGTTTGGGATGCACGAGCGGCCTATGCCGCTGCTCTTGCTGAGCCACCCCGACATTCTCCTCCCTCAGCGGGCAGGCGGCACCCGAACGGGCTGTCAACCGGCAGGCCGCACAGTCGCCGACAACGTGAGTACGGGGCGTGAGATCCTGCTCATCGCCCGTGAGGTGGAGTCTTATTCGGTTCCGCGACGTACCTCCGGCCGGGACGGGCGGCCGGGCATCGCCAGCCCCCTGGGTGATGGTGCCGCAGGCCAACACGCTCCTGGCGCTGGGGAAGAGGCCGAGCCGGCCGATCAGCGCCTCTCCAGGTTGGGCCCGTTCTGAATCTTCCCCTTGGTCACCGGCATGATCACGGGATAGCGCGCGCTGGCACGATGCCGACGCTGCACTACGGTCTTCGACTGATCATGCGGATATGCGTTTTCGCCGGGATACGCGGTAGACGTATCACATCACCAATCCTTCCTCCCTCTCGCCCATTGGGGGATGTTCCCCTGATGATCGTTTTCACCCGCCGTCATGTTGCAGGTGTCATCCTGGAAGCCGGGCGACGAGGTGGGGAGCTGGCGGGATGCGGTGGCAGGTGCACGGTGAGCGGCAGATCTACGACAACCCGTGGGTCAACCTGTGGTTGGTCGATGTGCAGCAGCCTGATGGGCGCCGGTGGGAGCACCATGTGGTGCGGATGCGGCACCTGGCGGTCGCTGCGGTGGTGGATGGGCAGCAGCGGGTGTTGATGATGTGGCGGCACCGGTTCATCACGGACACGTGGGCGTGGGAGTTGCCGATGGGGTTGATCGAGGCGGACGAGTCGCCGGAAGAGGCGGCGGCGCGTGAGGTGTTGGAAGAGACCGGCTGGCAGGTGGAGTCGATGAAGCCGCTGGTCTACGCGCAGCCGGCGAACGGGATCACGGACTCTGAGCATTACGTGTTCCGGGCGGACGGGGCTACGTACGCCGGGCCGCCTACAGAGCAGAACGAGTCCGACCGGATCGAGTGGATTCCGTTGAAGGACATCCGGGGGATGATCGACCGCCGGGAGATCGTGAGCAGCGGCAGCCTGGTCGGGCTGCTGCACCTGCTGCTCGACAGCACAGGCGTCTGACCGTCACGCGAGGGCTGAGCGCATGCGCTCCTCGAAGGCCAGCACGGCCGGCTCGCGTGCGAACGGTGCGAGACGGGTGTGGAATTCGCGCAGGTGCCCGGCCACGCGTGGTGAGTCGAGGGTCGCGGTCAGGTCGAGTGCGGCCGTGGCGGAAGCGACCGCGGAGTCGAGCTTGCCCTGCTGGAGTTGGACGTCGGCGAGCCAGACGGTGTGGAACGCCCGTCCGCGCTGCTGGTCGACGCGTTCGCGCCGCAGTCCCTCGGTGATCAGGGACTCCGCGCGGCTCGCCTCGCCGAGTTGGCCGAGTGCGATGCCGGTATCCACGATGAGCTTGGTCTCATCGAAGTAGCGCACCCAGGCGGGTGCTTCAGTGGGCGGTTCCGCTGCGGCGAAGGCGTCGTTGGCGCGGCGGAGGGCGTCGTGGCAGGCGGCGGCGTCGCGGAGTGCGGCGTGGGCGAACGCTTCGCGCATGGCGAGCATGGAGACGACGAGTCGCGACGTGGTCCCTCGCCGTGCGACGTCCTGTGCGGCTGAGGCCAGCGCGACTGCCTCGTTCTCCCTACTCTCGTAGGTCGCTTGCAGGCTCAGGCACGACAGGACGTTTGCGGTGAAGGAGGCGTCGCCCGTCTCGCGCGCGAGGTCGAGCGCCTGGCGGAAGTAGGTGCGGGCGGTGCTGTACTGCCGTGCGTCGAAGTAGGCCCAGCCGGCCATACGGGCCAACTCGGCGGCGAGGGCACGCAGGTCGTCGGCCAAGGGACCAGCGGGGGTGTGGTTCAACCGGCTGGTCACGTACCGCAGGTGGCCGACGACCGCGGGGCGAAGGGATGCGCCGCCGTGCTGGTCGTCCCTGCGCCAGTAGTCCTCGATCGACGACTGCATGGCCAGGAGCGAGGAGCGTGTGACGGGTCCTTCGACGGCGGTGAGGAGGTCGTCCAGGTCCGCGCGGTCCGGGGCTCGTCTGGCCGCCGGCGTGGAAACGGGCGGGGCGGGGTCGGTGTCGCGGACGGGAGTCGCGGTGCTGTGGGGCAGTTCCCAGGGGCGGTGGGCGAGGCCCAACATCGCTCCTGGGATCCGGAGTCCGTCGGCGACCCGCTCGATGACGTCGATGTGGGCGAGGCGGCGCTGCCCGGACATGATCTCGCCGACCCGGCTCGGGGTCATCCCGCACAGCGAGGCGATGCGGGACGGGTAGATGCCGGCGCGCGCCTTCGCGAGCCGGAAGATCAGGCCGAAGTCGCGTTCTCTACATGCCTTTTGCATCTGTGGGTCCGCCAAAACGGTGGCGGGAAAACCTGGTTGCTTCCCGGGCACGGCTGCCACCCCCTCTCCCGACTGCCTCACGACATTACCCACGTTGGGTAATCACCGTGGCCTGATTGCGTGATCGTCGCTCGGCAACCATCGACTCAGCGCCGCGCTCCTGCGTCACGGGGGCGTCGCGGTGCCACGGTCACGCGTTCCGAAGGAGCACGTCATGCCCGCTCAGTTCCGCCACCCCGGCTTCCGGTCGAAGCTGCACGTGCAGATCCGGCCACCGTCCACCGAGCGGTACCGCGTGCGTTTCCGCTGCGAGCCGTCGGCGATTCGCGGTGTACGGGCCGACGCTTCGCGGAAGTTCGCCGAGTGGGCATTGGCCGAGGGCACGGTGGACGACGCCTTGACCGTCGTCTCGGAGTTGGCGACGAACGCGGTGCGGCACGCTGGTGCACGTCTCGGCCCGGGGGTGAGGGCAGCCGACGAGCCTTCGCTCCTCCTCGATCTGCGGATTGCGCCCGACGTTCTGTACCTCGCGGTTCATGACGGCAGTGACCAGGTCCCGGTCGTATGCCTCTCATCCGAAGACGCCGAGACAGGGCGCGGGCTGAGGTTGGTTGCCGGGCTGTCCGACGGAGTCTGGGGCTTCTACCCCCGCGTGGATGGTCCGGGGAAGGTCGTCTGGGCCGCTCTGCGTCTCGAAGCCGGGCCTCCCACGACCGGTCACGTCCCTGGGCGGGCCGGCGCCGAGCGGCACAGGAAGTGGGGTGCCGACTTCCGTGGGCGCGTTCGCGCGGTGCATCGGCTCGGGCTGAACCGCAGGTACCGCGCGGCTCTGGAGAACCTGCGACGCCGCTCATGGGTTCGATCCGCCGCTACGCACGAAACGCACACGCGATAGGTACCCCCTTGCTCCGCTCCAGCGCCACGCCCGAAGGGCGTCACCCACGTCGCCGTACGCACTCCCGTCCCTGTGCGGGCGGCAGCGGACTGCCCGCTGGAGCGGGCCCTTCCCCGCTTCGGCCACGCCGAGTCAAGCAGGCATCCGCGCCCCCAACTCCCCGCGGGCGTGACGGACTCGCGGCACCTGCCCGTGGCCGGAGCGGGTCCCACCCAACCTCCGTACCCAGCGATCCGACGAAGGAGCCGATCCGGATGCCCAGCCGTCACCCGCGCGGCTTCACCTGCGGCCGACGCTCCGTCGTGCCGCCCGGTCTTGTCACCGCGGCACTGGGCGTGGCCAACGCCGCTCCACCCGCGTGGGACGGGCTGGTGTACGCGGCGGAGGACGCGGCGACGCTGCTGGTCTGCACGTTCCCGTCCCACCGCGGTCAGGTCCACCACAGCGTGGTGCTCAACCTGCGCGGCCCGGACGCCGGCACCGTCTGGCGCGACGGCGTCGAGCCTTGCCTCGCCTTCCTGCTTCCCGACTGCCCCGTCACCACGGAGGACGGTGACGAGGGGTGCAGCGAGTTCGCAGGGCATCCCGGTGCCCACAGCTGGGACCTGGCCGACCCGCGCACGCGGCCGGCCCTCTCCGCTCTCCTCGCGCTCTTCGGTCCGCTCCTCACTGAGCAGGACCAGCCGCCCGACGGACGTGTGGTCGACGCCGCCACCCGATTCCACCGCCCCACCACGAACAGGAACCCCGGACGATGAATCCCGCAGTCCCTTCGCCCGCCGCCTTACCCGCCACCGAGCCCGACGCGACGACCAGCTCGGCGCTGAAGTGGCTGATCGCTACGACCACCGGTGAGCAGGTCTCCGGCTACCTGCCGGCCTGGGCCGCCGAGGACCCGAGCGAATCCGACGTGCCGCCGGAGGAGTTGGCCGCGCGGCTGGCGGACGTCTGCCACTACAGGGAGTTCCCGGGGCAGGTTCTGCGGGCGTACTCGCCCGGCAACACGTCGAACGAGCCCGAGGGGTTGGAGGTCATGTCCTCCAGCATCACCTGCACGCCCTACGCCCCGGCTCCCGAACTGGCTGCTCCGGTTGTCACGGTGCGGGTCGCCGGCGAGTACTGGATGACCGACCTCGACCCGACGGGGGTGGCGGATCTGGTCGCGGGTCTGCGCGCGGTGGCCGATCGGCTTGACGGTGTCGTTATTCCCCAGCTCAACGACATTCGCGCCGAGTGGGCCGCCCACCACAGTGCGGGGGCGCGCCCGTGACCACCGACACCGCGGCTGTCGTGGACTCCGTGACGACCAGTGCTGATCGGCTCGCGACCTTCCGGGCTGCGATCGCCTCCGGGCAGGTGAGCGCTCGCGCCTTGTATGCCCACCATCTCGCGTTCCTGCGCGCGAAGGCCGGCCTGTCGTTGGTCGAGTTGGCCGACCGGTGCCACTACGAGCAGTCCTACCTCCACCGCCTGGAGACCGGTGGGCGGCTGGGCAACATGCGCGTCGCCGAGACCTTGGACCGCTTCTACGGCACCGGGGACCTGCTCGCCGGGCTCTGGCACCTGGCCAAGCGCGAAGCCAAATGCGCGGCCGGCGGACTCATCGCCCTGGAAGCGACCGCGACCAGCATCCGCGCATACGCCCTCACCGCCGTCCCCGCCCTCCTCCAAACCCCCGCCTACGCCGAGGAGCAGCTCGCCACCACCCACCCGCAGTCACCGGAGGTCCTGGCCGAGCAGCTCAACGTGCTCCGCGAGCGGCAGGCCCGCCTCACCGAGACCGTGCCTCATCCGGTCCGCTACCGGGCCGTCCTCGACGAGCTGGTCCTGCACCGCGGTGCTCGCAACAAGGCGACCTGGGACGGTCAACTCGACCACCTGATCGCCGCGGCCCATGAGCCCGCGGTCACCCTCCAGATCCTTCCGCTCCACGCCGGTCCCCACGACCTGCGCGGCTCGCTACAGCTGCTGTCCTTCCGCGTCGGGGCCACCCTCGCGTACGTGCACGGCACCCTCACCGACCAGATCACCGACGACCCCGACGACATCGACCACCTCAGCCGGCAGTACGACGAACTGCGCGACCTCGCCCTCACCCCCGCCCAGACCATCGAACACCTCCATAGCCTGCGCACCACCACCCACTAACCCCGCCAACGCCACCGCTCCAAGGAGCCACCGGCCATGAGCCCCACGACCCTGCTCACCAAACCCACCACCACCTACCCCGCCCCCACCGCGCGGCCGCCGGAACCGACCCCGCCAGCCACCTGGACGATCACCACCGTCGAGGGCATCACCCTGACCGGCCACCAGCCCGACTGGTCCGAGGACAACCCCAGCGACACAGGCATCCCACTGGACCAGGCCGTGAACTACCTGCGCGGCTACGCCCACTACACCATGCTCCCCGTCGACCCCGTCGACCCCGTCGACCCCGTCCTCCCGCCCGCCACCCTCGACATCGACATCAACGGCACCCGCTACCGCGAGTCCACCAGCGCGATGTTCGTCACCCAGATCGCCTGCCACCCCTACAGCCAGCAGCCGCACGAAGAGGTCCCAACCGCCTCGCTGATGGTCGTCGACGCGTGGGACTTCGAGGGCCTCACCCCCACCGACCTCACCCGCATCGCCACCCACATCCGCACCCAGGCCGACTACTTCGAGAACACCGTCCTTCCCGACCTGATCACCGCCCGCCAGGACTGGGCCGCCCACCGGTCGCGTACACCCGATCCGGACCACCCCGCGAGGCGTGCGGGTGACCAGATCGAGGACGGCCTCCCGTGATCCGCCAGTGGAAGATCGCCCTCATCGCCGGCTGGACCGGAATTCTCGTCCTGACCGTCCTCGCCCTGACGATCGGCCTCGTTCTCGGGCTTGCTTTCGCCAGTCAGCCCGCCCCCTGAAAGCTTCCGCTCCGGCCGCCGCCAATGCCACCGACCGCCTCTCGACCCACAGGAGACGGTTGGAGGCGTCCGGAGTGGACATCCACCCTGGCCGTTCAGGTGGGGTGGAGCGCACAAGTTCCCGCACGTGGCGTTGTCCGCGACGTGCGGGGGCGGCCGGAACCGACTGCAGGTGTAGGGAGCCACGGATGCTCTGCCCGCACGGTCTCGGCCGTAGGCACCACCGCAATGAGCATTATCCAACGAGCAGGAGGACTTGCTGTGGACATCGTCACGAGCACGCCGCCGAAGGTCGTCGAGGGCGTGGACCTCGACCTGGACGTTCGGATCGTCACCGCCGGCCCCGTCGCGGCGGCGCTGCTGAGCAGCACCGACGACGGGTGCGACACCCAGAAGAACGGCGACTGCTGATCGGACCCGGGTCGGTGGGTGAGGTGGGTGTCTTGCCCGCCGCACCCACCACCCGGTTTCACCTGGACGTTCGGCCCGACGGGAGGCATGAGAGTGAGAGCAGGAGAACGCATGCCGGTGTATGAATACGTCGACGCGGCGGTATTGCGAGCAACTGCTCACCCCCTTGAGGCAGGCACACGATGGCCTTGGCCGGGTGCCAGCGATGAGGCCGGGCCGGAGGAGTGGTGCACCTGGATCGCACAGGTGTGGGCGAGTGAGTCAGTGGCACGAGCGGTCGCGTTCGCCAGCCCTGCCCTGGCCGAACAGATCGAGTCGATGCTCGCTCGTCGGGAGCCGGATCTCCGGCAAGTTCGGCGAACGGCTCTGGCGTTGGCCCGCTACCTCGTGCGCGTACAAGGCCGGGCGACTCCGTTCGGTCTCTTCGCGGGCGTAAGCGCTGTGAGCTTCGGCCCCTGTGCTTCCGTCCACGGGAGCGGGCACGACCGCGTGCGTGCCCGGGCCGACGCGGTGTGGTTGGCCGACGTGGTTGCCCGCCTCGAATCCTGCGCACCGCTGCGGCAACGGTTGCCGGTCGTGCTGAACGACCTTGCAACGGTGCGCGGAGAGCGGCTGCTCGTGAGCTGGCAGCCCCACGCCGCTGCCGAGACCTCCGGCTCGCAGGAGGAGGTGTCGGTGCGGCTGGTGCCCGTCGTGAAGACGGTCCTCCGCTTCACGCGCACCCCGATCCGTGTCGGCGATCTGATCGACAAGATGGCGGCGGAGCATCCAGGCCCCGGCTCCGCTTCGCTGGGGGTGGTCGTGAGTGAACTCGTCACGCGGGGTGTGCTGATCAGCAGTCTTCGTCCACCCGCGACCGAAGCCGACGGTCTGGCGCATCTTCTGGCGCGGTTGCGTGAGGTCGAGGCAGACCGCTTGTCCGAGACCCGGCACCTCTTCGGTGAACTTCAGTCCATCCATGAGTCGTTGCAGGATGCAGATTCGTCGGGAGCGCAACGCCGGGGACGCACGGTCGTGCAACGGATGCGCCAGCTGTCGCGTGCCGCGGGTCAGCCCTTGGCGCTCGACCTGCGGCTCGATTGCTCGGCAGTGCTCCCGGTGCAGGTGGCGAACGAGGCCGCGTCGACAGCAGCAGCGCTTGTTCGTCTTGCCCCGCAGACCCCGGCGAGCGCCGCGTGGAACGCGTACCGCGGGAGGTTCCTCGACCGGTACGGGCCCGGTGCGCTGGTGCCGGTGAAGGAACTCACCGACCCCGAGGTCGGTCTCGGGTACCCGCAGCACTTCACCCACCCCGTGACCTCTGCACAGGTGTTGTCGCGGCGCGACGAACGCCTGCTCGTCCTCGCCCAGCAGGCCGCGCTGGACGACGTGCGCGAGATCAGGCTCAACGAAGCTGCATTGGATGCGCTGACGGAGGACAGCTCGGGCCTGTCACGCTTGGCGGCGCACGGGGACGTGTGGGTGGACGTCCGTGCCACTTCGACGCGGGCGCTCACCGAGGGCTTCTTCACCCTGGGGGTGTCCGGGTTCGGCCGGTCCGCGGCCAACGCCGGGCGGTTCCTCGACCTCCTCTCCGAATCGGATCGCCGTCGGATGACCGAGGAGTACGCGCAGTTGCCGCCGAGCGTGCAGGGTGGGCTCGTCGCGCAGTTGTCGTTCCCGCCGTGGACTGTGCGCTCCGAGAACGTGCTGCGCGTTCCGCCGGTTGTGTCGCACGTGATCTCGTTGGCCGAGCACCGCGACCCCGCACCGGGACAGATTCCGTGGGGGGATCTGGCGGTCACCGCCGACCGCGATCGGATGTACGTGGTGTCGCTGTCCCGTCGCCGCGTCGTGGAGTCGCTGGTGCCACACGCGGGCGCGCGGCACACCATGCCGCCTCTGGCCCGGCTGCTGTTCGAGATCTCGCGCTGCACTCATGCGCCGGCCACGTCCTTCGACTGGGGTGCCGCTGAGTGCCTGCCGTTCCTCCCACGCATCCGGTGCGGCCGCAGCATCCTCGCCCCCGCCCAATGGAGTCTGAGCCGTGCCGATCTGCCTGCCCCGTCGTCGCCGATGAGTAGGTGGACGGCCGCTCTCGACGCCGTGCGCGGGCAACGGAACCTTCCCGCCAACATCGCGGTGGGATCAGCTGACCGGCAGTTGCGTCTGGACCTGGACGACCCCATGGACCTGGCGGTACTGCGCGCCCACTTCGACGCTGCCGACGGGCCCGTTACCGTCCGCGAGACCCCGACCGCCGCCGATTACGGCTGGTTGCAGGGACGAGCCCACGAGATCGTCATCCCCCTGGCCGCCACCGCACCGCCCGCTTCGACACCGACCGTCCTTACCAGCGCCGCGCCCCTGCCGCTGAGCCCACCTGAGCAGTGCAGGGACGTGGTGTTCGTGAAGGTGTACGGGCACCCGGAGGTGTTCGACACGATCCTGACCCGGCACGTGCCGGCGTTGCTGGAACGGTGGGAGGTGCAGCCGCTGTGGTGGTTCACCCGATCCCGTCAGGGCTCACCGCACCTGCGGCTGCGCTTGCACGACTCCGATCCGGAACGGGCCCACGGCTACGTAGGGGCTTGGGCTACGCAGCTGCGACGGTTCGGCCTCATTGGCGACCTGACGTTCGGCACGTACCACCCGGAGGTCGCACGATACGGGCCCGGGGCGGCCATGCAGGCCGCGCACGCGGTGTTCGCCGCCGACTCGAATGCCGTCCTGACGCAGCTCGCCGCCCTGGCCGGCGCACGGGACATCCAGCCTTCGGCCTTGACCGCAGCGAGCCTGGTCGACCTCGCCCACGCCATCACCGGCGGCACCGAACCGGGCATGCGCTGGCTCATCGACCACCCGGAACTCGCTCACGGAGCAGCCGCGTTGGATCGGGACGTCCGCCGGAAGACCCTGCGCCTGGCCCACGGCATGACGCTGCTCACCATACCGGGCGGCCCGGAGATCGCCGCAGCCTGGCAGGCCCGGTCCGAGGCCGCCGCCCGCTACGCGTCGTGCCTCACCCCGGAGAACACCCGGGTCACACCAAGCTCGGCGCTGACCTCGCTGCTGCATATGCACCATGTCCGCGCCCTGGGGATCGATCCGGCGGGTGAAGCGGCAACAGGCAAACTGGCCCGCGCCGTCGCGCTCGCCTGGGCTGCCCGCCAGCCCGGCACGGGTAGCGACCGGTGAGCGCCGTGTTCGACAGCGCCCTGCTTGAAGCAGCCTCCGCGACGTCCGACGAACTGGCGGCTGCCCTCGCCGTACCACCGTCGGTAGATCCGGCCGACGATTACGGCCCCACCAGTCCGCGCTGGCGCGATCAGTCGCTGTCCAAAGGCGCCGCAGGTGTCGCGGTCCTGCACGGACTACGCGCCCAGCACCGCCTCGGCGGGCAAGAGCCCCTGCACGCATGGCTTGCCCGCGCCACTCGCGACGACCTCTCCGCCGGCCCTGGGGCCGGCCTGTGGTTCGGCGCGCCCGCAATCGCCTTCGCCCTGGCCACTGCCGCACCCGGCAGCTACCGGGGTGCCATGACCCGCCTCGACGCGAGCATCACCCAACTCGTCCACACCCGACTGGAAGCCGCCCATACCCGCATGGACCACGGCCTGCGCCCGTCGCCCAACGAATTCGACCTGGTCCGGGGCCTCACTGGACTCGGTGCCTACCTGCTGACCCGCGACCCGGACGGTGACCTCGTCCGCCGGGTCCTGGCCTACCTGGTGCGGTTGACCGAACCCGTCACCGCCAGCGACGAGGCAGGACCCAGCGCGCCAGGTTGGTGGACCGCTGACACCCCCTCCGGGTCGTACGATCCCCGCTTCGACGCCGGGCACGCGAACCTCGGCATGGCCCACGGCATCGCCGGCCCCCTCGCCCTCTTGGCCATCTCCGCCCGGCGCGGAGTCCAGGTTCCCGGCCACACGGCCGCGATCGACACCATCAGCCGATGGCTCGACACCTGGCAGCACACGGCGCCGGCCGGACCGTGGTGGCCCGAGCGGATCACCCTCGACGAACTACGCACCGGACGGTCACTCCAAGGCGGCCCGGCGCGGCCTTCCTGGTGCTACGGAACCCCTGGCCTGGCCCGCGCCCAGCAGCTGGCCGCCCTGGCCGTCGGTGACCGCACACGCCAACAGGCGACAGAAGACGCCCTCGCCCGATGCCTGGCCGACGAGAACCAACTCGCCAGCATCACCGACCCGGCCCTGTGCCACGGCTGGGCCGGCCTCGTCGCGACCGCGTGGCACGCCGCCAACGACGCAGCCACACCCACCCTCGCTACCCACCTCCCGCACCTGCTCGAACAGCTCCTCCGCCACGCCCGCGACCTACCACCAGGAGCCTTGCCCGGCCTGATCGAGGGCAGTGCCGGTATCGCCCTGACCCTGCACACCGTGGCCACTGCCGCCATTGGCACACCCGGCGGCTGGACCACCTGTCTCCTGCTCAACTGACCACTGCATCAACGGAATGGGACCCACCATGTACGAGCTGGACGGCGGCAGCAGATGGCGTCAGGTCAACCTGCGGTGCCGCGACTGGGAGGCTGCTGAGCACATGGCCGTCACCCATCTCGGACCGTTCCTGACTGACGCCGAGACCACCGGAACTGTCTCCGGCTGGTGGTTCGTCCGCAAAGCGGAGACTTGGCGACTGCGCGTCCTCCCCAAGGACGAGGACGACCAGGCGGCCGCCGCCTTCCTCGACCACCTCACCACCACCCTGATCGATCGAGCCGCCATCCAGCGCGCCCATCAGGCCGTCTACGAGCCGGAGGCATACCGGTTCGGCGGACCCGAAGCGGCGGCCATCGCGCACCGCCTCTTCCACGCCGACAGCCGCCACATCCTTCAGTACCTCGCCCGTACCGGGACGGGAGACGATCACCGCCGCGAGCTCGCAGTGCGTCTGGGCACGCGCATGATGACAGCGGCAGGGCAGGACTTCTACGAGCAGGGCGACATCTGGGCCCAGGTCGCCGAACATCGGACAGACGCCGGAGCCCCGCAGCCGGGAGCACCGACCTTGACCGCGGTGCAGCTCCTCGTCACCGCTGCGAGCGACAGTCCGGGCAGCCCCTTGGCGCTGGCCTCCAACTGGCCGACAGCCTTCGAAGATGCCGGACGTGCTCTCACCGACCTTGCTCAACGAGGCGCTCTCACGCGGGGACTACGGGCCATCCTCACGGACCACGTGCTCTTCGCTTTTAACCGGCTCGGCATCCCCGCCCAGCACCAGTACCTGCTGGCCACCGCCGCCAGCAAAGTGATCTTCCACCGGCAACCGGCAGACGACGACGCTCCGCACGGCAGCCGGAACGACCACGCCCAGCCCCTTACTGTGAAGACGGTGACCACGGACATGACGGACCAGACGACCACAGAACCCAAGCGGCTGCGCGAAGCCCTCGTCGCTTTCATCGACCGCCTCGGCACGTTCCGCACCCCCGAGGTGAAGGCCGCCTTCCGCAGCGTGCCCCGCCACCTGTTCCTCCCCGGGGTGGACCTGGCCACGGCCTACGCCCGCAAGGCCGTCGTCACCAAACGCGCTGCCGACGGTACGGCCGTCTCCTCCGCCTCCGGACCCAACATCGTGGCCACCATGCTCGAACAGCTCCAAGCCGCACCCGGCCACCGGGTCCTGGAGATCGGCGCGGCCACCGGCATCAACGCCGCCCTCCTGACCGAGCTGGTCGGCTCCACCGGCCACGTCACCACCATCGAACTCGACGACGACCTCGCCGAAGGCGCCCGCACCAATCTGACCGCCGCCGGATACGGCCAGGTCGAAGTCATCTGCGGCGACGGCGCCCTCGGCCACCCGGCCGGCGCCCCCTACGACAGGATCGAAGTCACCGCCGGCGCCTGGGACGTCTCGGCTGCCTGGTGGCAACAACTTGCCCTCGGCGGACGCATCGTCGTACCCCTCCGCCTCCACGGCAGCGGCCTGACCCGCTCCCTCGCCTTCGACCGCACCGAAGAGCACCGGATGCGCAGCACCAACGCCGCCGTCTGCGGCTTCGTACCCATGCGCGGCGCCTCCGAAATGGGCGAACGCCACGTCCGCCTCGCCGACGACGTCATCCTCAAACTCGACGCCGACGACCTCCCCGACGAGCCCGCCCTCGCCCAAGCCCTGACACACCCCGCCCACCAGCAGTGGACCGGCATCCAGGTCCGCCACGACGAACCCGCCGCCCACCTCGACCTCTGGCTCGCCACCATCGACAGCGACCCCAGCTTCGGCCGCCTGTCCATCGGCCCCGCCGCCCACACCCTCGGCCTGGCCACCCCCGCCATCCGCTGGGCCGGCGCCACCTTGTACGACGGCGCGACCATCTCCTACCTCACGACCCGACCCATCGACGACGACACCGACGAACTGGGCCTCATCACCCACGGCCCGGACAGCAACAAGCTCAACTCGCAGGTCCTTGACCTCCTGAGTCGCTGGAACGACGAGCGCCCCGCCCAACCGGTCATCACCGCGTACCCCGCCGCCACCCCCGACAATCAACTCACCCCCGGTGCCCGCCTCGCCAGGCCCGACACCCGCCTGACCATCAGCTGGTAGGCGGGTGGGCACAGGTTGAACACCTGTGCCCACGCCGACATAGCTGGCTGACTGCTGTGAATGCCGACTGCCCCGACGACCGCTGACTTCGGTCATGTCGCCGGGGCGACGTCATCCTGCGGCGACCGAACAGGTCTCGGCTCGTTGGGCGGGCTGCCAGCCCCCATCTACCGCAGCTGCGCAGCGGAGAGCGGCGTAACCACCTCCGCACGTTGATCTGACATCCATCCTCGTGGACATCGAGTCAGGCGGAACTGGCTGGTTCCCGACTGCGAAGCAGGTCTCACGGGCCCGTTCCGCCCGTCGGTGTCAGTGGTGACTGCTACACCGATTCCAGGAATGGCCGCATCGCAGGGTCCGGAGTGCCACTTGCGGTGCCGTGACATGGAGGGGACCCCGTGTTCGAGGAAGACGGCTCGCTCGACCCGATGCTGAAGTTCATCCTGGTGACGATCCTCGTCCTGACCGCTGCCAGGATGCTGTGGGGGTGGATCACCCAAGACGTTCCCCACTGGTTAGGCCAGGACGTCGGTGGACCGATCGTCCATCACCCGTGGTGGACGGCGTTGATCGGCTTCGGAGCGCTGATCGTTGTTGGTCTCGTAGGGCGTTTCGTGGGCTGGCTGTTCAGCGCCGACTTCGCCCCGTACGAGGAGGCGGCGGCCCCGTGGCGAGAGGTTCAGGAACCGGCTGCGCTGACGTACCGGATGGCACAGTTCGAAGCCATGACCCCGACCGGCTTCGAGCAGGCGTGCGCTGATCTCCTGGCCCGCGACGGGTTCAGCCGCACCCGCCGAGTCGGCGGTGCAGGAGACCTTGGTGCCGACGTGCTGGCCTGGGACGAAGAGAACCGCAAGCTCGTCGTGCAGTGCAAGAAGTACGCCAAGCCGGTCGGATCGCAGGACATGCAGAGGTTCAACGGAACAGCCCGGCCGGAACACGGCGCGGATATCGCGATGATCATCGGCCTGAATGGGTTCAGCCAACCGGCCACCCAGTTCGCCAACCGTCACCGGCTGACTCTCATCGGGCGCCAGGAGCTCAAGCGCTGGGCCCACGGTGAGCACATCTACTCCGTCCTCGCCGGGCACAGCCTCACGCCGTAGGCAGAAGCAGCGGCGGCCCGCTCAACGTGAGGAGAGACGCCGCAGAGCTGCCTGGGGAGCTTGCATCGGGTGCCGCGTCCCCCGGTCCTGTCGGAGAGAGCCGTTAGCGTGGCGGGGGTGAGGACGGGGAGCGCGGGCACGGTTCTGGTCGTGGTGCGGGGCAACGGCGCCTCGGGGAAGTCGTCGGTCGCGGCGGGGCTGCGGGCGGGGTTCGGGCGGGGGCTGGCGATCGTCGGTCAGGACAACCTTCGGCGTACGGTGCAGCGGGAGCGGGAGCGGGAGCGGGACCGGCCGGCGCGTCGAACATCAGCCTGATCGGCACGGTGGCGCGCTACGCACTGAACCGTGGCTTCCACGTGGTGGTCGAGGGCATCCTGTACGCCGGGCACTACGGCGCGATGCTGGCCGAGTTGGTGTCCGACCACCGCGGCGCGACCCACTCGTACTACCTCGATGTGCCGTTCGAGGAGACGCTGCGCCGGCACGCGACGAAGCCGCAGGAGGGGGAGTACGGCGAGGCGGAGATGCGCGGCTGGTACCGCGCGGCCGACCTCCAACCGAGCGGCGGGGAAACGATCATCAGTGCGGACAGCACCCTGACGGAGAGCGTCGAACGGATCCTTGGAGACACGGGCTTGTTGGGCCTGCCTGTCTGCCTGCGAGCGATGAGCCGGGGGCGCGTATGGCGTTGCTGGTGATGGAGAGAAGCCGGGCTCGTTCGGAGTCGTTCGCGCATGGCTTGGTCGATGTCCGCGCTGGGGCGATGATGTGGGGATGACTGCAACCGGTCCGTCGAGGCAACCACATCGTCCGGACTCGGAGTTGTATCCGGAGGTAGCTGCCGCGGGCAGCCTCGCAGCCGCGCTCTCTCAGTGCGCTGCCAAGCACGCTCTCGACCTCGGTGATGTCCGGTCTTCGAGCGACGGTTCGTCGCTCACCTTCGCATGGGTCGCGAGCCGTAATCCGCAGTTGGGCGGCTTCAGCGTGAACCTCGGTTCCGTCGAGCGGGTATTCATCGTTTCTGCGGGAGGTCGGGGGGTGACGCTGACCCACGGTTCCACTGACGACCTCGAACAAGTCGCGGCAGCGGCCGCGGCTTGGCATGACGGCGTCGGACTGGTCGAGTTGCAGGCTACGACGCCGTTTCTTGAGGTCGGTGCCCTGGCTCTGGCCCATGAGCGTGGACCCGAGTATGCGGTGGCGGAGAAGTGGCGCGTCTATCTGGAAGAAGATCCGTACGTGGACCTGGAGATGATGCGGGCCGCAAACGCCGAGCCGAGGCTGCGGGCTCTCTTCCCTTACACGAGCCACCGTGCGCTCGGGTTCAGCAGGTGCACGGGGTGGCCGTTCTCCCGCGACATGGCGGCGATCGAGCCCCTTGGCGACGGCAGGTACGCGCTGCGGCACCATGCCGAGGAGTTCCGCGCGGCGCCCAACTACACAGCACAGGAAGCCGCAGCGCTTGTCGTCTCACGCATGGCGAAGACCTGGGGGCAAGCTGTAGCCGGCACTGAGCATGATCTGCGAGAGGGCGATTGAACGCGATGTTCCCCGGCGGTCTCGGACATGGCGCGGAGGATTCACGTCGTAGGGGCTGTCGCATTTCCGGCGGTGCGGTTTTGCTCGGGTCGCCTCTATGACTCTGTTGCGCCTGTCCTACCGCCGAGGACGGGTGCGATGCGTCTCCAATGCCGGGGTCTTGGGCGGTGTCCCCGCTGCTGCCTGAAGCGGTGCGGCCGAGAGCTGGGAGCGGAGGCGGGCGGCTTCGGCGCGGCGGTTGGGGGCGGGGTTGCGGGCGGTGTCGGCTGCGGCTTGGAGGTGCTGGACGGTCTGGCGGGCTGCGGCTGCTTGTTGGGCGTGGCCCTTGGCGTCGTGCCAGCGGGCGGCGAGGATGACGGCCCAGACCAGGGTGGCGGTCAGGGCGGCGAGAGCGCTGCTGTTCGGGCCGGTGGCCGTGTGGACGATGTCGCGGGCGGCCGCACGCAGGGTGTGGGCGGCGGCTTGTTCGGCGCGGACCTGCGAGCGTTGGGCGAAAGGGCCCCCCTCGCGAACGAGGGGGCCTTCGACGTCGTGCCCGGTGAGGCACTGGCGGAGGATACGAGATTTGAACTCGTGAGGGGTTGCCCCCAACAAGCCTTCCAAGCGCGGGGCCCGCGGCAGGCGCTGCCTCCCCACCGTGGGCTACCGGCGCGGGAGCACCACCGGCAGGCGGGTGCGGGGGTGGCGGAAGACCTCCACCGGGTGCTGGTAGACGCGGGTGAGCAGGCCGGCCGTGAGGACGCGGGCGGGGGAGCCGTGGGCGGTGAGGCGGCCGGCGGACAGCACGGCGACGCGGTCGGCGTGGGCCGCGGCGAGCCCGAGGTCGTGCAGGACGACCACGACGGCGCGGCCGGCGGCGGCCTGGTCGCGGCAGACGCGCAGGACGAGTTCCTGGTGGCGCAGATCCATTGCCGCGGTGGGCTCGTCCAGGAGGAGGAGCGGCGCCTGCTGGGCCAGGACGCGCGCGAGGGCGACGCGGGCGCGCTCGCCGCCGGACAGCGCCGGATACGGCCGCCCGGACAGGGCGTGGACGCCGGTGGCCGCCATCGCGCCGGCGACCGCGGCATCGTCGCTGTCGCCGGCGCCGTCGCCGGCACCGCGCCCGGCCCAGGGCGCGCGCCCCATCCGGACCACCCGGTCGACCGTGAACGGGAAGGCGAGCGGCGCGGACTGCGGCAACACCGCCCGGCGCAGCGCGAGTTGCGCGGGCGTCCAGCTCGCTACGGGCGCGCCGCCGACCAGCACCTCGCCGCCGGCGGCCGGCAGGTCGCCCGCGAGCGCGGCCAGCAACGTGGACTTGCCCGCGCCGTTCGGGCCGACCAGGGCCAGCACCTCCCCGGCGGGTACGGCCAGCGACACGTCCTCCAGCACCGATCGCGCGCCGAGCCGTACCCGCAGCGCGCGGGCCTCGGCGAGCACGTCGCCGGGCCGGGCCGGGACCGGCGGTGCGGGCCGGCGCGGGAAGAGCCCCATGCCGGCCGGTCCGCCGCGCAGGCGTCGTACGTTCACGCCCAACCCCCTTGCCGGCCACGGGTCCTGCGCAGCAACCAGAAGAAGAACGGGCTGCCGACCAGCGCGGTCAGCACCCCGAGCGGGAGTTCCGCCGGCGCCGCGAGGGTCCGCGCGGCGAGGTCGGCGGCCACCAGCACCACCGCGCCGCCGAGCGCGCTGCCCGGCAGGAGGAAGCGGTGGCCGGGGCCGGCCGCCATCCGCAGCAGGTGCGGCACGACCAGCCCGACGAAGGAGACGATGCCGGCGACCGCCACCGCGGCGGCGGTCAGCAGCGCCACCACCGCGATCAGCGCCAGCCGCATCCGCTCCACGTCGACACCGAGGTGCCGCGCCTGGCGTTCACCGAGTGCGAGCAGGTCCAGGCGGTGGGCGAAGAACGGCGCGACGGCGAGCCCGGCCGCCGCGCACGGCAGCACCGCGAGCACCTTGGGCCAGGTCGCCTGCGACAGCGAACCGAGCTGCCAGAAGGTGATCTCGGTGAGCTGCGCGTTGTCCGCGTAGAACACGCACAGGCCGATCGCGGCGCCCGCGAAGGCGTTGACGGCGATGCCGGTGAGCACCAGCGTCACCACCTCCGTGCGGCCGCCGGAGCGGGAGAGCCCGTAGACCGCCAGCACCGTCAGCAGGCCGGCGCCGAACGCGCAGACCGTGACCGTCCAGTTCCCGGCGAAGCCGAGGCCGAGCGCGATGGACCCGGCGGCACCGACGGCGGCGCCCGAGGAGATCCCGATCACCCCCGGCTCGGCCAGCGGGTTGCCGAACACGCCCTGCATCAAGGCGCCCGCGCAGCCGAGTGACGCCCCGACCAGCACCGCGAGCACCACCCGCGGCACCCGCACGTCCCACAGCACGGACTCGCCGACCCGGTCCAGCCGATGGCCGCCGAACCCGATCCGGTGCGCCACCGACGCCACGACGTCCCCCGTACCGATGTGGTACGCCCCCACACCGACCGACAGCAGCGCGAGCAGCACCAGTCCGACGGCCAGCGCCGTACCGTGTACGGCCTCGCGCCGCGCGACGCCGGGCCGGAGAACGGTCAACCGGCGCTTGCGATAAGGAGGTTCGGAGGGTTCCGCGAGGCCCGCGGGTGGACCGACGGACGAATCCGCGGCCGAATCCGCGGCTGTATCCGAAGCCGTATCCGCGGCCGTATCCGCTTCTGCGACAAGGGAGTTGTACGGGACCGCGGCTGACGTGCCGCCGTACGCGCCGGCGGCACCGGTACGCGTACGCGCCCCCACCGAACGAGCCGCCGCTCCGGGCGGCTTGGGCCCGGGGCGCCGGCGGGCGGCCGGGCGGACGGTGGCCACCGCGATCGCCGGCGCCTCGTCCTGCCGGGCCGTCACGTCGCCGACTTCCTTATTCCGTCGGCCAGTTCGCGCAGCACGACATCCGTGCGCGGGCCGAAGTTGAGCAGGGTGCCGTCGTCGATGGCGACCACCCGGTGGTCCAGGCCGGCCGGGGTCTGGGCGACGCCCGGCACCTTCTCCAGGCCGGAGGTCCCGCCCACCGAGCGGAGCCCCTTGGTCATCACCAGGATGACGTCGGGCGCCGCCTTCACCAGGGCCTCGGCGGTGATCGGGGTGAAGTCCTTGTCCAGGCCGGACGCGACGCCCGCGTCGATGCCGCCGGCCGCGGCGATGAGGGAGTCGGCGCCGGAGCCGCGCCCGCCGATGAGGTAGACGGACGCGGTGCCGCGCAGGTAGAGGAAGGCCACCCGCGGCTGGTGGGCCTGGGCGGGAATCGCCTTCCGTACGGCGGCGATCCGCCGCGCGGTGCGCTCGCGCAGCCGGTCGCCGGCGGGCTTCACGCCGAGCGCGGCGGCCACCGCGTCGATCCTCGGGCCGACGTCGGACAGCGAGGTGGCGGCCGGCAGGACCACCAACGGGACGCCCGCCGCCCGTATCTGCGCGATCGCGTCGGCCGGGCCGGTGGTGGACTCGGCGAGCACGAGGGTGGGGTGCAGCGAGAGCACGCCCTCCGCGGAGACGTCGTGGGCGCGGGTGATCAGGGGGAGCCCGGCGGCCTGGGCGAAGGTCGCCGAGATGTCGCGGGCCACCACGTGGTCGCCTAGGCCGAGGGTGAAGACCACCTCGGACAGGCCGCCGGTGAGCGGGATGATCCGGTCGTCGCTGCGGACGGTGACGGTACGGCCGTCGGACGACCTTACGGTGGCGGGCAGTTGGGGCACGGGCGTACCGGACAGCGGCTGCACCGTGTCGGCGGGCGCCGCGGTCGAGGAGCCAGAAGCGCCCGAGGAACCGGTGGTCCCGGAGGAAGCGGACGAACCCGAGGGCCCGCTCCCGGCGCTCCCTCCGCACCCGGCCAGCAGCGCCGCGAGCACGATCCCGGCCACCGGGGCGAGCAACTCCCCGCGCCCCCGCGGCCTCCGGCGCGCCCGCTCCCGGGTCCGGCGCGACGGCCCTCCGGCCGAGGCCCCGTCAGTCCGCCGCGCTGACCGTCTCTTCACCGCATACCGCCTGTCGTCGTCGCTGTGCCGGACCCGGGGGCGGGGGCTTCCCGCTTCCGAGGAGGTTAGCTTAGGTTAGCCTTACCTAAGTTATCCAGTCCTTGAGGGGTCCGTATGCCGTTGCTCCGCCCTGCCCGCGTCCGGGCCCGAGCGCGCCGCCGCGTGCCTCCTCGGGCACGCGTCGCCACCCTCGCCACCGCGGGCGCCGCGCTGCTCGCCGCCGTCCTGCTGCCGCCGGCGACCTCCGCGCACGCGGCACCGAAGGCCCCCGCGGCCGTGAAGGCGGCGCCCGCGGCCTCCAGCACCCGCACGGTCTCCGGCGGCCGGCTCGACTGGGGCATCAAGGCGTCGTTCCAGAGCTACGTCACCGGCCCCATCGCGCAAGGCAGTTGGAGCCTGACCGGGGGCGCGGACACCGTCGGCAGCAGCCAGTTCCGCTTCCCGTCCGCGCAGGGTTCGTACGACCAGGCGACCGGCGCGCTCACCGCCGGCTTCCAGGGCGGCGTGCGCTTCCTCGGGCACCGGCAGAGCAACGGCGCCTACCTCCTCGACCTCACCATCTCCCGCCCCACCGTGCGGATCTCCGGCCACGCGGGCACCCTCTACGCCGACATGCGCAGCAAGGACAAGGGCACCGGCAAGGTCACCACCACCGCCCAGGTCCCGCTCGCCGCGCTCGCCCTCGGCGGCGTCAGCACCCAGGGCGTCACCGGTACGCAGCTCAACCTCGGCAACGTCCCCGCGACCCTCACCGCGCAGGGCGCCCGCGCCTTCGCCGGGTACTACACCGCGGGCACCGCGCTCGACCCGGTCACGCTCTCCGTCGACCTGCACCGGGCCGCCGCCGCGACCACCGCGCCCGCCAAGAAGCCCACCGCCACGCCCACTTCGGGCACGCCCGCCGCCACCTCCGGCACCCTCGCCGACGGCGCCGTCGACTGGGGGGTGCGCCGCACCTTCCGCGAGTACGTCACCGGCGACCTCGCCCGCGGCCGTACGCAGGTGTCCGGCGGGGCCCAGGACGGCGGCGCCGTCTACCGCTTCGGCAGCGGCCGGGGCAGCTACGACGCCAAGCGGCACACCCTCGACGCCCACTTCGCCGGCACCGTCCGCTTCCTCGGCATGCGCGCCGCCGACGGCTCGTACGGGCTCGACCTCGCCCTCCGTGCGGTCCGCGTGCACCTCGCCGGCACCAAGGGCACGCTCTACGCCGACGGCGTCCCCTTCGCGACCTTCACGGTGCCCGCCGCGCCCACCCCGAAGAACGGCCTGCTCGCCATCGAGGACGCGCCCACCACGCTCACCGCGCAGGGCGCCGCGAGGTTCAACGGCCTCTACACCGCGGGCACGTCGATGGACCCGCTCAGCGTCTCGGCCGCCCTCACGGCGTCCGCGAAGCTGCCCGCGCTGCCGGACATCGGAACCCCCCCGACCACGGCCGCCGCCGCACCGGCGGCGAAGCCCACCCCGTCGCCGACCGCCGCACCGCCTACCGGGAACGCCGCCGACGGCACCTCGGCCGTCACCGCCACCGCGGCGGCCCTCGGCGCGGCGGTCGTGCTCGCGCTGGGCGCGGCCGTGCTGCTCAGGAACCGCAACCGCCGCCGGGCGAAACCGGCCGCAGCCGAATCCGCCGCGGTCGAATCCGCCGCGACGGAACCGGCCGCGACCGAGCCGGCGGCAACGGAACCGGCCGCAGTCGAATCTGCCCCGACCGAACTCGCCGGGACCGAACCCCGCGCGACGGAACCCCGCGCTCCCGAACCCGGTCTCGGGCCCGGACCGACATCCGGGCCCGAGGCCGACTGACGGCGACCCGAAGCGGCCCTCGGCGCAAGCCTGTTCGCGGCCCACCGGCCCCCGTCTGTCACCGACCCCCCACCGTTCACCCGATCACCCGCCCATCCCCTTCCGTCGAGGAGACCTTCGACCATGTCCGCAGTCACCCGCATGCCCCGCCGGCACCGTTCCCGCGTGCTCGCCCTGGCGATAGCCGCCGCCACCGCCGGGGGCGCCGCCGCGCTCGGGCTGCCCGCGCTCGCCGCCGCCGCGGACGGCCCGCCGCCGACCCTGCCCCTGAGCGGGGGCACGCTCGACTGGGGCCTGAAGCAGTCCTTCCGCAGCTACGTCACCGGCCCGGCGGCGGGCACCATCACCACCGCGGACGGGGCCGGCACCAACGCCGACGGCACGTACTGCTTCTCCGGAGGCACCGGGACGTACGACACGAGCACGCACGCGGTGACCGTCGCGTTCGACGGGAGCGTGGAGTTCGCCTCGACGCTGCACGGCTTCGACATCAAGCTCGCCGACATCAAGCTGACCACCACCGGCACCACCGGCACCCTGACCGCCGACGTGACCGCGGCCGGCGCCACCTCCGACGACGTGGACTTCGCCTCGCTCGACCTGTCGGCGGCCACGGCGGGCCACGACGCCACCGGCGCGATCACCTACGACGGGATCGCGGCGGCCCTGACCGCCGACGGCGCGCAGGCGTTCAACGGCATGTACCAGGCGGGCACCGCGCTCGACCCGGCGGACCTCGCGGTGACGGCCGGCGCCGCGCCGACCACGCCCCCGACCACCCCGCCCACCACCGCCCCGACGACGCCGCCCACCACCCCGCCCACCACGGCACCCACGACCGCCCCGGGCACCGACCCCAGCACCGGACCGACCACCCCGCCCAGCAGCGCCGCGCCCGGCACCCCTGCCACCGTGGTCGACGGCAACCTCGACTGGGGCGTCAAGGAGTCCTTCCGCAGCTACGTCACCGGCCCGATCGCCGACGGCAAGGTCGAGTCGACCGGCGGCGCCACCGCCACCGCGTCCGGCTACCGCTTCCCGAAGGGCACCGGCACGTGGGACGCCGACGGCAAGGCGCTCAACGCCTCGTTCTCCGGCGGCGTCCACTTCCTCGGGCACCTCACCGGCGGGACCTACGCGCTCGACCTGTCCTTCAGCGACCTCAAGGTGAGCACCAACGGCGCCACCGGCACCCTCACCGCCGACGTCACCAGCAAGGACATGACCACCGGCGAGTCCAGCAGCTACGACGACCTCGACGTGGCCACGCTCAGCGGGGTGGCGCCGGCGGTCAACGGCCAGGTGGTCACGATCACTTCGGCCGCGGCCGCGCTGTCCGCCGACGGCGCGAAGGTCTTCAGCGGGTTCTACCAGGCCGGCGACGCGTTCGACCCGGTGACGGTCGCGGTCTCCCTCGACGAGGGGGCGGCGCTGCCCACCGCTCCCGCGGGCAGCCCCGCTCCCACGGTGTCCGACGCGTCCGTCGAGGCTCCCGGCGCGGCCACCGCCGGCGGCACCGACGCCGGCACCGACGCCGGCGCGACACTCGCGTCCACCGGCTCCGACACCCCCGTCCCCCTGCTCCTCGGCGCCGCGGGCGCCCTCGTGGTGACGGGCGCCGCGGCGACCGTTCTGGTGGCCCGACCCAAGCGGCTGCGCGGTTCCGCCGGCTGAGGGACCACCCCCCCACGCGCCCCTGGGGGGTGCGGCTCCTTCCGCGGAAGGACGGCAACCCCCAAGGGGCGCGGGGAACTGCGCGACAAGCCCCCACCGGCAGGTGGTCCCTCCACCGGCCGGACGGGGCACCCCGGGGGGTCAGGCGCCCGCGAGCTCCGCGAGCAAAGCCCCGTTGAAGGTGAAGGCGCGGCGGGACTCGGCGATGACGCGGTCCCGGTCGGCGGCGTCGAGCGGCATCGCGTCCAGCAGGGTGCGGTACTCCCGCTTGAAGGCGGCCGGGTTGGGGATCGCGTCGAAGACGTAGAACCGCACGCCGTCCCCCTTGTGGTCGAAGCCCCACGTCTTCTGCGCGGTGTCGCGCACCACCTGCCCGCCGGAGAGATCGCCGAGGTAGCGGGTGTAGTGGTGCGCGACGTAACCGGCCGGCCAGGTGGCGGCGACCTCGGCGATCCGCGCGGTGTACGCGGCGGTGGCCGGCACCGGGACCGCCTTCCGCCGCCACCCGGGGCCGCGCAGGTGGTCCAGGTCGCGCTCCAGCGAGGGCACCCGCAGGAGCTCGGGGTACAGGAACGGCCCGGCCACCGGATCGTCGGCGAGCGCGGCGGAGCCGTCCTCCAGCGCGCGGTACACGAACCACAGTTGCTCGGTGTAGCGGGCGTACGCCTCGACGCCGAGACGGCCCCCGAGCATGTCGCTCATGAACTCCGTGTTGTTCACCTGGGTGTGCAGGTCCTGGCTCGCGGTGCGGATGACGGTGGAGAAGGGGGCGGCGACGGGCAGCGGCGACAAGGGGAACTCCTGAAACATCGGTCGGGCGGGGACTCAGGTCCACCTAAGTAAGGCTTACCTAACTTCTTTCGTCAAGACCTTGCCGACACCCCGTCGGTAAAGGTTGCACGGGAACACTTCCACCCCGAGTGGCTGTTCAATCCAGCCAGGAGGCAGGATGGCCTCAACCGTGGGCGTACCGTGTCGAGTACCGCCGGTGGCCCCGGGGGCGAGGGAAGGAGCTCGATGGCAGGCAGGAACAGGTTGTCCGGCTGGTTGCGCCGAGGCGCGGACAGCGGGTCGTCCTCCTCGACCGCCGCCCGCCCCGCCCGGGCGCCGCGCTCCGCCCGCGGCTCCCGCTCCCGCCCCTCCGTGCCAGACCCGCGGCGCGACGAACTGACCCGGGCCGCCGCCCAGGCCGGCTACCGGCTGGTGCCCGCCGCCCACCCCGAGGGCTTCGGCTGTTCCTGCGAGCGGATCGGCTGCCCCATCCCGGGCCTGCACCCGATCTCGCTGGCCTGGCAGACCCAGGCGTCCACCGAGCCGCAGCGCGTCGAGGACTGGCTGCGCACCAACCCGCTGGCGAACTTCGTCACCGCGACCGGCATCGGCCACGACGTGCTCGACGTGCCCGCGGACGCGGGCCGGCTCGCCCTGGAGCGGCTGACCGTCGACGCCGCCACGATCGGGCCGGTCGCCGCCTACGGCGAGGACCGGCTGATGTTCTTCACCGCGACCCGCGGCACCCCCGCCGACGAGGACGAGTGGTGGCCCTGCGAGCTGGACAGCCACCCCGAGACCGCCGACGAGCACCCTGGCATCCGCTGGCACTGCCGCGGCAGCTACGTCCTGCTGCCGCCCGCGCGGCTGCCCTCCGGGAACTCCGTCCAGTGGCTCGACGGCCACGGCCCCGACCTGCCGCTGCCCGACCCGCTGCCCGTACTCGCCGTCCTCACCGACGCCTGCGCCCAGTTCGGCTACGAGTTCGAGCCCGAGTCCGTCGCGTGGGGCCGCTGAGCGAACCCCGGGCAAGCACGCGGCGAGCCGCACCCACCCAGGGGCACCCTCCTACTCACCCTTCGCGGAGACCAGTCCCGTCAGGCTGCTGAGGAACGTCACCTTCGCGCCGGCCTTCCTCGGCGGCACGGCCACCATGTTCTGGGCGACGCGGGCGAGGGTGATCGACGTCTTGGGGGTGCCCGAGGTGAGCGCCTTCGTGTCCTTGTCGAGCGTGAGCCGGTACCCCGCACGGAAGGTCGCCCGGGACTGGTGGCGCGAGCCGAAGAAGACGATCGCGCCGCCGTCGGTGGTGCGCAGCGCGATGGGCGCGAAGTCGCCGGAGATGTCGGGCTGATCGGCGTACTGGGTCACGGTGTCGGCGGTCCGCGCGGACTTCTCGTGGCTCGTCTTGAGGCCGGAGGTGGCCGGCCCGTCCGTGAAGACCTGTGCCGGGCCGGCCCCGTTCTTCCCGTCGTCCTTCCCGCTGTCCAGGTAGTCGGTGTACTGCGCGCTCAACTGCCCCGGCTGGACCTGCAGATCGGTGCCCGCCAGGGGCAACGCCTCGGCGTGGCCGTGCTTGTCGACCGCGAAGTGCGGCAGCGCGTCGGGCGTGGCCACCCCCAGGAAGTCCGCCATCCACGGCTCGTCGGGGCCGCCGCGGCGGAACGCCAGCAGCCAGCGCGAGTCGCCGTTGCGGTCGGTCTGCGCCTCCGCCACGAAGAACTTCGGCCAGCCGCGCTGCTCGGGGATGAGGAACTTCGCGTGCGAGAACTTCAGCGCCGAGTAATCCGCGTTCCCCTGGGGGTTGTTGGCGTGCTTGGCCCGTACCCCGGCCTGGTCGATCGTGCCCAGTGGCCCGGCCTCGATGGCCGCGATCGCCTGCTCGTCGTACGACTTGGTGGCCTTGTTGTTCTGCGCGGCGAAGTTCGCCAGCACCTTGGCCGCCTCGGCGGGCCGTATCGACGGGATGAGTGCGCGCTCGCCGTGCACCGTCACGCAACCGGCCAGCGGCACGGTCAGCGCGATGGCGGCGGCCCCGAGGCACAACCTGCGGCGGATCATGGCGCGTCGGCTCTCCTTCGTACCCGGTGGGATCGCCGCAAACCCTACCGGGCGCCGCCCGTCAAGGGAGCGTGAGTACCTCGGCTCCTTCGGCCGTCACGACCAGCGTGTGCTCGAACTGGGCAGTCCGCTTGCGGTCCTTGGTGACGACCGTCCAGCCGTCCTCCCACAGGTCGTACTCGTACGTGCCCAGCGTCAGCATCGGCTCGATGGTGAAGGTCATCCCCGGCTGCATCACCGTGGTCGCCCGCGGGTCGTCGTAGTGCGGGATCACCAGGCCCGAGTGGAAGGCGGTGTGGATGCCGTGCCCGGTGAAGTCGCGCACCACGCCGTACCCGAAGCGCTTCGCGTACGACTCGATCACCCGCCCGATCACGTTGATCCGGCGGCCCGGCCGCACCGCCTTGATCGCGCGCTCCAGCGCCTCCCGGGTGCGCTCCACCAGCAGCCGCGACTCCTCGTCCACGTCCCCGACGAGATACGTCGCGTTGCAGTCGCCGTGCACGCCGTTGATGTACGCGGTCACGTCCAGGTTGACGATGTCGCCGTCCCGCAGCACCGACGAGTCCGGGATGCCGTGGCAGATCACCTCGTTGACCGAGGTGCACAGCGACTTCGGGAAGCCGCGGTAGCCCAGGTCCGACGGGTACGCCTTGTGGTCGACCATGTACTCGTGGGCGATCCGGTCCAGCTCGTCCGTGGTCACCCCGGGCGCCACGGCCTTCGCCGCCGCCTCCATCGCCTGCGCGGCGATCCGCGAGGCGATCCGCATCCGTTCGACGGTCTCCTCGTCCTGCACCTCGGGACCCGTGTACGGGGTCGGCCCCGGCTTGCCCACGTACTCGGGGCGCGGGATCGCCCCGGGCACCTGGCGGGCGGGGGAGAGGGTGCCGGGTACGACCAGCGACTGACCAGACATGCCGACGAGTGTATCCACGGGAGATCGGGCACGATGGGAAGGGGCGGCGCCCGGCAACGGGAGGGGCTCGGCCGGGCCGGGCGGCCCGCACCCGCCGGTGAGCGAGAAGGAGAGCGCGATGGCCTTTCACAAGGCGAGCAAGCCCGCGGGGAAGCCGGGGGAGTGGTTCTACTGCCTCAAGCACAAGCGGGTCGAGGAGGGGCCGGACTGTCCCTCCAAGGACCGGTTCGGGCCTTACGCGACGAAGGGTGAGGCCGAGCACGCGATGGAGCGGGTGGCTGAGCGCAACGACGAGTGGGACTCACGGGAGTAGGTGGGGGCGACCCGCCCGGGTGCCCCGTTCTGTCGGGCGAGGGACCACCCCTCGGTGGTGGGCCGGTCGCGCGGTTCCCCGCGCCCCTGGGGATGTGCGGCTCTTCCGTGCCTCGCTCGGCTGCTCGCCGTTCTCGTTGCGGTCCGTGTCCGGCCGTAGGCCGGTGGCCTGCTGAGCGCGCAGTTCCCCGCGCCCCTGAGTGTGTGCGGCTCTTCCCGGAAAATGCGTTGCCGGGGGAGTGGTGGGGCGGGCAGATTCGCGCGGGTGAAAGTGAAGGGGCTTCTGCCCGATCTCGCGCCTTGGCGCAGCTCGCGGGACTTCCGGCTGATGTGGTCGGCGGGGGTGGTGACGAACTTCGGCAGTTTTCTGACGATGGTCGCGCTGCCGGTGCAGATCAAGGAGCTGACGGGTTCCGCGGTCGCGGTGGGCGCGGTGGGCGCGGTGGAGTTGGTGCCGCTGATCGTGTTCGGCCTCTACGGGGGCGCGCTCGCCGACGCGGTGGACCGCAAGACGCTGATCGTCGGGGCGGAGGCGGCGCAGGGCCTGCTGGTGGTGGGCCTGCTGCTCAACACGTCGGTCCCGCATCTCGCGTCGAGCGCGGGCCGCTGTACGCGGGCGCGGCGCTGTCCAGCGCGCTGGCCGGGCTCCAGCGGCCCGCGCTCGACGCGATCGTGCCGCGCATCGTGCCCCGCGACCAGCTCGCGGCGGCCGCGTCGCTGAACGCCCTGCGTTGGCAGATCGGGGCCATCGCGGGCCCCTCCGTCGCGGGCCTGGTGATCGCCTACGCGGGCCTCGGCTGGTCCTACGGCATCGACGCGGTGACCTTCGCCGTCTCGGTCCTCCTCGCCCTGGGGCTGCGCCGCTCGCCCGCCGCGCACGACGCCCGCCCGCCGTCGCTGCGGGGGATCGCCGAGGGGGCGCGGTACGCCTGGAGCCGCAAGGAGTTGCTGGGCACGTACCTGATCGACATGGTCGCGATGTTCTTCGCCTACCCGGCGGCGATCTTCCCCTTCCTGGCGGACGACCTGCACGCGCGGTGGTCGCTCGGCCTGATGTACGCGGCCGGGTCGGTGGGGTCGCTGCTGGTCAGCCTCACCAGCGGGTGGGCCTCGCGGGTGCGCGGACACGGGCGGATGGTGGTGGCCGCGGCGGCGGGCTGGGGGCTGGCGATGGCCTGCGCGGGCTGGTCGGGCCGGATCTGGCTGGTGCTGGTGTTCCTCGCCGCGGCCGGCGCCTGTGACATGGTCAGCGGCATCGGCCGCTCCACCATGTGGAACGCGACCATCCCGGACGGCCTGCGCGGCCGGCTGGCCGGGATCGAGCTGCTGTCGTACTCCACCGGGCCGCAACTGGGCCAGGTCCGCTCCGGCGGTGTCGCCGCGTTGAGCTCCGCGCGGACCTCGGTCTGGTCCGGCGGGCTGGCCTGCGTCGCCTCGGTGGGCCTGCTGGCGCTGGCGCTGCCCGCGCTGATGTCCTACGACTCGCGGGACGCGGCCCCGGTCGACGCCGCCGGCCCCGCCGACCGCCCCGTCCTTTCGGGGTAGCCGCCGGGCGCCGCCGCCCGCGGCATGTCCGCCGCGGTCCGCCGCGCCTTCCGCCGCTGTGCCGTCCGTTACTGTCCGGGAGGCGCAGACACCCGCGGGGGCGGGGCGGTGCGAAGATGGGCCGCATGACCGCTGACGATGTGAAGAAGCCCGCCGCCAAGGACCCCTGGGCCCTCCCGGACGTGTCGGCGCTGACGGTGGGAGTGCTGGGCGGAACCGGCGACCAGGGCCGGGGCCTGGCCTACCGCCTGGCGCGGGCCGGCCAGTCCGTGGTGATCGGCTCGCGGGACGCGGCGCGCGCGGAGGCCGCCGCGGCCGAGCTGGCCGCGGGCGAGAAGGGCGCAACGGGAGTCCAGGGCGCCGAGAACGCGGAGTGCGCCCGCCGCAGCGACATCGTGATCGTGGCGGTCCCGTGGGAGGGCCACGCGAAGACCCTCGAAGCGCTGCGCGAACCCCTCGCCGGCAAGCTCGTGATCGACTGCGTCAACCCGCTCGGCTTCGACAAGCAGGGCGCCTACGCGCTCACCCCCGAGGAGGGCAGCGCCGCCCAGCAGGCCGCCGCGCTCCTCCCGGACTCCCGGGTCACCGCCGCCTTCCACCACCTGTCGGCGGTGCTCCTCCAGGACCCCGCGGTCGAGTCGATCGACACCGACGTCATGGTGCTCGGCGAGTCCCGCGCCGACACCGACCTCGTACAGGCGCTGGCCGGCCGTATCCCCGGTATGCGCGGCGTGTTCGCCGGGCGGCTGCGCAACGCCCACCAGGTCGAGTCCCTGGTGGCCAACCTGATCTCCGTCAACCGCCGTTACAAGGCCCACGCCGGGCTGCGCGTCACCGACGTGTGACGTCCGGCGGCCCGCCGGGCCGCGCCACCCCCGACCACCCCCACCAGCACAGGAGCCCGACCGCCATGCCCCGCCTCGCCCTCTACTCCCTGATCGTGTGCCTGCTGGCCGTGGCGGCCGCGGTGGTGTCCTTCGTCAACGGCCAGTGGATCGGGGTGGTCTGGGTGCTGCTCGCCGGCCTCACCAGCAACATGTGCTGGTACTACTACCGCAAGGCGAAGTTGACGGCCGCGGCCGGGCAGCGCGCCGCCGGGTGACCCGACGGCTGACCTGGCGGCGCGGCCAGGCCGTGTTCTGGGGGCACATCCCCCCGCCGCAGGCTGCGGGGAGCACCGGACGCCACGGGTCCCGCCCTTCGGGCGGACGGCGCTCCTTCCACAACGCGGCCTAGTGCTTCCAGAACTGGAACAGGTAGTAGCCGTAGCCCGCCATCCAGTCCGGCACCTTGAACCACGTCATCACGTGGTACATCGCGTCGAAGAACTTGACGTTCACCGAGTGGATGTAGAGCACCCCGAAGACCGCGAGCATCCCGAACGGCGCGAACGGCTGCACCTGGCGGCGCACTTCGTAGGACAGCCACGGCTCGATCACGCCGTAGCCGTCAAGGCCGGGGATGGGCAGGAAGTTCATGATGGCCGCGGTCACCTGGAGCAGCGCGAGGAACCCGAGGGCGGCCTGGAAGTCGTGCGGCCAGGAGTCGGCCAGGCCGAGGGTGAACGGCAGCATCAGCAGGATGGCGAAGAGCACGTTGGTGAGCGGGCCCGCCGCCGAGATGAGGCTGTGCCGCAGCCGGCCGCGGATGCGGTTGCGCTCGATGAGCACGGCGCCGCCGGGCAGGCCGATGCCGCCGAGGATGACGAAGATCAGCGGCAGCAGGATGGACAGCGCGGCGTTGGCGTACTTCAGCGGGTTCAGCGTGAGGTAGCCCTTGGCCTCGATGCTGGTGTCGCCGCTGTGCAGGGCGGTACGGGCGTGTGCGTACTCGTGCAGGCACAGCGAGAAGAGCCAGCCGGACAGCACGAACAGGAACACCGCGAAGCCGGCGTCGGACGCGTAGCCCGCCCACACCGCCCAGCCGGAGACCACCATCACCGCGGTGATGCCGAGGAACACCGGGCTGATCCGGCGGTTCTCGCCTCGCCTGGTCATGCGCAGCGGGGTGACGGTCATGTGCGGGCTCCTCGCGGGGGCGATCAGCGGGCGTGGTCGGCGGGCAGGGTCGGCGACGGGCGGGTCAGCGGTGTGATGCCGCCCGATCATGCCATCCCGGGCGGGCTCGGACACGTGCCACGTCCGCAAAACGGACGGCGGCGGGCCCTGGTTCCGGCCCGTACCCCGCCAGTACCCGCCGTGCCCGGGCGCCGCCGCGCCGCCGGCCCCGCGCACTTCGTGACACCGGCCACGCCGACTCCGTAAGAATGGGGCCGTGCGATACGCGATCCTCGGCTCCACTCAGGCCCTGCGGGGCGACGGCGAACCCGTCGCGCTCGCGGGCGGCCGGCTGCGCGCGCTGCTCACCGCGCTGGCGTTGCGGCCCGGCCGGGTGGTCGGCGCGGACGTCCTGATCGACGAGGTGTGGGACGGCGAGCCGCCGGCCGGGGCCACCGGGGCGTTGCAGGCGCTGGTCGGGCGGCTGCGGCGGGCGCTGGGGCACGACGCGGTCGGGTCGGTCGGCGGCGGCTACCGGCTGGAGGCGGCCCGCGACGACGTGGACCTGTACCGCTTCGAGCGGCTGGCCGAGGAAGGCGCGCAGGCGCTGGCCGAGGGCGACCCGGTGAAGGCCGCCGGGCTGCTCGGCGACGCGCTCGCGCTGTGGCGCGGCCCGGCGCTGGCCGACCTGCCGGACCGGGGCACGGCCGCCGTACGCAGCGAGGCGCTGCGGCTGGACGCCCACCGGCAGCGGCTGACCGCGGAACTCGCGCTCGGCCGGGCCGGGCAGGTGCTGCCCGAACTCGCCGAACTGGCCGCCGAGCACCCCCTGGACGAGCCGCTGCGGGCCCTGCACATCCGCGCCCTGCGCGCCGCCGGCCGCACCGCGGAGGCGCTCACCGCATACGAGGCGGTCCGCCGCGACCTCGCCGACCAGCTCGGCGCCGACCCCGGCGACGAACTGCGCCGCCTGCACGCGGAACTGCTCCACCCGGCACCGGCCGCGCCGTCCGACCGGGCCGGCGAGGGCGACCACGGCCCGCGGAGCCGCCCCGGCGCGACCGGCACGCCGCCCGCCCGTAGCCACGCCCACGCCCGCGCGCACACCCCCGTCCCCGGCGCGGACTCCGCCGACGGCGCGCCCGCGGGCTGGACGTACGACCGCACGCCCGCCGGCGGCGCGGCCGTGGCCGATCAGGACCGGGGCCGTACCGCGGGCGGCCGCGGGCCCGTGGAGTGCGGGCTCGGCAACGCCCGCGCCCGGCTGACCAGCTTCGTCGGCCGGGAGAGCGACCTCGCGGCGGTGCGGCAGGACCTCGCGCAGGGGCGGCTGGTGACGATCACCGGCCCGGGCGGCACCGGCAAGACCCGGCTCTCCCAGGAGGCCGGTGACCTGGTCGCGGGCCGCTGGGCCGACGGCGTCTGGTACGCCGAGCTGGCCCCGGTGAGCGACCCGCGCACCCTCCCCGAAGCGGTGATCAGCTCGCTCGGGCTGCGCGAGACGCTGCTGCACTCCGGCGGTGCCGCCGGGGCGGCCATCGCGGCGGAGACCGGCCCGCGCGACGCGGCACGGCAGCTCGCCGACTACTGCTCCAGCCGCGAACTGCTGCTCGTGCTGGACAACTGCGAGCACGTCATCGACGCCGCCGCCACCCTCACGGAGTCGCTGCTGGCGAACTGCCCGGGCCTGTCGGTGCTCGCCACCAGCCGCGAACCGCTCGGCGTGCCCGGCGAGTTGGTGCGCCCGCTGGACCCGCTGCCGGACCCGACCGCGCTGCGCCTGCTCGCCGACCGGGGCGCGGCGGCCCGCCCGGGCTTCTCGGTCGACGACGACCCGGTGGCCTGCGCGGAGCTGTGCCGGCGGCTCGACGGCCTGCCGCTGGCGATCGAGCTGGCCGCGGCCCGGCTGCGCAGCCTGTCGCCCCGGCAGCTCGCCGACCGGCTCGACGACCGCTTCCGCCTGCTCACCGGCGGCAGCCGCACGCTGCTGCCCCGCCAGCAGACCCTGCGCGCCGTCGTCGACTGGTCCTGGGACCTGCTGGACCCCGCCGAGCGCGTCCTGCTGCGCCGGCTCGCCGTCTTCCGCGGCGGCTGCACCCTCGACGCGGTCGAGGCGGTCTGCGCGGACCCCGCGTCCGGCGGGGAGCCCGGCGACGGGACGCCGGCCGGGAGCGCGGCGTCCGCAGCCGAGCGGATAGCGTCGCCGGACGCGGCCGCCCTGCTCGCCTCCCTCGTCGACAAGTCACTGGTCCTCGCCGAACAGGGCGCGGACGGCTCCCGGTACCGGATGCTGGAGACCATCGCGGAGTACTCCGCCGAGCGGCTCGACGAGTCGGGCGAGCGCGACCGGGTCGCGCGACGGCACCTGACGTACTTCCGCGAGTACGTCCGCACCGCCGACCCGAAGCTGCGCGGCCGCGGCCAACTCGTCTGGTTCGAGCGGCTGGAGCGCGAGCAGGAGAACCTGCGCGCGGCGCTGCGCCGGGCGGTGGACACCGCCGACGAGCAGGAGGCGCTGATGCTCGTGATCGGCTGCGCCTGGTTCTGGGAGGTGCGCAACCACGTCTCGGAGCGGAAGTACTGGCCGACTGTGGTGGCGGCGCTGGGCCCGAACCCGTTTCAGGAGCCGCCGAGCCTGGTACCGGTCGAGCGCGGCGTCCTGGACGACCCGCCGCCGTTGGACGGCGAGCGGCTGCTCGAGGCGCGCCGGTACGTCCGCGTGATCGAGCTGGCCGCGCACGACGAGGAGACCGACTGGTGGTCCGACGGGGACATCTCCGCCACCGGCCTCGCCCTGATCGAGACCTATCCGCCGCACCTGCCGCAGTCCGCCCGGCAGCCCGGCATCACCCGCCCCTTCGGCGCGTTCTTCGCCGGGGACTTCACGCGGCTGCACGAGCTGATGGACGAGACCGTCGAGTCCTGCCGCACCTTCGGCCGCACCTGGGAACTGGCCTATTCGCTGCAACTGCGGGCGAAGGTCAACAACGACGTCAGCGAGCGGATGGACGCGGCGCTGGCGGACATCAGCGAGAGCCGCGAGCTGTTCCAGCAACTCGGCGACGAGTGGGGCACGGCCGAGACGATGTCGGCCGAGGCCGAGGCCGCGGGCAACATGGGGGACTGGCACCGGGCGATCGAGTGCTGCCGTGAGGGCATCGAGCTGGCCCGCAAGATGGGCGCGCACCAGCACGTCCCGGTGGTGACCGTCCGGCTCGGCGACGCGCTGGCGAGCGTCGGCGAGGTGGTGGAGGGCGAGCGGGTGATGCGCGAGGGCATCGCGGACGCCGAGCGGTTCGGTTCGGCCGCCGACGGCGCCGCCTTCTTCGGCAAGGTGCAACTCGCCAATCTGCTCAACCGCCTGGAGCGGGTGCCCGAGGCGAGGGAGCTGATCGAGAGAACCATCCAGGACACCCGTGCGAGCGGCTCGCCGATACCGGGCTTCGTGGTCGGGATGCTCAACGGCATGAAGGGCCACCTGATGGGCCGGGCCGGTGAGCCGGCGGCCGGCCTCGCGCTGCTGACCGAGGGCGTCACCGAACTCAGCGGCCATCCGCTGGCCGAGGTGATCACCCCCCGGCTGGCGATCGTGATCTCCCCCGGCGTCGTGGAACTGCTGGTCCTGCTCGCCGAATCCGAACCCGGGGTCAAGCCGGAGCGGCTGACCCGCGCGGCCAAGCTGCTGTCCGCGCACGACCGGCTGCGCCCGCTGGCGATCGCACCGCTGGAGGCCCGCCACATCGACAGGACCCGCCGCCGGCTGCGCGAACTGCTCGGCGAGGACGCGTACGCCGCCGCGTACGCCGCGGGCGACGGCCTCGGTGTCGCCGAGGCCGTCGCCTTGATGCGCGAGGCGAACTGATCCGCGAGACGAACTGACGGTCCCTCGGGCGGCACCCGCGTGCGGTGCCGCCTTCGGCCGGTCACGTCTTCTTGCGGAACCGCGCCACCGCCAGCGGCGCCGTCACCACGGTGATGCCGATCGACCAGGCCACCACCATCCACACCGAGTGCGCCACCGGGCCGCCGTTGATCAACGCCCTTGACGCGTCGGCCAGGTTGGAGAGCGGATTGACCTTCGTGAAGCTCTCCAGCCAGCCCGGCATCGTGGTCGGCTTGGCGAAGATGGAACTGCCGAACTGCAACGGCATGAGCACGAGCATGGCCACTCCCTGGACCGCCTGGGCGGTCTTCATCGTCAGGCCCAGCAGGATGAAGATCCACATCAGCGAGGCGCCGAAGACCAGGGACAGCAGCACCGACATCAGCAGGTGCGGGACGTCCGTTCCGACGCTCATGCCGAGCGCGAAGCCCATGCCGAGCAGGATCGCCATCGCGATCATCATCCGGCCGACCTCGACCACGATCTTCGCGATCAGTACCGAGGACCGCGCGATCGGCATCGTGCGGAACCGGTCCATGACCCCCTTGCGGAAGTCGTCGTTGATGCCGGTCCCGACCGCCATGGCGATGTTCATGCCCATCATCGCCATCAGGCCGGGGACCACGTAGTTCACGTACGCGTGCTGGTGCCCCTTGCCGGAGACCGCGCCGCCGAAGACGTAGACGAAGAGCAGGGTGAAGATCACCGGCATCAGCAGGACGTCGAACATCGACTCCGGGTCCTGCTTGATCTGGAGCATGTTGCGGCGGGCCAGGGCACCGATGTGCCGGAGGTTGGCCCGCAGGCCGATCCTGCCCTCGTTCGCCGTGACCTTCGCCGGTGCGGCCAGGGTGGCCGATGCCGCGCTCATACCGAGACCTCCACGTTCTGCTGTGCGTCCGTCATGCTGTGCGGGGCGGCCGGGCCGGGCCCGTCGTCGCCGGTGGGCCCGTCCTCCGCGGCCGACGCCTTCTGGCCGGTCACGGCGAGGAACACCTCGTCCAGGCTGGGCAGATGGGTCTCGATGTGCGCGATGCCGAAGCCGCGGGCGCCCAGCAGTCCCACCACGGCGGTGAGCTGGTCGTCGCTGAGGATCGGCACGCTGACCAGGCCGTCGTCGTCGGTGCGGGCGCCCGCGACGCCGTCGAGCCCGGCCTCGGCGATCGCGGCGGCCATCCCGGCGGCCTCTGCGGCCTCGCTCGGCCTGATCCGCAGGGTCCGCCCGCCGACCTTTGCCTTCAGCTCGGCGACCTTGCCGCCGGCGATGATCCGGCCGCGGTCGATGACCGTCAGCTCGTGGGCGAGCTGCTCGGCCTCCTCCATGTACTGGGTGGTGAGCAGCACCGTCGCCCCCTCGGCGACCATCCGCTGCACCTCCTCCCACACCTCGTTGCGGGTGCGCGGGTCCAGGCCCGTGGTCGGCTCGTCCAGGTAGAGCACCGCGGGGCGGCCGATCATGCTCGCCGCCAGGTCGAGGCGGCGGCGCATACCGCCGGAGTACTGCATCGCCGGCCGCTTGGCGGCCTCGGTGAGCGAGAAGCGCTCCAGCAGCTCGTCGGCGCGGGACCTGGCCTCCTTGCGGGGCAGGTCGAGCAGCCGCCCGATCATGTACAGGTTCTCCCGGCCGGAGAGCTTCTCGTCGACCGAGGCGTATTGCCCGGTCATCCCGATCACCCGGCGCAGCTGCCGGGGTTGCTTGAGTACGTCGTAGCCCGCCACGTGGGCGCTGCCGGCGTCCGGCCGCACCAGCGTGGACAGCACCCGTACGAGCGTGGTCTTGCCGGCCCCGTTCGGGCCGAGGACGCCGAGCACCGTGCCCTGGCGCACTTCCAGATCCACCCCGTCGAGGGCTTTGGTCGGGCCGTAGTGCTTGACCAGACCGCGCACCTCGACGGCGGCGGTCCCACCGTTCTCTGTCAGTCGCGTCGTCATGTCCACCACCATGCAGGGGCCCACCGACACGGCACCGATATCCCACCGACAGCGATATGTCGGCGGGATATCGGTGACGAAAGCAGCAGGTCAGCGCGGTGGTGACGGGACGGTGCGGTGATCGCCGGGCGCCCGGCGGGTCAGCCGGCGGTGCCGCGCGGGCGGTCCGTGGGCTGCGCGCCGGCCTGCGGGATGCTCAGCAGCAGGGTGCCGTCGGCGGCGCGCACCTCGAACCGGCTGATCGCCGTGGGGTGCATCCCGGTGGCGCCGCTCACGGTCAGCGCCTTGGGCTGCTCGCCCGTGCCGTACCCGCCCTGCGGCACCGACCAGGTCGCGACGGTCTCCCGGGAGTCGTCGCGGCCCACGGCGTCCAGGTGGCAGTGGTCCGGGCCGCGCACCCCGGCCAGCCGCAGGCTGACCGCGGTGCCCCACGCCTTGTCGGTGAGCCCGACGACGGCGGACACCCCGGTCGACGGGTCGCGCGCCGAGTCCTGCGCGCCCGGGAGGGCACTGGCGGCAGGGGTGGCGGTGCCGTCGTGGGTGGCCAGCACCGCGACGGTGGGCCCGCCGACGACCAGCGCCGCGGCCACCGCGACCGCGACCAGCCGCCGCCTGCGGCGGGCCCGGCGCTCGCCGGAGACCTGCCGCAGCAGCCGGTCCAGCAGCGCGTCGCCGGGCGGCTCGGGGAAGCCGATCCCGTCCTCCCGCAGCTCGGCGAGGACCGGCACCACCCCGCTCAGCTCGTCCAGCTCCCGCCCGCACTCGTCGCACCCGGCCAGGTGCTCCTCGAACGCCGACATCTGCGCGTCGTCGAGGGCCCCGAGCAGATAGGCGCCCACGTCCACATGAGGCGTCATGGGGTTCACGAGGTGGTCACCCCTCTCTCCTCCAGCGCGTTCCGTGCGGCGCGCAGCGCGTAGAAGACCCGGGACCGTACGGTGCCGGGCGGCAGCCCCAGCTCCTCGGCCGCCTCGCTGACTGTACGGCCCTTGAAGTACGTCTCGACGAGTGCTTCGCGGTGGGCGGGGGACAGGTCCTGGAGGGCGTCGGAGATCGTCATCAGGCGCAGCGAGCGCTCCAGTTCGTCGCGCGCCGGCAGCAGGTCCAGGGCGGCGGGGGAGGTCTCGGGGGGCCGGGCCTGCCGGCTGCGGTGGCCGTCGATCACGATCCGCCGGGCGACGGTGACCAGCCAGGGCCGCAGCGACCTGGCCGCCGGGTCGAGCTGCGCCGCGCTCTTCCAGGCCCGCAGCAGCGTCTCCTGCACGACGTCCTCGGCGAGGTGGCGGTCGCCCGCGACGAGCTTGAGGACGTAGGTGAACAGGGCGCCCGCGTGCTCGCGGTACAGCGCCCGCATGAGGTCTTCCTCCGGGACCGCGCCGTCGGACCCCGACCCCGACCCGGACCCGGACCCCGACCCGGACCCCGACCCCGACCCGGGCGCGGGCTCGGCACCGGACACCGGCCCAGCACCGGGCACCGGCGCGGCACCGGCCACCGCACCGGGCCGGGCCGTGCCGTCGGGCCCGGGCGGGCCGGCCGGCCGCGCCGCACCGGCCTGTTCCGGTAGCTCCGGAGGGGGTCCGTCCACGGGCGCATCCTGCCGCACCGGCGGCTCCCGGTCGAGTTCGCGTATCGCGGATCGAGACATCAGCGGGTGGCTTTCCAAGGGTGGCGGGTCGCCGCGGCGGCGGCGCTCACGCCCTCCATACGGACCCGCGGCCGGAATGTCTCATCCGGGAGGCGGAAAAGCCGCGGAAGGCGCAGGCGGGCGGGCCCGGACACACCCGGACCCGCCCGCCTCGCCCCCTCGACGTCAGTGGAAGGTGTGCTCCTCGGCCGGGAACTCCCCGCCCACCACGTCCTGCGCGTACGCCTTCGCCGCGTCACCCAGGGTGCGGCGCAGGTCGGCGTACTGCTTGGTGAAGCGCGGCACCTTGCCGCCGGTCATCCCGGCCATGTCGGTCCACACCAGCACCTGCGCGTCGGTGTCGGGGCCGGCACCGATGCCGATCACGGGGATCTCCAGGGTGCGGGTGATCTCGGCGGCGACCTCGCTCGGCACCAGTTCCAGCACCAGCGCGAAGGCGCCCGCCTCCTGCGCGGCCTTGGCGTCCTGCATCAGGCGGTGCGCCGCCTCGTCGCCACGGCCCTGCACGCGGTAGCCCAGGGTGTGCACGGACTGCGGGGTCAGGCCCATGTGCGACATGACCGGGATGCCGGCCTCGACCAGCGCCTCGGTCTGGGCCAGCGAGCGCTTGCCGCCCTCCAGCTTCACCGCGCCGACGCCGGCCTCCTTCACCAGCCGGGTCGCGCTGCGCAGGGCCTGCACCGGGCCCTCCTGGTACGAGCCGAAGGTCAGGTCGCCGACGATCAGGGCCCGCCGGGTGCCGCGGACGACGGCGGCGGACAGCATCGTCATGTGGTCGAGCGTGACCGGCACGGTGGTGTCGTAGCCGAGGTGACAGTTGCCCATCGAGTCACCGACCAGCAGCACGGGGATGCCCGCCTCGTCGAAGACGGACGCGGTCATCGCGTCGTACGCGGTGAGCATGGGCCACTTCTCGCCGCGCTCCTTGGCGGCGCCCAGGTCACGCACGGTCACCCGGCGGGAGCCGGTCCCGCCGTAGAGCGCCTTGGGGTTGTCGGCTGGGTTCTGGGCAGCCGGAAGTTGCGTCATGGTGACGGCTCCTTCATGTCATCTCGAGGCGCCCTGACGGCGTCCCCGGACCACCTCCCATGCTGACACGCCCGGCGCCGCGCCGAAAGCCCTCCGCTGAGGTGCTGCTTTTACCCGGGCTTTACGATACGAGACGGGGCCGTATCGTAAATGGGGTACCCTCGTGCAATGGCCGCTGATGTGATAGTCACCAAGGTGCCCGAGGCGATCCATCGCCGCCGCTGGGCGATTCTCACCGTGTTGCTGTTCAGCCTGCTCGTCGTGGTGCTGGACAACTCGATCCTCAACGTGGCGATGAAGACGATCGCCCAACCCGCCCCGACCGGACTCGGCGCCAGCCAGAGCGAGTTGGAGTGGGCGATCAACTCGTACACCCTGGTCTTCGCCGGCCTGCTGTTCACCGCGGGCCTGCTCGGCGACCGGCTGGGCCGCAAGAAGGTGCTGCTCTTCGGCATGTTCGTGTTCGGCGGCGGCTCCGCGCTGTCCGCGTTCGCCGGCTCCGCGGGTGAACTGATCGCCTGGCGCGGCGTGATGGGCCTGGGCGGCGCGTTCATCATGCCCGCCACCCTCGCCATCATCATGAACGTCTTCGAGCGCGAGGAGCAGCCGCGCGCCATCGGCATCTGGGCGGGCGTGGTCGGCCTGGCCATCGCGGTCGGCCCGATCACCGGCGGCCTGCTGCTCCAGCACTTCTGGTGGGGCTCGGTCTTCCTGGTCAACGTGCCGATCGTGGTCGCCGCGCTGATCGCGATGTTCCTGATCGTGCCCGACTCCAAGGACCCGCGGCCCGGCCGGCTCGACCCGGTCGGCGTGCTGCTGTCCATCGCCGGCCTGGTGCTGCTCATCTACGGCATCATCAAGGGCGGCCAGTACGGCGACTTCACCCGCCCGGAGGTGTGGGCCACCTCCGTGGGCGGCCTCGCCATCCTCGGCGGCTTCGTCTGGTACGAGGCGCGCAGCGACCACCCGGCCCTGGACGTCGCCTACTTCAAGAAGCGGCAGTTCTCCGCCTCGGTCGCCGCGATCGGCCTGGTCTTCTTCGCGCTGATGGGCGTGACCTTCTTCATCGTCTTCTACACCCAGTCGGTCCGCGGCTACAGCGCCCTCCAGTCCGGCCTGCTGCTGCTCCCGCTGGCCGCCGCCCAGATGGTGTTCGCGCCGCGCGCCCGGCTGCTGGTGGACAAGCTCGGCGCCCGGGTGGTGTGCGCCGGCGGCATGGTGCTGACCGGGCTGTCCTTCCTCGGCTTCCTCATGCTCGGCCAGTCCACCCCGATCTGGGAGCTGGAGGTGCTGTTCTTCGTGATGGGCACCGCGATGGCGCACGTCATGCCGCCCGCCACCGTGATGATCATGTCGTCGCTGCCGCGTGAGAAGGCCGGCTCCGGCTCCGCGGTCAACAACACCTTCCGGCAGGTCGGCGGCGCCCTCGGCGTGGCCGTGCTCGGCTCGGTGATGTCCACCGTCTACCGCAACGGCATCAGCACCCACCTCGGCAGCCTGCCCGCCGACAAGCGGCACGCGGCCGGCGAGTCGATCGAGGCGACCCTAGGCGTCGCGCAGAAGATCGGCCCGCGCGGCAACGTGCTGATCCAGCCCGCCAACGACGCGTTCATCCACGCCATGCACATCACGGCGGCCGCCTCCGCCGCGGTCGCGATCATCGGCGGCGTGATCGCGCTCGCCTTCCTGCCCCCCAAGGACGCACCGGCGCGCGCGGCCGGCGGCGGCTCGGAGGAGCGGGAGATGGTGGGAGTCGAGCAGTGACGGTGGGCACTTCCCCGGGCGGTGCCGCGGACCGTACGCCGGACGGTACGGCGGCGGCCACGGCACCGCGCGGACGCCCGCGCAACGCGGCCGTCGACCGTACGGTCATCGACACCGTGCTGCGGCTGATCTCCGAGGGCACGTCGATCGGCGACCTGACCATGGAGGGCATCGCCCGGGAAGCGGGCGTCGGCAAGGCGACGGTGTACCGGCGCTGGTCCGGCAAGGACGCGCTGCTGTTCGACGTGCTCGACACCGTGGACCCGCCACCACCGGTCAGCCGCACCGGCGACCTGCGTACGGACCTGGTCTGCGCGGTCGAGTTCATCCGCCGGCACAGCCTCGCCAAGCGGGAGTCCGCGCTGCTGCGGACCATGGTGACGCAGATGCAGAGCAACCCGCGGCTGTGGAAGCGCTACCACGACACCGTCATCGCCGGCCGCCGCCAGATGCTCAGGGCGCTGCTGGAGCGCGGCATCGCCACCGGCCAGATCCGTCCCGAACTCGGTACCGACCTCGAACTGCTCTGCGACATGGTGGCCGGTCCCGTGCTCGCCCGCGCCACCCTGCGCCCGGACTCCTCGCTCCCCGAGGACCTCGCCGACCGCGTGGTGGACACCCTCCTGGACGGGATGCGCCCCCGCGACTGACCCGTCGCCTGTCACCCGTCGCCCGTCACCCGTCACCGTCATTCCGTCCTCGTCAGCGGCCGGCGGCCCACCCGGAGAATCCGGTGGGCCGCCGGCCGCTGTGTGATGGTCTTGTCACAGTCCTCCCGGTAAGTGCCGTGCCGCGGAACCCGACACCCCCGTCAAGCCGTCGGTTCACATACGAATCCCGTAGTGTCGCCTCGGGTCGGTCGCACGGATCTCCGCGTGGGAACTCCGTGTCGGCACTCCGCGGTTGAAGGAGCGGTGTCCGGTGAGCCGGGGACCGACGACAACGCGGCAGACGCACCTGCCGGGCGGTGCGACGCCGCGGAGATCCGACGACAGGCCCTAGGGTTCTGAAGCACCCGCAAGCGGCAGGCAAGGACTTCTATGACGCAGGCGCAGAACAGCACGGACGCGAGCACGGACGGCGGCGACCCGGCAGGGTCGGGAGCCGCGTCCGGAGCCCGAGACCGGCTGCGCGCCCGCTTCCTGCGATGGTGGCGGCCGGACGGGATGTGGCGGCGCGGGATCGCGACGGCGGTGGTCGCCGTGGTGCTGACCGGCCTGCTGGTCTTCCACGCGCGGGTGCCGAACCGGGTCGGCAACCTCGGCAGCCTGCTGGAGACGTTCCTGCCCTGGCTCGGGCTGATCGTGCCGGTGCTGCTGGTGGTGGCGGTGCTGCGCCGCTCGGTCACCGCGCTGATCGCGGTGGTGCTGCCGGCCGTGGTGTGGTTCAACCTCTTCGGCGGGCTGATGACCGACAAGTCCGGGTCCGGCGGCGACCTGACCGTGCTCACGCACAACGTCAACGCCGAGAACCCCGACCCCGACGGCACCGCCAAGGACGTGATCGCCGCCCACGCCGACCTGGTCGCCCTGGAGGAGCTGGCCTCCGACGAGGTGTCCCGCTACAGCCGCGACCTCGCCGCCGCGTATCCGTACCACTCCGTGCAGGGCACCGTCGGGCTGTGGAGCAAGTACCCGCTCAGCTCGGTCCGCCCGGTCGACATACGGCTGGGCTGGACCCGGGCCATGCGCGCCACCGCCGACACCCCGCACGGGAAGGTCGCGGTGTACGTGGCGCACATGCCGTCGGTGCGGGTGAAGTTCGACGCGGGCTTCACCGCCGGGCAGCGCGACCGGGCCGCCGACGCGCTCGGCAAGGCGATCGCCGCGGAGCAACTGCCGCACGTGGTGCTCCTCGGCGATCTCAACGGCACGATGAACGACCGCGCGCTCGCCTCCGTCACCTCCCAGATGCGCTCCACCCAGGGCGCGGCCGGCAACGGCATGGGCTTCAGCTGGCCGGCGTCCTTCCCGATGGCGCGGATCGACCAGATCATGGTCAGGGGAATCGAGCCGGTGTCCTCTTGGACCCTCCCCAGAACCGGCAGCGACCACCTCCCGGTGGCAGCGAGGCTCGAACTGCCCTGACGGGCCCCTCCGGGGTGCCCCGGTCCGCCGGCTGCCCGACAAGCCGCCGCGGACCGCGAGGTCCCTCCCGTACGGCGGGGACGGGGCAGCCGGGCGGGTCCGCTCAACCCCCTTCGCGCCAGCGGTTGGTGATGGGCAGACGGCGGTCCTTGCCGAAACCCTTCGCCGAGATCTTGGTACCCGGCGGGTACTGCCGCCGCTTGTACTCCGCGGTGTCCGTGAGCTTGAGCACGCGCGTGACCAACTCCTCGTCGTACCCGGCCGCGACGATCTCGTCGCGGCCCTGGTCCCGGTCGACGTACAGCTCCAGCACGCGGTCCAGCACGTCGTAGTCCGGCAGGGAGTCCGTGTCGACCTGGCCGGGCCGCAGCTCCGCGCTCGGCGGCTTGACGATCGAGTTCTCCGGAATCGGCGGCGTCTCACCGCGCGCCTCCGCGTCCGCGTTGCGCCAGCGGGCCAGGCGGAAGACGGTGGTCTTGTAGACGTCCTTGATCGGGCCGTACGCCCCCACCGAGTCGCCGTAGAGCGTGGAGTAACCGACCGCCAGCTCGCTCTTGTTGCCCGGGGCGAGCACGATCTGGCCCTCCTGGTTGGAGATGGCCATCAGCGTCACCCCCCGCAGCCGCGACTGGAGGTTCTCCTCGGCGAGCCCGGTCAGCTTCAGGGACTCCATGTAGGCGTCGAACATCGGGGCGATCGACACCGTACGGAAGTTGAGCCCGGTGCGGCGGGCCAGCTCGGCCGCGTCGCCCTTGGAGTGGTCCGAGGAGTACGCCGACGGCATCGACACCCCGTACACGTTCTCCGCGCCGACCGCGTCGGACGCCAGGGCCGCGACCAGCGCGGAGTCGATACCGCCGGACAGCCCGATCAGCACCGAGCGGAAGCCGTTCTTCTCGGCGTACGCGCGCAGGCCGGTGACCAGCGCGCCGTAGATCTCCGCCTCGTCGCCCAGCCGCTCGGTCTCGACGCCGGTGAACTCCGGCCGGTACGCGGGGACCGGCTCGGCGGAGAGCGTCACGTGGCGCAGCTCCAGGCCGTCCGCGACCCGTCCCGCGGGCACCTCGGCGGCCGCCGCGGGCAGTTCCAGGTCGAGCAGCACGCACTCCTCGGCGAACTGCGGCGCCCGGGCGATCACCTCGCCGTCCGCCCCGACCACGATCGAGTCGCCGTCGAAGACCAGCTCGTCCTGCCCGCCGACCATCGCCAGGTAGGCCAGCGTGCAGCCGGCCTCCCGGGCGCGCTTGCGGACCAGGTCCAGCCGGGTGTCGTCCTTGTCGCGTTCGTACGGCGAGGCGTTGACCGACAGCAGCAGGCCCGCGCCGGCCTCCCGGGCGCCCGGTACCCGGCCGCCGTCCTGCCACAGGTCCTCGCAGATCGCCAGCGCCACATCGACGCCGCCGACCCGGATCACCGGCATCGTGTCGCCCGGCACGAAGTAGCGGAACTCGTCGAAGACCCCGTAGTTCGGCAGGTGGTGCTTGGCGAAGCGCAGCGCGACCTTGCCGCCGTGCAGCACCGCCGCGCAGTTCTGCGGCGCGCCGGCGGGCTGGCCGTACTTCGGCTGGGCGTTCTCGCTGCGGCCGAGGTAGCCGACCACCACCGGCAGCCCGCCCAGCCCCTCCGCGGCCAGGTCGCGCGCCAGGTCCTCCAGCGCGGCCCGGCTGGCCTCGACGAACGACGCGCGCAGGGCGAGGTCCTCGACGGGGTAGCCGGTCAGCATCATCTCGGGGAACGCGACCAGGTGGGCACCCTGCTCGGCCGCGTAGCGGGTACGGCGCAGCACCTCCGCGCGGTTCCCGGCGATGTCGCCGACGCGGGAGTCGATCTGATTCAGTGCGAGGCGTAGTTGAGGCACGCCTCCCAGTCTAATCGTCACCCCGACGCGATGTCGCTGTCGCCCTTCCCACACCGAACCCGGAAAACGCGGCGCCCGAGCGGCCGGGCGGGGGAGGATGCTTCGACGACCCCGAGCGCCCCCGCAACCCGCCCGGCACCCAGGAGCGCCAGGCCGGCCGGCTGCGACGGCTGCTCGGCTGAGCCGGGGCCCGGGCGTACGTGCCGACCCGGTCGTGTAGACCCGGGTCCGGGCATACGTATGGGGCCGGCCCTGACAAGGTGAGCCGGCCCCACACGTGCTGTCGCGCGCTCCCGCGGACGACGGGCCCAAGCCTGCCGCCGGCGACCGCGCACAGGAACACCGTAACCGTTTCCGGTCAACGGGGGAACGGGTTCCGGGTGGCAGGGGCGCCCTGGCGTGGCGCCCCCGCCCCGGAGGTGGTCCGGTCAGACGCGCAGCCACACCGCCGTGTCCTGCGGCACCCGGCCACTCTCCGTCAGCGGCCCCGACGTGAGCAACAGCTCCTCGTGCGCGGGCAGTTCCACCGCGGCCTCGCCGAGGTTCACCATGCAGACGAACCGGTCCGAGCGGCGGAAGGCGAGCACCTCGACATCGCTGTCGAGCCACTCGAACGGGCCGTCGCCGCCCAGCTCGGGCTCGTCCTTCCGCAGCCGTATCGCGGCGCGGTAGAGCGAGAGCATGGACGCCGGGTCGGCGGACTGGATCTCGGCGGTGCGCGCGGCCCACTCCGCCGGCTGCGGCAGCCACGACTCGGCCGAGCCGGCCGGGCTGAAGCCGAACGGCGGGACGTCACCGGACCACGGCAGCGGCACACGGCAGCCGTCGCGGCCCGGGTTGGTGCCCTCGGAGCGCAGGTACATCGGGTCCTGCAACTTGCCGGTCGGGATGTCCTCGACCTCCGGCAGCCCCAGCTCCTCGCCCTGGTAGAGGTAGACCGAGCCGGGCAGCGCCAGCGTCAGCAGCGCCGCCGCCCGGGCCCGGCGGGTGCCCAGCTCCAGGTCGGTCGGCACCCCGAACGCCTTGGTGGCGAAGTCGAACCCGGTGTCCTGCCGGCCGTAGCGGGTCACCGTGCGGGTCACGTCGTGGTTGCACAGCACCCAGGTGGCGGGCGCGCTCACCGGCGCGTGCGCGGCCAGCGTGGTCTCGATCGAGGTGCGCAGCCGGGCCGGCTCCCACGGGCAGGCCAGGAAGTCGAAGTTGAACGCGGTGTGCATCTCGTCCGGCCGCAGGTAGCGGGCGAACCGCTCGGCGTCCGGCAGCCACACCTCGCCGACCAGGATGCGGGTGCCGGGGTAGGAGTCGGCGATCCGCCGCCAGTCGCGGTAGATGTCGTGCAGGTCGTCGCGGTCGACGTACGGGTGCGCGGGCAGCACCGCGTCGGCGCCGGCGGACGGGTCCGGCAGGTCGGGCAGGTCCGGGTCCTTGGAGACCATGGCCGCGGAGTCGATGCGGACGCCGCCGGCGCCACGGTCGAACCAGAACCGCAGGATGTCCTCGTGCTCGGCCAGGACCTCCGGGTGGTTCCAGTTCAGGTCCGGCTGCTCGGAGTCGAAGAGGTTCAGGAACCAGTCGCCGGGCGTGCCGTCGGGGTTGGTGGTGCGGGTCCAGGCCGGGCCGCCGAACTGCGACGGCCAGTTGTTCGGCGGCAGTTCGCCGTGCTCGCCGCGGCCGGGCCGGAACCAGAACCGCTCGCGCGCGGGCGAGCCCGGGCCGGCCGCCAGGGCCTCCTTGAACCAGGGGTGCACCGCGGAGATGTGGTTCGGCACGATGTCGATGATGGTCCTGATGCCCAGCGCGACGGCTTCGGAGATCAGCTTCTCGGCCTCGGCGAGCGAGCCGAAGACCGGCTCGACGTCCCGGTAGTCGGCGACGTCGTAGCCGCCGTCGGCCATCGGCGACGGATACCACGGGCTGAACCACAAGGCGTTGACGCCCAGCTCGGCCAGGTACGGCAGCCGGGAGCGCACGCCGGCGAGATCACCGGTCCCGTCTCCGTTGCTGTCAGCGAAGCTTCGCGGGTAGACCTGGTAGATGACCGCGCCGCGCCACCAGTTCTCGTCGGCCTCGGGCTGAGGGGTGTCTGCCACGTCAACGTCCTTTCGGGCAGGTGGGACCCCGCCGCCGGCCCCTGATGGCGGGGATGCTGGCATGAGGACCGGCGGCGGAGTGCTGCTGGGTGGTGCGGATGGGGCTTGCGGGTGCGTGGGTTGTGCGGTCGCAAGGCCGGAGGAGCGGTCGGGGCGTCAGCCCTTGAGGCTGCCCGCGGTCAGACCGGACATGATGTTGCGCTGGAAGAGCAGGAAGATCAGCAGGGTCGGCACCGCGGAGATGGCCAGCGCGGCGATGATGACGTTCTCCGGGACGCCCTGCGAGAGCGAGTTGATACCGAGGTTGATCGGCTGCTTGTTCGGGTCGGGCTCCACCAGCATCGGCCAGAGGAAGTCCTTCCAGACGTTGACCACCGCGAAGATCGACACCACGCCGAGGATCGGTCGGGACATCGGCAGGATGATCGACCACAGCGTGCGCAGCGGGCCGGCGCCGTCGATCGAGGCGGCGTGCATCAGGTCGTTCGGGATCGAGTCGAAGAAACGCTTCAGCAGGAAGATGTTGAAGCCGTTGGCCACCGTCGGCAGCCAGATCGCCCACGGGGTGCCGATCAGGTTGAAGTGCAGCAGCGGCAGGTCGAGCACCGTGACGTACTGCGGGACGATCAGCACCGCGGACGGGATCATCAGCGTGGCCAGCATGCCGGCCAGGATGATGTTGCCGAACACCGGCCGCAGCTTGGAGACCGCGTACGCGGCGGCGACGTCGAAGACCAGTTGGAAGAGGAGCGCGCCGAACGCGTAGTACAGCGTGTTGAAGAGCAGCTTGGCGAGCTTCAGCTGGGTCCACGCGGTGTGGTAGGTGCCGGGCTTGGGGTGCTTGGGGAAGTACGTCGGCGGGTTCGCGACGACCTCACTGGCGGACTTGAAGCCGCCGGTGACCATCCAGTACAGCGGGCCGAGGAAGACCAGGGTGAAGACGATCAGCACCACGGTCAGCACGATCCGGTAGGTGATCCTGCCCTTGCGGCGGCTGAGCGCGGCCGACGAGATCAGGGTGCGGTTCGCTTGCGAGGAGATGGCTGCCATGGTCCGTTATCCGTCCTGCTCGCTGGTCCGGCTCAGCCGCGTGTAGACGCCCGAGAAGACGATCAGCACCAGCAGCAGGAAGAGGCCCAGCGCCGCGGCGCTTCCGAGGTTGTTGTAGCGGAATCCGTACTGGTAGATCATGTAGACGACCGTCATGGTCGAGTTCTCCGGGCCGTTGCCGCCCGCCAGCACGAAGACGTTGGTGAACTCCTGCATGGTCGCCACGATCTGCAACAGCAGCATCAGCGACAGCACCATGCGGGTCTGCGGGATCGTGACGTGCCAGATCTTGCTCCACAGCCCGGCGCCGTCCAGGTCGGCGGCCTCGTAGAGCTCGCCGGGTATGTTCTGCAGCGCGGCCAGGTAGATCAGGGTGGCGCTGCCCATGCTCATCCAGGTGGCCGCGATCACCACCGAGATCATCGCGGTATGGGACGAGTCGAGCCATTGCGACGTCGGTAGGTGGAGCGTCTTGAGGATGTGGTCGAAGAGACCGTAGTCCGGGTCGTAGAAGTACTTGAAGAGCAGGCCGCCGGCCACCGGCGGGAGCATCACCGGCAGGTAGACGAGGATGCGCAGGTACGCCTGCGCGTGCCGCAGCTCGTTGAGGATGATCGCCACGAAGAAGGGCAGCGCGAACCCGATGACCAGCGCGTAGCCGGTGTACTCGGCGGTGTTCTTCCACGCGGTCCAGAAGAACGGGTCGTGGTAGACGCGGTCGAGGTTCTTCATCCCGACCCAGGACGTCACGCCCCGCTTCTTGTCCTGGAAGCTCATGATGAACTCGCGGACCATCGGGTACCACGAGAAGGCCAGGAAGCAGATGACCGCGCCGACGAGGAAGCCGTAGGCCTGGAGGTTCTCCGCCACCTTGCGGCGCAGCCCGCTTCTCTCGGCACGTCGGCCTGGGCCGGCCGGGCGCCCGGCGTGGCGCTTGGTCGTTTTCTCGGGGACGGTCGTCGCCGCCATGAGGGCTCCTCGGCTGAAAGTGGTGCGGTGATGTCAGGTGCCCGCGAAGCGGGGACCGGTCGCCGGACCGGCCCCCGCGGGGCTGTGCGGTCAGCTACTGGCGGCCAGGAGCTGGTTCACCTGGTCGGTCGCGGTGTTCAGCAGCTTGTCGATGTTCGCGTTCTTGTTGGTCAGCACGCCGGACATCACGGTGTCGAGGACGGTGTAGACCTTCTGCGCGTTCGGCGGCTCGGCGAGCACCGGGGTGTCCACGCCGGTGTAGGTCTTGAAGTTGTCCACCGGGATGGTCGCGCTGGCGGCCTTGAGCTGGTTGTCCTGGTCCTTCGCCGAACCGGTGAAGAAGAAGGGCTCGGGCAGGCCGACCGGCAGGCCGTCCGCCTTGGTGCGCACGTAGTTGAACTGGCCCTTGCCGAGGGTCAGGTACTTGTAGTTGATCCAGGCGATGCCGGCCTTGATCTGGTCCGGGCTGTCCGACTTCTTGAACATGTAGTCGTTGCCGCCCATGAGCGCGATCTTGCCGCCGGGGATCGGGGCCATGCCCAGGTCCTTGTAGTCGGCGTGGTACTGCTGCACCTCAAGGGTGACGTCGTCGGGCGCGCCGACGTACATGCCGATCTTGCCGGTGCCCATCGCCTTCTGGACGTCACCCCAGACCAGGCCGGGGGTGGCGGGCATGGACTTGTCGGTCCAGCGCATGTCGTGCAGGGTCTGCAGGACCTGCTTGGTGCCGGCCTCGTTGAAGGTGGCCTTGCTGCCGTCCTCGCTGACCGCGCGGACGCCCATGCCGTTCATCTCGGAGACCAGGTGCCAGCCGCCCTGGTTGCCCGCCGAGTTGTCCATGTAGCCGGTGATGCCCTTGCTGCCCAGCTTGTCGCTGATCACCTTGGCGTCCTGCCGGACCTGGTCCCAGGTGGTCGGCGGGTTGTTCGGGTCGAGCCCGGCCTCCTGGAAGATCTTCCGGTTGTAGATCAGGCCCATCTTGTAGTTCGAGGTGGGCAGACCGTAGAGCTTGCCGCCGTCCTTGAGGACGTTGAGCACGCTCGGGTCGATGCCCGCCAGGTTCGGGATCGTCTTGGCGTTGACGTAGTCCGAGATGTCGGCGGCCTGGCCGGCGTCCAGCACCTGCTCAAGGTCGGTGTAGTACGAGTAGAACGTGTCCGTCTGGCTGCCGGCCTGCAGTTGCGCGGTGAACTTGGCCGGGTCCTCGCACGGGAACGCGTCTTTGCTCTTGACCGTGACGTTCGGGTAGATCTTGTTGAACGCGGCGACGTCCTCGATCCACTCCTTGCGCTCGGCCTTCTTCGTGGTCGGCGGCTCGCAGTCGACGCTGATGGTCACCTTGGTCTTCTTGTCCAAGGGGGTTCCGGCGCTGGCGCTGCTGGGCTTGCTCCCGGAGTCGTCCTTCTTGCTGCTGGAACACGCGGCACCGGTCAACCCGATCCCCGCGACCAGCGCGACTGCCACCAGTCTGCGGTAGCCGATTCTGCTCATTTTCTACCCTTCCCCTGAACCACTGCGCGTCGTTGGACTGCGATCTGGGACCCCCGTGGCACGTGAGGCACATGCTGTCCGGCGCGAGAGTGCGCCGCCGTCCCGGGTTGGCTCAACGTACTTAACCCGATAGATGTCCGCAAGATGTCGCGTGAATTTCGCAAAGACACGACTTGGTTACGACGGGAAGGTGTGCGGTGTCGTCGGGGGTCGGCGGCCCATGACCGCTGGTCAGGGGCGCTTGACGGGTGCCGGTCACGAATGAGGGGCGCGGGGCACCGCGCGACCAGCCCGTCGCCGTGGCACGCCGGGTCCGCAGGCCCAGCCGCAACGGTGAGTTTCCGGACCACCGGCCGGCGGCCGGTTCCTCGCGCAGTTCCTCGCGCCCCCTGGGGTCACCCGGGCGTGCCGGGCGCCGTTCACGCGTTGGCGCGAGCCTCCGGGTGGGGGATGCGGGCCGCGTCACGGACCGGTCCGGTGGACCCGCGGACCACCAACTCCGGCTCGAAGAACAGCTCGTCGTGGTCGACCGAGGCCCCGCTGATCTCGCCTGCGAGCAGGTCCACCGCGGCCCGCCCCATCGCCTCGATCGGCTGCCGGACCGTGGTCAGCGGCGGCTCGGTGCAGTTCATCAGCGAGGAGTCGTCGTAGCCGATCACCGAGATGTCCTCGGGCACCGACAGCCGGCGCCGGCGGGCGGCCCTGATCGTGCCGAGCGCCAGCAGGTCGGAGGCGCAGATGAACGCCGTGATGCCGCGGGCCAGCAGCCGGCTCGACGCGGCCTGCCCGCCCTCCAGCGTGAACAGCGCGTGCTCGACGGTGACCGAGGGGTCGACCCGGCGGGCGGCGGCCAGTTTGCGGCGCGAGGGCACGTGGTCCGGCGGGCCGAGCACCAGCGCGATCCGTTGGTGGCCAAGGGAGATGAGGTGGTTCATCGCCTGCTCGACCGCCACCGCGTCGTCGCACGAGACCCGGGGGAAGTCGAGATGGTCGATGGCCGCGTTCATCAGCACCGTGGGCAGGTTGCGCTCGGCCAGGCGGGCATAGTGGTCGTGCGGTGACTCGGCCTGGGCGTAGAGCCCGCCGAAGAAGACCACACCGGAGACGTGCTGCTGGAGCAGCAACTCCACGTAGTCGGCTTCCGATACGCCGCCGGCGGTCTGCGTGCACAGCACGGGAGTGAACCCCTGTTGGGCCAGCGCACCGCCGACGACCTCCGCGAAAGCGGGGAAGATGGGGTTCTGCAGCTCGGGCATGACCATGCCGACCAGCCGAGCGCGTTCCCCGCGCAGCTGGGTGGGCCGTTCGTATCCGAGCACGTCAAGGGCGGTGAGGACCGCAGCCCGGGTCGCATCGGAGACGCCCGGCTTTCCGTTCAGCACGCGGCTGACGGTGGCCTCACTCACCCCGACCTTCTTTGCCACCTCGGCAAGTCGTCGTGTCATGGCGTCGATTCTAGTACAGGTACCGCAAGATTCTTGCGGCCTATTTGCGAGATCTCTGCAAGCCATCCAATTTTTGCGAAATCCGATCGACATCTTGCTGTGTCGTGTTCGTCATCCCTAGGGTGTGCGTCACATCAGCGACTCCCGTCAGAAGGGAACCCCCCCACCCCATGGACACCAGACGTCGCTCCTCGCTTGTGCTGGCCTCGGCCACCGCGGCGGCAGTGGCCGCGGGCGGCCTGATCGCCCTGACCCTCACCGCCCCGGCCGCCAGCGCGGCCAACTCCGCCAAGGCGTCGGCGGTCTCGCCGTTCGACGTCAGCGGCGGCGCGTCGGTGCCGTTCACGGAGTACGAGGCCGAAGCGGCAAACACCAACGGGAAGGTGATCGGGCCCGACTACACCCAGGGCACCGTCGCCTCCGAGGCGTCCGGCCGCCAGGCGGTCACCATCAACCAGGGCCAGTACGTCGAGTTCACCCTCACCAAGGCGGCGAACGCCGTCGACGTCGCCTACAACCTGCCGCAGGGCGCCTCCGGCACGCTGTCGGTCTACGTCAACGGCACCAAGCTCAGCCAGAAACTCGCCGTCACCTCGCAGTACAGCTACGTGGACACCGGCAACATCGCCGGCTCGAAGACCCACCACTTCTTCGACGACTCCCGTATACAACTGGGCCAGAACCTCGGTTCCGGCGACAAGGTCAAGCTCCAGCTCGACTCGGGCGACACCGGCACCGCCACCATCGACGTGGCCGACTTCGAGCAGGTCGCGGCGGCCGCCGCGCAGCCCGCGAACTCGGTCTCGGTGGTCGACGACGGCGCCGACCCCAGCGGCAGCGGCGACTCGACCCAGGCGTTCCGCCAGGCGATCACCGACGCCAAGGCCGCGGGCAAGGAGGTGTGGATACCGTCCGGCGTCTACACGATCACCTCGCAGCTCCCGATCGACGACGTCACCGTGCGCGGGGCGGGCAACTGGTACTCGGTGGTGCACAGTTCGCACTTCATCGACCAGACCAGCGCGACCGGCAACACCAAGCTCTACGACTTCGCGGTCATCGGCGCGGTCAGCACCCGCAACGACAGCTCGCCCGACAGTTTCGTCACCGGCAGCCTCGGCCCGAACTCCGTGGTCTCCGGGATGTGGATTCAGCGCGAGAAGTGCGGCCTGTGGCTGACGGGCAACAACGACAACCTCACCGTCGAGAACAACCGGATCATCGGCACCACCGCCGACGGCCTCAACCTCGACGGCAGCGCGCAGGGCGTCACCGTCAAGAACAACTTCCTGCGCAACCAGGGTGACGACTCGCTCGCCATGTGGTCGCTGGGCTCGCCGGACACCGGCAACACCTTCACCGGCAACACCATCGTGCAGCCGAACCTGGCCAACGGCATCGCGATCTACGGCGGTTCGAACAACACCGCGTCGAACAACGTGATCGCCGACACCAACGCGCTCGGCAGCGGCATGGCCATCTCCAACCAGGCGTTCCTGCAGCCGTTCAACCCGCTCTCGGGCAAGGTCACGGTCTCCGGGAACACCCTCATCCGCACCGGCGCGATGAACCCCAACTGGAGCCACCCGATGGGGGCGTTGCGGGTCGACTCGTACGACTCGGCGATCACCACGGTGGACGTCCAGATCAGTGACACCACCTTCATCGACAGCCCCTACAGCGACTTCGAGTTCGTCTCGGGCGGCGGCCACGGCTACGACGTCAGCGGGGTGACGGTCAGCGGCGCGACCGCGACCAACACCGGCACCGTGGTGGTGCAGGCCGAGACGCCCGGCTCCGCGACGTTCAGCAACGTCACGGCCACCGGCACCGGCGCCACCGGCGTCTACAACTGCTCCTACCCGGTGGGCCTCGCGCCCTTCACCATCAACCAGGGCACGGGCAACAGCGGGTGGACCGGCACGTGGGGCGACTGCTCGACCTGGCCGCAGCCGGGTGCCGGTGACAGCAGCGGCGGCACGTCGTCGGGTACGTCCTCGGGTACCTCTTCGGGTACGTCCTCCGGCACGACTTCCGGTTCGACCGACGGTGGGACCACCGGCGGCACGACGCCCCCGCCCAACGGCAACCTGGCGCAGGGCCGCCCGGTCACCGACACCGGCCACGACGACGTCTACGTCGCGTCCAACGCGGTCGACGGCGACGCCAACTCCTACTGGGAGAGCACGGACAACGCCTTCCCGCAGTCCCTCACCGTCGACCTCGGCTCCACCCAGACCGTCGGCCGCCTCGTCCTGAAGCTGCCGCCGGCCACCGCGTGGGCCACCCGGACCGAGACCCTCTCCGTCCTCGGCTCCACCGACGGCTCCACCTTCACCTCGCTCAAGTCCTCGGCCGGCTACACCTTCGACCCGTCCTCCGGCAACACCGCGACGGTCTCCCTCGGTTCGGCCTCCACCCGCTACCTGAAGCTCACCTTCACGGCCAACACGGGCTGGCCCGCCGCCCAGCTCTCCGAACTGGAGGCCTACGCCTCGTAGTTCGCCCTACGGCCCTACGGCACGTGCGCGACCCAGGGTGCCCCTGTTCCCGGAACTCCAGCCGGGGACGGGGGCACCCTTCACCTGTGCGGTGCGTGCTCGGCCAGCACGGTGCGGAGGAAGGTCAGCGAGTCCGCCGGCGTGAGGGCGCTGTCCCGCAGCAGGTCGTAGGCGAGGCGCAACGGTTCGACGTCTTCGGGTTCCTCGACGAGGTGGCCGCTCCAACTGCTTTGGGTGTAGGCGACGGTGTGGCCGTCCTGGAAGAAGATGAGTTCCAGGCAGCTGCGGATGTGGTGTGGGCCGGTGCCGAACGGGACGACGTGCAGGGAGACATCGGGCTGCTGGGCGGTCTCGATGAGGTGTTCCAACTGGCCGGTCCACGTCTGCGGGTCACGCGCTTTGCGGCGTAGTACGGCTTCGTCGATCAGCGCGCGGTAGTGGACGGGGTTGGGTCCGGTGAGTCGGTCCTGGCGTTTCAGTCGCGCGGCGACCTGGGCGCTCAACTGCTTGATGCTGCGTGGGCGGGCGGTGCGGAGCTGTTCTTCGGCGTAGGCGCGGGTCTGGAGGAGGTACGGCACGGCGCTGACGGCGTATTCCTGGACGCTCACGGCGTCCGCCTCCAAGGGTGCGAGTCCGAGGAACGGCTTGTCCTTCGCTTCGCGTTTGGCCAGGTGCCACAGCTTCACCAGGAGGTCGCCCGTGCCGTACACCTTGTCCAGTGCCGTGGCCGCTTCCAGGGTGCCGAGGCGCTGTCCTCGCTCCAGCCGGTGGAGATAGGACTGTTCGTACATGCACTTTGCCGCGAGTTCCATGAGCGTCAGCCCCGCCTGCTGCCGCCGGTAGGCCAGTTCGCTGGCGTACAACTCCCTTGCGGATAACCACTCCCAGTCGATGAGCATCTTCGTCTTGCCGTCCCCGCCGCTCGCGCCGGCCATACGGCTCTCCTTTCCACGGTGTCGGTCGTGGTGGTATTCGGCCTGGGCGCGCGGGAATTCCGCGTGCCGGGCCGCCACGTCCCCTTGTCCGGACTCGAACCGGAGTCATCGGGCCTGCCCGCACGAATGAACGGAGAGCGTGCGGTGCTGCCCGGGCTCTTCCTGACTGAGCTACAAGGGGGAGTTCACGCGTCAAAGGCGTGACGGATCACCGTGCTCCCTTGTCCGCCGGTGTCCCCTGGTCCCCGTTCGCGGGCAAGCCCAGCAACGCCCCCCGGCTGTCGGCAACCCGCAACGCGTCCGACAAAGCCCTGCACAACTGCGCTACCACGCCCCGTAGTTCGCCATCCGACGGTGCCGTCTCCGTCAGCGTCCGACGGGCAAAGCCCAGCAGTTCCCGGCCTATCCCGAGCTGCACGGACTCCATCTCGTCGGCCAGCCGCCACATCGCGTCACACTCATCCGACCGGAGATAGCACGCGCCGCCGTCCGGCCCCGGCCACGGCAGAAGCCGGGCGCCGCTCACCGCGGGCCCGCCCACATCCGCTTTCACCCCGGGCGGCCACGACTCCATGAACCCGCGCATGTCAGCCTGCCTTCGTCAGGTTGTCCACGCCCCCGGACCGGTAAAACGGTCACGGGGGTCTGCCGTGACAAGACCTTGCCGCCACAAAACGCCCAGTCCCATCCCAAGGCCCTATAGGGCGCCCTATATTTGAGGCATGGAGGAAACGCCCGGGCCTCTGTGGTCCCACCCGCAGTTAGCAACGGCGATTGCCAGTGAGGACTGGGGCGCCGTCTTCCGCACGTACCGCAAGCTCACCGGATTGAGCCAGACCAAGCTGGGTGAACGGACCGGCCTCGCCCAGTCCGACGTTTCCGATATCGAACGCGGCCGGCGACGAGTGACCTCCGCCGAGGTGCGGCAGCGGATCGTGGTCGGGCTCGGGTTGCCGGAGCGGCGCCGGGACAGCGGGACGCGAGGGGATGCCGGGAGTGATCCGGTTCCCGGTCTGTCACTGCCCGGTGCCCTGCCGGACGAGGATCTGCTCGACCGAGTGACGGGCATCGTCGAAGGTGGGCGGCGGGTGGACGCCGCCACCCTCGACTGGCTTGACCGGCTGCTGGCCGAGCACCGCCGTGCCGAGGACGACATCGGGTCGCGGCCTCTCATGGACGTTATGCGTCGGCAACTCGGGACGGTCGTGGACCTGTACTCGGGCGCGCGCGGGCCGCTGAACGACCGTGTGGTCCGACTGGCAGCCGAGCACGCCCAGTTCCTCGCGTGGATGGCAGGCGACCAGGACAACACGGCCGCCGCCCTGGCCTGGTACGACCGTTCCCACGAGTGGGCGTTGGAGGCCGGTGACGCCAACATGGCTGCCACGACGCTCAACATGAAGGCGCACCTCGCGTGGTCCAAAGGCCGCGCCACCCGTTGCGTGAGCCTCGCCGAGGCCGCTCGCCGGTCGTTCACCGGCACATCGAACGGTGTCCAAGGGATGGCGGCGCAGATGGCCGCTCGCGGGCACGCACTGAGCGGCACGGTCGTCGAAACGCACCGTCTGCTCGATGAAGCGCAGGACCTCATCAGCGAAGCGTCCGAGCACCCGGAGGACGAACCGGTCTGGATGTACTTCTACGACGAGACCTGGTTCACGATGCAGCGCGGCATGGCAGCACTGCACCTTCGTGACTGGTCGACCGCCGTGGACCAACTCACCCTCGGAGTTGACGCGATGCCTGACACGTACCGGCGTGACAAAGCCTGGTTCCGTGCCTGCCTCGCACACGCTCTTGCCGGAGTGGGCGAACCGGACCGTGCCCTGTCCGTGGCCTTGGCAAGCGTCCCCGCCGCAGCCGCCGTCGGGCGCCCGCATTCATGGAACAAGCTGCACACGACTGCCGCCACCCTGCTACGACGGGGCGCCAAGGAGGGACATCAGCTGGTAGCGGCCCTCAAAGACAACGACTGAGCGTTCAATGTGGTTCGAGGACCAACCGCCGGTCGCCTACGTCGAGGGCCTGTACACGGGCAAGGTGCACGACTCTCCGGCGATGGTTGAGCGGTTCCAGAACACATACGATCTTGCCCTGACGGACGCGCTCCCGCTGAAGGAGTCGCTCACCCTCCTGCGAGCCACAGCGAAGGACTTCGGACATGACATCTGACCACATAATCGCAACGGCCTCGACGCTCACCGGTTGGCGCAAGAGCAGCTACAGCGGCTCTGATCAGGGCAGCTGCCTTGAAGTCGTCGACGGCATGCCCGGAGTGGTTCCGGTTCGGGACTCGAAGGACCCTGACGGCCCCGCGCTCGTCTTTCCCGCGGACGTCTGGAGCGCGTTCGTGCGCAGCGTCCGGACGGGGGAGCTTCCCTCGCTGTAGCCCGTGACGGCCCTGCGCTCCGGACCGGTCCGGAGCGCAGGGCCGTTGGGTGCCTGCCGGATCGGCGGTCCGGGCCAAGGCTCGCGTGCCGGGGCGTCGGGGTGTCCTGCCCGGTGGCAGAGCACGGGTTCGTCGTCGCGTGCCCCGGTCCAGAAGACCCGTCTACGCTGCAGTTATGAGCCATGCGATGGAACTCGTCATATTCGACTGCGACGGGGTACTGGTCGACAGCGAGCGCATCGCCGTGCGCGTGGATGCCCTCGTCCTGGCGAAGTGGGGGTGGCACCTCACCGAGGCCGAGATCGTCGAGCGGTTCATGGGCCGCTCGAACCAGTCCATGGCGAGGGAGGTGGAGGCCCACCTCGGGGAGAGCCTGCCGGCCGGCTGGCAGGACGAGATCGAGCCGCTCTACCGCGAGGCGCTGGCCGCCGACCTCGTCCCCGTTCCCGGTGTGGTCGATGCGCTTGACGCCCTTGACGCGATTGCCGATCTCTCCACCTGCATCGCGTCCAGCGGAAGCCACGACAAGATGCGCTTCACCCTGGGACTGACCGGTCTCCGTCAACGTTTCGAGGGCCGCATCTTCAGTGCCGACGAGGTCGAGCACGGCAAACCGGCGCCTGACCTGTTCCTCCACGCCGCGCAGCGGATGGGCGTCTCACCGCAGGCGTGCGCCGTCGTCGAGGACAGCCCGTACGGACTTCAGGCGGCCCGAGCCGCGGGCATGCGCGCGTTCGCCTACGCGGGGGGAATGATTCCCGCGCACCGGCTCGAAGGCCCCGGCACCGTCGTCTTCGACGACATGCGCAAGCTGCCCGGGCTCCTCACGGATCGGTGACGGGCTCCCGCGCCCTCCCAGGACCGCTCTGACCACTCGTTTCGAGCCGACGGGTTCCCCGCGCGGGGGCACCGTCAACTACGGGCGCTGCCAGGCGCGTTCCTCTGAAGGCGGTACCAGACGATCCCGGCGACGACGACACCCGCGGCGAGATAGAGCCAGCGCAGGTCGGACGTGCTGGTGCTGTTGAGGGAGGACGTCGAGAAGGCGGTGACGCCGGTCGCGGTCGCGGCCAGGGCCGCCGGGGAAACGCGCCGCTTCGGCGTGCCCTGGCGGGCGCGGACGCCCGTGACCAGCGCGTAGGCGCCGAGGGCGAGGACGAGGCCGACGAGGGGAGCCGTCAGACCCGGCATGCCATCGCGGGGAGTCTGGAGGGCCACCGCGGCGCCGAACATGACGGCGCACACCGGCGGCACCCAGAGCGGCAGGGGCGGACGCGCCGAAGCGTCGTGGGAACGGCGGGCTGGTCCGAGGTTGCTCCTCGTTTCTGCTGCGTCCATGGGGGCCATTGTGGCAGCCGAACGTCGGGCGCCCCCATCTGCCCTCGGTGCCGAGGGCGTCCTCGGCGTGCGGCCGGCCGTGGAGAACGCCGAGGTTCGCCGCGCATCGAGGAGGGGCAGGGCCGGTCCTCGATGCGCGGCGGCCTGAGCCGCACCGCCCACGGCCCACCCCTACCGTCCGGGGCCGGCCTGGCGGATCGGTCTTGCTTCCGGCCTGGCGGCTCGGTCTTACTTCAGGTGGCGATCGAAGAACCGGGTCCCGTCCACCAGCTCGAACGCGGGGGTGCCGGTGTGCCCGCCGAGGTTGGCGTGCAGCGTCTTCTCCTGGGTGCCGAAGGCGTCGAAGAGGTCCAGGGCCCGCTGCCGGGGGTTGCCCCTGTCGTCCCACTGGAGCAGGAACAGCAGCGGAACGGTGACCTGGCGGGCCTCCTCGCGCTGGGCGCGGGGCACGTAACCGCCGGCGAAGAGACCGGCGGCTTTGATGCGCGGCTCGGCCACCGCCAGCCCGATCCCGACGGCGGTCCACCCCGAGTACCCGACCGGGCCGCCGTGGATCTCGGGCAGCGTGAGGAGGGCGTCCAGGGTGGTCCGCCATTCCGGGACCGCCTTCTCGACCAGCGGGCCGACGAAGGACTCGAAGATCTCGTCGACCGGTTCGCCGGCCTGCATCGCCCGGCGGAGCTCGCCGCGGGCCTGGTCGTCGGTGGCCGAACGGGGCCGGTCACCGCTTCCGGGGGCGTCGATGGAGGCGACCGCGTAGCCGGCCGCCGCGTGGTGCCGGGCCCGGGCCACCAGTCGGGCTTCCGTCCTGGGCAGGCCGTTGTTGTGGGCCATCAGGATCAGCGGGGTCGGTACGGCGGATTCCGGCGTCCACAGGGTGCCGGGGATGTCGCCGAGGGTGAACTCGCGGGCGAGGACGCCGTCATCGAGGCGTTGCTCGGAAACGAACTGCATGGTCGTGCCTTTCGGGAGTGCGCGTGATCGGCGCTCCCGGACGACCTATCGCCCGGCCGTGACCCTGGAGGGGAGCACCCATGGAGATACTGTGTTCACGGGTACCACCTCCTTGTTCTCTCGCACGGCTTCCGGAAAAGTAGCAGGGGTCGGTGCGGGCGGCAAACGGGTTTCGGCGGGCGTGCGGTGGGGCGACGCGGGCGCCGGGGACCCAGGGCGAGCGCGCGTCGCGGTGGGGCCAGGACCGTGGCCGGTTCCGTGGCAGGGGCCGTATTACGCGGTGGGGGAGCCGTCTTCCCCGTACTGGCGCAGGTGTAAGGCCCGCAGCGCGATCTCCGTGGCGAAACGGTCGTCCGGGTGGGCCAGTTGGTCGCCGAAGGCGCGGTCGAGGATGCGCATGCGGTAGCGGACCGTCTGCGGGTGGACCCCCAACTGGTCGGCGACCTGGCCCGCGGTGCCGCGGGTGGTCAGCCAGATCCGTAAGGTGTCGATCAGGCGGGTGCGCTGCGCCGGCGTCAACCCGACCAGCGGGCCGAGGTACTTCCGGGCCATCTGGTCGGCGAGCGCCGGGTCTCCCAGCAGCCACAGCGGCAGCAGATGGTCCTCGCTGAGGATGAGCGAGTCGTCGTCGCAGGCACCGTCGACCGTTCCGGAACCGCCGATCGCCCCGGCACCGGCGCTCCCGCTCACCCCCGCGCGCTCGGCCGCCCCGGAACCCCCGACCACCCCCGAACTGGCCAGCGCCAGCGTGTGCCGCGCCCAGCGCAGCGAATCCGCCGCCTCGCCGAGCGCCGTGGTCAGCCCGACCGCGGCCCGGCAGCCGCCGAGCGCCGCGGTCAGCGAGGCGCGCCGCTCCTCGGTGAACGGCCCCGGTATCAGCAGGTGCGGCTCGGGATCGGCGAAGTCCTGGAGGACGTCGCGGTCGAGCGCGGTGCGGGCCGGCCGGGTGCCGAAGGCGACCGCCACCATCGTGACCTCCTCCGGCAGCGGCCACGCGGCGTGCTCGGCGAGTTCGGCCAGCGCGCTGCGCGCCACCGCGGTGCCGCCGAGGATGCGGCGCAGCAGCCGGCGGCGCCGGTTGTCCGGCTCCTCGCCCAACTCGGCGAGCGCCTGCACGTATCCCTCGCGGGACAGTTCGGCCAGGTCGCCCATGTAGGCGAAGAGCGCGTCGGCGAAGGTCAGCATGAAGGACGCGGACAGGTTGTAGCGGCGCCCGACCGTACGCACCCGGCGCAGCGCCACCTGGCAGCCGATCCGGTACGCGGCCTGGAGGTTGTCCAGGCTGCGGCCCTCGTACGCCTCGAAGCGGCCGAACCGGCGGCAGAGGTCGTCACGCAGCGAGGTGGTGGCGGTGGGGGCGGCCACCCGGTCCACGAACGTGGCGATGCTCTGCTCGATCCCGATTTTGATCACCCGGCTGTTGGGGCCCTCCAAGAGATGCCCGTATTCGGGGATCGCGGCGACGATTTCAGCTGCCATCTCTTTTAACAGACTCGGCAGTTCAGGGCGCATGATCGCGGCGAACTCCCGTGGAATCGGACCCGGTGCCTCCGTTTGCTCCGGGGTCTGCCGCATTACGGTCATGTCCGCCCCCTCCCGTGCGCCCCATCGCGCCTCGGTGACCTCGGTGCAACATAGACCAAACGTCTACGGAGCGCAGCCCCATGGACACGGAAACGTTGTCATCCCTGGTTGCGCGGGCCCGTGTTCGCCCGCGGCGGGCGGCCGTAGCACAGTGTCCGCGGGCCACGGGGGCGCACTGATCACGAAGTGGGCCGCGGACCTGCAAGTGCTCACTCTTTTACAAACCGCCCGGTGGCGATGTTGCCCCGGTGACAGAAAAATACCGGTCGGTAGTGGCCGGTGGAGATTCTTCGGCCGGATTCTTGCGCCCTCCGGTTACCCGTGCGTAACGTCCTCCCCCGCAAGGGCAACCGACTGGAATCGGTACCCAACGTTCCAGGTAGTGAGTCGCAACCGAATTGCGCCCGAGCAGCGCAGACATCGGTTTTATCAGGCACGCCAACTCCCAGGAAGGAACAGCCCATGCGTAAGGTCTCCCCTCTCGTCAAGGGTGGCGTCGTCACCGGCGCCGCGCTCGCCGCGTCCCTCGTCCTCGCCATCAGCCCGGCCTCCGCGGCCGGCACGTGGACGGTCACCGGCGGCGGTGCGTTCACCGCCACCTCCACCAACACCGTGCTGAAGGACACCGCCACCGGCACCACGCTGTCGTGTAAGTCGTCGACCGCGACAGGCACCGCGGCGAACACCACCGGTGCCAGCGGCACCGGCATCGCGTCGATCGCCGGCGTGACCTGGACCACCTGCTCCGGGCCGCTGGGCATCACGTTCACCGTCACGGCCGACAACACCCCGTGGGCGCTGAACGCCGTCAGCTACAGCGGCGGCGTCACCACCGGCACCCTGACCGGTGTCGAGGCGCACATCAGCGGCCTCGGCTGCACCGCCACCTTCGCGGGCGCGAGCGCCACCACGCCGGCCACGCTGGACGTGAGCTACACCAACTCCACGCACGACCTGAAGGTGCTGGGCACCGGCAACCTGCACGCCTACAACGTGTCGGGCACCTGCCTCGGCCTGATCAACACCGGTGACGCGACCACGTACACCGGTGACTACATCGTCTCGCCGTCCACCCTGGCGATCACCTCGCCGTGACCCGGCGGATCGCGTAGCGGGCGGGTTCGCTGCACCAGCGCGCTACCGCACCACCGCACCAGCAGGGACCCCGGCCCGCGGTCTGAGGCCGGGGTCCCTGTGCCAGGGAGGGGACTCGCGTCATGAGAACGGCTTCGAGGGGGAGGGCGGGATGACATTCACCCGGCGAGGGATCAGGGCGAGCGCCGTGCTGTGCGCGGCTGCTGTAGGCGGCGCGCTCATGGTGGGCGCTCCGGCGTCGGCGGAACCACGGCCCGCCGCGGACGGGGGCTGGACGGTGACGCCGGGGGGAGCGTTCACGGCCGCCGCGGAGATGAGACTCACCGACTATCACGACGGGGCGCAGTGGGCGTGCGGGTACTCCGCATCCAGCCCGTTCACGGCCTCGGGAACGCTGGTGGTCGGCAGTGTGCCGGCCGGCCAGAGCATCGGCGAGTGGACCTCCCTTCCCTCATTCATGTGCTCCGGTCCGCTGGGGATCGTCCACACTGTCACCGTCGGTAAGTTGCCCTGGCATCTGGACGCGACGGCGTATGACGCAGCATCGGACACGACCACCGGCATGTTGACGGGACTGTCGTTCCATTGGGTGGGCCTTGGCTCGACCGTGGATTTCGACGGTCCAGGTGGTGCCGGTTCGGGCACGGGCTCACTCCCGTTCAGCTATGACAACGCGGCGCATCTGCTGACTCTCAACGGCGGGGGCGCTCTTGAGGCGTACAACGTCACCGGGACGGATCTCGGACTGCTCGACGACGGGGATCCCGTCGGGCTCGACGCCACCATGCCCGTCACCCCGGCGCAGACGATCCGGCCGGACGGCGTGACCGGCTGACCGTTGCCGCGCGGGGTCTCCAGTGCTCACTGGAGGACAAAATTCCGGTTGCCGTTTGTCACCCGATGACAAGAATTCCGGGCTCCGGAAATTCGCCGGATCTTCGGCCGTTCGATCACTTGTCCACCCTTATTACCCACACGTAATGTCCTGCCGCCAGGGCTGGAAGAGGAGTTCGGAAATGAGGGGTGCCGTGCGAGTGAGCCGACCGCGTCCGCGTCGAGTGGTGCAGCTCGCGGGCGTCGCGGCCGCCGCGCTCCTGGCGGGGCTGCTGCCGGGCACGGACTCGGCGGCGAGCGGCGAGCCCGACGGGGTCTCGCTGGCGTACACCTGCCAGTTCGGTGCCGGCCAGGACCCGCAGGACATCAGCGTCGGCATCAAGCAGGCGTACCCGGCGGACGGGACCGTCGGCAAGCCGATCCAGCCGGGCGACCTGACGCTGACCGTCGGCATCCCGCGGGCCGCCGTCACCGCGCTGGTCCCGGCCGAGGCCGACACCCTCAGCGGCAGCACCGACATGAAGACGAACATCACCCAGGGCACCTCGCGGACCGTGGTGATCTGGCCGGACCTGACCGCGAAGTCCACCACCGTGGCCGGCAGCGGCGATCTCGACCTGGTCCTCACCGGCAAGGTGCCGGGTGTCGCGGTGACGGCCGGGGGTGATCTGGTCTTCGCTGCCGGCGACCTGGACCTGACGCTGCATCCGCAGTCCGCTGCCGGTACGCCCTCGGACCCGGGCACACCCACCGCGGACCCGTCGACCCCCGCCGATTCCGGTACGGGCGGAAGCAGTTCGGATGATAGTGGAGCGGTCAGCCCGTCGGACATCTCCGGCAACGCTCCCGCCGGTTCCGGTTCCGGTTCCGGTTCCGGCACCGTCGCCAGTGGCAGCGCCGCAGGGTCGCTCACCGACATCACCGGGCTGTGCGCGGCCAAGGCAGGTCAGGACATCACCCTCGGGACGGTGACGGTGCCCGGTGGCACCTCTTCGACGCCGTCCTCCGGCACCTCGACCGGCGCCACGGGGACGTCCGGTACGCCGTCCGGCTCCCCGTCGTCCTCCCCGTCCGCGGGCAGCTCGCCGACAAACACGCGTACCACCATCGTCCCGCTGGACACGTCTCCGCCGCACTCGGGCCGGACCACCTGCGACGCGGTGCCGCATGGTGAACTTGACCCGAAACGGCTGCCGCCGGTCAGTCCCCAGGCGATCGTCCTACCCCTGCCCAGTATGCCGCCCTTCCCGGACGCCCGCATGTGCGCCTATGCCGTGGGCTTCTCGAACGTCAACAAGCTCACCGGCGCGATGATCATAAACGATCCGAACGCCCACCCCGTCCTGGCTGACGTCAACTCCGGCCGGCGCAAGGTCCTCGACTACACCAACGAGTACGTCGAGGTCGACTCGCTGTTGTCATTCGCCCCGCCGCCGTCGCATGCGACCTTCCTCACCTACGGCTTCGTGCCCACCAGCGCCGAGGTGGACTTCGTCCCCAAGGGCCTGATGACCGTCGTCCAGACCGGTGACGACTACTACAACGAGCCGATCCTCACCACCATCGGCGGCTACCAGGACATCCGTATCCACGACGTGAAGATCAACGGAGTGACGCTGGACGTCGGCCCCAACTGCCACACCGCCACTCCGGTCGATGTGGTGCTCAAGGGACGCAAGCGCCCCTCGACGGACACCAGCACTGGTGGGCTGCCCAACTACGACATCGTGGACGGCGGCCCGCTGGTGGACGACAACCTCACCGTCCCGCCCTTCACCGGCTGCGGCACTCACGGCGAGAACCTGGACGCGCTGTTCACGGCGTCGCTGTCGGGATCGGGAAACACCCTCAACATGGTCCAGGCGCCGATCTGTTCACCGGACGACGGCACCACCCCGCAGAACTGCACCGAACCCGACATCCCCCTGCCCCAGCTCCCCGTCCGCGCCGGGTCCACCAAGTGACCGCCGCCGCCGGACGTACCTCCGTCCACCGCACCACCGCCCCCCACCCGTCCGTCCACCACAACCGCCCCCGGGAGGTGCAATGGGAATCGAAGTGATCGTCGAGGGTCTGACGAAGTCCTTTGGCAAACAGACCGTCTGGGAAGACGTGACGCTCACTCTGCCGCCCGGCGAGGTCAGCGTGATGCTCGGTCCCTCCGGTACCGGCAAGACCGTGTTCCTGAAGTCCGTGATCGGCCTGCTCAAACCGGAGCGGGGACGGGTGATGGTGAACGGCGTCGACATGGTCGGCGGCAAGGAACGGGACATCTACGAGACCCGCAAGCTGTTCGGCCTGATGTTCCAGGACGGCGCGCTGTTCGGCTCGATGAACCTCTTCGACAACATCGCCTTCCCGCTGCGGGAGCACACCCGCAAGAAGGAGTCGGAGATCCGCCGCATCGTCATGGAGCGGATGGACATGGTCGGCCTGATCGGGTCGGAGGGGAAGCTGCCCGGCGAGATATCCGGCGGGATGCGCAAACGCGCCGGGCTGGCACGGGCGTTGGTGCTGGACCCGCAGATCATCCTGTGCGACGAGCCGGACTCCGGGCTCGACCCGGTGCGCACCTCGTACATCTCGCAGCAGTTGATCGACCTCAACGCGCAGATCGACGCCACGATGCTGATCGTCACGCACAACCTCGACATCGCCTCGACCGTGCCGGACAACATGGGCATGCTCTTCCGGCGCCGGCTGGTCGCCTTCGGGCCGCGCGAGTTGCTGCTGACCAGCGACGAGCCGGTGGTACGGCAGTTCCTCGGCGGCCGCAAGGAGGGGCCGATCGGGATGGCCGAGGAGAAGGACGAAGCGACCCTGGCCCGCGAGCAGTCGACCGACCTGCCCGCCGAACTGCCGCGCCGGATCGCCCCCCAGCTCGAACCGAGCCCCGGACTGCCGCCGCGCCTGGCCGTGCAGCGCCGCCGGGCCCGGGTGCTGGCGATGTGGGACGACCTGCCGGTCGCCGCGCGGACGGCCATGAAGGCCGGACTCGCCCCCGCGCAGGCCCCCGTACAGGAGGAGCACGCATGACCGGGCCCGCCGCGGAGGTGGCCGGATGACCGCGCCGCCCGTACCGGAGTCCGCGCCGGAGGCAGCCCCGCCCGCGCGCGCCGCGGCCGTCCCGCGCCGCTCCATCCCCGGCGCCGGTGCGCTGCGCGAGACCGGCCAGCTCCTGACGCTTGCGGCGACCACCGTCCGGGACACCTTCCGGCGGCCGTTCCAGATCCGCGAACTGATCGAGCAGTTCTGGTTCGTGGCGAGCGTGACGATCCTGCCCGCGGCGCTGGTGTCGATCCCGTTCGGCGCCGTGATCGCGCTCCAGGTCGGCTCGCTGGCCCAGCAGTTGGGGGCCCAGTCGTTCACCGGCGGGGCGAGCGTGCTGGCGGTGATCCAGCAGGCCAGCCCGCTGATCGTGGCGCTGCTGATCGCGGGCGCCGGCGGCAGCGCGATCTGCGCGGACCTCGGCTCGCGGAAGATCCGCGAGGAGCTGGACGCGATGGAGGTGATGGGCGTCTCCCCGGTGCAGCGGCTGATCGTGCCGCGGGTGCTGGCCACGATGCTCGTCGCCCTGATGCTCAACGGCCTGGTCTCGGTGGTCGGCACCGCCGGCGGCTACTTCTTCAACGTGATCGTGCAGCACGGCACCCCGGGCGCGTACCTGTCCAGCTTCTCGGCGCTCGCCCAACTGCCCGACCTGTACATCTCCGAGATCAAGGCGGTGATCTTCGGCTTCATCGCCGGGATCGTCGCCGCCTACCGCGGGCTGCACCCCAAGGGCGGCCCGAAGGGCGTCGGCGACGCGGTCAACCAGTCCGTGGTCATCACCTTCCTGCTGCTGTTCGTGGTCAACGTGGTGCTGACCGCGATCTACCTCCAGCTCGTGCCGCAGAAGGGAGCCTGAGCGATGGCCCTGCTCGACAAGGACGCCCCGCGGCCCGAGCCGCCCGAGCCCGCCGCCGCGCCGCCGCCCCGCGCCCGCCGGGCCGGCCCGAGCCGCTGGCTGCGCTGGCTCGACGACACCGGCGACCACCTGCTCTTCCACGTCAAGGCCGTGCTGTGGGTCCCGCGCACCCTGCGCCGCTACCTCAAAGAGGTGCTGCGGCTGCTGTCGGAGGTCGCCTTCGGCAGCGGCGGCCTGAGCGTCATCGGCGGCACCGTCGGCGTGATGATCGGCATGACGCTGGCCACCGGCACCGTCGTCGGCCTCCAGGGCTACGCGGCGATGAACGAGCTGGGCACCGCCGCGTTCACCGGCTTCATCTCCGCCTACTTCAACACCCGCGAGATCGCCCCGCTGATCGCCGGCCTCGCGCTGTCCGCGACCGTCGGCGCCGGGTTCACCGCGCAGCTCGGCGCGATGCGGATCAACGAGGAGGTCGACGCGCTGGAGAGCATGGGCGTGCGCTCGATGCCCTACCTCGTCACGACCCGGATCATCGCCGGCGTGGTCGCGATCATCCCGCTCTACGGCATCGGCCTGCTCAGCAGCTACGCGGCCTCCCGGCTGGTGACCGTGTGGTTCAACGGCCAGTCGCCCGGCACCTACGACCACTACTTCAACCTCTTCCTCGCACCGGAGGACGTACTGCTGTCCATACTGAAGGTGCTGATCTTCAGCGTCGTGGTGATCCTCGCGCACTGCTACTACGGCTTCACCGCCAAGGGCGGCCCGGCCGGGGTCGGGATCGCCGTCGGACGGTCGGTGCGCAACGCGATCGTGATCATCTCGCTCACCGACTTCTTCCTGTCGCTGGCGCTGTGGGGCGCCACCACCACCGTGCGGGTGGCGGGATGACCACCACCGACACCCGTACCCCGGGGCCGCCGCCGGCCCCGCCCGCCCCGCCGGCCCGCCCGGTCCGCGGCAGCGGCGCCGCCCGCCGCCGCACCGCCGGCATCATCTTCCTGCTGGTGCCCGCGCTGCTGGCCTGGCTCGCGGTCGCCGTCTACGACAAGTCGTTCAGCAACGCCGCCAAGGTCACCGTGGACACCGGAAGCGCCGGCAACGAGATGAACCTCGGCGCCGACGTGAAGATGCGCGGCGTCGTGGTCGGCCGGGTCACCGCCATCCACGCCAACGGCACCGGCGCCCGGCTGACGCTGGCCATCGACCCCGGCAAGCTGCACCAGATCCCGGCCGGCGTCACCGCGCAGATGCTGCCGACCACGCTGTTCGGCGAGCGGTTCGTCGCGCTCGTACCGCCGGCCGGCAGCCCCTCGGGCGGCCCCGCGCTGGCCGCGCACAGCACCATCCCGCAGGACCGCTCCGCCGACGCCGTCGAACTCGAACAGGTGCTGGACAACGTGATGCCGCTGCTGACGGCCGTCCAGCCGCAGAAACTCGCCGCCACCCTCAACGCGGTCGCCACCGCGCTCGACGGCCGCGGCCAGGAACTCGGCACCACCCTGGTCCAGCTCGACCGCTACCTCACCAAGCTCAACCCCCAACTGCCCGCGCTCACCGACGACATCAAGCAACTGGTGACGGTCAGCAACACCTACAACGCGGCCGCGCCCGACATCGTCCAGGCGCTCACCGACTTCACCAAGACCAGCGGCACCATCGCCCAGCAGCAGGCCAACCTCAGCACGCTGTACGGCTCGACGACCGCCACCGCGCAGGACCTCACCACCTACCTGCGGCAGAACAAGGAGAACCTGATCCACCTCGCCGCCGACAGCCGCGGCACCCTGCAACTGCTCGCCCAGTACGCCCCGTCCTTCCCCTGCACGCTGCGCACCCTCGCCGACTTCGTGCCGGCGATGGACAAGGCGCTCGGCAAGGGCACCGACGAACCCGGCCTGCACGTCAACGTCACCGCCGTCGCCTCCCGCGGCAAGTACGTGGCCGGCAAGGACACCCCGGTGTACGACGCGAGCGGCGGCCCGCAGTGCTACCCGGTGCCGTACACCGGCCGCGGCACCACCCCGATCGCCAACTCCCCGCAGGAGAACGAGCTGGTCGACGAGTTGCTCGCGCCCGGCATGAACACCTCGCCCGGGAAGCTGCCGGACTGGAGCAGCGTGCTGACCGGGCCGGTCTACCGCGGGGCGGAGGTGACGGTGAAGTGAACCGCCGCAGCCTGACCGGGCCGATCGTCAAGTCGCTGATCTTCATCCTGGTCACCGCCTTCGCCACCACCGTGCTCGCGGTGAGCATCGCGGGCGCCGGGGTCGGCAACACCTCCGGCTACAACGCCGAGTTCACCGACACCACCGGGCTCAACAAGGGCGACAGCATCCGGATCGCCGGCGTCAAGGTCGGGCAGGTCGAGTCGATCAAGGTGGTCAGGCACCGGGTCGCGAAGGTGCACTTCTCCGTGCAGAAGGGCCGCACCCTGCCCGCCTCGGCCACCGCGACCATCAAGTACCTCAACCTGGTCGGCCAGCGCTACATCGACCTCCAGCAGGGCAGCGGCCCGGTCGGCAGCACCCTGCACCCGGGCGCCACCATCCCGCTCGGCCACACCACGCCCGCGCTGGACCTCACCGAGCTCTTCAACGGCTTCCAGCCGCTCTTCGAGGGGCTCTCCCCGAAGGACGTCAACCAGCTCTCCGGGGAGATCGTGCAGGTCCTCCAGGGCGAGGGCGGCACCGTGGACAGCCTGCTCAGCAACATCGGCTCGCTCACCACCACGCTCGCCGCGAAGGACCAGGTGATCGGCCAGGTGATCGACAACCTCAACTCGGTGCTGACCACCGTCAACACCCGCGAGGCCGGCTTCAACGACCTGATCACCTCGCTCCAGCAACTCGTCACCGGCTTCTCCGCCGACCGCGAGCCGATCGGCCAGTCCATCACCGCCATCTCCCAACTCACCACCAGCACCGCCGGGTTGCTCCAGGACGGCCGGCAGCCGCTGAAGAACTCCATCGCCCAGCTCAACCGGGTCTCCACCAACCTCGGTGACAACACACCGCAGTTGCAGAAGTTCCTCACCACCACCCCGGGCAAGTTCCAGACCATCGGCCGGCTGGCTTCCTACGGCTCGTGGCTCAACCTCTACCTGTGCCAGGCCACCGTGCACGGCGTCACCACCTCCGACGGCAGCGCGCCGCCCACCGGTATAGCGATCACCGAATCGAGGTGCCGGTCATGAGGCTGAGACCGCCCACGCTCCGCCTGCGCCGCCACCCCGCCCGGCGCGGCCACCCGCTCTTCCGGCCGCTGCGCGAGCGCAACCAGATCGCGGTCGGCGTCGTCGGCCTGCTGGTGCTCGCCCTGCTCAGCCTCGTCGCGTACAACGCCGACGCGCTGCCGCTGATCGGCGGCGGCACCACGTACTCCGCCCACTTCACCGAGGCGGCCGGCCTGAAGAGCGGCAACGAGGTGCGGGTGGCGGGCGTCAAGGTCGGCAAGGTCACCCATGTGGGGCTGGACGGCGCCCAGGTCAAGGTCACCTTCCGGGTCCGGCACACCTGGATCGGCGACGCCAGCACCGCCGCCATCGGCATCAAGACGCTGCTCGGCGAGAAGTACCTCGCGCTGGACCCGCTCGGCGACCGCGAGCAGGACCCCGGCGACACCATCCCCAAGTCCCGCACCACCTCGCCGTACGACGTGACGCAGGCGTTCAACGGGCTCGGCCAGACCTTCGGCGCGATCGACACCGACCAGCTCGCGGCGAGCTTCCAGGCGATCTCCGACACGTTCAAGGACACCCCGGCCTCGGTGCGCACCGCCGCCACCGGGCTGTCGTCGCTGTCCAAGACCATCTCCAGCCGCGACGCGCAGCTCGCCTCGCTGCTCAGCGGCAGCAAGAAGCTCACCAAGACCCTCTCCGACCAGAACAGCCGCTTCCAGGAGCTGATCTCCGACGGCAACCTGCTGCTCGGGGAGGTCGAGAAACGGCGGACCGCCATCCACTCCCTGCTCACCGGCACCCAGAACCTGGGCACCCAGCTCAACGGCCTGGTCGCCGACAACGACAAGCAGCTCGCGCCCACCCTGGCCGCCCTCGACCGGGTCACCAACGTGCTGCTCGCCAACCAGAGCAGCCTCGACAAGGTGCTGGCACTGGCCGGCCCCTACTACCAGGTGGTCGGCAACACCCTCGGCAACGGCCGCTGGTTCGACAGCTACCTGTGCGGGCTGGTGCCGAAGAACTACCTGCCCAGCGGCACCCCGCCGACCACCGGCTGCATGCCGCCCAAGGCGACCGGAGGAGCGTCGTGAGCGCCTTCCCGCGGCGGCTGCGCCGTACCAGCAGACTGACGCTGCCGGACCTCCCGAGGGAGAACGACGAGATCGGCGGAGACGGCGGAGGCGGCGATGGCCGCCGGGGCCTGCCGGGCCGCGCGGCCCGGCTACCGCGCCGCGCGCTGTCCGTGGCGGTGGTGCTGGTGATCGTCGCGGCCGCGGCCGTCACCGCCGGGTTCGTCGCCTTCGGCGGGCCGTCCGGCAAGCACGTCACCGCGTACTTCGACCGTACGGTCGGCGTGTACGCGGGGTCCGACCTGCGCATCCTCGGCGTGAAGGTCGGCACGGTGGAGTCCGTCAAGCCGCAGGGCAAGCAGGTCAAGGTGGCGCTGCGGCTGGACCACGGCATCAAGGTGCCGGCGAAGGCCGGCGCCGTGGTGGTCGCGCCCAGCGTGGTCGCCGACCGCTACATCCAGCTCACCCCCGCGTACACCGGCGGCGCCCAACTGGCCGACCACGGCGTCATCCCGGCCAGCCGCACCGCGACACCGGTCGAGATCGACCAGCTCTACGCCTCCGTCACCCAGCTCAGCAAGGCGCTCGGCCCCAACGGCGCGAACACCACCGGCGCCCTGTCGAACCTGCTCGACGTCGGGTCGCAGAACCTCAAGGGCAACGGCAAGGACATCGGCGACAGCATCGACCAGCTCGGCCAGGCCACCAAGACCCTCAACGGCCACAGCGACGACCTGTTCTCCACCCTCGCCTACCTCCAGTCCTTCACCACCATGCTCAAGAACAACGACGGCAAGGTGAAGACCGCCACCGACCAGCTCTCCACCGTCAGCGGCTTCCTCGCCGACGACAAGGAGGACCTCGGCGGCGCGCTCCAGCAACTGTCCACCGCGCTCGGCTCGGTGAAGACCTTCATCCAGGACAACCGCAGCCGGCTGAAGACCAGCATCACCAAGCTCACCCCGATCACGCAGACGCTCGTCGACCAGCGCGCCTCGCTCGCCGAACTCCTCGACGACGCCCCGCTCGCCGCCGACAACCTCCTCAACACGTACAACCCGAAGACCGGCACGCTCGACGGCCGCACCGACATCAACGAGCTGAGCATGGGCGGCAGCGTCGACCCGACCGACACGGGCACCACCGGCACGACCTCCAACACCGCCGCCAAGAAGGCCACTTCGGGCCCGAACGCCTCGACCCCACCGCTGCCGCTGCCACCGGTCGGCACGGTCTACGGCAGCGGCGGCAGCACCGGCAGCACCGGCAGCGGCAGCAAGGGGGCGGCCAAGTGAACGCCCGCCACGCGGCCGCCGCGGCCCTGCTCACCGCGACCGCCCTCACCCTCACCGGCTGCTCCTTCACCAACGTGCAGAGCATGCCGCTGCCCGGCGGCGCCAACCTCGGCAGCCACCCCTACACCGTCAGGGCCCAGTTCGCCGACGTCCTCGACCTGGTGCCGCAGGCGTCGGTACGGGTCAACGACGTCGCCGTCGGCCGGGTCACCAAGATCGCGCTGGCGCACAGCGGTTGGTCGGCCATCGTCACCATGAAGCTCAACGGCAACGTGAAACTCCCGTCGAACGCCTACGCGCACCTGGAGCAGTCCAGCCTGCTCGGCGAGAAGTACATCCAGCTCGCCGACCCGCCCAGCACCGAACCCGCCACCGGCAAGCTCCAAGCCGGCGACACCATCCCCACCTCGCACACCAACCGCAACCCCGAGGTGGAAGAGGTCTTCGGCGCGCTGTCCCTGGTGCTCAACGGCGGCGGCATCCAGCAGATCCACACCATCAGCACCCAGCTCAACAAGGCGCTCAGCGGCAACGAACCCGCGGTCCGCGACATGCTCACCCAGGTCAACACGCTCGTCTCCGACCTGGACGCCCACAAGAAGGACATCACCGACGCGCTCGACGGCGTCAACAAGCTCTCCGCGACCCTCGCCACCCGTGACCAGAAGATCGGCACCGTGCTCACCAGCCTCAGCCCGGGCCTGAAGGTGCTGGAGCAGCAGCGCGGCTCGCTGGTCACCATGCTCCGCTCGCTCGACACCCTCTCGGGCGTCGCGACCGACACGGTCAACCGGAGCAAGGACGACATCGTCGCCGACCTGAAGTCCCTCGGCCCCACCCTCCAGCGGCTCGCCGACGCCGGCGACGACCTGCCCGACTCCCTCCAGGTGCTGCTCACCTACCCGTTCACCGACGAGGTGCTCAACGGCGTCAAGGGCGACTACCTCAACGTCTACCTCGACCTCACCGCGGCCTCCGGCACCCAGCTCATCCCCGAACTCCAGGCCGGCGACAGCGACTACCCGGGTCTGCAGTCCGTGGACCCCTCGGTGCGGAAGAAGTCCGCGAAGCCCCCGACCGGTCCGCCGTTGCCGCTGCCCTCGGTCACGACGCCGTCGGGCAGCACCCCTTCGGGCGCCACGCCTTCGGGCGCCTCCCCGTCGGCCACCACTTCAGGGGGCCACTGATGCTGACCCGCGCCACCGTCGCCAAGAACATCGCCTTCCTGATCGTCGCGGTCCTCGTGATCGGCTTCGTCGGTGTCCGCTACGCCGACCTCGGCCGCTACGTGGGCCTGCGCGGCTACTACACCGTGGACGTGCAACTCCCCGAGGCAGGCGGCCTGTTCGAGCACGCCGACGTCACCTACCGGGGTGTCTCGGTCGGCCGGGTCGGCCCGATCCGGCTCACCCCCGACGGCGTCGAGGCGGAACTGCGGATCAACAACTCCGCCCCGCACATCCCCAGCCGGCTCTCCGCGGTCGTCGCGAGCCTGTCCGCGGTCGGCGAGCAGTACATCGACCTGCAACCCCGCACCAGCGACGGGCCCTACCTGCACGGCGGTTCGACCATCGCGCAGGCCAGCACCAAGGTGCCCGCGCCCGTCACCAACCTGCTCACCAGCGTCAACGACCTCGCCCAGTCCGTGCCGTTGGACGCCCTGCGCACCGACGTCGACGAACTCGGCCTGGCGTTCAGCGGCCAGGGCGACAACCTCCAGTCCCTGCTCGACACCAGCAGCGAGTTCCTGACCGCCGCCGACGCCAACCTCCCCGCCGACACCACGCTCATCAACGACGGGCGGACGGTGCTGCGCACCCAGGTCGACGAGTCCGACGCGATCAAGAACTTCGCCACCAGCGCCAACCAGCTCGCCGCGCAGCTCGACGACTCCGACACCGACCTGCGCCGCCTCATCGCCGCCGCGCCCGGCGCCGCGACCCAGGTCAGCGCGCTGCTGCGGGACGTCGGCCCCAACCTCAGCGTGGTGCTGGCCAACCTGCTGACCACCTCCGACATCGCGGTCACCCGGCAGAACGGCATCCAGGAGTTCCTGGTGAAGATGCCCGCCGTGGCCGCCGCGGGCTCCTCGGCGGTCAAGAACGGCAAGCTGGACTTCGGCATGGCCGTCACCTTCTTCTCACCGCTGCCGTGCACGTCGGGATACGGCGGCACCACCTACCGCAACGGCCTCGACACCAGCCCGCCGGCCACCGCGTTCAACACCGCGGCCCGCTGCACCGCGCCCGCCTCCTCCGGCACCGACGTCCGCGGCTCCGCGCACGCGCCCGGTGGCGGGGGAGTGCCGACCCCCGCGCAGCCGGGGTCGGTCCTGCCGACGTCCACGCAGTCGTCGACGGGCGCGGCTCCCGCTGCTACGCCCGCCGTGGGGCCGGCGCTGCCCGGCGCCCTCGCCCTGCCCGCGCTGCCCGCCGCCGGGCCCACCACCATGGCGGGCCTGCTCGGCCTGGAGGACCAACGATGAGCGGTACGACGGATGAGGCGGAGCCGGACGTGAGTACGGAGGCGGAGCCGGAGCCGGACCAGGGGGCGGGGCCGGATGCGAAGGGGGAGCCGGGAACGGAGGTCGAGCCGGACCCGGAGGTCGAGCCGGACCCGGCGCCGGAGTCGGGGCCGGATGCGGACGAGGGGGCCGCGGCGGCCGTCGAGGGGAGGTCCACTCTGCGCCGCCGGGCCGCCGGCGTGCTGCGCGCGCTGCGGGCCCGGCGCACCGCGGTCGCCTGGGCCACGATGCTGACCGCCGCGCTGCTGCTGTGCGGGCTCTCCGCCTGGTCCTACGCCGACACCCGTGGCGACGGCGCGCTGTCCTACGGCAAGTCCCGCGACGCCGCTCTGGGCGCGGGGGAGCGCGGGGTGGCCCGGCTCAACACCGTGGACTCCGCGCACGTCGACCGCGACCTCGACAGCTGGCTCGGCGTGACCACCGGCCCGCTGCACGACCAGCTGACCCGTACGCACGGCTCCGACACCGCGACGATGAAGGCGGCCGGCACCTCCACGAACGGCACCGTCACGGACGCGGCCGTCACCGAGCTCGACACGCGGGCCGGCACCGCGAAGATCATCGTCACCGTCCAGGTCCGCCTCACCCCCAAGTCCGGTACGGCCAGCACCGATCGCAAACGCTTCGAAGCCAACCTGTCCCGTACCGCCGGCACCTGGAAACTCGCCGCCCTCACCGCGGTCCCGATCGGCGCGAGCTAAGGGATGACCACCGACATGACGACAACGGACAAGACCGCGGCCGCGCCCGAGGAAGCCGAGCGCGCCGACCCGGCCGATCCCGTCGACACCGACACCGACGCCGACAGCACCGCCGACAGCGGTACCGACACCGACGTCGACCGTTCGGCGGAGCCGGGCGCGGGCGGGCGGGGCGCGTGGGCCGGGCGGGTGCTGCGGCGCGCACGGTCGTACGGATGGCGGCGGATCGCCGGGGCCGCCGCGATCGCCGTCCTGCTGCTGGGCTCCGGTGGCCTGCTCTACGCCGCGCAGGACCTCAAGGACCCGGCGGCCACCCGCAACCACGCGCTCACCGACAGCGCCGCCACCGACCAGGTGATCGGCGACGTCAGCAGCGCGCTGAGCCAGATCTTCGCGTACACGCCCGACGGCACCGACGCCACCGAGCAGGCCGCCCGCAACGTCCTCGCGGGCAGCGCGGCCACCCAGTACCAGGCGCTGTTCGCGCAGATCAAGCAGAATGTCGCCACCCAGCAACTCACCCTCACCACAAGGGTCGTACGGGCCGGCGTGGTCAGCCTCACCGCCGACCACGCCCGCCTGCTGGTCTTCCTCGACCAGACCGCGCAGCGCGCGGGTTCCACCGCCACCAGTGCCGCCGCCCAACTCTCGGTCACCGCCGAGCAGAAGAACGGCCACTGGCGGATCACCGCTCTCAAGGCCCGCTAGGGGAGAGGCAGATGCCACGTATGCGTTTCGGCTCGCGCCCACCGCGCAAGGACGACCCCGAGGGCGTCGAGCACGTCGAGGACATCGCGGATGTCGCGGATGTCGAGGGCGTCGCGAAGGCGGCCGAGCCCGCGCGGGTACGGCCCCCCGCGCCCGCCGGACGGCGGCCGCTGCTGGGCGCGGCGGTCGCCCTGGTGGTGGCTGCGGCCGTCGCCGCCGCGTGGACCGGCTGGTCGTGGTACTCCGCCGCGCACGACGACAACGCGGCGTTCGCCCGTACCCGGGACACCGTGCTGGCCGCGGGCGAGCAGGCCGTGCAGAACATGAACACGCTCGACCACGCCCACCTCGCGGCGGGCCTCGCCGTGTGGGAGCAGAGCACCACGGGCGACCTGCACAGCCAACTCGTGCAGGGCCGGGCCGACTTCGAGAAGCAGGTGCAGCAGGCGCAGACGGTCAGCACCGCGAAGGTGCTGAGCGGCGCGGTGACCGACCTCGACGACCGCACCGGCAAGGCCGATGTGATGGTCGCGCTCCAGATCACCGTGCAGGCGCCCAAGTCGAAGCCCGCGGTGAAGGAGAGCCGGCTGCTCGGCGAGATGACCCGCACCTCGGCCGGGTGGAAGCTCAGCGCGCTCGGTGACGCGCCGATGGGCGACAGCGCCTCCACCGCGGCCGACCCCACGGCGGCCCCGACCGCCGATCCCACCGCCACCGCCGGCCACTGACGCCCGCACCGCCGTACCGCCGCACGTCGTCCGCGAGAGGACCGCAGCCCATGTCGACCACCCGCCACCTCATCAACCGGCAGCGCAGGCTCGCCGCGGCGTCCGCGGCGTCCGCGGCTGCGACCGAGCGCACCGTACGACCGGCCCGCGACCGTACCGACGGTACCGACCGGCCCGACCGCACGGCCGCGGGCGCCGGCTCCGGCACGGGCAGCGGCACGGGCGGCGGCGCGGCCGAGCGCGCCCCCGGCAGGTCCGGCCGGACCGCGACCGTGACCGCGACCGCGGTCCGCCCGCGCCGCCCCGCCGCCCCGACCGAGACCGCCGGGAAGGACGAGGCGGCCCAGCGCCGTACCGCGTCCCTGCGGCTGCCCGCCCGCTTCCCCCTCACCATCGCCGTGCTCGCCCTGCTCACCGTGCTGCTCGGCGGCTTCGCGGCCTGGGCGGCCGGGAGGGCGTCCGCCCTGCACGACGGCTCGGCCACCTCCAACACCGCGCTCACCGACAACGCCCGCACCGCCGAGGTCAAGGGCCAGATCGCGCAGGACGTGAACTCCGTCTTCTCCTACGACTACACCGACACCGCCCGGACCGACACCGCCGCGAAGAAGGTGCTCACCGGCAAGGCGGTCCAGCAGTACGCCACGATGATCGCCCAGGTGAAGGCCGCCGCCCCGAAGCAGAAGCTCGTGCTGACCACCACCGTCACCGACACCGGCGTGGAGATGATCAGCGGCGACCGGGCCCGGGTGCTGGTCTACGCCGACCAGGCGAACACCTCCACAGCCAAGGGCGCGAACGCCGGCAGCGCCTACTCGGCGGCCATGTTCGCGGTCGACGCGGTCCGCCAGGCGGGCAGCTGGAAGATCGCCTCGATCGACACCTTCAGCTGACGTCTCCGCCCGATCCCGTCCGGCGTGCACTATGGAGGAGCGGCGCCCGCAACCCGTGCGAAACGGTGTGGTGCAATGCTCCTGATCCCCCGGGTTGCCGACGGCGGGGGAGCGGTGCCTGACCGGCGAGGATGGATGGATATGGACAAGCAGCAGGAGTTCGTTCTCCGCACCCTGGAGGAGCGGGACATCCGCTTCGTACGGCTGTGGTTCACCGACGTGCTCGGCTACCTGAAGTCGGTCGCCGTCGCCCCCGCCGAGCTGGAGCAGGCGTTCGACGAGGGCATGGGTTTCGACGGCTCCGCGATCGAGGGCTTCGCCCGGGTGTACGAGTCCGACATGATCGCCAAGCCGGACCCGAGCACCTTCCAGATCCTGCCCTGGCGCGCGGAGGCACCCGGTACCGCCCGGATGTTCTGCGACATCCTGATGCCCGACGGCTCCCCGTCCTACGCCGACCCGCGCTACGTCCTCAAGCGCGCCCTGGCCAAGACCTCCGACCTCGGCTTCACCTTCTACACGCACCCCGAGATCGAGTTCTTCCTGCTCAAGGAGCGCCCGCTGGACGGCAGCCGGCCGACCCCCGCGGACAACTCCGGCTACTTCGACCACACCCCGCAGAACGTCGGCATGGACTTCCGCCGCCAGGCGATCACCATGCTGGAGTCGATGGGCATCTCGGTCGAGTTCTCCCACCACGAAGGCGCCCCCGGCCAGCAGGAGATCGACCTGCGCTACGCCGACGCGCTGTCCACCGCCGACAACGTGATGACGTTCCGGCTGGTGATGAAGCAGGTGGCCCTGGAGCAGGGCGTGCACGCCACCTTCATGCCCAAGCCGTTCTCGGAGTACCCCGGCTCCGGCATGCACACCCACCTCTCGCTCTTCGAGGGCGACCGCAACGCGTTCTACGAGTCCGGTGCGGAGTTCCAGCTCTCCAAGGTCGGCCGGTCCTTCATCGCGGGCCTGCTCCGGCACGCCGCCGAGACCGCCGCCGTCACCAACCAGTGGGTCAACTCCTACAAGCGGATCTGGGGCGGCTCCCAGCGCACCGCGGGCGCCGGCGGCGAGGCCCCCTCGTACATCTGCTGGGGCCACAACAACCGGTCCGCGCTCATCCGCGTGCCGATGTACAAGCCCGGGAAGACCGGCTCCACCAGGGTCGAGGTCCGCTCCCTCGACTCCGGCGCCAACCCCTACCTCTCCTACGCCGTCCTCCTCGCCGCCGGCATGAAGGGCATCCAGGAGGGCTACGAACTCCCGGCCGGCGCCGACGACGACGTCTGGGCCCTCACCGACTCCGAGCGCCGCGCCCTCGGCATCGAGCCCCTGCCCCAGAACCTCGGCGAGGCGATCGACCTCATGCAGCGCAGCGAACTCGTCGCCGAGACCCTCGGCGAGCACGTCTTCGACTTCTTCCTGCGCAACAAGAAGCAGGAGTGGGAGGAGTACCGCTCGGAGGTCACCGCGTTCGAGCTGCGCAAGAACCTGCCGAACCTGTAACCGCAGGTCGGCGACTGAGCGAGGCGCCCCCGGGCCCGCCTTAGGGCGGTGCTCCGGGGGTGGCAGGACAGGGGTGCCCGGGGACGGGTCAGCGGACGCGGCCCTCGTCCTCGTCGGTGTCGGAGTCCTCGCCGGGGACGTGGACGTCGCGGACGTTGATGTTGATCTCGACGACCTCGAGTCCGGTCATCAGCTCCACCGCGCTGGTGACGCTGCCCCGGATGTCGGAGGCGGTCTCGGCGATGTGCGTGCCGTAGTCGACGACCACGTCGATGTCGAGGGCCGCCTGCTCCTCGCCGACCTCGACCTTCACCCCGCGGGTGTGGTCGTCGGAGCGGGAGACGCGGTCGCGGACCGCCCCCACGGCACGAGCGGCGCCGCCGCCCATCGCGTAAACCCCTTCGACCTCCCGGGTGGCGATCCCGGCGATGGTGGCCACCACCGTGTTGGCGATCGTCGTCTTCCCGGCGGTGTCCTTCTTGCGCCCGGGTGTTGTCTTCGCAGTGCTCTCCGCGGTTGTCATGGGGCAAGCCCCTTCCCTCTCGACTGCTCGCTGACGAAATGCGGGCTCCCTACCACTGTGAACCCGCACCGGCACCCGTGCCACTCTGATGCCGTAAGGGTCCGCGCGGGTCACACTGGGTGGATGGGCGCGCACACGGTCTGGTACGTCTCCTACGGCTCGAACACGCATCTCGCCCGGCTGACCCGGTACCTGGTCGGGGGCCGTCCGGCGGGCGGCGCGCGGGCCTACCCGGGGTGCCGGGACGCCGCGCCGCCGGCCAGATCCGTGCCGTGGGAGCTGCCCGGCACCGTGTACTTCGCGACGCACTCCCCGGTGTGGGGCGGCGGCCGCGCCTTCTACGACCCGGACACGCCCGGCCGCGCCCTGGCCCGCGCGCACCTGATCACCGTCGGCCAGTTCTCCGACATCGCCGCACAGGAGATGTACGCCGAGCCCGGCCGCGACCTCGACCTCACGCGGGTGCTGGCCACCGGGCGTGACCGGCTGGGTCCGGGCCGCTACGAGACGCTGGTGCGGGCCGGCTCGCTGGACGGCGTGCCGCTGCTGACGTTCACCGCGCCCTGGTCGATGGCCGAGGTGCCGTGGACGGTGCCGTCCGCCGCCTACCTCGACCACCTCGCGGCGGGCCTGCGCGAGGCGGGCGGCCGGCGTGCCTCGGACATCGCGCGCTACCTCGCCGCACGTCCGGGCGCGGCCGGGCACTGGATCGCGCGCGACGGGGTACTCGTGCCCGCGCGGCAGGTCGATCCGGCGAACCCGCAGGCCCCGCAGGGCGCCCCGGGCCCGCCGGACGGCTAGGCTCGGAAGGGCGACTGGAGCGGGTGCGGCCGTTGGCCGTGCGGTGAGTGCGGGTTGTAGTGCGGGTTGAGTGTGGTGACCCCCGGGAGGGCCGATGCAGGGGCGACGCAGCAGTACCTTCTCCCGGTTGCTGCGGCACGGCTTCACCGATGCCGCGACCGCCGAGCGCCTGCTGGAGGACGACGTGCTGGCGGGCGTACGCGGTGACCCGGTGCTGCTCGAAGCGCTCGGCGCCACCGCCGACCCCGACCAGGCGCTGCTCGGCCTGGTCCGGCTCGCCGAGGCACTGGACCCGGGCGAGCGCCGCACCCTGCTGGACACCGTGACCAGCGCCAAACCGCTGCGGGACCGGCTGCTGGGCGTGATGGGCGCCTCCGAGGCGCTGGGCGACCACCTGGCCCGGCACCCCGAGGACTGGCATGCCCTGGTGACGTACGAGGCGCGCGACCTGCACCCGGGGGTCGAGGAGTTCGAGGAGGGGCTGGCCGCCGTCCGCACCCCGGACGCGCTGCGCGCGGCGTACCGGCGGTGCCTGCTCGGCATAGCGGCCAGGGACGTCTGCGGCACCAACGACCTGGTGCGTACCGCCGCGGAGTTGGCCGACCTGGCGACGGCCACGCTGCGGGCCGCGCTGGCGATCGCCGCCGCGGAGCTGCCGCAGGACGCGGCGGCCTGCCGGCTCGCGGTGATCGGGATGGGCAAGTGCGGTGGCCACGAACTGAACTACGTCTCCGACGTGGACGTCATCTTCGTCGCGGAACCGGCCGAGGACACCGCCGAGGGCGACGGCACCGCCGACGACACCGCGGCGCTGCGGTCCGCGACCCGGCTGGCCGTGCGGATGATGGGCATCTGCTCCGACACCACCGCCGAGGGCACCATCTGGCCGGTGGACCCCAACCTGCGGCCCGAGGGCAAGAACGGCCCCCTGGTGCGCACCCTCAGCAGCCATGTCGCGTACTACCACCGCTGGGCGAAGACCTGGGAGTTCCAGGCGCTGTTGAAGGCGCGGCCGGTCGCCGGGGACGCCGCGCTGGGCGCCGAGTACGTCGCCGCGATCCGCCCGATGGTGTGGCAGGCCGCCGAGCGGGAGAACTTCGTCACCGACGTGCAGGAGATGCGCCGGCGGGTCGTCGACACCATCCCCGCAGCGCAGGTCGAGCGGGAGCTGAAGCTCGGCCCCGGCGGGCTGCGCGACGTGGAGTTCGCGGTGCAGCTCCTCCAACTCGTGCACGGCCGCAGCGACACGAGCCTGCGCAGCGCCACCACCCTCACCGCGCTCGCCGACCTGGCCCGGGGCGGCTACGTCGGCCGCGCCGACGCCGCCGCGCTGGACGCCGCCTACCGATTCCTGCGGCTGATGGAACACCGCATCCAGCTCCAGAAGATGCGCCGCACCCACCTGGTGCCCGACGACGAGGCGGGACTGCGCCGGCTCGGCCGGGGCCTGGGATTTCGCGCGGAGCCGGTGCAGAGCCTCAACCGGGAGTGGAAGCGGCACGCCCGCGAGGTGCGGCGGCTGCACGAGAAGCTGTTCTACCGCCCGCTGCTGGACGCCGTCGCCCAACTCGACAGCGACGAGACGCGGCTGAGCACCGACGCCGCCCGGACCCGGCTCCAGGCGCTCGGCTACGCCGACCCGGTCGCGGCGATGCGCCACCTGGAGGCGCTGGCCAGCGGGGTCAGCCGCAAGGCCGCGATCCAGCGCACCCTGCTGCCGGTGCTGCTCGGCTGGTTCGCGGACTCCGCCGACCCCGACGCGGGGCTGCTGGGCTTCCGCAAGGTCTCCGACGCGCTGGGCAAGACCCCGTGGTACCTGCGGCTGCTGCGCGACGAGGGCGCCGCCGCCCAGCGGTTGGCCCGGGTGCTCTCCTCCGGCCGGCTCGCCCCCGACCTGCTGATGCGCGCCCCCGAGGCGGTCGCCCTGCTCGGCTCCAGGGACGGCCTGATCCCGCGCGACCACCTGGCGCTTGAGCAGGAGGTGCTGGCCGCAGTCGGCCGCGCGGACAGCCCCGAGCAGGCCATCGCGGCCGTGCGCGGGGTCCGCCGCCGCGAGCTGTTCCGCACCGCCGCCGGCGACCTGATCGACACCTACGGCGACGACGAGGAGTCCGACGGCCCGCTCGACCCGGCCGTCCTCGTCGACCGGGTCGGCACCGCCGTGTACGGGCTGACCTCGGCCACCGTGGCCGGCGCGCTGCGGGCCGCGGTCAACGCGGTCACCGGCGGCGACGCCCACCCGCTGCCCACCCGCCTCGCCGTGATCGGCATGGGCCGCTTCGGCGGTCGCGAACTCGGCTACGGCTCCGACGCCGACGTGATGTTCGTGCACGAGCCGCGCGAGGGCGCCGACAGCGGCGACGCCGGCCGGGCCGCGATCGCCGTCGCCAACGAGCTGCGCCGGCTGCTGCAGATCCCCACCGCCGACCCGCCGCTGCTGATCGACGCCGACCTGCGGCCGGAGGGCAAGTCCGGCCCGCTGGTGCGCAGCCTGGCGTCGTACGAGGCGTACTACCGGCGCTGGTCGCTGGGGTGGGAGAGCCAGGCGCTGCTGCGGGCCCGCCCGGTGGCCGGCGACCTGGAGCTGGGGGAGCGGTTCATCGCGCTGATAGACCCGTTGCGCTACCCCGAGGACGGTCTCGAAGAGGAGGCGGTGCGCGAGATCCGCCGGCTCAAGGCGCGGATGGAGAGCGAGCGGATGCCGCGTGGCGCCGACCGCACCACCCACGCCAAGCTCGGCCGCGGTGGGCTGTCCGACGTGGAGTGGACGGTGCAGCTGCTCCAACTCCAGCACGGCGCCCGGCTGCCGTCGCTGCGCACCACCGGCACCCGGGACGCGCTGGCCGCCGCGCACGCCGAGGGTCTGATCGCGGAGCCGGACCTGCGGATACTGGACGAGGCGTGGGTGCTGGCGACGCGGGTGCGCAACGCGGTGATGCTGGTCCGCGGCCGCCCCGGCGACACCTTCCCCGGCGACGGGCGGGAGCTGGCCGCGGTGGGCCGCTACCTCGGCTACCCGGCCGGCCACGTCGGCGACATGCTGGAGGACTACCGCCGCCGTACCCGCCGCGCCCGCGCGGTGGTGGAGCGGCTTTTCTACGAGGCGTGACGCGGATCGGGCGCAAGCGGGAGGGGTTGGAGACCTGCGGGTTCGGGACCTGCGGGTTGAAGCCCCGGGCCCGGGACCTGCCGAAATCAGGGCCCGCCGCGCTCAGGGCCTGCCGCGGTCAGCGCTTCGCGGTGTGCTGCTCCTCCAACTGCTGCTCCCAGGACCGCGGCAGGTGGTACACCCACCGTCCGTACAGCAGGCACACCAGGCCGTAGCCGGCGCCGAGGCAGACCACGCCGCCGATCGCGTCCAGCCAGAAGTGGTTGCCGGTGGCGATGATCACCGTGAGGGTGAACAGCGGGTAGAGCAGGGCCACCACCCGCACCCACTTCCGCTTGGCCAGGTTGAAGACGGTGACGCCGCACCACAGCGACCAGCCGATGTGCATCGACGGCATCGCCGCGTACTGGTTCGACACGTGCGCCAGGCTGCCCTGGGAGAGCGAGCCCCAGGTGTGGTGCACGGCGACCGTGTCGATGAAACCGGCGCCGGCCAGCAGCCGCGGCGGGGCCAACGGATAGGCCCAGAAGCCGATCAGCGCCAGCCAGGTGGTCGCGAACAGCACCAGCCGGGGCGGCGCGTAGCGGTCGGGATGGGCGACGTACAGCCACACCAGCACACCGATGGTGATCACGAAGTGCAGTGAGGCGTAGTAGTAGTTCATCCCCACGATCAGCCATGTCACCGAGTTCAGCGCATGGTTGACGCTGTGCTCGATGCCGAGGTCGAGGTGGCGTTCGAAGCTCCACACGTCGGCGGCGTGCCGCAGCGCGGTGCTGCGCTCGGCGGGGACCGCGTTGCGGATCAGGGAGTACACCCAGTAGCTGACGCCGATCAGCACCAGTTCGAACCAGAGCCGGGGCCGGCGCGGGGTGCGCAGCCGGTGCAGCAGCGCGCCGGGCGACCAGCCGGGGCCGGGCGCCCGATAGGCGCCGCCCGCGCCCCGCCCGGCGCCGTTTCCGGCGGCGTCCGAAGGGTCGGTACGACGGTCCTTCAGCGACTTGGCGGTGTTGGCGGTCGATTCCCCCATGGGACACCAGTCTGCCAGACCCGGCCGGTCAAACGGGTGCCATGCCCGCTGAACCGGACATCCCGCGTGTCGTGCCCGACCACCACCGGTCAACCGCCCGCCGGCGCCCCGCGGTCGGCGGGTCCGGCGGCCGTCGAGCCGCGGACCACCAGTTCGGGCATGAAGACGAACTCGCTGTGCGGGGGCGGGTTGTCGCCGATCTCCTCCAGCAGCGCGTTCACCGCGGCCTGACACATGGCGGGAACCGGCTGCCTGATGGTGGTCAGCGGCGGATCGGTGAAGGCGATCAGCGGGGAGTCGTCGAAACCGACCACCGAGATGTCGCCGGGCACCGTGTGGCCCAGTTGCCGGGCGGCGCGGATCGCGCCGAGCGCCATCATGTCCGAGGCGCAGACGATCGCGGTGCAGCCGTCGGCTATCAGCGCGCCGGCCGCGGCCTGCCCGCCCTCCAGCGTGTACAGCGAGTGCTGCACCAGCGCCTGGGCGTCGTCGGCCGACAGCCCCAGCACGTCGCCCATGGACGCGAGGAAGCCCTCGATCTTCCGCTGCACCGGCACGAACCGTTTCTGCCCGACGGCCAGGCCGATCCTGCGGTGCCCGAGCGCGGCCAGGTGCGTGACGGCCAGCCGGACCGCGGCGCGGTCGTCCACCGACACCGACGGCGCGTCGATCTTGTCGGAGTGGCCGCTGATCAGTACGAACGGCACGCCCTGGCCCTTGAGCCGGGCGTACCGCTCGGTGTCGGCGGTGGAGTCGGCGTGCAGGCCGGAGGCGAAGATGATGCCCGCCACCCCGCGCTCGACCAGCATCTCCACGAGTTCGTCCTCGGTGGAGCCGCCCGGGGTCTGGGTGGCCAGCACCGGGGTGTAGCCCTGCCGGGTCAGCGCCTGGCCGATGACCTGCGCCATCGCCGGGAAGATCGGGTTCCCCAACTCGGGCGTGATCAGCCCGACCAGGCCGGCGCTGCGCTGCCGCAACCGGACCGGGCGTTCGTACCCGAGCAGGTCCAGCGCGGCCAGCACGGATTCACGGGTGGCCGCGGAAACACCTGGCTTGCCGTTGAGCACCCGGCTGACCGTCGCCTCACTGACCCCCGCCTGGGCTGCGATGTCTGCGAGCCGCGCGGTCACAGCACCGGATGCTACGGGGCGGAACACCGCCATGTCAGATCGCCCACCAAATTGCCGTGTCGGCGGCGATCGTGACGAATTCGCCCGAACCTCCGGTAATCGGGTCGCCGTCGGTACCCAGCGGGTCGGGACGCCGGGTGTCCGGGCGCCGGGTGTCCGGTGCCGCGGCCGGTCCCTCGCTGGACAGCAGCAGCCGTCCCGGCCGGGGCAGCCGTACCGGCGAGAAGGTGGGGTTGAGGGTGCAGACGAAGGCGCCGCCGGTCGCGTCACGGCGGAAGGCGAGCACCCCCTCGGGCGCGTCGAGCCAGTCCACGGCGGTGCCGGCGCCGAGCGCGGGGTGGTCGCGGCGCACCGCGAGCGCGGCGCGGTACAGCTCCAGGGTCGAGTCGGGGTCGCCGGTCTGCGCCTCGACGCTCAGCTCGGCCCACTGCCCGGGCTGCGGCAGCCAGCTGGGCCCGCCCTCGGCCGGCCCGAAGCCGTACGGCGCGGCCCCGCCCGACCACGGGATCGGCACCCGGCAGCCGTCACGGAAGCCGTCCTGCCCGGCCGCGCGGAAGAACGACGGGTCCTGGCGCACCTCGTCAGGCAGGTCGGTGACGTCGGGCAGCCCCAACTCCTCGCCCTGGTAGAGGTAGGCCGATCCGGGCAGGGCCAGCATCAGCAAGGTCGCCGCGCGGGCCCGGCGCAGGCCGAGCGCGCGGTCGCCCGGGGTGCGCAACTGGGTCGGCGGCGCCTCGGGGTTCTGCCCCGCGCTGACCGGCGGGAGGTTGCCGAGCCGGGTGGTGTGCCGGGTCACGTCGTGGTTGGACAGCACCCAGGTCGCGGGCGCGCCGACCGCGCCCATCGCGTGCAGCGACCGGTCGATCACCTCGCGCAGCGCGCCCGCGCTCCAACCGGCGGTCAGGTACTCGAAGTTGAACGCCTGGTGCAGCTCGTCGGGGCGCAGGTAGAGCGCGGCCCGCTCGATGGTCGGCGTCCACGCCTCGGCGACCGCGATCCGCTCCCGGCCGCCGGCCGCTCCCACCGGCCCGTACTCGTCCAGGATCTGCCGCCAGTCCCGGTAGATCTCGTGCACGCCGTCCTGGTCGAAGTACGGCATCGCGGCGGTGCCCAGCAGCGCCACCTGGCCGGAGTGGCCGATGTCGGGCAGGCCCTCGGCCTTCACCAGGCCGTGCGCGACGTCGATCCGGAAGCCGTCGATGCCCAGGTCCAGCCAGAACCGCAGCACCGAGCGGAACTCGTCGTGCACCGCGCGGTGGTTCCAGTTGAAGTCCGGCTGCTCGGGGGCGAACAGGTGCAGGTACCACGCGCCGGGGGTGCCGTCCGGTTCGGTGACGCGGGTCCAGGCCGGGCCGCCGAAGATGGACTCCCAGTCGTTGGGCGGCAGTTCGCCGTGCGCGCCCTTGCCGGCGCGGAAGTGGAAGCGGTCGCGGGCCGCGGAGCCCGGGCCCTCGCGCAGCGCCTGCTTGAACCACTCGTGCTGGTCGGAGCAGTGGTTCGGCACCAGGTCCACGATGACGCGCAGGGACAGCGCGTGCGCGGCGCGCACCAGGTCGTCGGCGTCGGTGAGGTTGCCGAACATCGGGTCGACCGCGCGGTAGTCGGCGACGTCGTAGCCGGCGTCGGCCTGCGGGGAGGCGTAGAACGGCGACAGCCACACCGCGTCGACGCCGAGGTCCCGCAGGTAGGGCAGCCGGGCGGTGATGCCCGGCAGGTCGCCCATGCCGTCGCCGTTGCCGTCGGCGAAGCTGCGCGGATAGACCTGGTAGATCACCGCGTCGCGCCACCAGTCTCCGCGCCCGGCGTCTGCGTCGGTCGCGGCGGCGGTGCTGGGCGCGTCGGTGAGGTGCTGGCTCATTGATTCCCTTTGGGGTTCGGGGGAACGACTAAGTGGCGTGCGGACGTGCGCGGGTGTGCGTCCGGGGTGCCGGGCGCTGATGCGGGGCCCGGGGTCCGGGGTCCGGGGTCCGGGGGTCGGGGTGCCGGGCGCTGGGTCCGGGTCGGGTGCGGGGTGCTGGGCGCGTCAGCCCTTGGTCCCGCCGGCCGTCAGACCGGTGACCAGGTGACGCTGGACGAGCAGGAAGACGACGGCCGCGGGTATCGCGATGAGCACCGAACCCGCGGTCATCGCACCCCAGTTGGCGCGGATGCTGGACGCGTACGTGGGCAGTCCCGCGGCCAGGGTGTAGTGCGTCTTCATGAACTGGCTGGAGTAGGCGACCTCGCCCCACGCGGTGAGGAAGCTGTAGAACGCGGTGACCGCCAGGCCCGGCCGGGCCAGCGGCAGGATCAGCCGCCAGAAGGTGCCGAACGGGCTGAGGCCGTCCATCCGGCCCGCCTCGTCGATCTCCCGCGGGATGGTGTCGAAGTAGCCCTTGAGCATCCACGCGCAGAACGGCACGGCGATGGTGCAGTACACCAGCACCAGGCCGAGGTAGCTGTCGAGCAGGTCCAGCCGGGCCATCAGGTTGTACAGCGGGACGATCAGCACCGCGACGGGGAACATCTGGGTGACCAGGAAGATCCACATCAGCTGCCGGTGGCCGGGGAACTTCATCCGGGAGATCGCGTAGCCGGCGCTGGCCGCGATGAACACGCCCAGCAGCATCGTGGCGCCGGCGACGATCACCGAGTTGAGCATCCAGTGCGGGAAGCCGCTGTGCAGCAGCACGAACCGGTAGTTGTCCAGGCCCAGATGGTGGATCACCTGGCCGGGCTGCTGCCAGGCGCTGTCCGGGCCGAGCGAGATGAAGACGATCCACAGCACCGGGAAGACCGCGACGGCGCTGGCGGCGATCAGGGTGGCGTGCAGGGCGAGCGAGGCGCCCGTGCCGCGCTCGCCGCGGCCACGCGGTGTGCGGCTGTCCTGTCCGCGGCCGGGCCGCACCGGGCCGCGCGGGTTCCGGCCGCGCTGAATGGTGGCACTCATGGGTGACGGCTCCTCAGCTCTGCTCGGTCTTGATGCGGCTGCGGTAGAAGGTGGAGAAGGCCACCAGGATCAGCAGGATGACGATGCCGTACGACGCGGCGCCGGCGTAGTCGGAGATGCCGACGAACGCCTTCTCGTAGGCGAACGTCACGAGGATGTCGGTGTCGCCGCTGGTGTTGCTGCCCAGCAGCAGGTAGATGATCGGGAACATGTTGAACGTCCACACGGTGCTCAGCAGGATCACCGTGCTGGTCACCGGGCGCAGCCCGGGCACCGTCACGTTCGTGAAGCGCTGGAACGGGGAGGCGCCGTCCATCTCCGCGGCCTCGTAGAGCTCGCCCGGGATCGACTGGAGGCCGCCGAGGATCGCCACCATCATGAACGGCACGCCGCACCAGACGTTGACGATGATGACCGCGACCTTCTGCGCGAACGGGGTGCCCAGCCAGTCCTGGGACGGCAGCCCGACGACGTTGATGACGTCGTTGAAGACGCCGTACTGCGAGTTGAACATCAGCCGCCAGGCGAACACCCCGACGAAGGCGGGCACCGCCCACGGCAGGATCAGCGCGAGCCGGTACAGCAGCCGGAACCGCATCGGCCGGTTGAGCAGCACCGCCATGCCCAGTCCGATGGAGTAGGTGATCCCGACGCAGGCGACGGTCCAGATCACCGTCCACTCCAGCCGCGGGTAGAAGTCGCCGTCCTGGCCGGAGATGATCTGCCAGTAGTTGTGCAGGCCGACGAAGTGGTAGCTGGCCGGCACGTGCACGGGGCCGATGTCGGTGGCGACGTTCTGCGCGGTGGCGTTGGTGAAGGACAGGTAGACGCCGTATCCGAGCGGGTACAGCACCAGGACGCCGAGGACGATCACCACGGGGGCGACCATCGCCCAGGCGTACCAGTGCTTGTCCCAGGAGCGGGCGATCGACGTCAGCAGGCCCTGCCTGGGCTCCTTGGACCGCGCGGGGCGGCCGGGGCGCTCGGCCCGTTCTACGGTGGCGGTGGTCATCTCTCCTCGGCTCTGTCGTTGCCTGGGGCGGGTGGAGGACCGGGCCGGCCGGTCGGGCGCGTGGGCCCGCCCGCCGCGTGCTGCGGCGGGCGAGACCCCGGCCGGCCGGCCCGGAGCCGGTGGGTGCTACTGCACCGAGTAGTCCGGCAGCAGCTTGCCGAACTGCTTGGCCGCGTCGTCCAGTCCGCCCTGGACGGTGGCCTTGCCCTGGAGGATCTTGATGTACTCCTGCTGGAGCGGGGTGAACAGGCTGCCGACCTGCGGGAGCGCGACCCGCGGCCGGGCGGTGTCCAGGATCGGCTTGAACCCGGCGATCTGCGGGCTCTTCAGCACGTCGGCGGTGTACGCCGAGGTGCGGGTGGGCAGCGTCCCGTTCTTCACCGCGATCTGCTCCTGGCTGGCGGTGGAGGTCATGAACTGGGTGAACAGGTAGGCCGCGGGGAGGTTCTTCGAGCCCTGGTAGACGGCCAGGTCCTGGCCGCCGGTCGGGGCGAGCGGCTTGCCGGTGGAGCCGGCCGGCACCGACGCGTAGCCGAGGTTGCCGCCGTCCTTGAAGGCCGAGCCGGTCAGGTCGTCGCCGACCGACCAGGGGCCCTGGATCAGCATGGCGACCTTGCCGGTCTTGAACGACGTCTGCATGTTGTCGTAGGCGTTGGCGAAGTCGATCTTCAGCGAGGAGGTGTCGTAGATCTTCTTCGCCTCGGTGACGGCCTTGACCGCCTCCGGGGAGTTGACGGTGACCTTCTTCGCGGACGGGTCGGCCAGGTCGGCGCCCTCACCGAAGAGGAAGGGCAGCAGGAAGTACGAGTCGGGGTTCATGTAGGTGCCGGTGACGCCGGTCTTCGCCTTGATCTTCGCGGAGTCGGCGACCATCTCGTCCCAGGTGGTCGGGGGCTTGGCGATGCCGGCCTGGGCGAACAGCTTCTTGTTGTAGAGCAGCCCGAGGGTGTCGGTGACCGACGGCACGGCGTACGACTTGCCTTCGTACTTCGTGGTGTTGAGCGGCCCGGCCACGAAGTCGCCCGTGTCGGTGAGGGCGGTGGTGCCGTCCAGCGGCGCGATGTAGTGCAGCGAGGCGTACTCCGGGATCAGCCCGACGTCGGTCCTGATCACGTCGGGCGCGCCCTTGCCGCTCTGCGCGGCGGTCTTGAACTTCTGCTCCACGGTGGTGAAGTCCACGTTCTGGTAGTTCACCTTGATCTTGGGGTACTTCTTCTCGAAGCCGGAGATCAGCGCCTTGTACGCCGGTGCCTCGACCTTCGCGTCGGAGGTGTCCCAGTACGTGACCGTGCCCGACACCTGGGCGGGGTCCTTCGCCTTGCCGCTGTCCTGCGTGCTGCCACTGCCACTGCCGCCGCCACAGGCGGTGGCACCGAGGACGATGGCCGCGGCCATCGCCACGACGGATATGCCGCGTCGCATACCTGACTCCTTGATGAGGGAAGTGCCCGTTCACCCGATCCGACGTCGAACGACCCCACCCACAGGCCGTTTCCGCTCGGGCTGGGCAGGACCGTAACAGCGGTGCAACACTTTGCGAAAGAGGCTGCAAGAAACTTTCTGCAAGAGCCTGCACCGCCGATCCACCGCCCCTCCGCCCCCACCCGAGGGCTCCCGGCCCCCGACGGCGCCCCCGGCGGCCCCTCCGCGTCCCGCCCACCCGAAAACGCTTACGCCCTTTTGCAGCAACCCGGTTGCCGCCCCACCCCACCCCTCGAACGCCTCCGCCGGACCGGGGCCAAGCCCGGTCCGGCGAAGGGGGTGTGCTGGGTTGGTGGGTGAGTCCGGCTCAGCCGGCGTTCGTGAAGAGTTCGTCGACGGTGCTGAGGTCGGCAGGACCTCGATCGCCGGTTGGTGCGGAATCCGCACGCCGAGGATGCCGAAGACGGGGGTGAGGAGTTCGGGGCGGTCCTGGAATATGCGATGCGACGCTTCGTGTCGGGAAGTGACCATGGAGTGACCACATGAGAGCCGTTCGGATGCGAGCCGTTGATCGGGAATTGATCACCCGATGGAGTGATTTGACCGGATGAATCGGCCAACTTCCCGGCCGGAAAGAGCTGAAGGGAGCTCGCTGTGAGCTTTCCGGGGAGCGGGGTCTGCACAACATCCGCACAGGGACTGCGTGTTGCGGGCACGACCTTCACGGGGGCGTCGCAAGTGAGGCGTGTCACCCATGCCCCGGGTGGGGGAACCTTTGGGGCATCTTGCGCGTCCATGTACCCATGAGCACCCCGCAACTCGAGATCCGGCACGCCTCGATCGAGGATTTGGACGAGATCTGTGGAGTCCACGCCCGAGCCAGGGCCACGTATTACGGGGGACACCTGGCGAGTGAGGTCTACAGCGGGCCGGCCGAGTTGGAGCGGCAGCGGGCGGGGACCGCGCAGGCGATCGTCTCGCGGGAGCGCACCGTGCTGTGTGCGACGCGGCAGGATCACATCGTGGGGTTCGCGGTGCTCGGCGCCCGGTTCGACGGCGACGAGCTGTTCCACTTCCACATCGACCCCGAGGTGTGGCGCACCGGCACCGGCACCGCGCTGCACCAGGCGTGCGTCGCCGAGTGGCAGGCCGCCAAGGTCGCCGTGGCCCGCCTGGAGGTCTTCGCGCCGAACGCCCGCGCCCGCGCTTTCTACGCCCGGCAGGGCTGGGAGGAGGACGGCCGCGACGACGACCACGTGACGATGCGGCTCCTGGTGCCGCAACTCCCGGCCCAGCCCCCGGTCCTGACCCCGAGCCCGGCGCCCTCCCAGCCGTCCTAGCCCGACCCGGGCTCCGGCCCCTTTCGGCCCGCCAGGCCCCGGCCCGTCCTAGTCGTTGCCCAGCGGCGCCAGCGGCTTGCCGTCGGTGAGGCGCCCGGTGAGGGACGCACGGGTGCCGCGCGCGGCCGGGGTCGCCAGGAAGGGCCCCTCGGACGTGGCGTTCACCCCGTGCGTCGCCGTGATCGACGCGGTGTCACGGCTGCCGGCCGCCAGCAGGTACCAGTGGTCCGCGGGCGACTTCCACATCACCCCGGCCATCACATGCTGGTCGAAGCGGCTGCACGCGTTCCCGTCGGCCTGCTGCCCGGCCAGCGTGCCGAGTTCGTCGGCCTTCGCGGCGGGCGGCACGAACTGGACCAGCGCGATGCCCGGCCCCCGCCAGGTGTCCGCCCGGTCGCACGTCCACGACGCGTCGCCCGCGCCCTCGGGCAGCGCGGTGTCCGCGAACTCCCAGTCGTTGACGGCCTTCACGCCCTGCCCGCGCAGCTCGACCAGCCGGCACGCGCTGTGCGCCCAACTCACCAGCGCCTTCGGCCCGGTGGCCTCCACCGGCGGCGCCGCCTCGCCCACGGACGGCGGCGGGGTGTACGTGAGGTGCACCGGCGCGAGGTCGCCGAGGTCGGTGAGCAGGAAGGAGTGCTTCTCGGCGATCGAGCTGGAGGAGCGCAACTGCATCACCGGCCAGGTCGTCCCGCACGCCGCCGAACCGGTGGTCCCCGCGGTCGCGCCCGCCCCCGGCATCGGCACCGGGTCGGTCACGCCGTCCGCGGAACGGTGCAGGTCGGTGGCCGCCTGGTCCGGCTTGAACAGGTCCCTGACCTGCGTCTGTGCCACCCACGGCGCGGTCAGGAAGCGGGCGTTGCCGTCCACCCGGTCCACCAGCAGCGCCGCCGACGTGGTCAGATCCGCGTCCTCGGCCTGCGCGAAGTCCAGCGCGGCCCGGCCGGAACCGGTCCTCGGCTGGGCGTAGCGCACCACCCGCAGCCCGTCGTAGAAGATCACCACGGTCGCGGCGTCCTCGTCCCCGGCGAAGAGCAGTTGCGGCGGCTGCGCGGGGCCGCTCCTGGGGGTGCCCGCGGTGGAGCTGACGTCCACCGACGCCCCGGGGTTCGCCCACACCGACAGCGCCCGGCCGAGCAGCGCGGTGTCCTTCGTACGGTTGCCGCGCGCCGGCCAGGCCGAGAAGTCCAGCCGGGCGGTGGCCTTCCACTGGGTGGCCGGCACCCGGACCAGCGAGGCCGGGTCCAGCGCGTGCGGGTCGGCGGCGGGCGTGCCGGAGGCCGCGTAGTGCTGCGAGGAGGAGCCGCTGCCGGCGATCGCGAACAGCAGCGCGCCGGCGGCGACCACCGCGGCCGCGCCGCCGCCGATCCGTCCCCGGCGGCGGCGCCGCAGCAGGTCGGTGGGGCGCAGTTGCAGCGTGCAGGCGTCGAACTCGCCCGACGCCATCAGCCGGCGGCCCGCGGCCGGGCCCGCCGCCGTCGTGCCGGAGCGGGTCCCGGCACCGGTGAACGCGCCACTGCCCAGGCCCAGGTCCAGGCCCGGACCGGCGTCGACGCCCGCACCCGTCACGACCCCGGTCACCATGCCCGGCATGGCACCCGTACCGGTGCCGCCCGCGGCCGCCTGCGCGGGGACGCGGACGCCGGCCGCCGCCCGTACCGCCTCGCGCGGGTCGCTCACGCCCGCCGCGTCCAGCACGCCGCGCGCGTCCGGCTCGCCCAGGGCCTCCGCGGACATCAGCGCGTACGCCGCCCGGGCCGGGGCCGGCAGCGCGGACAGCGCGCGGTAGAGCGCCAACTCCCCGTCACCGCCCGCCTGCGGGTGCGCCCGCAGCCCCACCACCCGCGGCATCCGTACGCCCTCCAGGGCCGCCCGCAGCCGGCCCTGGTCGCCGAACTCCAGTGCCGCGCGCAGCACCCGCACCCGCAGCACCCCGTACGCGCCGCCCTGCCGCGAGGGCGCGGGCGAGGTCGGCAGCGCGGACTGCACCAGCCGGTGCGCGGCCATCGCCCGGCGGTGCTTGCCGAGGCCGGCCGGCAGCGTCACGTAGGCCAGCCGTACCAGCCGCGGGTAGTGCTCGATCAGGGCCGCCTCGGCCTGCGCCACCGACACGGTGGCGGACGAGCCGCGGGAGGATGCGGAGGTCTCGGATGCCGCTTGCGTCTTCACGCAGTGTCGAACGAGCCGTCAGTGCGATGGTCACCCGGCGGCGTCACCCGATCGTGTGAGCGCCGCCGCGGCGGGACGCCGGAGGGACAACGGCAAGGGCGCCCCCGCCGGTTCGGCGGAGGCGCCCCCTCGCGGGCCGGAGTGGTACGGACCCGGTCTCAGACCAGGCCGGCCTTCTCCAACGCGCTGCCGCAAGTGTCCACGATCAGCCGCGTCACCACGTACGGGTCGATGTTCGCGTTCGGGCGGCGGTCCTCGATGTAGCCCTTCTGGTCCACCTCGACCTGCCACGGGATGCGCACCGACGCGCCGCGGTTGGAGACGCCGTAGCTGTACTCGTTCCACGGGGCGGTCTCGTGGGCGCCGGTGAGGCGGTGCTCGACGCCGGGGCCGTAGTTCTTGATGTGCTCCAGCGGCTTGTCGTCGCGGCCCAGCGCCTCGGCGGCCTCGATGATCGCCTCGTAGTTCTCGCGCATCTTCTTGGTGGAGAAGTTGGTGTGCGCGCCCGCGCCGTTCCAGTCGCCCTTGGCGGGCTTGGGGTCGAGGGTGGCGGAGATGCCGAAGTCCTCGGCGGTGCGGTAGAGCAGCCAGCGCGCCACCCACAGGTGGTCGGAGACCTCCAGCGGGCTGAGCGGGCCGACCTGGAACTCCCACTGGCCCGGCATCACCTCGGCGTTGATGCCGGAGATGCCCAGGCCCGCGGCGAGGCAGTTGTCGAGGTGCTTCTCCACCACCGGGCGGCCGAAGATCTCGTCGGCGCCGACCCCGCAGTAGTAGCCGCCCTGGGGCGCGGGGAAGCCGTTCTCCGGGAAGCCGAGCGGGCGCGAGCCCTGGAAGAACGTGTACTCCTGCTCGATGCCGAACAGCGACTCCTGGTCGGCGAACTTCTCGGCGATCTCCCGCAGCGCCGCGCGCGTGTTGGACTCGTGCGGGGTGCCGTCGATGTCGAAGACCTCGCACAGCACGAGCTTGTCGTCGCCGCCGCGGATCGGGTCGGCGAAGGTGGCGACCGGCTTGAGTACGCGGTCCGAGGCGTGACCCTCGGCCTGGTTGGTGCTGGAGCCGTCGAAGCCCCAGATCGGCAGCTCGGCGCCGTCGGCGAGAATCCTCGTCTTCGAGCGGAGCTTGGCCGTCGGCGCGGTGCCGTCTATCCAGATGTACTCAGCCTTGTAGGTCACGGTGACGCCATCCTTAACGAACGTGAGCGCGGGTGCGGCCCCGAGCCGCGCTGATCGGGCCGGTACGCAGCGTCCCAACGGCGGTTTTCCCATCCGTTGCCCAGGTGTTAACCACGTGTGAACTGACCGCCGTGACCAGCGGGAACCTCCTCATCCGCCCCGCCCGTCCCAGAGGGTGCCCGCATTACCCGGGCCGGCACCCGGCCCGGGTAGGGTCGGTGACATGCCGCACAGCATCGTGGAGTACTCCGCCGAACTCGCCGACACCTTCGACCGACCCCGTTTCGCCAAGGGCCTGCACGAGGCCCTCGTGCGGATCGCCGGCGGCCGGGCCGCGGGCTGCAAGACCCGCTTCGTCCGGCTCGACGAGACGTACATCGCCGACGGATCACCGGGCTACGCCATGGTCCACGTGCAGGCCGGCATCCTGTCCGGCCGCACCCCGCAGGTGAGGCGGGAGCTGGCCGAGGCGGTGCTGGAACTGCTGCGCGACTCCGTCCCGCCGCTGCCGGCCGCGGAGCTCCAGATGTCGGTCGACGTACGGGAGCTGGACCGCGAGACGTACGCCCGCCACGAGACGCCGGCGGTGAGTTCATGACGCTGCGGGTGGGGCTGTTCGGGACCGGCCCGTGGGCGTCGAAGGCGCACGCACCGGCGCTGGCCGCCCACCCGGGCGTGGAACTGGCCGGGGTGTGGGGGCGCCGGCCGGAGGCGGCCGAGCAACTGGCGCGGGAGTTCGGCGGGCGTGCGTACGGCGACCCCGACGCGCTGATCGACGACGTGGACGCGGTGGCGATCGCCCTGCCGCCGTCCCTCCAGGCACCGCTGGCCGCGAAGGCGGCGCGGGCCGGACGCCATCTGCTGCTGGACAAGCCGCTCGCGCAGACCGTCGAGGCCGCGCGGGAGGTGGTCGCGGCCGTGGAGTCCACCGGGGTGCGCTCGGTGGTGTTCTTCACGCTGCGCTTCGACGCCGGCGCGTCCGGGTGGCTGGAGCGCCAGGCCGCGGCCGGGCAGTGGTTCACCGGCCGCGCCGACTGGTACGGCGCGGTCTTCGGCGGCGACACCAGCCCGTACGCCGACTCGCCGTGGCGGCGGGAGAAGGGCGGACTGTGGGACGTCGGCCCGCACGCCCTGTCGGTGCTGCTGCCGGTGCTCGGCGACGCCACCGAGGTGCACGCGGCCCGCGGCCCGGGCGACCTGGTCCACCTGACGCTGCGGCACGACTCCGGTGCGTCGAGCACCTCCGTGCTGACGCTGACCTCGCCGCCGGCCGGCGCCGGCGTGGCGATCGAGTTCCGGGGCGCGCCCGGGATCGCGACGTTTCCCGACGGTGTCAGCGGCCCGGCGACCGACGCGATGGCGCGCGCGATCGACGCGCTGACCGCCGCGGAACCGCACCCGTGCGACGCCCGGTTCGGGCTGCGGGTCACGGAGATCCTTGCCGCGGCGGAGGAAGCGCTCGGCTCGTAGGGGTTCTGGCCTCCGGTTCCAGGGGGCAATTCCGCCCGGGTGCGCGCAAAGAGCGCACCCGGGCGAAAAGGATCACGGTCAGGGCGTGTTGCACCCCTACCGGACACCGTGGCCGATGCCTATCGTCGAAGGATGAACGCTGCGGACTGGTGGTCGATCGAGGTCATGGACGCCGAGCACGCGGAGATCTCCGCCGCGGCATGGCGCGACGCCCACACCCAGGCGCTCGCCGAGTCGCTGGTGACCAACGGCGCGACGCAGTGGGAGTGGTACACGCACAGTTGGGGCGTCGTGCTCGAAGTCGCCTTCCTGACGGAGGAGTCGTGGCTGTGGTGGCGCTCGCTCCCCGGCACCCGGGCCGCGCTCGACGCGGTGCCGGACCCGCTGGCCGGGCTGCTGGTGCACCGGGGGCACGGCGGGGCGTCGGGCAGCTATGTGCCGCGCGGCCCGCGGATCGCCCCGACGGCGGACCGGGTGGAGCTGCCCGAGCCGTCGATGTAGCCGACAGCGGGTGACGGGCCACGGGGCGCGGGTCGCCGGCTACGGGATGCGGGTGACGGGGCGCGGGTCGCCGGCCACGGGTCACGGGGCGCGGTGAGCTCAGTCCAGCCCGTCCCACCCCCAGCGCGGCGTCGGCCCCGGGTCGCCCACGGTCGCGCCCGGCTGGGACACCGACTTCGCGATGCGCGTACCCCACTCGACGTACTCCGCGAAGCGCCGCTGCAGCAGGGCGTCGGCGGGCAGTTCCTTCGCGGCCGTGGCGAGCATCAACTCCACCCACCGGGCCCGCTGTTCCTCGGTGATCGCGAGGTCGACATGGTGGGAGAGCAGGGCGTGGTGGCCGCCGAGCTTCGCGCTGTACTCCGCGGGGCCGCCGAACACCTCCGACAGCCACACCACCACGTGCTCGACGTGGGTGGGCGTGAAGTCGGCGAAGACCGGTGCCAGCAGGGGGTCCTGGAGGACCTGGTCGTAGAAGGAGTCGATCAGGCGGTGCAGGGCGTCGGCACCGCCGAGGGCGTCGTAGAAGCTCGGCTGCTCGGGCATGTGTCCCATCCTCGTTCCGGGGAGGGCCGGGAGCACGCGGCTTCGCCGCGAGCGCACCAAACGGAGCAGCGGCTTCCGCGAGGAGGGGGCGAACGAGGGCAAGTGCCGTTCCGTGGTCGCGCCGCGCCGGGAAGAGAAGCGCGGCGGGAGTAGTTTGCACTGATCATGAAGGCCATCGTTTACACCACCAGTGGCGGACCCGACGTACTCACCCTCACCGACCGGCCGGAGCCGGAACCCGGGCCTGGTGAGGTGCGGGTGAAGGTCCGGGTCTCCGGAGTCAATCCGACGGACTGGAAGTCGCGGCAGGGCACGGAGCCGGAACGGCCGCAGGTGCCCAACCAGGACGGTTCCGGCGTGATCGACGCGGTCGGCGCGGGCGTACCGGCCGAGCGGGTCGGCGAGCGGGTGTGGCTGTGGGAGTCGGCCCACCGGCGGCCCGACGGCACCGCGCAGGAGGTCACCACGGTGCCGGCCCGGCAGGCCGTACCGCTGCCGGACGGTGCGTCGTTCGACCTCGGCGCCAGCATCGGGGTGCCCGCGATCACCGCCCACCGCGCGCTGACCGTGGCGGAGTACGGCCCCACCCGGCTGGCCCCCGGCGCGCTCGACGGGCGTACGGTCCTGGTCGCCGGCGGCGCGGGCGCGGTGGGCAACGCCGCGATCCAGCTCGCCCGTTGGGCCGGCGCCACCGTCATCACCACGGTCAGCGGCCCGGAGAAGGCCGCGCTGGCCACCGCGGCCGGCGCGCACCACGTCGTCAACTACCGCGAGCAGGACGCGGCGGCCGAGATCCGCCGGATCGCGCCCGACGGCGTGCACATCGTGGTCGAGGTCGCCCCGGCGCACAACGTGGAGCTGGACGCGGCCGTCACCGCGAACAACGCGGTGATCGCGTTCTACGCGGACGACTCCCAGGAGTTCGTCGTGCCGGTCCGCCCCTCGATGTTCACGAACCTGCGCTGGCAGGGGCTGCTGCTCTACACGGTGCCGGACGAGGCGAAGGACGAGGCCGTGGCCGCGATCTCCGCCGCGCTCGCCGACGGCGCGTTGCGGGCCGGCCCGGAGGTGGGGCTGCCGTTCCACCGTTTCCCGCTGGAGCGCACCGCGGAGGCACACGAGGCGGTACGGGACGGGGCGGTCGGCAAGGTGCTGATCGACGTGGCGCCGTAGGGAGTTCGCAGGCGGTGTAGCCGTTTCGCGGAGGGCGTGCGGGCGGCGTGGGGGCGGTGCGCGCGGGCGGGCGCGAGGACGGTGCGCGCGGGCGGGCGTAAGGACGGTGCGCTTACGGCGTGGCGCGCGCGGAGGTCGTACGGGGTCAGGTGGCGGCGAGCCGTTGCCTGACCTCGTCCGGGTCCAGGGAGAGCGCGCTCAGCAGATCCGCCGCCGGGTCCGGGTGCCGGGCGGTGAGCAGCGCCAGCAGGAGGTGGCGTGGCTCGATCCGCCGTCCCTTGTCCTCGCGGTCGGCGAACCGCTTGGACTCGCCGACCGCGGAACGCGCCGAGGAGTTGAGCGGCAGTCGCCGGTTGCCCCGGGTGGGCGGCGGGGCCAGCGGCATGTCCAGGTGGACGCCGATCGCGCGGAGCGCGTCACGGTCCATCGCGTCCATCGCGGACCGCCCTTCGGCGAGGGTCGCCCCCAGCGCCCGCGCGGGCGGTTCCTTCGGGAAGTGCATCAGCGCGAGCAGCAGGTGGTCGGTGCCGATCCTGCGGTCGCCGCGCCGTTCGGCTTCGATGCGCGCGAGTCCGAGCACCGGCTTGAGCCGTGGTGCCGTGCTGCTTTCCGACATGGCCGCCTCACTTCCCGTATTTGGCGTGCACGGACTGGCGGGACACCCCGAGAGCGTCCCCGATCTGCTCCCACGACCACCCCTCGCGCCTCGCGAGTGCCACGTGCGTCGCCTCCACCTGCTCGGCGAGCCGGTGCAGGGCGCCGACGGCACGCAGGCCGACGGAGGGGTCGTCCGAGTCGATGACCGCGGTGAGGTCCATGCGTGTCAGTTTAGATTGACGAGTATCGGGGTGTCAACGCAGACTGACAGACGGGTGGGGGTGGTGGCCGTGGCCGCGCCTGGTGCGGCCTGGGGCAGCTTGTTGCGGGATTCGGGTCGCAGGTCGCAGGTCGCAGGTCGCGGTACGCCGGTTGCCGGTTGCCGGATGCGGGCTCGGGGCGGCGGTGCGGGACGGGGGGCGGCGGTGCGGGACGGGGAGCGGCGGTGCGGGACGGGGCGGAGTCAGGCGGCGTCGACGTATGCCTGCGCCGCCGCGCGGGCGACCCGTTCGACCTGGTCGATGCCGCCCTGCTCGGACTTCTGCCCGGACGACAGCACGCTCACCAGCAGCCGGTGCCCGTCGTACGTCACCTCGCCGATGCTGTTGATGTCCCACAGCCCGGTGGCGCTGCGCTGGAGCCAGCCGTTCTTCAGCGCGTAGCCGGAGTCGTCGGAGTCGGCCGCCGACACGCCCCAGCGCTCGCCGTCGATCACGGACCTCATCAGCCCGGAGACGTACGCGCGCGAGGACGCGGAAAGGGGCGAGTCACTGTCGAACACCGCGTGCAGCAGGGCGATCTGGTCGCTCGCGGTGGTCTGGGTCAGCCCCCACAGGTCGCCCTCGCCGCCGACCGTGTCGTCCAGCCCGAACGTCTTGTTCGCGGCCGCCAGCCCCGCGCTCCGCCCGATGGTCCGCCACAGGTCGAGCGCCGCGTCGTTGTCGCTGCGCTCGATCATCGCGGTCGCCAGGGTCCGCTGCGCGGCGGTCAGCCGGGTGCCGGCGTGCTGGTCCTGGAGCAGCAGCGTGGCGAGGATGTCCACCTTGACGATGCTCGCGGTGTCGTACGAGGCGGCGCCGGTCTCGTACGTGGCCGCCGCGCCGCCGTCCGCGTCGGTGACCGCGACGGACACGTGGCCGCTGACGCCGAGGGTGCGGACTGCCGTGGTCACGGCGGCGTCGGGCGAGGTGGTGGTCTTCGCCGCGGTGGCGGTGGCCGACGAGGTGGTCGTGGCGGTGGCGGTGGCGCGAGGCGTCGACTGCGTCGCGGAAGTGGTGGTGGTCGCGGTCGGTACGGTCGTGTCGGCGGTCGGGCTGGTGTCGGAGCCCGCCTTCGCGGAAGGGGACTGCACGATCGTGGCGAGGGTGAGGACGGCCATCACGGCGAGGGCGGTCACGGAGATCAGCAGGGGGCGGACCCAGGGGCGGGCGGGGGAGGGGTCGGATTCGGGCTCGGGTTGGTCGGGTGCCGTCTGCTCGGGTGTGGTGGGCGTGGTGGGTGCCCCGGGTGCCTTGGGCGCGTCGGGTGCCGCGGGTGCCCCGGGTGTGTCGGGTATTTCGGCCGGGTCGGCATCCTCGGCGCCGGCGTCCAGGGTGCCGGTGGATTCCGGGGCGTCGGAGCGGTCGGCGCCTTCCTTCGCCACCGGTTCGCCCGGCGCCGCGCCCGTACCGTCGTCGTGTGTGCCGGCCATGGCCGCCCACCCCCCGCCTTCGCGGTCCGCCAACGGTCTGTGCTCTTCCATGCCGCCGACGGTAGGAAGGGATTCTGGGGTTCCCCTGAGAGCCGGGTGGCAATCGTCTGAGACACGCCCCCCGCGAGGCGCCTGCGGACAACGGCCGACGCTATGCGCGAAGTGTTGTCGCCGGGTGTCCCCGCCGTGACGATCGGCGCACCGGCCCCCGGGGTGGCGTCACGCGGTCCCGTCGCCGGTCCCGTCGCCGAGGGACAGCAAGAGGGTGCGCAACGCGTCGGCCAGGGCGTCCCGTTCGTCCGCGTCGAGGGCGGCGAGCAGGCGATGCTCGTTGGCCACGTGGGCCGGGAGCGCCTCGTCGATCAAGGCGCGGCCCTGGTCGGTGAGCCGGACATGGACCACGCGGGCGTCGGCCGCGCTGCGGCTGCGGGCGACCAGGCCCGCCGCCTCCAGCCGGTCCAGGCGCTGGCTGACCGCGCCCGAGGTGACCATCGCGGCCTGCATCAGCTGGGCCGGGGTGAGGTGGTGCGGGGGGTCGCTGCGGCGGAGCGTGGCGAGGACGTCGAAGGAGGCGGCGTCCAGGCCGTGCTCGGCGAAGACGCGGCGCAACTCGCCCTCCAGCAGGCGGGTCAGCCGCTTCAGCCGGCCGATCACCGCCATGGGGGAGGCGTCGAGGTCGGGGCGGCGGCGGGACCACTGGTCGAGTACGAGGTCGACGTGGTCGCGGGCGGCAGCGGGTGTGGCCGCGGAAGCGGGTGCGGGTGTGGGTGTGCGCTCCGTCTTCGGTTCGGGTTCGGGCTCCGGCGCCGCCGCTCCGGTTCCCGTTCCCGTTCCCGTTCCTGGTCCTGGTCCTGTTTCGCCGGGCTGCCCGTCGGCGCCGTCGTCGCCGTGCTCCGTGTGCGTCATGGCATCACACTAGCCAATCTCTTAGCGCTGAGATACTTTCTCTTAGTGCTAAGAAACCGGGCGGGGATCGTCCTGCTCACCGCGCTCGCCCCCAGCGTGTGGGGGACCACCTACTACGTCACCACGGAATACCTGCCGCCGGACCGGCCGCTGCTGGCCGGCGTGCTGCGCGCGCTGCCGGCCGGTCTGCTGCTGGTGGCGATCACCCGCCGGCTGCCGCACGGGGTGTGGTGGTGGCGCTCGCTCGTGCTCGGCACCCTGAACATCGGCGCCTTCTTCGCGCTGCTCTTCATCGCCGCGTACCGCCTGCCCGGCGGAGTAGCGGCGACCGTCGGCGCGCTGCAACCCCTGCTGGTCGCGGTGTTCTCCGCGGCGCTGCTCGGTGACCGGCTCACCGCCCGCACCGCTCTCACCGGCGTGGCCGGAGTACTCGGCGTCAGCCTGCTGGTGCTCAGGTCCGGCGCCCGCCTCGACGGCCTCGGGATCGCCGCCGCGCTGGGCAGCGCCGTGGTCATGGCGACCGGGGTCGTCCTCAGCAAGCGGTGGCCCGCGCCCGCGCCGCTGCTCGCCGCCACCGGCTGGCAACTCGTCGCGGGCGGACTGCTGTTGCTCCCCGTCGCCCTGCTGGTCGAGGGCCCGCCGCCCGCGCCGACCGCCGGGAACGTCCTCGGCTACGGCTATCTGGCGCTGGTCGGTGCGGCGCTCGCGTACGCGCTGTGGTTCCGCGGTATCCGCGAACTCCCCGCGGTCAACGTGACCTTCCTCGGCCTGCTCAGTCCGGTGGTCGCCACCGTCGTGGGGTGGCTGGCGCTGGGTCAGGAGCTGACGGCCGCGCAGGCGGCGGGCGCCGCGCTGATCCTGGGTGCGCTGGTGGTCGCCCAAGTACGGCCCAGGGCCAAGCCGTTGGACGTGGGTGCTTCGGGTGCCTCGCGTACTTCGGCCGGCTCGGATGCCTCGCGCACCTCGCACGTCTCGTGTGCCTCATCCGGAGGTCCGGTCCAGGCCGCCGCCGCGCCACGACCGTCCGGTCGGCGATTCGGGCCCTGAACGAACCGTCCGCGAGGGCGAGTCGACCCGGAGGCCGGTGCCGCACCGTACTCCCGTACTCCCGTACTCCGGAACCCGCTCCCGTATGTCGCCCGCCCGGCCTCCCGGAACGGTTCGACCGGCCGGCCCCCGCGGAACTCCGCTCCCCACCCGCCCCTTCCCAACCGATGGAGTCAGCCATGCGTATTACCGTCTTCGGGGCCGCCGGAGCCGCCGGCCGCCGGATCACCGTCGAGGCGCTGTCCCGAGGGCACGCGGTCACCGCCGTCGTACGGTCGCCCGCCCGTTTCGCCGAACTGCCCGACGGCGCCCGCGCCCGCGTCGGAGACGCCCTGTCCGCCGCCTCGGCAACGGAGTCGGCCCGCGACCAGGACGTCGTGATCGCCGCCACCCGGCCCGCGCCCGGGCGCGAGGGCGAACTCGTCCTCGCCACCGAGGTGTTGCTCGCCGCCGTGACCGTCACCGGAGCGCGGCTGCTGGTGGTCGGCGGCGCCGGCACCCTGACCGTCCCGTCCGGCGGCACCGTCGCCGACGCACCCGACTTCCCCGCCGACTGGCTGCCGATCGCCCGCGCGGGCGCCGAACAGCTCGACCGCTGCCGCGCCGCGCCCCTCGCCGACTGGGCCTACCTCAGCCCCGCCGCCCTCCTCACGCCGGGCGAGCGCACCGGCCGATACCGCCTGGGCGCAGACGAGTTGGTGACCGACCAGCACGGCGTCTCGGCGCTCTCGTACGAAGACCTCGCGGTGGTCCTGCTGGACGAGGCCGAGCACCCCGAGCACCACCGGTGCCGGTTCACGGCCGCTTACTGATCAGGCCGGCGCCCCAACACCTCCTCATTCGCAAGGCCGTTACGACGACGCGCGGCCGCACAGCGCGTGGTCGGTCAGCGTCTCCACCGCGCGGTTCACCTTGTCCTGGTCGATCAGGGCCGTGGTGGTCGTGATCGACACGGTCACCGCGCGGCGGCCGTCGGCGGAGACGGCCGGGCGGGTGTACACGCCAAGACCGTCGCCCTCGTGCATGTCGTAGGTGCCGCCGCAGGTCAGCGGGACGACGCGCAGCCCGAGGCCGTAACCGCCCTGGGTGCCGGCGGGCGGCACGGGCAGGTCGTCGTAGGGGACCGTGGTGCGCATCTCGGCCAGTTGGGCGTCCGGCAGCAGGGTGCCGGAGGCGAGCGCGCGGAAGAACGAGTTCAGGTCGCCGGGAGTGCTGACGACCCCCGAGTCGGCGGTGTGCTGGAAGCTCTGATCGGTGAGGTCGACGGGCTTGCCGTCCGGGCCGGTGATCGTGACGCGCTCGTGCGGGCCGACCAGATACGGGTCGGCGCCGGGGATGTAGGTGTGGCGCAGGCCGAGCGGCGCGATCACCCGGTGCTCCACCAGCTCCCGCCAGTCCTGGCCGCCGCTCGCCTTCTCGGCGATCATCGCGGCCAGCAGGTAGTTGGTGTTGGAGTAGGCCCAGCGGCCGCCGCCGGGCGTGAAGAGCGGCGGATGACTCATCGCGATGGTGACCAACTGCTCGGGCGGGGTGTCGTCGAAGCGGTTCTCGTCGAAGTGGTTGATCATGCGGTCCTGGACGTCCGGGTCCTCGACGTAGTTGTAGATCCCGCTGGTCTGCTGGAGCAGGTCGCGCACGGTGATCAGGCGGCCGTCGTTGCCATGGCCGCTGACGACCCCGGGCAGCCAGTGGTCGACCGTGTCGTCCAGCGACAGCTTGTGCTCGGCGACGAGTTGGAGGACCACCACCGCCGTGAACGTCTTCGTGGTGCTCGCCACCCTGAACTCCGGCTCCCACGGCACGGGCGCCTTCGAACCGACCCCCGCCGTGCCGTACCTCGCGCGCAGCGGGCCCTCGCCCCGCCGGTCCACCCGCGCCACCACGTTGATGTCCCCGCCGCCGGCCGCCCGTACCGCCGCGAGATCCTTGCGCAGGTCCGCCGCCGAGTAACCGCCGCCCGCACGCGTATCCGCCCCCGCGGGCACCGCCGCGAGCGCCGACGCGGCCAGCGCCACCACCCACGCCACCACGACCGTCCGCTTCCCCGTCACCGCAACCCGCATCGCATTCCCCCGTCACTCGGCTCGCCCGTGTCCCTCACGGGCACCACACGTCGAGTCAAGCGCCGCGCCCGCCGATGTGCGATGCGGCTGCCACCCGGGGGAGGGGTAGGGAGATCCCCCCGACGCCGGGGCACTTCCTCGGCTGAGCGAGCGTCAGCGGTCCGGGAGGGGCACGGCGCGTCCCCCCGTGCCCGGGGCAGCGGCCGGAACCGTGTGGCCGGAACCGCGTGGCCGGAACCGAGGTGCCGTGGCCACCTGGCCGGAACCGCGTGGCCGGCACCGAACCGCCGTGCGGGTGGGTGTCAGTGGGTGTCAGCTGGGGCGCGACCAGGCGTCCCACAGGGCCGCGTACGTTCCGCCGGCCGCGCGCAGCGCCTCGTGGGTGCCCTGTTCGGTCACCCGTCCTCCTTCCATGACGAGGATCGTGTCGGCGGTGGCGGTCTGCGAGAGCCGGTGGGCGACGAGGAGGGCGCCGCGCCCGCGCAGGACCGTGGCGGCGGCGGTGTCGAGCAGCCGTGCCGAGTCACTGCCGCCTTCGGCCGTGGCCTCGTCGAGCACGACCACCTCCGGGTCGAGCAGGAACAACCGGGCCAGGGCGAGGTGTTGGGCCTGGCTGGGGGCGAGGTGGTGGCCGCCGGCGCCGATCACGGTGGCGGCGCCGTCGGGCAGCGCGTCGACCCATCCGCTCGCGCCGACCGCGTCGAGGGCGGCGGTGACCTCCGCGTCGGACGCGTCGGGCCGCGCCAACCGTATGTTGGCGGCGACGGTGCCGGCGAACAGGTGGGTCTCCTGGGTGACGAGGGCCACCCTGCGGTGCAGCTCGGCGGGGGAGAGGTCGGCGAGCGGCACTCCGTCCAGCGCCGCGGTGCCGCGCCGGGGTGTACGGAGCCCCGCCAGCAGCGTGGCCACCGTGGACTTGCCGGAGCCGGTGGTGCCCACGACCGCCACATGCCGACCCGGCTCGATGCGCACGCTCACGTCGTGAATCACGTCAGGCCGGTCGCCGTAGCCGAAGTCCGCGCCGTCGAGTCCGAGGACGGGCCCCCGCCCGGACCGCGACTCCTGTCCCGCCTCCTCGCCCGGCCGGACTTCTCCCGCCGGAACACCGGGTGCGGGCACGGGCTCAGGCGTCGGCCCGGACTTCGACGAGGGCTCCGCCGCGGAATCCGGTGCGTTCCCCGCCACCGCTGCCGCCTTCGCGGGCGCCGCGTCGAGGACCCCGATCAGGCGGGCCAGCCCGGCCGCCGCCTGCTGCACGCTGTCGAACGCGCCGAGCACCGCGTTGATCGGGTCGAAGAGCCCCACGAAGAAGAGGGCGGCCGTGGTCGCGGCGCCGACGCTCGCCGTGCCGGACCGCACCAGTACGGACGCGGCGAGCAGGATCGCGCCGAGACCGATGAACTCCGCGACGTTGAGCCGCCCGAAGAAGCGCGTGGCGGTGCGGGTGGCCTTGAACTCGTACTGAGCCGCGGCGAGGGACGCGTCCTCGACGCGGGTGTACTGGCGGCCGCCGAGCCGCAGTGCCCGCACGGTCGGCAGCGCGGCGAAGGCGCCCAGGAGGGCGGAGGTGCGGTGACCCTCGGCGGTGCGTCCGGCCGCGTAGATCGGGCGTGACGTGCGCAGGTACCAGCGCAGGGTGTGCGCCTGCAGGGGCACCGCGAGCAGCCCGGCGATCGCGAACCGCCAGTCCAGGGAGGCCAGTCCGACCAGGGTGGCCAGGATGGCGAGGGCCGCGGTCACGAAACTCCCGAATCCGCCCTGCGCCGCTTCGGTGACGCGCTCCACGTCGCCGGAGACGCGCGAGACGAGGTCGCCGCTGCCGCCCGCCTCCACCGTGTCCACCGGGAGGGCGAGCGCGGTGCCGACCACCTCCTCACGCAGGTCGGCCACTTCGGGCAGCACGACGCGGGCGAGCAGGACGTTCGACGCCCAGGTGGCCGGCGCGCCCAGGACGGCCGCGGCGGCGAGCAGGGCCACCGGTCCGATCACCGCGGAGGTGCCGCGGCCGTCCACGACCGCCTGCGTCACCCAGCCGATGGCGATCGGGCCGACGAGGCCGAGCGCACTCTCGGCGACCATCACGGCCGTGGTCGCCGCGAGCAGCAGACGGCGTCGGCGGAGCGCGGCGCGCAGATACCCGCGGGTGCGGCGGCCGTCGGCGACCGGGAGCAGCGGCCGCTCGGCGGCGGGTGCGGCGGCCGGGCCGGTGGCGGGGGCGACGGTGGAACCGGCGGCGCTCATCGGGTCAGCAACTCACGGTAGGCGGCGTTGTCCCGCATCAGGCCGGCATGGGTGCCGCTGTCCGCGCTGAGCAGGGTGACGGCCGGTTCGGGCGGTGACCCCTCGCCCGCGGGGCTGGGGTCGCCAGTGTCGCGATCCTTGCCGCGCGGTCGGACGGCACCGCCGTCGGCAACCCCCGTGTCGCCGGGGCCGGTCGGGCCCTGCTTGGTACGGCCCTCCGCCGCGGCGCCGTCCCTTCCGCGGCCGGCTGCCGCCACCTCCTCCGGCGCGTCGGCGTGCAGGAAGAACACCCGGTCGCAGCGGGAGAGCAGCGCGGGGCTGGTGGTGACCAGCAGCGAGGTCAGTTCGTCGCGCGCCCGCAACTCGCGCAGGCGGCCGGCGATTCGGTCCTCCGTCGCCGCGTCCACGGCCGTGGTCGGGTCGTGCAGCACCAGCACCGGCGGGGCCGCCGCCAGAGCGCGGGCGAGGGCGACGCGCTGCCGCTGCCCGCCGGACAGGCTCTCTCCGCGGTCTCCTACGGGCGCCTGCGCGCCACCGGGCACCGTGGCGATCACCTGGTCCGCGAACGCCGCCCAGGTGCCGCGCTCCGCGGCCTTCGAGTCGGGCGCGAGCAGCGCGATGTTCTCCGCGATGGTGCCCGGGAACAGCACGGCATCATGCGGCGACACCAGCACCCGGGCCCGCAACTCCTCCAACGGCACCTCGCCCACCTCCTTTCCACCGATCTCGATCCGTCCCGCCCCGGGCTCGCCCTCCCGCACCAGCAACCCCGGAATCCGCCCGGCCAACCCGGGCACATCGACCACCAACCCCGTCAACTCCCCACGCTCAGCCACGAACGACACCCCCGCGAACCCACCGACCTCGACTCCCGCCACCACAACCCGCGCCCCCTGTCCCTCCGCCCACTCACCCGGGAGAAAGCCGTCCCGCACTTCCTCCCGCATCCCCACGACCTCGAGCACCCGCCCCGCCGACGCCACCGCCCGCGCACACGCCGCGCTCGCCCCCGACACCACCTGCATCGGTCCCACCACGAATCTTGCCAATCCCAAAGCCGCCACAAACTCCCCCAAACCCATTCGACCCGAAAGTGTGAGCCACCCGCCCACTCCCGCGATCACCGCCAAGTACGCGCCGGTGAAAGCCGTTCCCACCGCCGACAGCAGCGACTGCGACGACACCGCCCGCAGCGACGCCCCCAACGCGGCCCGGCTGGCCCGCCCGTACTGTTCCGCCGCGGTCCGCTCCGCCCCGATTCCCTTGAGCACGCGCATCCCGCGCACCAGGTCCTCCGCGAGCACCGCGGCCTGCCCGGCCTCGTGCTGCTCGGTTCCGCTGTGCCGCCGCAACCGCCGCGCGACCCGGTCCTGCACGACCAGCAGCAGCGCCGTGCCGAGCAGGATCACCGCTCCCAGCGGCAGCGAGAACCACAGCAGCAGCGCCGTGGAGACCGCGAGCACCGCCACCGCCGCCACCGTCTGCGCGACGATCCCGGCGAACGCGCCGACCCGGCCGGCGTCGCTCGCCGCGCGGGTGAGCAGGTCGCCGGGGGCGAGCCGTATGCCGCCGGTAGGGCGCAGCACCCGCTCCGTCACCCACATGCGCACCACGTGCCCGGTGTGCTGCTTCGCCCGCATGCTCGCCCGCGCGCCGAAGCGGTACGACAGCGACAGCAGCACGAAGTCCGCGGCGAGCACACCCAGCCACAGCGCGATCGCCCACCGGCTGCCGCCCGCGACGGCCTGGCTCACCGTCGCCCCGACCAGCACCGGCACCATCGACTCGCCGAGCTGGTGCGAGCTGTAGAGGGCCGACGCGGCCACCAGGTCCCGACGCCGCGCCCGCAGCGCACCCCACAGCAGCGCGCGCGACGACGGCCACTCGACCGCGGGTGCCGCCGGCGGGGGCGCGGCGGGAGAGGGAGCGGCCGGCTGCGGCGGTATCGGTGGGGCGTCGACTGTCACCAGACCGACCCTAAAGGCCCGTCCGGTGGCGTACGCGCACCACGAAGCCAAGCAGTATCGCTGACCGGCCACACCCGCCGCCGCGAAACTGATCCCGCTCAGCCCTTGAAAATGAAAACCAAAGTCGTATAGTGGGGGCATGGCCAGAAACGAACTGCGTCCCGTCGTCAAGCTGCGGTCCACCGCGGGCACCGGCTACACCTACGTGACCCGCAAGAACCGCCGGAGCGACCCCGACCGCATGACCCTCCGCAAGTACGACCCCGTCGTGGGTCGACACGTCGACTTCCGTGAGGAGCGCTGAACACCATGAAGCCTGCGATCCACCCCGCCTACCGCCCCGTCGTCTTCCGCGACCGCGCCTCCGGCCACGCCTTCCTGACCCGCTCCACGCTCACCACCGACCGCACCGTCGAGTGGACCGACGGCCGTGCCTACCCCGTCTTCGACGTGGAGGTCTCGTCGGCGAGCCACCCGTTCTACACGGGCACCCAGCGCGTCATGGACTCCGCCGGCCGCGTCGAGCGGTTCAACCGCCGCTACGGCCACGCGGCACCCGAAGAGCGGTGAGGCCCCTGCCGCCCCACCGCCGGGGCGCGCACCCGCGCCAAGCCGCCCTCGGACGGAGCAGGAACCCGGCCCGGCACGTCCGACGTGCCGGGCCGCATCATGTCCCGGCACCCGGAGCATGCCCTGGCACCCGGGGTCCTCAGACGTCGCGACGCCGTATCACCACCACGGCGACGACCCCCGACACGACCGCCCACGCCGCCAGCGCGATCCACGAACCGTGCACCGACGCCGGGTACTTCCCGAAGTCGATCGGCGCCGCCGGATTGGCGACCAGCCGACTCTGCGCGTCGCCCGGAAGCGTGTTCCCGATCTGCCGCAGCAGCTTGTAGCGGTCGCCCCCGAACAGCAGCGGCACCAGGAACAGCAGCGCCACCACCGCGACGACGGAGGCGGTCGCGTGGCGGAACACAGCGCCCAGTGCCATGCCGACCAGCGCGCACACGGGCGCGATCAGCGCATACGCGGCGACGCAGCGTATGCACCCGGGATCGGTGATCGACAGGCCGACATGGCGCGAGGCCAGCATCGCGTTGCTGCCGAAGAAGGACACCGTGGACACCGTCGTCCCCATCACCAGCGTGACCGCGGTGACCACGACCAGTTTCGCGAGCGCCACCGCCCGCCGGTCGGGCACCGCCGCGAACGTCGTACGGACCATGCCGGTCGCGTACTCGCCGAACACGGTGATCGCGCCGACCACGGCCGCCGCGAGCATCACCAGGTCGGCGGAGATCTGGTTCAGGCCGTGGAAGATCGGGTCGTACGTCACCGGCCCGCGGCCCGGCATCGGTGGCGGCGGGTGGTCGATGTAGGTGAAGTCGGAGCGGACGGCGTTGAGGTTGACCACGACGGCGACCACGACGCACGACGCGAGCACCCAGTACGTCGACCGCAGCGACCGCAGCTTGATCCACTCGGCGGCGACGAGGTCGGTGAACCGGGGGCGGGGCCCGTCCCCGTCCGCCGAGAGGAGCGGATCGCCGGACACGGCAAGGGACGCTGAGCTCATCGGGTCCCTCCCGTCCGGTGCCCGGACCCGGTCCGGGCCGGTGGCCCCGCCGGGTACTCGACGCTGTCGGCGGTCAACCGCAGGAAGGCGCTCTCCAACGACGACGACCTGGTGGCCAGTTCATAGAGCGTGAGGCCATGGCGCCCGGCGAGTTCGCCGATCCGGCGGGCGGACAGCCCCGACACCTCCACCGCCTCCTCGGACTCGGACGCCTGCCGCACCGTCGCGCCCTCCTCCGCCAGCAGCGCCGTCAGCGCCGCCACGTCGGCGGTGCGCACGCTGACGACCGCAACTCCGTGCGCTGCCCCCGACAGGGAGGCGAGGTGCTCGTCGGCGATCAGCCGGCCGCGCCCGATCACCAGGACCTGCTCGGCGGTGTGCTCGATCTCGCTCATCATGTGACTGGAGACCAGCACCGTGCGGCCCTCCGCGGCGAGCCGGCGGAACAGGCCGCGTACCCACAGCACCCCTTCCAGATCAAGGCCGTTGAGGGGCTCGTCGAACAGCAGCACCCGCGGCTCCCCGAGCAGCGCCGCCGCGATGCCGAGCCGCTGCTTCATGCCCAGCGAGAAGCCGCCGATGCGCCGCCCGGCGGCCTTGCCGAGCCCCACCTCCTCCAGCACGTCGGCGACCCTGCCGCGAGGGATGTGGTTGCTGCGTGCCAGCGCCGACAGGTGCGCGGCGGCGCTGCGCCCGCCGTGCACGTCCTGGGCGTCGAGCAGTGCCCCCACGTGCCGCAGCCCGCGCGGGCGGTCGGCGAACGGCACTCCGTCGACCGTGACGGTGCCGCCGCTGGGGGCGGTCAGGCCGAGGATCATCCGCAGGGTGGTGGACTTCCCGGCCCCGTTCGGGCCGAGGAAGCCGGTGACCCGTCCCGGACGTACACGGAACGACAAGCCGTCGACGGCGACCGTGGCACCGTAGCGCTTGGTCAAGTGCGTTGCTTCGATCATGGCTTCACGGTGCCGGGCGCGCCGCCCGCCCCGCATCGGGCCGCGGGCCGCATTCCCGGGGGCCGTGCACCAGCCCCCGGGACTACACCTTCGGGCCAATGTGCCGCCCCGCCCCGGGCGCCTACGATCGGCGCATGCCCGCCGCATCCCGTACTCCGACGCGTACGCCCCTGCTCAGGCGTCCGCCACTGGGCGTGTGGGTGGCCGTCTTCTGGTTGACGGTCGTCCTGGTGCGCAGCTTTCAGCGCCGCGACGAACTGGCCCACCTCACCAATCTCAACGGCAACATCGAGGACGGCTCGCTCCTCGTCACCGCCCTTGCCACCACCTTCGTCGCCCTGCTGGTCTTCCGGCTGCCACTGGCGGCCCTGGTGGTCTCGCTGTCCGGGTCCGTCGCCGCCATCGGCACCGGCGTGCCCGAGGCACCGGTCGTGCTGTTCCTGCTGGCCGCTGTCGTCATCGGCTACATCACCGCGACGCGCTCGCGCCTCATGTCGGTGGCCGGCGCCGTCCTCTCCTGCGTGGTCGTGCTCGCCAGCCAGGACAACGGCGCCGTGTGGGCGGCACTGACCGCCATCACGTTCGTCGCCTGGCTGGTGGGCAACACCGTCCGGCAGAGCCGTACGCACACCGAGGCCCTGCGCCGCCGCGCCACCCAGCAGGCGGTGACCGAGGAGCGGCTGCGGATCGCCCGCGAACTGCACGACATGGTCGCCCACAGCATCGGCATCATCGCCATCCAGGCCGGCGTCGGCAGCCGCGTGATGGAGACCCAGCCCGCCGAGACCCGCAAGGCGCTGGACGCCATCGAGGCCACCAGCCGCGAGACCCTGTCCGGCCTGCGCCGCCTGCTCGGGGCACTGCGGGAGACCGACACCGACGGTGGCGAGCCGCCCCGCGACCCGGCGCCGGGCCTCGCCGACCTGGGCGGCCTCGTGACCACTACGCACGAGGTGGGCGTACGCGTCGAGGTCCGCTGGAAGGGGCAACGCCGCCCCCTGCCGCCCGACATCGACCTGTCGGCCTTCCGCATCGTCCAGGAGGCGGTCACCAACGTGGTCAGGCACTCGGGCACCCGGGACTGCGCGGTCACCCTCGACCACCGGCAGGACGCGCTGCTGGTGGAGGTGGTCGACCTCGGCTGCGGCGGCCGGCCGCCCACGGCGAGCGGCGGCTACGGCATCGTCGGCATGCGCGAGCGGGTCAGCCTGCTGCACGGCGAGTTCAGCGCGGGCCCGCGCCCGGGCGGCGGCTTCCGGGTGGCGGCGCGGCTGCCGCTGCCGGCGGGTGACGCGGGCGCGGTGGCGACCGCGGAGACCGGTGGCCGCGCGGGCGCGCGGGAGCGTACGGAACCGGCGACGGATACGGCACCTGCCGGTGCTGCCGGTCCCGCGGGCGGGGAGCGCCTGCCCGGGCACGTCACCGAGCCCGCTTCACCCGCCGGACGGGTTCGCGGATGATCCGCGTCCTCCTCACCGACGACCAGCCGCTGATCCGCACCGGTCTGCGCGTGCTGATCGCCGACACCCCGGACATCGAGGTCGTGGGGGAGGCGGGCGATGGCGCAGACGCGGTTTCGCTGGCCGGGCAACTGCGCCCGGACGTCGCCGTGATGGACATCCGCATGCCCGGCATGGACGGTATCGAGGCCACCCGGCTGATCACGGGCGCGGCCGGCGACGGGACCCGCGTGCTCGTCCTGACGACGTTCGACGACGACGAGTACGTGTACGCGGCGCTGCGGGCCGGGGCGAGCGGGTTCCTGCTCAAGGACATGCGGCTGGAGACCATCCTCGACGGCATCCGCGTCGTCGCGGCCGGCGAGGGGCTGATCGCGCCCGCCGTGACCCGCCGGCTGATCGAGGAGTTCGCCCGGCGGCCGCCGTTCGCCGGCGCACCGGCACGCGCACCGTCACGGGGAGGGGAAGCGGGTCGGAGCGGGCGGCGCCGGGAGGCCGGGCACAGAGGGCAGGACGAGCCGCACGGGCAAGAGGGGCAGGACGGGCGGGACGAGCGACTGCGCGGCATCACCGACCGTGAACGGGAGGTGCTGACGCTTGTCGGCCGCGGGATGTCCAACACCGAGATCGCGCAGACCCTGTTCATCAGCGTGGCGACGGCCAAGTCCCACGTGGCGCGGCTGTTCTCCAAACTCGGCGCGCGCGACCGGGTCCAGCTGGTGATCATCTCGTATGAGACAGGGCTCGTGGGCTGAATATCGGACTTCTCCTGCGGGCTGTGGATAACTTTGCGCACGGAGGTGGACGCAGCCCGTAACGTGGTTCTCGCGTGGTGCAGGGAGCACCGCGTTCATTCCCGTCCGGGAAGCCGGGGATGACGGGGGATACCAGGGGTGCCGGGGGTAGAAATGGACGGGTTCGTTTTCGGAGAGTTCCGCGTGGTGGTCGGCGGCCGCGGCCACGGCGTGAGAGTGGAGCGCGCCGTGCCCGAAGGCGGTCGGCGAGGCGGCGGCCGGGGCGGGGGTGAGGGCGAAGCCGACCCGGCTCAGCGCGTGCCGCGGCGGCGGGCGAACCATCCGCACACGGGCGCGGTGGGCACGCTGGTGGGGCGGGAAGAGCAATTGGGGCTGATGCGCAGCGCCGTGCGATCACGCCGCATGGTCGAATTCACCGCGAAATGCGGCTCGGGAAAGACCTCTCTGCTGCGCGCCGTCGCGCCGGATGCATATATCCGCGTCGGTGCCGCCGATCTTGAGGATTTCCTCCAGGACATGGTCCGCGAATTCTACGAGTACCCGCCGGGAGCACCCCGGTTGACCACGGACGAGTGCCGGCGCGCCCTCGAGCAGGTCGTCGCCGTCGTCGCGTTGGACGACGTGGGATACGGCCCGTTGCAGCTCGCCGATCTGCGGGACGCGTTACGCGGGTGCGCGGTGCTGATGGGCGCGGTCCGCCCGGGAATCGGGCGGCTCGGGGTGTCCCACCCGCTGCCCGGCCTCACCTCCGCGGACGCGATGACCTTGCTCTCCCGCGACCTCGACCGGATCGTCTCCGAGTCCGAACTGCCGCACGCGCGACGACTGGTGGCCGCGGTCGGCGGCAGACCGCTCGCATTGCGCCAGGCCGCCGCTCTGGTGCGGTACGAAGGCCGCCGCTTCGCCGAGTTGGCGCAGGAGGTCGAGCTGGACCCGGGGGTGCTCGACGAGTTGGCGATCGCCGCGCTCGACCCGGAGTCCAAGCGGGCACTGGCCGTGCTCGCACTGCTCGGCGGCGCCCACCTGCCCGCCCGACTGGTCGCGGCGATGGCGGAAGTGCCGGCCGGCGCCGAGCGGTTCGACCGGCTGTGCGCGCGAGGGCTCGCCGAGAAGCGCGGTGACCGCTTCGGCCTGCCGACCGGGCTCCCCGAGCCCTACCTGCGACTGCTCCACCGCCACCTCGACTTCGGCGTCTCGCTGCGGGCCCTCGGCAGCTGGATCGAGGCGCGCGACCCGTGCGGCGCCGAGGCGAGCCAGGCGGCGGACGCGGCGGTGCCCTTGCTGGACACGGCGGCCGGCCGCCGCGAGTGGGACACGGTGATCGCGCTCGCCGCGATCGTGGAGCCGGTGCTGTGTATCCAGGGGCACTGGAGGTCCTGGCAGCGGACGTTGGAGATCGGGCGCATCGCGGCCCTCGAACTGCCGGACGTCGTGGCGGAGGCCCACTTCGCCCACCAGGAAGGCACACTCCATCTCCTGGAAGGCCGTCCGGATGCGGCCAGGGACGCGCTGGCCCACGCGTTGGAGCTGCGCACCCGCCATGCGAGGGCCGCGGACGGCAGCGCGGCGGAGGAGACCCGGGCCAACCTGGCGCTCGTCGCGGGCGATTCCGGCGACTGGCGAGGTGCGGGCGGCGCGGGCGTCCCGCGGGCCTCTCTCGGCGGGCGACTGGCGGGCATGGGCCGTGCGGCGAGCCGCCGGGCGCGGGCCCGGGCACGTCGGCGGCGCAGAGCACTCGTGGGAATGGGCGCGGCGACCGTGGTCCTCGCGGCCGGTGTGGCGGTCGCGGTCGGCGCCGTCGGGAGGGACGGGCTGGGCGGAGCGGGCGGCTCGGGCTGGCACCACAACGCCTCGGCGGCCGGGGCCAAGGGCGGCCCGGCGGCGTCGGGCGGCCTGCCCGGCGCCCACCGGATCGACGGCGGCACCAAGGACCAGGACGCCCCCGGCGGCACCCTCCCCACCGGGTCCGACGACCCGGCCGACCCGGGCACCGCACTGAAACCCCTCACGATCAAGGGCACGGGAGACTACGGCGACGTGCACGAGGGTTCGGCCGCCGCCCCGGTCGCCAAGCTGACCATCACCAACCCGAACGGCAGCCCGGTCCCCCTGGACGCGATCAGCCTGTCCGCCCGCTCCGACTTCGCCATCACCACGGGCTCGTGCCACACCGGCGAGGGCATGTCGCCCGGGTTCCTCGACGACGAGGCGGGCGGCGGTCCGGCACCGGCCAAAGGGCTGGCGGCGGGCACCAGTTGCAGCGTGAGCGTGCGGTTCGCGCCCACCGCGCTCGGCAGGCGCGCCGACACCCTCACGGTCAGCTACGGCAAGGACGGCAGGAGCACCGCCCGTCTCACCGGCCGCGCCTTCGCCACGGTCAAAGTGACCGTCACCCCGGACACCGGCGGCCGGCGACACGGTTACGTCGACATCGCCGCCGACGGAACCACCACCAAGTGCGACCAGCCCACGCCCTGCACGGTCCGCTACTTCGACGCGAAGGCCCCGCTCTCCCTCAAAGCCCACGGCGACCCCGCGGGCGCCGACAGCTCCGGCGCCGCCGGGGACACCGGCGCCACAGCCGGCGTGAGCGATAGCGGCGGTTCGAGCACGGCGGGGAGCATAGGCGGCGCCGGTGATGCGGGCGATTCGAGCACGTCCGGGGGTTCCGGTGCGTCCGGCGGATCGTCCGGGGCCGGCGGCACCGTGAGCGAGCCGTATCAGCCGGACACCTGGACCGGTCCGTGCGCCGGTTCGGTGGACGAGTGCGACCCCACCCCGGGTGGTGATGTCACCACCAGCGTGCACTTCGCCCCGGGCAGCTCATGACTCGTTGGTTCCGAACTCGGCCGCGGGGCACGGCAGTTTACGGAGGGGCCGGGTGCGGGCCCGCGCACCGGCTCGCCACGTCCCCGGTCCGCAGGCCGGCCTGTCCGACCGGCTCGGTGCGAAGACCGGCCCGACCGGCGCCGCCCGAGCCGACCGCCACACCGAGCAGCCGAGCCCGCCGAGCCCGCGGAGTCCGCCGAGCCCGGCCGGCCCCACCCTCAGGCGGTGGCCCACGCCTCCTCCGCGGTGGTCACCGGCGCCCCTGTGCGAGCGGACTCCTCGACGGCCAAGGCGAGCAGGTGGTCCTGGCAGCCCTCGGCCAGCGGGTAGGGCTCAGGCCCCTCGCCGCGCACCCAGGCGCCGGTCCGGCACAGCAGGTCCACCACCGCGAGGTCGTCCTCGGACAGGCTCGCGCCGACGTAGTCGTTGCGCCACACCACCCGGCCGTCGAAGGAGATGTGGTGCACCTCGGCGCCCTCGAGGTTGAGGTCGGTGCCGGTGCGGCGGCGGACCAGCGCGGACTCCACCGGGGTCCGCGGGTCGGCCATCCGCACCACGCTGTCGTCCACGATCTCGCCGAGCGAACCGCGGACGACGACCCGGCGGGCGCGCAGCGGGTTCCACCACTGGTTGTCGGTGAAGTCGTACAGGCCGGTGCGGCCGGCGCCGAAGTCGATCAGGGCGAGGGTGGTCGTCGCGTCTTTGGGCGTCAGGTCGTCCGACCAGCCCCTGGGGGAGAGCGGGTCGGCCAGCGGTGCGGTGAAGGCGCGCGCGGTCACCGTCGCCGGCCCGAAGCCGACGCCGAGGGTGTGCCGGATCAGGGACATCGCGTGGTACATGTGCGTGGAGGAGAGCTGGACCGAGGTGGCCGCGCCGATCACGCCGTCGCGGACGAGGGCGATCCGGGCCGCGTGCCCGGGCATCAGCACGTACTGCTCGGCGACCTGCACCAGCGCGCCGCCGTCCGCGGCCGAAGCCGAAGCCATGCCCCCGCCCCCGCCGCTAGCGGCGCGGCGGGCGCCGCCCACCGCGCTCCACAGCTCCCGGAGCCCTGCCGCGTCCGGCGCCGGCGGCGTCTCGGCCAGCACCGGCACGCCCTGCTCCACCAGGTCCCGCACCACCCCGGGAGTCACGTCCCAAGGAACCGACGGGATCACGAACTCCGGTTCGGCCGCGAGCAGTTCACCGACCGTACGGTAGGCGGGCACGCCCCATGCCGTGCGGACCTGCTCGGCCCGTTCCGCCGAGCGTGTCACCACCCCGGCCACCGCGAGCCGCTCGGGCAGTGCCCGGGCGAGCCGTACGAAAAACTCCGACCGCCAACCGCTACCGACAATGCCGAACCGTATCGGCGCCGTGTCCACGTCACCCATCGCGCCGGCCTCCAGCCGCTCGCTTGCCCGCGGGCACGTCACCGTCCCGCCTCACTGCTGGAAAACCATACGGTCAACGCCTTACGCACCGACATCCGGTCCCGCCACCCGGTCCCGCCACCCGTTCCCGGCGCCCGGCAACGGCAGCCCACCGCCGCGGGCGCCCCACATCGGGCCGCACGGCCGTATGCACGGCAACCCGGGCCGACCCGGGCCCGGCTCACCCTGTGCGCCGCCGGGGCGCTACTTCAGCAGTCGCGACATCCGCCGGTCCGCCAGAGGCTTCCCGCCGGTCTGGCAGGTCGGGCAGTAATTGAGCGCCGAGTCGCTGAACGACACCTCGCGAACGGTGTCCCCGCACACCGGGCACGGCTCGCCCTTGCGCCCGTGCACCCGCAACCCGCTCTTCTTCTCGGCCTTCAGATCCCGCAGCGGCAGCCCCCGCGAGCGCTCCACCGCGTCCCGCAGCGTGCTGCCGATCATGTCGTACAGCAGCGCCGCCTCCTGCCCCGACAGTTTCGCCGCGAGCTTGTACGGCGACATCTTCGCCGCGTGCAGGATCTCGTCGGAGTAGGCGTTGCCGATCCCCGCGATCACGCTCTGGTCGCGCAGCACCCCCTTGATCTGCCGCCGCTCGCCCGCCAGCAGCCGCGCGAACGCCTCGGGGGTGAAGTCCGATGCCAGCGGGTCCGGCCCCAGCCGCGCCACGCCCGGCACCTCCGCCGGGTCGTGCACCACGTAGACCGCCAGCCGCTTCTGCGTGCCGAACTCCGTCACGTCGAAGCCGGTCCCGGCCGGCTCCGCGAGCCGTACCCGCAGCGCCAGCGGCCCCTTGCCGGGCCGGGGCGGCGCGTCGGGCAGGTTGTCGTTCCAGCGCACCCAGCCCGCCCGCGCCAGGTGCATCACCAGGTGCAGGTCACCGGCCGCCAGGTCGAGGAACTTGCCGTGCCGCGCGACCGCGTCGAACGCCCGCCCCTCCAGGTCCGCGACCCCCGGGCGGTACGTCTTGAGGGCGCTCACCGCCAGCGGGTACACCCGCTCGACGGTCCGCCCCACCAGGTGGTCGTCGAGAAACCAACGCAGCGCTTCGACCTCGGGCAATTCAGGCATACCCCCTATGATGCCTCCGCGTCCCGCGCTTCCCCGTCCCGCACCTTCCCGACCCGTGCTGTCCCGTCCCGCGCTTCCCCGGCCCGCGCGTTCCCGTCACGCCGTTCAAGGGTGGCGAGGAAGCTCTCCGCCGCGTCCTGGACCCGGGCCCGGTCGCCGGTGGCGAGCAGGTCGAGCAGCAGGCCGCGGATCGTCGCGATCACGAGCGTGGCCGTGCGTTTCGCGGTCACCGGGTCGGTGCCGGGCCCCTGCGTCTCGCACAGCGCGTTCATCCAGTCGGCGACCACCCGGTCCAGGAACTCCGCGAACTGCTCCGGCGCCTGGAGCGCGCGCCCGTAGACGGCGAAGAACAGCCTGAACTCCGCCCCCCGCCGCGGGTCCGAGGTCCGGGTCCAGACCGCGCGCACCGCCGTCGCCAGGTCGGGCTGCTCGCCGAGGGTGTCGTTGGTGGCCGCGAAGATGCGCTCCCGCAGCCGACCGAGGATGGCCTCCAGCATCTGCTCCTTGGTGCCGAAGCGGTGCACCAGGGTCGTGGTCGACACGCCGAGCGCGGCGGCGACCGGCCGCCACGACAGCTCGGAGAACCCGTGCTCGACCGTGTAGTCCACCACCGCGTCGAGCAGCTCCGCCCGCCGCTGATGGTCGACCGGGCGCCCCGCCATCGCTTCCTCCTGTTGCTCCCGACCCGGCCCCGCCGCCCTCGGCGCTTCCGCCGCCGGGCGTGGCCTCGGTTTGACATTTCTGGTACGACTGTACACAGAATATTTCTAGCACGACCGTACAAATAATAAGACCCTCTGGAGGTTCCCCGTGCACGTCTTCGTCACCGGAGCATCGGGCTGGATCGGCCGCGGGCTCGTCCCCGACCTGATCGCCGCCGGCCACACGGTCACCGGGCTGGCCCGTTCCGACAACTCGGCCCGCGCCCTGCGCGACGCGGGCGCCGAAGTCCGCCTCGGCTCGCTCGACGACCTCGACACCCTGCGCAGCGCTGCCGCCGACTCCGACGGCGTCGTCCACCTCGCCTTCAAGCACGACATCGCCTTCGCGGGCGACTTCGCCGGGGCCACCGGCGCCGACCGCGCGGCGATCGAGACCTTCGGGGAGACCCTGGCCGGCACCGGCAAGCCGTTCGTCATCGCCTCCGGCATCCTCGGCGTGCTCGGGCTCCCGCCCGGCGCCGTCGCCACCGAACGCGACGGGCTGGCCGCTCCCGCCGCGGAGCAGGGCGCCCCGATCGCCGGCGCCAACGCGCGGATCGCCAACGCCCACTACACGCTCGCCCTCGCCGACCGCGGCGTGCGCTCCTCGGTCGTACGGCTGCCCCCGGCCACGCACGGAAACGGCGACAACGGGTTCATCCCGACCGTGATCGGCTTCGCACGCGAGAAGGGCGCGGCCGCCTACGTCGGCGACGGCGCCAACCGCTGGCCGTCGGTCCACCGCGACGACGCTGCCCGCCTGTTCCGCCTCGCGCTGGAGTCCGCGCCGGCCGGGTCGGCGCTGCACGCGGTCGGCGACGAGGGCGTACCGATCCGCGAAGTAGCGGAAGTCCTCGCCGAACGCCTCGGCATCCCCGCGGTCTCCGTCCCGCCCGAGCGGGCCGGGGAGTACGTCGGCTGGCTCGGCGGTTTCTGGGGCACCGACGGGCCCGCCTCGGCGCGGCTCACCCGCGACCTGCTCGGGTGGGAACCGACCCGCCCGGGCCTGATCGCCGACCTCAAGGAGGGCCACTACTTCGCATGACGCCCCGGGTTGGCATGACGCCCCCGGGCCGCCTCGCCTGACGCGCCGGCGCACCTCCAGCCCCGGCCCCGGCGCCGTACAATCGCCACTCCGGTCGGGCCGCCCCGCGAACCCGGCCCGCCCGGATCGGCGAACCCGCCGACGAAGAAGGGGACTTGCCGGTGCGCCACCACGACCGCGACCGCGACCGACGCCGCGACCACGACCACGACCGCGACCGACGCCACGACCGCCACCGCGGGACCACCGCGATGCCCGACCGGTCGGCGGCGTCATGACCGCCCCGACCCCGGGCGCGCTCCACCACGTCGAACTCTGGGTCCCCGACCTCGACCGTGCGATCACGTCGTTCGGCTGGCTGCTCGAAGCCCTCGGCCACACGCCCTTCCAGCACTGGGACCGGGGGCGGAGCTGGCAGCTCGGTACGACCTACCTCGTCATCGAACAGTCCCCCGCCCTCACCGCAGCCGCCCACGACCGCTGCCGCCCCGGCCTGAACCACCTGGCGTTCCACGTCGCCGACCCGCCCACCGTCGAGGCGCTGGCCGCCGAGTCCCGCCACCACGGTTGGCGCCTGATGTTCCCCGACCGCCACCCCCACGCCGGCGGCCCGGACCAGTACGCCGCCTACCTGGAGAACGACGACGGCTTCGAGGCCGAACTCGTCGCGATCGCCTGACCACCGCCCCCGACCGGAGCATCCGGCTTGCGCACCGGTTCGCAGGCGAAGCCGACGACCTTCGGCGAGAGCCCGTCGGTCGTGCGGCGGCCCGGCAACCCACTCGGTGACGGGGCCGCCGCCGTAGGCGAGGATTCCCCGCTCGACTACGGCAAGGGGGCCGTCGCGGTGATCTGCGCGGCACCACCCACGCGTACCAGCGAACCCGATGAGCCGTGCCACGTGGTGGCCGTGATCGTGGAGGGGCTGCCGAGCGAGTCGCCCATGTCCACGGCGATGTCGGTGATGCCCCGACCGGCCAGGTCAGCGGCCAGGCAGGCGGTGCTGTTGGCGTTGGCGATGTCCTCCGCCACGCCGATCGACGGGGCGAACATGCGGGCGGCGACGCGGCCGTCGGGCGTCGGCACGGAATAGACGTAGCAGCCCAGCAAACCGAGACGGTCACAGCCGGCCCTGAGCCGTACGAAGTCCGGGTCGAGCGCCGCGAGAGCCGACCGCGTGGTGATGGGTACCAGCAACCGAGGCCGTCCCACCGAGGCTACGCGGATACCCGGCGCGAGCGAGTCCGCGGTGACCCCGAGCGCGGGCAGGACGAGTTCGCACTCGACAGGCGTGGCCTCGCGCAGGTCCACAGGGCCGGGCTCGAACGCCGCCCTGAACTGCGCCTTCTCCCGTAGACACCAGCCGTTGAAGACCCGCCCCGCCGTACGAAGCGTGGCCAGGTACTCCGCGCCCCCGGCGCGTTCGGCGAGGAACGCCAACGCCGCAACCGTTCCGTGGCCGCAAGCGGGCAGTTCCCCCTCGGCGGTGAAGAAGCGCAGCGACGCCCCGGGCACGCCCTGCCGACCGTCGTCCACCGAGACGAAGACGGCATGCGACGTCCCCGCCGTCACCGCCACCCGCCGACGCTCCTCATCGGTCAACGCCGCGTCGTCCACCACCGCGGTGGGGCTCCCCCCTCGACCTCCACGCACACAAGCGCGAACGATCACCACGGCCGACCCCCGCACACCCGTCAACTCCCCTCCCCGAACCCCGAACCCCGAACCCGCGCCACGCCACCTGCCAAGCCCGCACCGCGTCGCGCCCCGTCGTGGAAGGCACAGCCGAGGACGTCGCTGTCCCGGATCGTTCGCCTGGCGCCGAACCGGCGGCGCGGGCGATGCGAGCCCCATGACGCAGAGATCCCCAGGCCGGCGAAGTGCCGACCTGGGGAATCTCCGGGACCGGGGACCGTGAGACCCCGGCGCACCCGACCTCGCGGTTTAGATGTCGAAGTAGAGCTCGAACTCGTGCGGGTGGGGGCGGAGCTGGAGGGGCGCGATCTCGTTGGCGCGCTTGTAGTCGATCCAGGTCTCGATCAGGTCGGAGGTGAAGACGCCGCCGGCCTGGAGGTACTCGTTGTCGGCCTCGAGGGCCTCAAGGACCGCGGGGAGCGAGGTCGGGACCTGGGCGACGCTCGCGTGCTCCTCGGGGGCGAGCTCGTAGAGGTCCTTGTCGATCGGCTCGGCCGGCTCGATCTTGTTCTTGACGCCGTCCAGGCCCGCGAGGAGGAGCGCGGAGAAGGCGAGGTAGGGGTTGGACGACGGGTCCGGCGCGCGGAACTCGACGCGCTTGGCCTTCGGGTTGGAGCCGGTGATCGGGATGCGCATCGCGGCGGAGCGGTTGCGCTGGGAGTACACGAGGTTCACCGGGGCTTCGAAGCCGGGCACCAGGCGGTGGTAGGAGTTCACCGTGGGGTTGGTGAACGCCAACAGCGAGGGGGCGTGCTTGAGGATGCCGCCGATGTAGAAGCGGGCGGTGTCGGACAGGCCCGCGTAACCCTGCTCGTCGTAGAAGAGCGGGGTGCCGCTCTGCCACAGCGACTGGTGGACGTGCATGCCGGAGCCGTTGTCACCGAAGATCGGCTTGGGCATGAAGGTGGCGGTCTTGTTGTTGCGCCAGGCGACGTTCTTGACGATGTACTTGAAGAGCATCAGGTCGTCGGCCGCGGCGAGCAGCGTGTTGAACTTGTAGTTGATCTCGGCCTGACCGGCGGTGCCGACCTCGTGGTGCTGGCGCTCCACCTGGAGCCCGGCCGCTTCGAGTTCGAGGGAGATCTCGGCGCGCAGGTCGGCGAAGTGGTCGACCGGCGGGGCGGGGAAGTAGCCGCCCTTGTAGCGGACCTTGTAGCCGCGGTTGTCCTCGGTGGCGCCGGTGTTCCACGCGGCCGCCTCGGAGTCGATGTGGTAGAACGACTCGTTCGCGGAGGTCTGGAAGCGGGCGCTGTCGAAGACGTAGAACTCGGCCTCGGGACCGAAGTACGCGGTGTCGGCGATGCCGGTGGAGGCGAGGTACGCCTCGGCCTTCCTCGCGACGTTCCGCGGGTCACGGCTGTACTGCTCGCCGGTGATCGGGTCGTGGATGAAGAAGTTGATGTTCAGCGTCTTGTCCCGCCGGAACGGGTCGACGCGGGCAGTCGACAGGTCCGCGCTCAGCGCCATGTCGGACTCGTGGATCGCCTGGAACCCGCGGATGGACGAGCCGTCGAAGGCCAGTTCCTCGGTCGGGTCGAACGTCGAGACCGGGACCGTGAAGTGCTGCATCACGCCGGGCAGGTCGCAGAAGCGGACGTCGACGAACTTGACGTCCTCGTCCTTGATGAACTTGTTGACGTCGTCGGCGTTCTGGAACATCCAACTCCTCCTAGGCCCGGCCCCGCGGGTCGGGTTGGCGATCGAGATGTGCGGCCAGTGCGGTGGCGCACACTGCCCTGACCTTAGGGATCAGGGATTTCTCCAGCATGACCCATTTGTTTCGCAGAGGTTAACCGCGATGCCCCGGAATCGCCCCCGGCCGCCCGCCGCCCAGCGCCCGCAAGGGCAGCCGGGAGGGGCGTCAGGTGCCCGCCCGGTGGTCCGTTCGTGCGCGGGGTTACCGTGGATGCCGTGGACAACAGGGAAGTAGTGGGATCGTGGCTCTCCGGGCCGCGCGCGGCCGCGGAACAGATGGGCGTGGAGTTCGGCTACCGCGGTGAGCGGCTGGGCCTGCCCGAGGACGGACCGGGGTCCATCGCGTCCATCGGCCGCCGGGTCGCGGCGATCTTCATCGACTGGGTGCTGTGCGTGGTGATCGCATACGGCCTGATCGCTCACCGTAATGTGCACACCGCGAACAACTGGGCGCTCGTCGTCTTCGGCGCGGTCAGCCTGATCGGGCTCGCGCTGGTCGGCAGCACCCCGGGGAAACTGATCACCCGGCTGAGGGTGATCGGCGTTGACGGCCGCCGGCTCAGCCCGCTCGCCGCGCTGATCCGTACGGTGCTGCTGCTCCTGGTCGTCCCGGCGGTGGTCTGGGACCGCGACACCCGGGGGCTGCACGACAAGGCCGCCAAGGCGGTCCAGGTCCGGATCTGACGGCGGGACGCGGGAACGGGAACGCGGGACGCGGGAACGGGAACACGAGGACGGGAACGCGCCGACACGAACAGCGCGGGCGCACGAAAAGGGGCGCCGGGATCTCCCCGGCGCCCCTTCGGCGTGTTCGGCTTCGGCAGGCGAAGCGGCTCGGCTTCCGACGGGCGACGCGCTCGGCTCCGACGGGCGAAGCGCTCAGCGCCCGCGCGGCATCCGCATGCCCTTCGGCATCGGGCCCTTCGGAATCGGCATGTTGCTCATCAGGTCCCCGAGCGCCCGCAGCCGGTCGTTCACCTCGGTGGTCTTCGGACCGCTCAGCGACCGCGGCAGCCGCAGCAGCGTCGTACGGATCTTCTTCAGCGGAAGCTGGCCCTCGTCGTCACCGACGATGTAGTCGTGCACCGGCACGTCGTAGACGACCCGGGCGACCTTCTTCTTCTCGGCGGCCAGCAGCCCCTTCACCCGGTTCGGGTTGCCCTCGCCGACCAGGACGATGCCGGCCTTGCCGACCGCCCGGTGTACGACGTCCTGGCTCTTGTTCATCGCCACCGCGGGGGTCACGGTCCAGCCCCGCACGTTCTGCAGCACGGCGGCTGCCGCGCCCGGCTTGCCGTCGAGCTGCCCGAAGGCGGCCCGCTCGGCACGGCGGCCGAAGACCACCGCGGTCGCCAGCAGGCCCACCAGGAGACCCAGGATGCCCGCGTAGATGGGGTGGTTGATCAAGAAGCCGAGGGCGAGGATGACACCGAAGGTGACGATTCCCACAGCCGCAAGGACAAGGCCGATCTTCGAATCGGCCTGCCTGGTCATCTTGTATGTCTGGACGATCTGCGCGAGCCGTCCAGAACTGCTCTCGGATGTTTCCTTCCTCGCCATGTGGCAAAGGATACGTGGCCTGTCGGTACGCCGTCACCGCGGCCGGGCGGCTCCGCCGCGCTCCGCGCCCGCGAGCGCCGCGATCTCGTGCTCGGCCTCTCGCCGGTCCTTGGCGCGCTGCCGGTCCGCCACGACGGCCGCCCACGCGTTCCTGCGGGCGGTCTGCTGGCCGCCGCTCAGCAGAAGGGTCTCCACCGCGCGCAGCGCGCCCGCCACCGGCACCGCCGGCGCATGCCGCTGACCGCGGCGGAAAAGGGGCCGGCGGCCGGTCAGGAGGCGGCCGGGAACGTGCACCTGCTCGGACGACGACGACATGGCGTCCCCTCGGGAGGAAGGAGGAAGGAGGTGGACGGAGCGGGAAGAGCGGCGGTACGGGTCTGGCGGCAGTACGGGGCCTGGCGGACGTACGGCGGTGCGGGACCTACGGGCGGTGCGAAACCTGCGGTGCGAAACCCTGCGGTGCGGGACCTGCGGAGGGCCCTGCGGAGGTACGGAACGCGTGCGGTGCGGGACCTACGGCGGCGCCGCGCTGCCCGACACGACAACGGTGCGGCGAGAACAAGTCTCGCCACACCGTGTTACCAGCCGGTGACCTTCCGGTCAATCGCGTATGAAAGCCGCACCGCCGGCGTGTGCCGGGGCGTCCAGGCCGGCCCGCCGGTCGATGGCCTGCTGGAAGAGCCGCCCGGCGCGGTATGACGAACGCACCAGCGGCCCGGACATCACACCCGCATAGCCGATCTCCTCGGCCTCCTCCTTCAGCTCCACGAACTCCGCCGGCTTCACCCAGCGCTCCACCGGGTGGTGCCGTGCGGAGGGCCGCAGGTACTGCGTGATGGTGATCAGCTCGCACCCCGCGTCGTGCAGGTCCTGCAGCGCCTGGCTGACCTCCTCGCGCTCCTCGCCCATCCCCAGGATCAGGTTGGACTTGGTGACCAGGCCGGCCTCGCGGGCGCGGGTGATCACCTCAAGCGAGCGCTCGTAGCGGAAGCCGGGGCGGATGCGCTTGAAGATCCGCGGCACCGTCTCCACGTTGTGCGCCAGGACCTCGGGGCGGGCGCCGAAGACCTCGGCGAGCTGCGCGGGCTCGGCGTTGAAGTCGGGGATGAGCAGCTCGACCTTGGTACGGCCGCCCGCGCGGTCCGCGGTCATCGCGTGGATGCGCCGGACGGTCTCCGCGTAGAGCCAGGCGCCGCCGTCCTCCAGGTCGTCGCGGGCGACGCCGGTGATGGTGGCGTAGTTCAGGTCCATGGTGAGCACGGACTCGCCGACCCGGCGCGGCTCGTCGCGGTCGAGGGCCTGCGGCTTGCCGGTGTCGATCTGGCAGAAGTCGCAGCGCCGCGTGCACTGGTCGCCGCCGATGAGGAAGGTCGCCTCGCGGTCCTCCCAGCACTCGTAGATGTTGGGACAGCCCGCCTCCTGGCACACGGTGTGCAGGCCCTCGCTCTTCACGAGTTTCTGCATCTGCGTGTACTCGGGACCCATCTTCGCCCGGGTTTTGATCCACTCGGGCTTGCGCTCGATGGGGGTCTGGCTGTTGCGGACCTCAAGGCGCAGCATCTTGCGTCCGTCGGGTGCGACTGCAGACACGACCGGCTCCCTCTAAAGCTTCGATTCTACGGCGAACACCAGCGTACGCCCGTACTTCCCACGGCTCATCATCGATGCAACCTGCGGCATGGACGGGGCATTCCCGTCCCCGCCGGGCCGCCGTCCGCCCGGCACACACCGCGCCGGGCCGACGCCGTCCGGTCGGCTCACACCGCGCGGGGCAGCGGGACGGCCGTGCCGAGCACCGCGGTGAGGTGCTTCTCGACCACCGGCAGCACCTCGGCCACCGGCACGTCCCGGCCCAGTTCGGCCGAGAGCGAGGTGACGCCCGCGTCGCGGATGCCGCACGGCACGATCCGGTCGTACCAGGTGTTGTCGGGGTTGCAGTTGAGCGCGAAGCCGTGCATGGTCACGCCCTTCGCGACGCGGATGCCGATCGCGGCGAGCTTGCGGTCCTCGCGGCGCTGGCCGGCGTTGGAGGGGGCGTACTCCGGGCCGTTCAGCCGCGGGTCGAACTCCTCGTCGGCCAGCCGCGGGTCGAAGTCCAGGGTGAGGCCGCCCGGGCGCTGCTCCACGGGGTCGCCCAGCACCCACACGCCGCTGCGCCCCTCCACCCGCGAGGTCTCCAGACCGAAGTCGGCGGCCACCTGGATCAGCGCCTCCTCCAGCCGGCGGACGTGGGCGACCACGTCGACGGGGCGGGGGAGCTTCATGATCGGGTAGCCGACGATCTGGCCGGGGCCGTGCCAGGTGATCTTGCCGCCGCGGTCGACGTCGACCACGGGGGTGCCGTCGAGGGGGCGCTCGTTGTCGGCGGTGCGGCGTCCGGCGGTGTAGACCGGCGGGTGTTCGAGCAGCAGGCAGGTGTCGGGCACCTCGTCGAGGAACCGGGCCGCGTGCACACGGCGCTGCTCCTGCCACGCTTCCTCGTACTCGACGGCGTCGGCGCCGAACCCCAGGTGGACGAAGCGCAGTTCGCTCACGGCTACTCCTACTCCTCTGCGGTACGCGACGGAGGCGCGTTGCCGGCCACGGCTGGTGGTGCGGCCGGGCGCACCTCAGCCACTGTACGGCGGCGCGCGGAGCGGCCGTGCCGCGGGCCCTGCGCGGCCGGGGGCCGGCCCCTTCCCGACCACCGCCGCGACCGCGATCCCGCCGCACAGGAACTGTCCGGAATGCGGCCAGTTGTAGTCCATTCGGGCGAATATACGGCTCTTACGGTGAGCTTCCCGGCACTGACCGTTACATTCACGCCGTTCTTGAGACCGCCCAGAGGAAGTGGACCGTACTGCCGATGACGGACCGCCCCACGCAGCGAACGCCGAACCTTCCGACCAGCGCGGCGCCCCGCCAGGCGCGTACCGAACGGCAGAACCGAGCCAACACCAAACTCGCCGAGATCATCGCGGAAGCAGGCTTCTCGCATGCGGGACTCGCCCGCCGGGTCAACCAACTCGGCGTCGAGCACGGCCTCGACCTGCGCTACGACAAGACGTCGATCACCCGCTGGCTGCGCGGGCAGCAACCCCGGGGCACCACGCCGGCGCTGATCGCGGAGGTCTTCACGCAGCGGCTCGGCCGCCGGCTGGCCGCGCCCGACCTCGGGCTCGACGCGTGCGCGCCGGTCTACGCCGGGCTGGAGTACGCGGCCACGCCCGAGGAGGCGGTGGACATCGTCAGCGGGCTGTGGCGCAAGGACACCGGGAACCAGGCCGAGTTGCGGAAGATCGCGTTCACCCCGGCGGGGCTGGTGGTGCCGAGCCGGGACTGGCTGATCGGGCGGGCCGACGAGCGGGTGGGGCAGGGGCCGCAGCATCCGGTGGCCCCGGTGCCGTCCGTGGCGGCGGAGGCGGGCCCGGCGGACGGCGACGGGGAGCGCGCGGCCGGGGCGGAGGAGCCCGGGGGCGGGGCCGTGGCGGTCCAGGGCGCCTGGGCGGCCCGGGCCGCGCGGGTGCCGACGCAGAGCCGCGGGGCGCGCGAGGGCGAGCCGGTCGTGCTGCTCGGGGGCCATGCGGGAGCCGGGACGGGCGGCGGCGTTCCTGGTCGGGTCGGCGCGGGCGACATCGCCGCGGTACGCGCCGTCGGCGACCTCTTCCGCTCCCTCGACCACGCCTACGGCGGCGGGCACGCCCGGCAGGCCCTCGTCCGCTACCTGGAGCACGAGGCCGAGCCGCTGCTGCGCGGGTCCTACGGCGAGGCGCTCGGCCGCCGGCTGTTCGCCTCCGTCGCCGACCTCACCCGGCTCGCCGGGTGGACCTCGTACGACATCGGGGCGCACGGTCTCGCGCAGCGCTACTTCGTGCAGTCGCTGCGGCTGGCGCAGGCGGCCGGGGACCGGGTCTACGGGAGCTACGTCCTGGTCACGATGAGCCGTCAGGCCGTCTACCTCGGGCACGGGCGCGAGGCGGTGCAACTCGCCCGGGTCGCCCAGCAGGGGGTCGGGTCGGGGGCGCCCGCGGTCGTGCACGCGCTGCTGCACGCGGCCGAGGCGCGGGGGCACGGGCTGATCGGGGAGGCGCGGGCCTGTGCGGGGGCGCTGGCGCGCGCCGAGCGGTCGCTGTCCGCCGCCCGCGGCGGGGACGAGGTGCCCGGGTGGGCGCGGTTCTTCGACGAGGCGCAGCTCGCGGACGAGTTCGCGCACTGCCATCGGGACCTGCGGCAGTACCGGGCGGCGGTGCAGTACGCCGAGCGGTCGCTGCAGCTCAGGGCGGCGGCGTACGCGCGCAGCAGGCTGTTCTGCCGCACCGTGCTGGCGTCCGCGCGGCTCGGGCTGGGCGAGGTGGAGGTCGCCTGTGCGCACGGGGTGGAGGTCGTTCGCGGGGCGAGCGAGATGCGGTCGGTCCGCGCGGGCGAGTACGTCCGGGAGTTCCGGGGGCGGTTGGAGCCCTTCCGCGACACGGTCGCCGTCCGCGCGTTCCTCGACCGCGTGGCGGCGTTACCGCGCTGATCGACCGCGTGGCCGTGTTACCGCGCTGACCTCCCCCCGCCTTCCCTCCATCGCCGGGCGGCTCCACCTGTGCCTCCGGGGGCGGGCCCGGGAGGTTTCCGGCCCGGGGGGACCTGCGAGCGTACGGGGGCGGGTGAGTCCACCCGGCCCCGTACGCCCCGCTCGCCACCCCGGGCCGGGATCACGCCGGGAAGCCCGTCGCGAGGTCGCGGAGTGCGGCCGCGGCGGCGCGGCGGCCGGAGAAGAGGGCGCCCTGGATCGTGGAGGTGTCGCGGTGGTCGCCGCAGACGTAGAGGCCGGCGAGGAGGCGGACGGGGCGGCGCAGGTCGTGGGGCGGCGGCATGGCGGGGACGGAGTGGGGCGTGGTGCGCAGCGAGAGGAGGTCCCAGCGGTCGGTGGAGGTGTCGTAGAGGTCGGCGAGGTGGGAGCGGATGGTCTTGTCGTCGGAGCCGTCCGGCGGGGGGCCGAGGACGACGGAGGTGACGAGGGTGCGGCCGGTGGGCGCGCGGGTGGGGTCGATGGCGGTGGCGGCGTAGGTGTGGGAGACCGGCCCGAGGCGGTCGGCGTCGAGGACGAGCACGGGTTCGCGCAGGGGCGCGGCGGGCGCGGCGTGGTGGACCACGGTGACCGGGTGGAAGCCGGGCACGCGCAGGCCCGGCAGGAGCGCGGCGGCCGCGTGGGCGTCGGTGGCGACGACCACGCCGCGGCAGGGGAGTTCGGCGCCGTCGGTGGTGTGCACGGCGTTCGCGGCGACATGGGCGGCGCGGACCCCGAACCGTATGGTGCCGGGCGGGAGCGTGGCCGCCAGCCGCTCGGGCAGGCGGGCGGCGCCGCCGACCGGCAGGCAGGCGCGGCCGCGGGCGAACCCGCGCAGCACGATGTCGGCGACCCGGCTGGACGTGCCGAGTTCGGCGTCGCACAGCAGCGCGGCGAGCAGCGGCCGCAGGAAGTGCTCGACGGTGCGGGGCGCGAAGCCGCGGCCGGCCAGCGCGAGGGCGGCGGTGCTCTCGGGGCGCGCGGTGATGCGGTGGGTGGGGGTGGCGGCGAGCCGGTCCAGCGCGGTGCCGAGCCGGGCCCGGTCGCGGGCGGAGCCGAGCGGTGCGCGCGCGCCGCGCGGGCCCCCGACCCGGTAGGCGTGCCCGCCGGAGCGGACGAGCGCGCCGGGGGCGAGATGGGCCAGTGGCAGGCCGCGCAGGCCGCTGGCGCGGCGCAGCTCGGGGTAGGCGGTGTTGAGCAGTTGGGGCCCGTGGTCGAGCCGGAAGCCGTCGACGGTGTCGGTGGCCATCCGCCCGCCGACGCGTTCGGTGGACTCCAGGACGGTGACGCTCAGGCCCCCTTCGGTCAGATGGTGTGCGGCGGCCAGGCCCGCCGGGCCCGCGCCGATGACGATCACATCCGTGGCGGCGGCCACGCCTTTCGGGCGTGCTGGTGAGAGCACGATGCCCCTCCCGAGGTCGGGTCCGGTCCCCGCTGGCGTCTGCGCGACGGGCGTGGCGGACCGGAGCGACGAGCGGGGGCCCTGATCCGTTGACGCACCGTCATATACCCACTGCGGCCAGGTGGTCGGCAGGTGGGCTCGGCTCGCGCGAAACGCTGCTAAAGGTCATGCCCTCATCAAAGGCAAAGGATGCGGGGCGGACCGGTCCGATCCGGCCCTTTCCGGTGCGTTTTCCGGCCGCGGGCCCGCCCGGACGGCGCCGGGGCCCTCGGGCCGCCCCTCAGACCCGGTTGCGCGGCGGCAGCGCCGCCTTGATCGCGTCGTCGAGGTCGGGGTGCGCGAAGGAGAACCCGGCGTCCAGCAGCCGCTTGGGGCGCACCCGCTGACTGCCCGTCACATCGCCGGCGAACTCGCCCAGCACCGCGCGCAGCGCGAACGACGGCACCGGCAGCACCGTCGGGCGGTGCAGCACCCGCCCCATCGCCTTGGTGACCTCGCTGTTGGTACGGGGCTCCGGGCCGGTCAGGTTCACCGGCCCCGACAGCTCCTCGTTGTCGATGGCGTACCGCAGCGCCGCGACCTCGTCCCGCAGCGAGATGAAGCTCCAGTACTGCCGCCCGCTGCCGAGCCGCCCGCCCAGCCCGGCCCGGAAGAACGGGAACAGCGCCCCCCACGCGCCGCCCTGCGGGGAGACCACCAGGCCGGTACGGGCGTGCACCGTACGGATGCCGGCCGCGCGCGCCGGGTCGGCCGCGGCCTCCCACGCCTGGACCAGGTCGGCGAGGAACCCCTCGCCCGCCGGGCTGTCCTCGTCCACGAAACGGTCCCCGGTGTCGCCGTAGAAGCCGATCGCGCTGCCGGCCACCAGCACCCGCGGCTTCGGGTCGAGCGCGGCCATCGCCTTCGCGATCGTGGCGGTGCCGTCCACCCGGCTGTCGAGGAGGACCTTCTTGCGCTTGTCGCTCCAGCGCCGCTCCGCGACCGGCGCGCCCGCCAGGTGCACGACCGCCTCGCAGCCGGCCAGCCCGTCGGGGTCCACGGTGCCCGCGGACGGGTCCCAGCGGACCTCTCCCGGGCCGTGCGGGCCGCGCCGGACCAGCGCGACGACCTCGTGGCCGTCGGCCGCCAGCGAGGCGGTGAGGGCGGAGCCGATCAGCCCGGAGGCGCCGGTGACTGCGATACGCATGCGGGCCATTGTGCCCGGTCGGGCCGCCGGCCTACCCGAAGCGCGCCCACAACTGGGGGAAGCGGGCCGCCATCGCCTGGTCGTCGTCGAACTCCGGGCGCTCGCCCTCCGGGCCGTCCTGCCGCGGCAGCTCCAGATCCGGCAGCCGCACACCCGTCAACTGCTCGTACGCCTCGTCGGCGGCGTACCCCAGGTCCTCGGCGTCGCCGTCCGCCTCCGGGTCGAACTCCGGTACCAGGAAGGCCAGGTCGTCGGGGGAGTGCAGGGCGCCCTCGAAGACGTGCCGGCCCTGGCCGATCAGCCAGCAGCGGAAGAAGTCGAACGCGTCCTCGTCGGCGCCGCCAAGCATGATGTCGGCGGCGCCCCACAGGTCCCACGAGAAGGCCCGGTTGAAGCGGGTCTCGAAGTGCCGGGCGAAGTCCAGCACGGCGTCCGGATCGAGCCCGGCCAGCCGCTCGACCATCAGGTCGGCGTGCTCCTCCGGATCGTCGTCCGACGCCTCGCGGGTGCTGTCGACGATCTCCCAGAACTCCGTCTCGTCCATCACGCGTACAGCTTCCCGCCCCAGGGTGCCCTGTGCAACGCGACCCCCCAGGGTGCTTGGTTGCTGTTCGGTTGCGGGACCGTCCGCCGATGGGTGGCTGGTCGCGAGGTCCCCCGCGCCCCTTGGCGGATGCCCCCTTTTTCGCGGAAGGAGCCGCGCGGAACCAGAGGCGCGGGGAACCAGGGGCGCGGGGAACCGCGCGACCGGCCCACCACCGGCCGCGAGGTCCCCCGACGTACAGAACCGCACCACCCCGGGGGGTTACGCCGGCAGCGTGAGCTGATACGCCACGGTGCGCCGTAGGGGGCGGAAGCCCAGCGCCGCGTTCACCGCCAGCATGTGGCGGTTGTCGTCGGCGGTGTTGGTGACGACCTCGGTCACCTCGGGGTGCGCGTCCAGCAGGTGCCGCAGCATCGCCGACTTCAGCCACAGGCCGAGCCCGTGACCGCGGTGGGCGGCCACCACGGCCGTGTCGAGCTGCTTCGCGCGGGCACGGGCGCTGCTCGCGTCCCCGGCCCCGCCGTCGCCACCCTCGTCCGCCTCGGCCGGCAGCGTCAGCTTCGTGTACCCGGCCACCGAACCGTCGGCCTCGCTGATCGCCGCGTGGTTCAGCAGCCGCTCACCGCGCCGGGCCGCCAACTCCGCGGTCATCCGCACCCGCTCGGCGTCCCAGCGGGTCCTGCTGACCTCCAGGCCGCCGCTCGGCATGTCCGCCAGGGCCGCCCGGGCCGCCGCGAAGGACTCCGCGAGGGCATCCGGCGGCGCGCCCTCCCAGGCCGCCAGCCGGTAGCCGGGGTGCGGCACGTCCGGCAGCTTCACGATCCGCTCCGGGATCTCGGCCAGCACCAGCCGCTGCCAGGTCAGCCGCAGCGCGGGTACGAACTCCCGGGTGGCGAGGAAGCTCTCCCCCGGGGTGCCGGCCAGCACTTCCGTCGACAGCCGGCGGCAGTCCTCCTCGGTCGCCGCGGCCACCACCGTGGCCAGCAGCCGCGACCCCATGCCCATCCTGCGGTGCGCGGGATGGACCGTCAGTTCCACCGACGCGAGGCGGCCACCGCCCTCGGCGGCCGGCAGCCGGAGCTTCGCCGTGGCCACGCCCTCGTCGTTCGCGCCGTGCACCAGCCACAGGGCTAAGCGACTGCCGGGACCGACGGTGGTCAGCGAGGCCCGCACATGGGCCAGGGTCGGCAGCGGGTCTCCCGGGCGGTCGTGAGCGAGCGCCGCGGACCGCACCCGGTGCCACGCGCGGACGTCGTCAGCGGTGGGGGAGGTCAGCCGCCGTTGTTTGGTAGGCATCCGGGGGAACTTAACCGGTTGGTGTAGCAGCCCGCAATCCCTTCCGGCGGGTACATTCCGCACGTCACGACGGCCGCCCCTCGGAACACGCCGTTCCGAGGGGCGGCCGCCGGACACGCCGCGTCAGGACCCGCGGCGGGGACTGCGTGAAGGCCCCGCCGCGAGCCCTGTCAGGACACTCGGTGCCTCAGAGCCCGTAGCGCTCCGCGGCCTCCTTCACCGTCTCCGGTTTGACCTCGCCGCGCCGGGCGAGCGCGGCCAGCGCCTGCACGGTGAGCGACTGCGGGTCCACGCCGAAGTGCCGGCGGGCCGCGTCACGCGTGTCGGACAGGCCGAACCCGTCGGTGCCCACCGACGTCCAGTCCTGCTCGACCCACTGCGCGATCTGGTCCGGCACCGCCCGCATCCAGTCGCTGACGGCCACCACCGGACCCGGCGCACCGGCCAGCGTCCGCGTCACGTACGGCACCCGGTCCTCGCCGCGCAGCCGCGCCGCGTCGCACTCCAGCGCCTCACGCCGCAACTGCGTCCAGGACGGCGCCGACCACACGTCCGCGGCCACACCCCAGTCCTCGGCGAGCAGCCGCTGCGCCTCCAGCGCCCAGTGGATCGCGGTGCCCGACGCCAGCAACTGCGCGCGGGGCGCGTCGGCGGCGGCCGGTGCCGCCTGCTGATAGCGGTACAGGCCCTTGATGATGCCCTCTTCCACACCCTCGGGCATGGCGGGCTGCACCTTCGGCTCGTTGTACACCGTCAGGTAGTAGAAGACGTCCTGGTCCTCGCCCTCGACGGCCGGACCGTACATCCGCCGCAGGCCCTCGCGGACGATCACCGCGACCTCGTACGCGAACGCCGGGTCGTAGGAGAGCGCCGCCGGATTGGTGGAGGCGAGCAGGTGGGAGTGGCCGTCGGCGTGCTGCAGGCCCTCGCCGGTCATGGTGGTGCGGCCGGCGGTGGCGCCGATCACGAAGCCGCGGCCCAGCTGGTCGGCGAGCGCCCAGAACTGGTCGGCGGTGCGCTGGAACCCGAACATCGAGTAGAAGATGTAGAACGGGATCATCGGCTCGCCGTGCGTGGCGTACGACGTGGCCGCGGCGGTGAAGTCGGCGAGCGAACCGGCCTCGGTGATCCCCTCGTTGAGGATCTGGCCGTCCTTCGCCTCCTTGTAGTACAGCAGTTGGTCGCGGTCGACCGGGTCGTACGTCTGCCCCTTGGGGGAGTACAGCCCGGCGGACGGGAAGAGCGACTCCATGCCGAAGGTGCGGGCCTCGTCGGGCACGACCGGCACCCAGCGGCGCCCGGTCTCCTTCTCCCGCATCAGGTCCTTCACCAGCCGGACGAACGCCATGGTGGTGGCGATCTCCTGGGTGCCGGAGCCCTTCTCCAGGGACTTGTACGCCTTCTCCGGCGGCAGCGGCAGCGGCGCCGCCACGACCTTGCGGGCCGGCGCCGGCCCGCCCAGCGCCGCCCGGCGCTCGCGCAGGTAGCGCATCTCGGGGGAGTCCTCGCCCGGGTGCCAGTACGGCACCACGTCGGCGTCCAGCGCGCTGTCCGGTATGGGCAGCTCCAGCAGGTCGCGCATGGTGCGGAACTGCGCGCCGGTGAGCTTCTTCATCTGGTGGTTGGCGTTGCGGGACTCGAAGCCCGCGCCGAGCGTGTAGCCCTTCACGGTCTGCGCGAGGATCACCGTGGGGGCGCCCTTGTGCTCCAGCGCCGCGCGGTAGGCCGCGTACACCTTGCGCGGCTCGTGGCCGGCGCGCGAGGTCTGGAAGAGCTCCAGCAGCTTCGCGTCGGTCAGCCGCCCGCCGATCGCGCGCAGCGAGGCGTCCGCGCCGAAGAAGTGCTCGCGCAGGTAGGCCGCGTCGCTGGTGGCGTAGGTCTGGAACTGGGCGTCCGGGGTGTCCCGCAGCCGCCGGATCAGCGCGCCGTCGGTGTCCTGGGCCAGCACCTCGTCCCAGGCCGCGCCCCACAGCGCCTTCACCACGTGCCAGCCGGCCGCGCGGAACTGCGCCTCCAGCTCCTGCACGATCTTGAAGTTCGGGCGGACCGGGCCGTCCAGCCGCTGGAGGTTGCAGTTGATGACGTAGGTCAGGTTGTCCAGGCCCTCGCGGGCGGCGAGCGCCAGGGCGGCGGTCGACTCCGGCTCGTCCATCTCGCCGTCGCCGAGGAAGGCCCACACGTGCGAGGCCGAGGTGTCCTTGATGCCGCGGTGCTCCAGGTAGCGGTTGAAGCGCGCCTGGTAGATCGCCGAGAGCGGGCCGAGGCCCATCGACACGGTCGGGAACTCCCACAGCCACGGCAGCCGCCGCGGGTGCGGGTACGACGGCAGGCCGTCGCCGCCGGCCTCCTGCCGGAAGCGGTCCAGGTGGGCCTCGGTCAGCCGCCCGTCGAGGAACGCGCGGGCGTAGATGCCGGGCGAGGCGTGGCCCTGGATGTAGAGCTGGTCGCCGCTGCCGGCGCCCTCCTTGCCGTGGAAGAAGTGCTGGAAGCCGGTCTCGTAGAGCCAGGCGGCCGAGGCGAAGGTGGCGATGTGGCCGCCGAGGCCGAGCTTGCTGCCGCGGGTGACCATCGCCGCCGCGTTCCAGCGGTTCCAGGCGGTGATCCGCGCCTCCATCGCCTCGTCGCCCGGGTACGCGGGCTCGGCGGCGGTGGGGATGGTGTTGATGTACTCGGTCTCCAGCGGCGTCGGCAGCGCGAGGCCGCTTTCGCTACCGCTCTCCAGGGTGCGGCGCATCAGGTACGCCGCCCTGTGCGGACCCGCGGCCTTGGCGACCGCGTCCAGGGACGCGCGCCATTCCGCGGTCTCCTCCGGGTCGACGTCGGGGATCTGGTCGAGCTGACTCGGCCGGGTACGGCCTACGGCGTCAGGCATGGGTGTGTGCCGCCTTCCAGACAACGGAGGGAGGGGGTGGGAAGTGTGAGTCGGGCACGACAGGTTGCTCCCCACTGACCGACGTTACGCTTCGATCGATGATCGATCAATGGCCCGCGGGCAAGTAACTGGAGGTCGGCACGGGGTGCCAGCCTTTAAGGCACCCAGTGACAGGCGGGCTTCGCCTTGGAAACGGTGGCGGAACGGGCACGGACCCGAGCCTACCGAAGGGCGGCGGGGCTCCCCGCGGCCCTTCGGCAGCCCTACACCTGCGGGGCGCAGCTCAGCACGTGGGACTTGATCAGCTCGCCGATCCGGGGGTCGCGGGCCGTGAACGCGTCGACCAGCTCCTGGTGCTCGTCGGCGTACGCGCGCGGCGCCGGGCTCAGCCACCGCATCGACAGCGTGGTCCACACCTCGATCCCGAGCGACTCCCAGACGTGCAGCAGCACGCCGTTGTCGGCCGCGCGGACCAGTTCGTGGTGGAAGGCGACGGTGTGCCGCACCTGCGCCTCGTCGTCGAGGGCGGTGTCGGCCGCCCGGAGCGCGGCCACCTCGCGCTCCAGCGCGCTCGGGTCCTCCGCGAGGGTGCCGGCCGCCAGCTCCGCCGCGACCTGCTCCAGGCCGGCCCGCACCGGGTAGCTCTCCTTGACGTCCGCCGCGGTGAGCCCGCGCACGCGCACGCCCTTGTTCGGCGCCGACTCGATCAGCCGCAGCGTCTCCAGCTCGCGCAGCGCCTCGCGTACCGGCGTCTGGCTGACCTGGAGCTCGACCGCGATCCGCCGTTCCACGATCCGCTCGCCCGGCTTCCAGCGCCCGCTGACGATGCCGTCGAGGATGTGCTCGCGGATCTGCTCGCGCAGGCTGTGCACGACCAGATGAGGGGCGGCGGCTTGGGCCATGGGGGCGCGCTCCTTCACTGTTGCGTGCCTATGACGATACGACGCGGCGGTGCAGCTGCCGCCCGCCGGGACGTATCCGGCTCCTACGCGGCGGCCGGGACCTGCCTGGACAGCGGCGGGACGCGCCGGCGCCCCCGCACCCGGTGGACGGGGCGGGGGCGCCGTTGACGCGGTACCGCTCAGGCGCGGGAGGCGCTCACAGGCCGAGCTCGACCTCGAACTCGCCCGCCTCCAGGATCTCCTTGACCGCCGTCAGGTAACGGGCCGCGTCGGCACCGTCCACCAGCCGGTGGTCGTAGGACAGCGCCAGGTACGTCATGTCCCGGACGCCGATGACCGTGCCCTCGGCGGTCTCCACGACCACCGGGCGCTTGACGGTCGCGCCGATGCCGAGGATCGCGGCCTGGTTCGGAGGCACGATGACCGTGTCGAACAGCGCGCCGCGCGAACCGGTGTTGCTGATCGTGAAGGTCGCGCCCGCCAGGTCGTCCGGGGTGATCTTGCTGGCCCGGACGTTGCCCGCCAGCTCGGCGGTCTTCTTGGCGATGCCCGCGATGTTCAGGTCGCCGGCGCCCTTGATGACCGGGGTCATCAGGCCCTTCTCGGAGTCCACCGCGATACCGATGTTCTCGGTGTCGAAGTAGGTGATCGTGCCCTCGTCTTCGTTGATGCGGGCGTTGATCACCGGGTGGGCCTTGAGCGCCTGGGCGGCGGCCTTGACGAAGAACGGCATCGGGGAGAGCTTCACGCCCTCGCGTGCCGCGAAGGACTCCTTGGCCAGCCCGCGCAGCCGCATGACCCGGGTGACGTCCACCTCGACCACGCTGGTCAGCTGCGCCTGCGAGTGCAGGGCCTTCATCATGTTGTCGCCGATGACCTTGCGCATCCGGGTCATCTTGACCGTCTGGCCGCGCAGCGGCGAGACCTCGACGGACTTCGCCGCCTTGGGCGCGGCCGCCGCCGGGGTCGCGGCGGCCTTGGCCGCCTCGGCCGCGGTGAGCACGTCCTGCTTGCGGATACGGCCGCCGACGCCGGTGCCCCGCACCGCGCCGAGGTCCACGCCGCTCTCGGCGGCGAGCTTGCGGACCAGCGGGGTGACGTAGGCGCCGTCGCCGGCACCCGCGGCAGCCGCCGGAGCGGCGGGAGCGGGCTGGGCGGCCGGAGCCGGAGCCGGAGCCGGAGCCGGAGCCGGTGCGGGAGCCGGGGCCTGCGGGGCAGGCGCCGGAGCGGCCGGAGCCGGAGCGGCGGCCTGCGGAGCCGGCGCGGCCGGAGCCGGTGCCGGGGCAGGGGCGGCGGGAGCGGGAGCCGGGGCCGCGGGGGCCGGGGCGGGCGCGGCAGGCGCGGGAGCCGCCGCCGGAGCGGCACCGGCCGCACCGATGACCGCCAGCTTCGCGCCGACCTCGGCCGTCTCGTCCTCCTGGACCAGGATCTCCAGCAGGGTGCCGGACGCGGGCGACGGGATCTCGGTGTCGACCTTGTCCGTGGAGACCTCGAGCAGCGGCTCGTCGGCGTCCACGCTGTCGCCGACCGACTTCAGCCAGCGGGTGACGGTGCCCTCGGTGACGGACTCGCCCAGCGCGGGCAGCACCACGTCGGTGCCGGACGCGCCGGAACCACCCGCGGCCGCCTGCGCGGTCGGGGCGGGGGCGGGAGCCGCGGCCTCGGTGGAGGGGGTGGCGGCGGCCGGGGTCGGCGCGGGCGCCGGCTCCGGCTCCGGGGTGGGGGCCGGCTGCGCGGCGGGGGCCGCGGGCGCCGCGGGGGCGCCCGAGCCGTCGTCGATCACGGCCAGCTCGGCGCCGACCTCGACCGTCTCGTCCTCGGCGACCTTGATGGACGCCAGGACGCCGGACGCGGGAGAGGGGATCTCGGTGTCGACCTTGTCGGTCGAGACCTCGAGCAGGGGCTCGTCGGCCTCGACACGCTCGCCCTCGGCCTTCAGCCAGCGGGTGACGGTGCCCTCGGTCACGCTCTCGCCGAGCGCCGGCAGGGTTACGGAAACCGCCATGGTTGCGGTTGCTCCTAACGATCTGTGCGGATGGGTGGCGTGTTCGAGGGTCAGTCGTGCGAGTGCAGCGGCTTGCCGGCGAGCGCCAGGTGGGCCTCGCCGAGAGCTTCGCTCTGCGTCGGGTGGGCGTGGATGAGCTGCGCGACCTCGGCGGGCAGCGCCTCCCAGTTGTAGATGAGCTGCGCCTCGCCGACCTGCTCGCCCATCCGGTCGCCGACCATGTGGATGCCCACGACGGCGCCGTCGCGCACCTGGACGAGCTTGACCTCGCCCGCGGTCTTGAGGATCTTGCTCTTGCCGTTCCCGGCCAGGTTGTACTTGAGCGTGACGACCTTGTCCGCGCCGTACACCTCCTTGGCCTTCGCCTCGCTGATGCCCATCGAGGCGACCTCGGGGTGGCAGTACGTCACCCGCGGCACACCGTCGTAGTCGATCGGCACGGGCTTGAGGCCGGCCACCCGCTCGGCGACGAGGATGCCCTCGGCGAAGCCGACGTGCGCGAGCTGGAGGGTGGGCACCAGGTCGCCCACCGCGGAGATCGTCGGCACGTTGGTGCGCATGTACTCGTCGACCAGGACGTAGCCGCGGTCCATGGCGACGCCCTGCTCCTCGTAGCCGAGGTTCTGCGAGACCGGGCCGCGGCCGATCGCGACCAGCAGCACCTCCGCCTCGAAGGTCTTGCCGTCGGCCAGGGTGACCTTGACGCCGTTGTCGGTGTACTCGGCGCCCTGGAAGAAGGTGCCCAGGTTGAACTTGATGCCGCGCTTGCGGAAGGCCCGCTCCAGCAGCTTCGAGCTGTTCTCGTCCTCGACCGGCACCAGGTGGGGCAGGCCCTCGACGATCGTCACGTCGGTACCGAAGGACTTCCACGCCGAGGCGAACTCGACGCCGATCACGCCACCGCCCAGGATGATCGCCGACTGCGGCACCCGGTCCAGGACCAGGGCGTGGTCGGAGGAGATGACGCGGTTGCCGTCGATGGTCAGGCCCGGCAGCGAGCGCGGTACGGACCCGGTCGCCAGCACGATGTGCCGGCCCTGGATGCGCTGCCCGTTCACATCCACCGAGGTGGGGGAGGAGAGCCGGCCCTCGCCCTCGATGTACGTCACCTTGCGCGAGGCCACCAGGCCCTGCAGGCCCTTGTAGAGGCCGGAGATCACGTCGTCCTTGTACTTGTGGACGGCCGCGATGTCGATGCCCTCGAAGGTCGCCTTCACACCGAACTGCTCGCTCTCACGAGCCTGGTCGGCGATCTCGCCGGCGTGCAGCAGCGCCTTGGTGGGAATGCAGCCCTGGTGCAGACAGGTGCCCCCGAGCTTGTTCTTCTCGATCAGGGCGACGTCGAGTCCAAGCTGTGCGGCACGCAGGGCAGCCGCGTAACCGCCACTGCCACCGCCGAGGATCACTAGGTCGAAAACAGTGCTGGCGTCGTTCGCCACGTCACGTCCTCCATGCATGGGTTCGCCGGAGCCGGTCCACCTAGACCGGACGGCGGCTTTGGTTCGGCCGCTTTGTCTCAAAGGGGGCCCTGTCGTGCCGACCCACATCTTCGCACTTGTTGGCGGGCGGTGAGGCATCGGGCCATGCGGTGTGACGTAGCAGGTACGGCCCCGGGCAGATCACCCAGGGCCGTACGTGACACATCTCACCCGGTCGGCCTCGAATTGCCGCCACGGGTCCGACTTGTCAGAAGAGGTTGCCCTCTGCCGCCGTGCGGGCGAGGCCGACCAGGGTGCGGACGGCCGTGCCGGTGCCGCCCTTGGGGGTGTAGCCGAACGGCGCGCCCTCGTGGAAGGCGGGGCCGGCGATGTCCAGGTGCGCCCAGGTGATGCCCTCGCCGACGAACTCCCGCAGGAACAGCCCGGCGATCAGGCCGCCACCGGGCCGCACCCCCATGTTCGCGATGTCCGCGACCGGCGAGTCGAACGTCTTGCGCAGCTGCTGCGGCAGCGGCATCGGCCAGGAGTCCTCGCCCTCCGCCAGCGCCACGTCGTGCACGGCGGCCCGGAAGTCGTCGTCGTTGGCCATGATCCCGAACCGGCCGTCGCCGAGCGCCAGCACCATCGCCCCGGTCAGCGTCGCCACGTCCACGATCGCGTCCGGCGACTCCTCCGAGGCGCGGGCCAGCGCGTCGGCCAGCACCAGGCGGCCCTCGGCGTCGGTGTTCAGCACCTCGACGGTCTTGCCGCTGTACATCTTCAGCACGTCGCCCGGGCGGATCGCGTTGCCGCCGGGCATGTTCTCGGCCAGCGCCAGCCAGCCGGTCACGTTGACCGCCAGGCCGAGCTTCGCGGTCGCCAGCACCGCGCCGAACACGGCGGCCGCGCCGCTCATGTCGCACTTCATCGTCTCGTTGTGCCCCGGGGGCTTCAGCGAGATGCCGCCCGAGTCGTAGGTGATGCCCTTGCCGACGAAGGCGAGCGTGCGGGTCGCCTCGGGGTGGGTGTAGGCGACCTTGACCAGCCGGGGCGGCGTCGCCGAGCCCTGGCCGACGCCGAGGATGCCGCCGTAGCCGCCCTTGGTGAGCGCCTTCTCGTCCAGCACCTCGACCTTCAGGCCGAACTCCTTGCCCGCCTCCTGGGCGGCCGCGGCGAACGCCTTCGGGGTGAGGTCGTTCGGCGGGGTGTTGATCAGGTCGCGGGCCCGGTTGACCTCGGCCGCGACCGCGACGGCGCGCGCGGCGGCGGCCTTGTGCTCCTTGTCGCGCGGCTTCGCGCCGACCACGGCGACCTCGCCGAGCGGCCCGCGCGCGTCCTTCTTGCTGTCGGAGCGGTACGCGGTGAAGGCGTACGCGCCCAGCAGCGCACCGGTCGCGACGGCCTCGACGTCGGCGGCGGTGGCCGCCGGCAGCGCGAAGACGGCCTTCTTGGCGCCGGCCAGGGTGCGGGCGGCGACGCCCGCGGCCTTGCGCAGGGCCTCGGCGTCGTACGGCTCGTGGTTCCCGGCGGGCTCGCCGAGGCCGACCGCGAGCACCACGGGCGCCTTCACGCCGTCGGGCGCGGGCACCTTGGTCGACTCGCCCTCGGCGCCGGACGCGCCCAGGTTCTCAAGGACGGCGGCCAGTTTGCCGCCGAACGCGTCGTCCACGGCGTCCGCTCCCGGCGCCAGGCGCGGGCCTTTTGGGCCTTTGGTCACGCCTACGACGACGGCATCCGCGCGCAGCGCTGCGGCGGAAGAGGCGCTTAGTGTCAGAGCAGTCACGGTGGGTGGGGTCCTAACGGTCGAAGGGGTGCGGGCCGCCACGCCGGCGGAGCGGCCCTCCAACGAGCCTACGCTGCCGCGTTGCGGCTCAGTGGCCGGGCGGGCGGACGTGTCCGCACCCGTCCGGGCGCACCCGCGGGCCCGCGGTCCGCGACGGCGGCAACCGGGCGCCGGTACGGGGCGGTTGCCCCGCCGCGGCCTTACCGCCCGAAGCACGGCAGGGATACGACGCGGAGCCGGCGCGCGACACCCGTGCGATGCATCGGTGGCGGCATCGGTGGCGGGCCGTCAGGACGGCGGCCCGTGGCGGCCGGTGGGCCGGGGGTCAGCGCAGCGACAGCACCAGCAGGGCGGCGGTGACGGCGGTCTCGCACAGCGCCCCGAACACGTCGCCGGTCACCCCGCCGAACCGGGCCCGGCACCTGCGCAGCAGCACCTCGGCCGCGGTCACGGCGACGGCGACGGCGAGCAGGAGGCGCAGCCAGGTCAGACCGTGGAAGCCCGCGCCGGCGAGCGCGGCGAGGCCGGCGCACCCCGCGGCCACGGCCCACGCCGTCCGGGCCGGCAGCACCCCGGCGACGGCAGCCCCGAGGCCGCCCGGCCGGGCCGCCGGCACCCCACGCCGGGCCGCGAGCGTCATCGCGGCGCGCCCCGCCACCGCCCCGGCCACCGCGGACGTGAAACCGTAGACCCACCCGTGCCCGTAGCACGCGGCCAGCGCGGCGACCTGCGCGAGCAGCACCAGCGTCAAGGTCACCACGCCGAAGGGCCCGATGTCGGAGCGCTTCATGATGTCCAGCGCCTGCGCGGGCGGCTTGCCGCTGCCCAACCCGTCGGCGGTGTCGGCCAGTCCGTCGAGGTGCAGCCCCCTGGTCAGTACGGCCGGCACGGCGACCGCGCCCACCGCGGCCAGCAGCGCGCTCGCCCCGGCCGCGCGCAGTCCCGCGCCGACCGCGCCCGCGCCGGCCCCGATCGCCACGCCCACCAGCGGCGCCGCCGCCATCCCGCCGCGCGCGGCAGCCCGGTCCCAGCGGGTCACCCGCACCGGCACCACCGTCAACGTGCCGAACGCGAACCGCAGCGCGTCGCCCGGCCGCGCCCTCGCCTCTGCCTGCGGCCCCGCCGCTGCCTCGTCCACCGCGTGAGGCTACCGCTCCCGCCTCCGCGACCTGCGCGGACCTCAGCGGGGCAGGGCCGGCCAGGCCCCTCGGCCGACCAGGTCGAGGACGAGCGCGGCGAGGTTCCACGCGTCGTCCTCACCGCTGTGATGGCGTCCTTCGAGCGGCAGCCCGGCGATCTGGAGGGCGCCGCTCATGCCCGGTTTCCGGCGCAGCCCGTGGGCGGTCGTGAACACGGCCTTCGCGTTGGTGTGGGAGCGCTCGGTGGGATGGCCGAAGGGGTACGCCACCGCGTCGGCCTTGCTCTGCCGGGCGAACTGCCTGCGGTCGTACTCGCCCCAGCTCGCCCACGGGCGTTCCTCCGCCGCGTGCTCCGCCACGAGCAGCCGGCACGCCTCCGCGAAGGTGACGCCCCGCGCCACCTCGGCCTGCGTCAGGCCGGTCAGTTCGGTGCAGAACGGGCTCACCGCGGAACGGTGGGGCCGCACCAGGATGCGGTGCCGCGACACCCGGCGCCTCGCCAGGAGGTCGACCACGGTGAGGCCGATCTCGATGATCTCGCTCACCGAGCCGGGCGGCGGTTGCCCCTCCCAGCAGGTGGCTTCCACGTCGATCACGTTCAGCAGGGCGGATTCGGCTCCCATCCGGCGAGCGTAGGGCGCCGCACCGGCGGCGGGCACCCGGTTTTCACGGCGGGCCGTACCGGCGCTCGCGCATGGAGGAGGCGAGCAGGACCGCGGGGCGGGCCGGCGCCGTAGCTTCCTGCCGCGGGTACTTGCCGCGGCTACTTGCCGCTTCCGAACATCCGGCGCAGCAGGCCCGGCCGGCGGGGCGGTCGCGGCGGCTGGATCACCACGTTGCCGCCGGTCAACTTGCCGGTGATGACGATCTGGTGGGTGATGGGGATGCCCTGCGGGCGGTCCTGCGCGTGGCGGTGGCGCACCGAGCCGCCGCGGATGTCGATCTCGTCGGCGTCCACGGAGTAGCCGTCCGGGACGATCAGCCGCAGGTTGCCGCCGCGCAACTCGACGTCCACGTGGGTGACCGCTCCGCGCACCGTCGCGGTGGAGAAGTCCAGCACCACGTTGCCGCCGCGTACCTCCGCTTCCAGGCGACGCGGTGCCACCCACGGGCCCTCGTACCGCAGGCTCGCGCCGACCCGCCGCACCCGTACGACGTCCTTCGTCCGTACCGCCTCCGCCGGCGTCACCGACGTCTGCCCGGGCAGGTCCGCGACCAGCGGCGCGAGGTCCCCGTACGTCCGTGCCCCGAAGCAGCTCTCCAGCCGCTCCTCCAGCTCCTCCAGGCTCAACCGGCCGTCGCCCGCGGCGACGCGCAACACCTCCGCGACCCGCTCCCGGTCCTCATGCGAGACCCGCTGGTCCAGCTTTTCCCCACCCGCCCACGGCACCGGCTCCTGAGTCATGTCCGGCACCCTATGACAGCCCACCCGCCCGCGCAGCCACCCCCGACTCACAGGGAACGACCGCGCGGGAACCCGTACTCAGCCCGTGGGTTCGTCGCCCCCGATGAAGATCTGCTCGGCGGTCCCCGCGGTCAGTGCCCGCTGGAACCACGCGCGCAGGAGGTCCGGGTCGCCGCATGCGGTGACGCGTGAGCGGATGGCGTCGTCGAGGAGACCTCGGGTCTTCAGCAGGAGAAGCAAGTCCTCCACGCGGCCCTCCGCGCGGCCTTCGTCGCGGAGCTTCTCCGAGGTCTCGGAGCGGAAGAAGGAGAGGTCGACGGCCATGAGGTCCTTCCAGATGTGTGCTGCCGGGCTGCTGCCCAGTCCGAGTTCGGTGAGCTCCCTGAAGATCGAGGCGGTGGACTCGTCGACCGTCTTCAGGGCGGAAGCCAGTGCCTCCAGCATCATATCTGCTTGGGGATGCTCACCGTGAGTGATCGCGGAGAAAACGGCCAGGGGGATGTCCTTGGCGGCGGCCTCCTTGTCGGTGATGACCGGCACGTTGTGGGGGCCGAGGACCAGGGGGCGGACGGTGAGACTGCGCCAGTGGGAGATCCCGAAGTGGAAGGGCCCCTTGGCCCAGCGTGCCGTCTTCTCGTCCTGGCAGGTGACCAGAAGGACCGGTGGCTTGCGGTACTTGGCCTGCAGGTAGGCCAGGTAGTACGCCCAACTGGCGCCCTTGTCCGGGTCCTTGCGGCTCTGCGCCTCGATGGCGAGCAGGTAGCTCTGGCCGTCGGCGCAGTCGATCTGGAGGAGGGTGTCGAGGCGCCGTTCGAGCGGTTTGAGCTCGGTGACGTCGGTGGGCAGGAGGGAGACCGCGACCGGGTCGGAGAAGGGGAGTCCGAGGCGGCGGAAGGTCCGGGCGAAGATGCCGGCGTCCTCATGGAAGATCCGGTGCATCGCCTCATGCGATGAGGTGACCATAAGCACGGAGCGTAGGTGGTCGTTTACGTGCAGAAACGATCAGTCGGTGGCATCTCCGCTTGGCCGAGCGAACGGACAACGGCCGGCCCGGCGCGCGCCCCGTGATGAGGGGCGCGCGCCGGGCCGATGGAGCAAGGGCGTCGTCACACGCTCAGTTGAGCGTGAACTTCTGCGCCGCGGACCCGTTGCAGTCCCAGATCCGCAGCCTCGTGCCGTTGCCGGTCGCGCCGTTGGGGGAGTCGAGGCAGCGGCCGGACTGGGGGTTGAAGAGGGAGCCGTCGGACTGCTGCTGCCAGACCTGGCCGCCGACTCCGTTGCAGTCCCAGAGTTCGACCTCGGTGCCGTTGGCCGTGCCGTTGCCGATGATGTCGAGGCAGCGGCCGATCGTGCTGAGGGAGCCGTTGGTGTGGTGGGTCCAGTACTGGTCCTCCGCGTAGGACTGGCAGTTCCAGAGCTGGACCGCGGAGCCGTCGGTGCCGGTGTCGTCGGCCGCGACGTCGACGCACTGCCCGCCCGGCCCGGTGATCGTGCCCTGGGGGCCGTTGGGGATGTTCGTCTCGCCGGAGTAGCCGACGGAGACGACGTTCGCCTGGACCGCGTCCTCGGCGGCGTCGGTCGGGTAGCCGGAGACCATCACGCCCTCGAAGAACGTCCCCATGTTCCGGTTGCTGTTGTCGCCGCCGGTGCCCAGGATGATGCCGCCCTCCTGCTGCATCGGCATGTAGCCGCCTCTGGTCGGCAGCGATCCGTTCCACCATGTCGACAGGCCGCCGGACTGCGAGTTGCCGCCCTTCAGGGCGTACGTCGTCTGCCCGTTGTTCTTCAGCACGGCGGTGACGAAGGTGCTGTTGTTCCCGGCGTTGGCGGTGTTGGAACCGTTGTCGCCCTGGAACATGCCGTTCTCCATGTCCGCCTCGACCCAGGGGCCCGAACCGGTGCACGGTGCGAAGTAGCAGGTGGTCGCGATGGACACGGCGTCCATGTGGCCGTTGCCGGTGTCGGCCGCGGTGGACTCCGCGTTGCCGTAGTCGAAGCAGCAGTCGGAGCCGACGTGGGTGCCGCTGGCCACCATGTACGCGCCCTCGGGCTGGCCGTTGACCGCGGTGCCGGACGCGGCGCCGTTCGAGCGGTAGCCGACGCCCGGTGAGATCCAGATACCGTACACCTTGTGGCCGCCCGCGGTGACGGCGAGTTCGCTCGCGTCGGCGCCCCGGTCCGCGCTGCCCGCGGTGCCGGCCGGCCCCGGGTCGAGGTCGTTGTGCCGGGGCGACTGGTCGTAGACCTTGCTGATGCTGCACGTGGTGTCCGCGCAGAACGAGTCCTGCGTGGCGGCGTTCGCGTAACCGCCCTGCGCCAGCAGCCCGACGTCGGTCCTGGCCCCGTCGGAGGCCCGGGTCACCTGGTACAGCGGGCCGTCGTACGAGGCGTAGAGGGCGCGGGTGGTGCTGTGCGCGGCCACGCACGGGGTGCCCGCGGCGGCGTAGATGTCGCACGGCAGCGAGTCGGCGGCGTGCGCCGACGTGCCGGGCAGGCTGATCAGCAGGCCGACCACGAGCGCGAGCGCGGCGACGGCCGACAGCAGGATTCCGCGCAACCGGGGGACATGTCCTCGTCCCACGGCCGCGGTTGGGTCAGTGTGCATGGCGCGCTCCTGTGGTGGGGGGTGGTGGGAGCTTGCTTCAACTTGACGCTACGGCAGCCGATTTCAGCCGCGGTCCGGCTTCCGGCGGCTCGCTGGGAAGGTACGCGCGCTGATTGGTTGGGTCAACATTTGTTGCTTTCATTTTTCTGAGAGCGCGTTCACCTGTCCGAATCTGTGCGTTTCCCGGCGGCGGAATTCCGCCGCGGTGCCCTCCCGGCGGCAACGTTCCGCGAGGTCAGGGGCGTTGGGGGCGGACCAGGCCGGATTCGTAGGCGGCCACGACGAGTTGGGCACGGTCGTGGGCCGCGAGTTTGGCCATGGTGTGGTTGATATGGGTCTTCACGGTGAGCGGGCTGACCCCGAGGCGGGCGGCGATCGCGTCGTTGGGGAGGCCGCCGGCGACCTCGATGAGGACCTCGCGCTCGCGGGAGGTGAGGGTGTCCAGCCCCGGCACGGTGCGCGGTTCGTCGTCGACGCCGTGCTGCTGGGCGACGAACCGGGAGATCAGGCTCCTCGTGGCGGCGGGGGAGAGCAGCGCCTCACCCTTGGCCACGGTGCGGATCGCGCTGAGCAGCTCGTCCGGCTCGGCGCCCTTCCCGAGGAACCCGGAGGCGCCGGCGAGGATCGCCCGCACCACGTACTCGTCCGCCTCGAAGGTGGTCAGCACCAGCACCGCGGTCCTGGCGAGTTCGGGGTCGGCGAGGATCTCCCGGGTGGCCGCGATCCCGTCGGTGCCCGGCATCCGGATGTCCATCAGCACCACGTCCGGCCGCTCGGCCCGCACCAGCCGGACGGCCTCGGCCCCGTCCACCGCCTCGCCCACCACGACCATGTCCGGCTCGGACTCCACCAGCATGCGCAACGCGCCCCGCAGCAACGCCTGGTCGTCGGCGAGCAGCACCTTCACGACGCCGAGCGGGGGAACCTCACCGTTGCCAAGGGTCGTCGCCATACGGCCAGGTTACGGGGACGGCGTCGCCGAACCGTGCGGGGGCACCGTCAGCGGCAGCCGGACCGAGACGCGGAAGCCGCCGCCGGGCCGGGCGCCGGTGCGGCAGACCCCGCCGAGCGCGGAGGCGCGTTCGTGCATGCCGAGCAGGCCGTGGCCGCCTCCCGCTCCTCCCGCGCCGCCCCCCGCTCCTCCCGCGCCCGTGCCGCGCGCCGGAGCACCCGCGTCCGCGCCGCGCGCCGCAGCACCCGCGTCCGCGCCGCCCGCCGCCGTACGCACGCGCTCCGGCGCCCCGCCGCGCGCCTCCTCCGGCCCGCCGCGGTCCCGCGCCACGCCGGCGTCCTGCTCCGGCACCGCCCCGCCGAACAGCGGCGACGCCGGCCCGGCCGCGGCCCCGGGCGCGCCGTCGTCGTCCACCACGACCCGCAACTCCCCGCCGGCCCGGCTGATCCGCACCACCGCGCCCGCCTGCGGCCCGGCATGCTTCTGCACGTTGGTCAGCGACTCCTGGATCACCCGGTACGCGGTCAGGTCCACGGACGCGGGCAGCGCGGGCGGCTCCGCCCCGTCCGGCCCCTGGCCCTCGCACTCGACCGCGACCCGCAGCCCCGCCCGCCGGAAGCCGTCCAGCAACTGGTCCAGCACCGCCAGCCCCGGCGCCGGCTCCATCGGCGCCTCGGGCTCGCCGGACTGCCGCAGCAGCCCCACGGTGGTGCGCAGCTCGGCCAGCGCGGTCCGGCTCGCCTCGCGGACATGGGCGAGGGCCTGCTTGGCCTGGTCCGGGCGGGAGTCCATGACATGCGCGGCCACGCCCGCCTGGACGTTGACCAGCGCGATGTGGTGGGCGACGACGTCGTGCAGCTCGCGGGCGATCCGCATCCGCTCCTCGGCGACCCGCCGCCGCGCCTCCTGCTCCCGGCTGCGCTCGGCCCGCTCCGCGCGCTCCTCGATCGCGGTGATGTACGCCCGGCGGCTGCGCACCGCGTCACCGGCCGCGGCCGCCATCCCGGTCCACGCGAAGACCGCGAAGTTCGCCTGGCCGTACCAGGGGCCGTTGCCGAAGGACATCGCGAGCGCGGTCAGCCCGACGCAGACCGCGAGACCGGTCAGCCACGTGGTGTGCCGGTCGGTACGGGCCGCCACCGTGAACAGCGCCATCGCCGCCGCCAGGATCACCGGGACCCGGCCGTCGGCCGGGCGCAGCGCGGTGAACACGGCGCACAACGCGCAGGTGAAGGCGAGCACCGACCACGGCGCGCGGCGGCGCAGGCTCAGCGAGGCGCAGGCGGGCGCGGCCAGGCCGACGTCCACCGGGCTCAGCTGGTAGGTGTCCGCGCCCAGCACGCTGCCCAGCAGGATCACCACGAAGACGGCTGCCGCCAGCCCGGCGTCGGCCGTGGTCTGGTGGGCCCGCAGCCACTGCCACGGCGCGAGGACTCCCGATGGGTACTGCACGGTAAGCAACGGTAATACCCCCCGCGGGGTGCCCGGCCGTCTTGAGCTCCTTCCGCGGAGGGAGCCGCACACACGCAGGGGCGCGGGGAACCGCGCGCTCAGCCACGTCGCGGCCCCCGCGGGTCGTCACCGACCCGAAGGGGCTGTCGCTGTCGTGTCCGGACCACCGGCCGGGGGCCGGTTGCCCGCGCAGTTCCCCGCGCCCCTGCTGGGCACTGTTGTGACGGCGGACCTGCCCGGAGGGGCTATCCCGGGATGAGGCCGTCGTCGTTGAGCATGTCGCGGACCGTCTCCAGGGTGGCGTCCGGGGCCGGGAGGATCAGCTCCGAGGGCATCAGGGCGTCGTCGGGGAGAGGTTCACCGAAGCCGCGGACGCCGTCGAGGAGGGCGCTGAGGGTTCGGCGGAAAGCGGGCTCGTCGCCGGACTGGACGGCGGCGAGCAGTTCGGTGTCGAGCTTGTTGAGCGCGGTGAGGTGGGAGTCCTCCACCCGCACCTGGCCCTCCCCCATGATCCGTACGATCACGACGGCTCCTCCGTAAGGCTCGGTAGGGCGACTAGTTCTTGTCGAACCGGGGCGTGTCCTGGGGCTGCCCCTGGGTGCCCTGGCCGCTCTGACCGCCCTCGATCGCCGGGGTGCTGCCACTGCCGCCGGCCAGCTCCGCCTTCATCCGCTGGAGTTCCAGCTCGACGTCGCTGCCGCCGGAGAGCCGGTCCAGCTCCGCCTGGAGGTCGTCCTTGGCGAGGCCGCTCGGGTCGTCCAGGGCGCCGGAGGCCATCAGCTCGTCGAGGGCACCGGCCCGCGCGCGCAGCTGCTCGGTCTTGTCCTCGGCACGCTGGATCGCCATGCCGACGTCGCCCATCTCCTCGGAGATACCCGAGAACGCCTCGCCGATCTGCGTCTGCGCCTGGGCCGCGGTGTACGTGGCCTTGATGGTCTCCTTCTTCGTGCGGAAGGCGTCCACCTTGGCCTGCAACCGCTGGGAGGCGAGCGTGAGCTTCTCCTCCTCGCCCTGGAGCTGGGTGTGCTGCGTCTCCAGGTCGGTGACCTGCTGCTGGAGCGCGGCCCGGCGGGACAGCGCCTCGCGGGCCAGATCCTCCCGGCCGAGCGCGAGCGCCTTGCGGCCCTGGTCCTCGTAGGTGGATGACTTCTTGTTCAGCTCGTTGAGCTGCAATTCCAGCCGCTTGCGGGACGTGGCCACGTCGGCCACTCCTCGGCGCACCTTCTGAAGCAGCTCAAGCTGCTTCTGGTACGAGTAGTCGAGGGTCTCGCGCGGGTCCTCGGCCCGGTCCAGGGCCTTGTTGGCCTTCGCGCGGAAGATCATTCCCATCCGCTTCATGACACCGCTCATGGGCCTCGCGCGCCCCCTTCTCGGCAACTGCTCCAGCACCTCTACAGACCCCAGCCTACGGGCCTTGGTTCCATTACCGCACTGTTCGGGATCGGATGCGGTCATCCGTAGGGACGATCACGGTTCGGTGACCTAGGGCCCAAGGAGTACGTGAGGGGCTGGGGTGCGGCGCCGGAACCACGTAACCTGGGAGATGTGTTCCGACGTCGTTCCCATGATGAGCAGGCCCAGAGTGCCAGTAACACGGCGCTGCTGGAGGACCAGTCGCGTGACCCGCAGGCTCCCAAGGGCCGCCCCACGCCCAAGCGAAGCGAGGCGCAGAGCCAGCGCCGTAAGGCGGTGAGCACGCCCACCGACCGGAAGTCGGCGGCGAAGCAGGCCCGGGAGGCCCGCAGGGTCGACATGGCCAAGCAGCGCCAGGCGCTGGCCGGGGGCGACGAGCGCTACCTGCCGCCGCGCGACAAGGGACCGGTGCGCAAGTTCGTCCGGGACTACGTCGACTCCCGCTACCGCGTCGCGGAGTTCTTCCTGCCGCTGGCGGTCGTGATCCTGGTGCTGAGCATCGCCGGCTCCATGCAGGACCTGTCGCTGCTGCTGTGGCTGGTCGTGATCGTGGGGATCGTGATCGACTCGGTGGTCACCAGCGTGCTGCTGCGCCGCCAGCTCCGGCTGCGGTTCGCGGACAAGAACACCAAGGGCGCGACCGCCTACGCACTGATGCGGACCCTCCAGATGCGGCGGCTGCGGCTGCCGAAGCCGCAGGTCAGCCGCGGCACCAAACTCTGACCGGAGGGCACGGGGGCCCGGCGGGGTACGACTACGGATACGGCGACGGCGCGCCCGGCGGTATGCCCGGCGGCGCCGCCGGATCGCATGGTGGGCCGGCCGGCTCCGGCGACGGGTCGGGGGCCGGCGACGGGTTCGCCACGGGCTTCGGCCGAGGCGGCGGGCCGGGGCCGGCACTTCCGGGCGGACCCGGCTCGGGCGGCTTCACCGGCGGCGCCGACAGCTGGCTTGCCGGGCTCGGCGGACTGCGGAACACCGTCCGCCAGGAGCTGGTCGCCCGCCAGCTCGACGAGCAGCTGGACGCGTGCTTCCCGCAGCCGGCCGGCGCGCACGCCCGGCGCCGGCTGCGGGTGCTGGACATCGGCCCCGGCCAGGGCACCCAGTCGCTGCGGCTGGCCCGGCTCGGCCACCTGGTCACCGGCCTGGAGTCCGACCCGGCGATGCTGGCCGCGCTCCACCAGGCGGTCGCGGCAGAGCCCGCGGACGTCCGCGAGCGCTTCGTGCTGCTGCGCGGCGACGGCCGCGAGACCGGCCGGCACTTCGGCCCCGCCTGCTTCGACGTGGTGCTCTGCCACGGCGTGCTGATGTACGTCCCCGACCCCGAGCCGCTGCTCGCCGCGCTGGCCCGCGTGCTCACCCCGGGCGGCCTGCTGTCCCTGCTGGTGCGCAACGGTGACGCGCTCGCCATGCGCCCGGGCCTGTTCGGCGACTGGACGGCCGCGCTGGGCGCCTTCGGCTCCGACGCCTACACCAACCGGCTCGGCCTGGCCACCCGCGCCGACCGCCGCGCGGCACTGACCGCGGTGCTCGACGGCATCGGGGTGCCGCTGCGCGCCTGGTACGGCGTGCGGATCTTCACCGACAGCGCCCCCGACCTGGCGCTGATCCCGCCCGACCCGCACGAGCTGGACCTGCTGCTGGCGGCCGAGGAGCAGGCGGGCCGGACCGACCCGTACCGCGCGGTGGCCGCGCTGCTGCACCTGTGCGGGGTACGGGGCTGACCGGGGTACGGGACTGAGCGGAGCGCCGCGCTGAGCTGCGTACCGCGCCGAGCGGTCATACGACCCGATTGGCGGTCCGGGCCGCGCCACGGGACTTCGCGAAAGCGACAATTCGGGCATGAGTCGATCGCGCAACGACCACCGCCGCCACCGTTTCCTGCTGCCCGCCACCGGTACCGCCGTGGCGTGCACCGCCGTCCTGCTCGCCTCCGGATGCAGTCCCTCGCCCCGCGCCGCCTCCGACGCCGGCCCCGGGGCACCCGTCGCCAAGGCCGCGGTGGACAAGGCCGGCTCCTCGGACGCCCTGCAGAACGCCTACCAGAGCACGGTCAAGAACGTGCTGCCCTCGGTCGTCCAGATCACCACCAAGCAGGACCTCGGGTCCGGCGTCGTCTACGACAGCAAGGGCGACATCGTCACCAACGCGCACGTCATCGGGAACGCCACCTCGTTCCAGGTGTCGCTGGCCACCGGTGGCAGCCCGCTGGCCGCCAGGCTCGTGTCGTCCTATCCCGCGGGCGACCTCGCCGTCATCCGGCTCTCCTCGGTGCCCAAGGGACTCAAGCCGGCCACCTTCGCGCCGGGCGGCACCGCCGCCGTCGGGGAGATCGTGCTCGCCATGGGCAACCCGCTCGGCCTGTCCAGCAGCGTCACCCAGGGCATCGTCTCCGCGACGGGGCGCACCGTCAGCGAGAGCGGTTCCGACGGCTCCAGCGGCTCCAGCGGCGGCACCGGGGCCACCATCCCCGACATGGTGCAGACGTCCGCGGCGATCAACCCCGGCAACAGCGGCGGCGCGCTGGTCAACCTCGACAACCAGGTGATCGGCATCCCCACCCTCGCCGCCACCGACCCCCAACTCGGCAGCGGCGCGGCGCCCGGGATCGGGTTCGCCATCCCCTCCTCCGCGGTCAAGCGGATCGCCGACCAGATCATCAAGAGCGGCAAGGTCACCGACTCCGGGCGGGCCGCGCTCGACGTGACCGTCCGCGGGGTCGTCGGATCGAACTTCCAGCCGGCCGGCGCGGCGATCGTCAGCGCGACGAAGGGGGGCGCCGCCGCGAAGGCCGGTCTGAAGGCCGGGGACGTGATCACGAAGGTCGGCTCCACGCCGATCACCACGGTGCAGTCGCTGACGGAGGTGCTGGCGGAGCTCAAGCCGGGCGACAAGGTCAAGGTCACGTATGTGCGGGACTCCGGCACGAAGACGGCCGAGGTCACCCTCGGGTCATTGACCTGACCTGACTGGACCTGACCTGACCCGCCCGGGTGCCCCGTCCCGCGCGTTCCGGGACCTTCCGGTGGGTGCGCGGCCGGCCACCCTGGGACCGGAAGGCCCCGGCACATCCGCAACCGGGCGACCCGGGGGGCCCGTTACGGCTCGTCCGTCGCCGCTTCGTCGGTTGGCGAGGAGAGGCTCATGGGGCCGTAGACGCGGGTGCCGTCCTCGAAGAGGGTGACCTGGTCGGCGCCGCCGGCGGCAAGCTCTTTCCAGACCTCGCCGACCCACGACTCGGCGTCGCCCTGGGTGGGGAACTCCTCCGGCTGCACCGCGGGCTCCACCTCGGTGCCGTCAGCCGCCTCGAACCGCCACGTCCACGCCATGTGCTTCTCCTCGGTCCGGGAAATGGAGGACAGTGCCCAGGAAGCGTATCTGCACGATTCGCCGGGGCATCGATGATCCTTCCAGCGCGCCCCGGAGCCGTCGAGAGGGCGCCCCGAAGTCGCCACGGGCCAGGGTGCCCCGGGCGTCGTACGGCAGCCGCTTGGGCGGCCCCCGCGCGCCCGCGCCCGGCGGGCGCGAGACGATCGTCCCGTGGAACTGACTCTGCTCGGCACCGGCGGCCCCGAGGGCCTGCCGGTGCCCGACTGCCCTTGTGCCGCCTGCGCTCTCGCCACGGGGGAGGGGGCGCGCGGTGCCACTTCGGTGCTCGTCGACGGCGTCGTGCTGCTCGACCTGGTCCCGGGGGCCGCGCTGGCCGCGGCCCGCGCCGGACAGACCCTCGGCGGGCTACGCCTCGTACTGCTGTCGCATCCGCACGACGGCCCGCCGGTGGAGATCCCGCCCGGGCTGCCCGCGCCGGCCCGGGTGCCGGACGGGCAGCGGCTGTCGGTGCTGACCGGGCACCGGGTGCGTGCCGTCGCGACCGACGCGCTCGGCACCGGGTACGAGGTCGAGTCGCCGCAGGGGCTGCGCGTGCTGTACCTGCCGCCGGGATGTGCCCCGGCGGGCCTCGCGGACAACGGCGACCACGGTGCCGGGGCGGACGCGGTGCCGTACGACATGGTGCTGCTCGACGTGGTCGGGCGGCCCGACGCGCTCGCCCGGCTGCGGGCGGTCGGCGCCGTCGCCGGGACCACCGACGTGGTGGCGGTCCACCTCGGCCACGACGCGCCGCCCCGGCCCGAACTCGCCCGCCGCCTCGCCGCGCTCGGTGCCCGCGCGGTGCCCGACGGCACGACCCTGGTCGTCGGCGACTACCAGAACGTCCCCGACCTGCCGCGCCGCACCCTCGTCCTCGGTGGCGCGCGCTCCGGCAAGTCCGCCGAGGCCGAACGGCGCCTCGCCGCCTTCCCCGACGTCCTCTACGTCGCCACCGGCGGTACCCGCGACGGCGATGCGGAGTGGGCCGAACGCGTCACCGCGCACCGTGCGCGCCGCCCCGCCGGCTGGCGCACCATCGAGACCTGCGATCTGCTGCCGCTGCTCGCTGACCCCGCGGGGGCGCCGCTGCTCGTGGACTGCCTCTCCCTGTGGCTGACCCACGCGATGGACGCGGCCGGCGCCTGGGACGACGAGACCTGGCACCGGACCGGGGCGGCGGCCGTCCAGGCCGACATCGACGCCCTGCGCGCCGCCTGGCGCGCCACCCGCCGTACGGTCGTCGCCGTCTCCAACGAGGTCGGCTCCGGCGTCGTCCCCGCCACCTCCGCGGGGCGTCGCTTCCGCGACATCCTCGGCCACCTCAACGCCACCCTCGCGGAGGAGTCCGAGCACGTCCTCCTCACGGTCTCAGGGCTCCCCATCCCCCTCCGCTGACACGCTGCCCCTGCCCCCGGGGTGCCCGATGCCGACGCACCCTTCCCCCGCGAGGAAGCCGCACCTTCCCCAGGGCCGCGGGGAACGGCGTGCGGTCGGGAACTGGACCGTGACCGAGGCGGCGCGTAGCCGAAGGGGCGCGGGGAACGGCGCGCTCAGCAGGCCGCCGGCCTGGGGCCGGGAACCGGACCGTGACCGAGGTGGCGCGTAGCCGAGGGGCGCGGGGAACAGCGCGAGCAACCCACCGCCGGCCTGGGGTCGGGAACTGGACCGTGCCCGAGGTGGCGCGTATCCGAGGGGCGCGGGGAACAGCGCGAGCAACCCACCGCCGGCCTGGGGTCGGGAACTGGACCGTGCCCGAGGCGGCGCGTAGCCGAAGGGGCGCGGGGAACGGCGCGCTCAGCAGGCCACCGGCCTGGGGCCGGGAACCGGACCGTAACCGAGGCGGCGCGTAGCCGAGGGGCGGGGAACTGCGCGAGCAACCACCACCGGCAGGTGGTCCCTCAACCGACAGAACACAGCAGCCTGGAGGGTCCGCGCAGCCAAGCGCAGCGGACCGGTACTGTTCGGCGGGTGAGTGGGATTGAGATGGACGACTTCGGGGCCCTGGTGGAGCGACCGGACGCGGGTGTGCGCCGGGACTCGCAGGAACGCTGGAGCGGGCTGGTGCAGCCGTCCGGCGGGCTGGGGAAGGTCGCCGAACTGGCGGACTGGCTCGCCGCGGTGCAGGAGCAGGTGGTGGCGCGCCCGATCACCCGGCCCCGCGCCCTGGTCTTCGCCGCGGACCACGGCGTCGCGTCGCTGGACGTGTCGGCGCGGCCCGCGGGCAGCACCGCGCAGCTGGTACGGGCGGCCCTCGACGGCACCTCGCCCGCCGCGATCCTGGCCCGGCAGTACGGCGCGGAGCTGCGCATCGTGGACATGGCGGTCGACTGCGACCCGGCGGAGCTGCCCGCACCGGTCACCGCGCACCGGGTACGGCGCGGCTCGGGCCGGCTCGACATCGAGGACGCGCTGAGCCCCGAGGAGACGGAGAAGGCGTTCCGCACCGGGCTCGCGCTGGCCGACGAGGAAGCCGACTCCGGTACGGACCTCGTGCTCCTGGGTGACCTCAGCGTCGGCGGCACCACGGCCGCGGGTGTGCTCATCGCCGCGCTCTGCGGCACCGACGCCTCCGTGGTGACCGGGCGGGGGTCCGGCATCGACGACCTCGCCTGGATGCGGAAGTGCGCGGCGATCCGGGACGGGTTGCGCCGCGCGCGGCCCGTACTCGGGGATCAGCTCGCGCTGCTCGGGGCGGTCGGCGGGGCCGACTTCGCCGCGATCACCGGGTTCCTGCTGCAGGCCGCGGTGCGTAAGCTGCCCGTCGTGCTCGACGGTGTGGTCAGCGCGGCCTGCGCGCTGGTCGCCCAGCGGGTCGCCTTCCGCGCGCCCGACTGGTGGGTGGCCGGGGCCGGCACCGGTGAGGCCGGGCAGGCCAAGGCGCTCGACCGGGTGTCCCTCGAACCTCTCCTCGACCGTGCCGTGGCCGTCGGCGGAGCCGCCGGCTCCCTCATGGCGCTCCCCCTCCTCCAGGCCGCAGCCGCGCTTTCCGCTGGGCTCGGACCCTCCGAAGAGCCCCAGCCCGTCGACTGAGGGACCTCGCGACCAGCCACCCACCCGCAGGTGGCCCCTGAGCCGACAGATCCGGGGCACCCGGGGGGTCAGGGGCGCCCCCTAGGGCAACGTGCGGGAGGGGATGGCCAGTTCGGGTGGCCGCAGACCCCGTAAGCAGAGGAAACCGTCGTTCGTGATGTCGAGCCCCGCGGCGACGGCCACGTCGAGCGCCCACTGGGACTCCGCCGAGACGTGGGTGACGCGGGCGGCCTCGCCGGGCGGGGTCGTGACGAGTGCCGCGGTGAGCAGGCGGGTCGCGAGGCGGCGGGAGGTCGCCGCGAGCGCCTCGACATGCCCGCCGCGGGAGTAGCAGTAGCCGCTGCCCGCGAGGTCGTCCACGACGAACAGGGCGTTGTGCCGCAGGAGTTCCTCGTGGTCGGGGCCGTGCGCCCCGCCCCGGGTGCGCCGGTCGACGGAGTCCATCAGATCGCGGTGCCGTTCGGTGCCCTGGTGGACGGCGCCGTCCAGCGGGTCGAGCCCGGCGGTGTCCACCCGCCCCGACAGCCGCAGCGTCGGATGCAGCGTCAGCCCCGCGCGCCGCAGCGTCCGCGCGGCCACCGGATCGCTCGGCGCGCACGCGATCCCGCGCAGGCAGGCCCGCCCGTAGTGCAGCGCCCGCGCCAGCAGCGCCTTGCCGACCTCCTTGCCCTGCGCGCCCGGCACGACCGCGAGCAGCGACAGCGCCCACGTGCCCTCGCGCCGCGACGACAGCACGGTGCCCACCGGCCCGGCCGTCTCGTCCTCGACGATCCAGCACCCGCCGGGGTCGCTCCTGGCCAGATGCCGCGTGCGGCTGTCCTGCCGCGCGGCCCGTGCCGCGCCGTCCGTGGCGGGCCCGCCGTCGTCCAGGGACCGCGGCACGCCGAACGCGGCCGCCGCGACCTCCCGTACGACCCCTGCGTCCTGCGCGTCATCGCGTACGGGGCGAAGAATCACCGTTCGACTTTACGACACGTCAGAGACCGCCGGTTCAGGGCTGTTCACGGCCGGCCGGCGCGGACGGAGCGCGCGGACCGTGGCCCGCGTGATCAGGGGCGTCCCCAGGGCCGCGGGCAGGACCCAGGCGACGATCGACCCCAGCCCCAGGTTCACGACGAGGAACGCCGTGACGAACGAGATGTAGGAACTGCACATCAGGTTGATGTGCCAGATCAGCCAGCCGCTGAAGGCCGCCCGCCGCACCCACCAGCCGGCCAGCGCCGCCGCCCAGGTCAGCGCGCCGATCACGCCGAGCCACCACAGCGAGGGCCGGTAGGCGACCAGGCCGAAGGCGCTCAGGCACAGCGCGCCGGTCAGAACCTGGTAGCTCCGGCCGAGTAGCGGATGGCGCCCCGGGCGCTTGGGCGCGAGCATCGCGGCCGGCCCCACCAGCAGCCCGAGGCTGCCGGACACGACATGGACCACCAACACGACAGCATGCATGAAAGCTCCCCCATATGCCACAGTGGACTGTGTCGACCAGACAAACACCGTCCACTGTGGACTGTCAAGGGAGATGTGTGTGACGCGGACCGACCTCAACCCGACGGCCGCCTCGCTGCTCGGCTTCCTGCACGCGGGCGAGGCGAGCGGCTATGAACTGCTGGGATTCGCCGAGGCGTTCATCGGGGACTTCTGGAGCCTGACGCGCAGCCAGGTGTACCGGGAACTCGGCGCGCTCGACGAACGCGGCCTCGTCGTCGCCGGAGCCACCGGGACGCGCTCGCGGCGCCCGTACACCCTCACGGATGCCGGGCGGGAGGCTTTCGCGGAGTGGATGGCGCAGCCGCCGGAGACCGAGCAGATCCGGTACCCGCTGCTGCTGACGCTCGCGTTCGGGGCGCATCTCGACACCGGCAGGCTGCTCGAGTACGTCGAGCGGCACCGCGCGGCCCACGAGCAGCGGCTCGCCGGATACCTCGACACGGAGAAGCAGGGCGGCCTCAATCCGTACCAGCGCGCCACGATGCGCTTCGGCATCCACTACGAGCGGGCCGTGCTCGACTGGATGAGCGAACTGCCGGACATCCTCGCGGAAGTGCCGGAAGCGCCGGAAGTGCCTGACACACGGCGCTGAACGCACGGCGCTGAACGTGCGGCGCTGAACGTGCGGCGCTGAACGTGCGGCGCTGAACGTGCGGCGCTGAACGTGCGGCGCTGAACGCGCGGCGCCGAGCGTGCGGCGGCCCCGGCGGCGGCGGAGGTGCGCCGGCCGGGGCCGTCGGGTGCTCGGGCCCGCTCGGGTGCGGGCGGGCGCGAGCGGGGGTGCCGGGCGGGTGCGTTACGGCAGGGCCAGCATCTGCTCCAGCGCCAGCTTGGCGAAGTGCTCGGTCTCCGCGTCGACCTGGATGCGGTTGACCAGCTTGCCGTCGGCCAGGGACTCCAGGGTCCAGACCAGGTGGGGCAGGTCGATGCGGTTCATGGTGGAGCAGAAGCAGACGGTCTTGTCGAGGAAGACGATCTGCTTGTCGGGGTGGGCGGCGGCCAGGCGGCGGACGAGGTTCAGCTCGGTGCCCAGAGCCCACGCGGAGCCCGCGGGCGCCTCGTCGAGCATCTTGATGATGTGCTCGGTGGAGCCGACGTAGTCCGCCGCGGTGACCACCTCGTGCTTGCACTCGGGGTGCACCAGGACGTTGACGCCGAGTATGCGGGCCCGGACGTCCTCGACCGACTCCAGCGAGAACCGGCCGTGCACCGAGCAGTGCCCGCGCCACAGGATCATCTTCGCGGCCCGCAACTGCTCGGCGGTGAGGCCGCCGCCGGGCTTGTGCGGGTTGTAGACCACGCAGTCGTCGAGCGACAGGCCCATGTCGCGTACCGCGGTGTTGCGGCCGAGGTGCTGGTCGGGCAGGAAGAGCACCTTCTCGCCCTGCTCGAACGCCCACTCCAGCGCGCGCCGGGCGTTGGACGAGGTGCAGATGGTGCCGCCGTGCCGGCCGGTGAACGCCTTGATGTCCGCCGAGGAGTTCATGTACGACACCGGGACCGTGGCATCGGCGACACCGGCGTCGGCGAGGACGTCCCAGCACTCGGCGACCTGCTCGGCGGTGGCCATGTCGGCCATCGAGCAGCCGGCCGCGAGGTCGGGGAGGATCACCTGCTGGGCGTCCGAGGTGAGGATGTCCGCGGACTCGGCCATGAAGTGCACGCCGCAGAAGACGATGTACTCGGCGTCGGGCCGGGCGGCCGCGTCGCGGGCGAGCTTGAAGGAGTCGCCGGTGACGTCCGCGAACTCGATGACCTCGTCGCGCTGGTAGTGGTGGCCGAGGATGAAGACCTTCCCGCCCAGCCGGGCCTTGGCGGCCCGGGCCCGCGCGACCAGGTCGGGGTCGGACGGCGCGGGCAGGTCGCCCGGGCACTCCACGCCGCGCTCGCTGCGCGGGTCGGCCTCGCGGCCGAGCAGCAGCAGGGCGAGTGGCGTGGGCCGGACGTCCAGCGGCTCCGTCGGGACAGTCGGCGTTTGTGTGGTGGTCACGGGCCCGTAGCCCTTTCTTCGCAGCGCGCAGACCTTCTCGTCTACTTGACGTTATCTATCATAACCTGTTCATGTCAGATTGACGATGCCGGTTTCGTCAGTGTGACGCATACCGCTGGTCATCCCTTGGGCGTGTGCGAACATGGAGGGACGAGTGAGGAAGAAGTCGCCACGGACCCGGAATGAATCCGAATAGGCGTCGGTTAGGCATCGATAGCCAGCAGTCCGTACAACCCGGGAGTGAAGCACATGACGGTTCAGGACGAGACCACCACGACGGACGGCATCCTCCTGTCCGACGCTGCCGCCGCCAAGGTGAAGAGCCTGCTCGAGCAGGAGGGCCGCGAGGACCTCGCCCTGCGGGTCGCCGTCCAGCCCGGCGGCTGCTCGGGCCTGCGCTACCAGCTCTTCTTCGACGAGCGGGCCCTCGACGGCGACGTGGTCAAGGACTTCGGCGGCGTCAAGGTCGTCACCGACCGGATGAGCGCCCCGTACCTGGGCGGCGCCTCCATCGACTTCGTCGACACCATCGAGAAGCAGGGCTTCACGATCGACAACCCGAACGCCACGGGTTCCTGCGCCTGCGGCGACTCCTTCCACTGAGTCGGTGAGCCGCTGAGTCGCGGATTCCACCGCGTCGCACAGCAGCGGTCGCACGGAAGCGGCGGCACCCCCCATGGGTGCCGCCGCTTCGTCGTGTCCGGCGGGTCGCGGGGCCGGTCAGCGGCCCGCGAGCGGCCGGTCGTTCGAGGCGTCCACCACCTTGCGGTCGCCCAACGGCGCCGCCAGCGTCACCTTCTGGCTCAGCGACCGGATGATCATCGGGCACACCGTCCCCTTCGGCTTCGGCGTCGCGACCACCGACACCCGCACCTGGCCGCTGCTCGCGCTCGCCGACGCCTGGTAGGTGTCGCACGCGCCGCCCTCGTAGACGAGCGTGAGGGTGCGGCCCGCGGTGGTGTAGGAGTCGATCGGCACGCGGTGCACGGTCCGGCCGCTCGGCGGGTTCGCCGGGTCCGCCGGGCTGGTGGGCAGGATCGGCCCGCCCGGGTTCAGCGACGGCGGGGGAGAGGCCGGGCCGGTGGGCGGCACGCTGCCGGGGCTGCCGCTCGGGCTCGCGATGTAGCGCGGGTCGACCGCGGTCTGCGCCACCACCGAGGTCCGGGTCGCCCCGGCCGGCGCGGTCTGGAAGAGCCAGGCGGGCACCAGCGTCTGGACGCCCGACACGTACTCCAGCGCGAGCCCGAAGGACGCGCCGCGCACCTCGGTCGACTGCCCGCCGCCACTGCTCGGCACGCAGGGCGACGAGGAGGCGCCGCCGGACGTCGTGGAGGTGGCGCCGGATTTCGCGCCGGACTTCGCGCCGGACTTCGCGGACGGCGCCGGTACGGCCCGGCACGGCACGATCCCGCCGTTCACGGCGCCCGGGTGCATGATCGTGGTCGAGGCGTTGAGCTCCTTGAGCGCGGTCGCCGCGCTCACCACCGGGTAGGTGTCGCCCTTCGCGAGGTCCGACAGCCGGCCGAAGCCGTTGCTGATCCGGCCGTCCGCGCCGATCTGCAGCGACGTGGTCCAGCCGTGGGTGGACATCCCGCCCACCCGCGGGTCCGCGCTCACCGTGCGGATCGGGCCGACCGCGGTCGAGGTGTCCACCTTCGCGCCGGACAGCCCGAGCCCCTTGAGCACCGGCGCCGCCACGGCCGCCGCCTTCGCCGCGGGGACCGGGGAGGTGTCGGAACCGCCGGTCCGCGCGCCCGTCGCGGGCGCGCCGCCGGAGGTGTAGGTCCAGGTGCCCGGCGCTGCCTTGCTCACCATGAGCGACGGCTTGGCGGCGCCCGCCTCGGCGCCCACCCGCCACGAGCCGTTCTCCGTGCGCACGCTGCCGGGCACCCCCAGCAGCCGGGCGAGGCGTTGCACGTCGGCGGTGGTCAGCGCGCCGGACGCGGCGTAGACCGCGGCCTTCTCCGGTCCCTGCGGCAGCGTGCCGGTCAGGTGGTAGAGGTCCGCGCCGCCGTCGGTCGGCCCCGAAGCGCCTGGCGCGGCGCCGTTCACCGGGGCGTCCATACGCAGCGGGCTGGGGTCGCCCGCGTTGCCGCCGCCTCCGCCGCCCGCCGCGGACGCCCACCAGGCGCCACCGCCGCCGACCACGAGTACGGCCGCCGCGACCGCCGCGATGGCCCACCGGGGTTTACGGGTGGGGCGGTCGCCGCTCTCCGGGCTCTCGGCGCTCGCCGCGGGCTGCGTGCCACGGGTGCTGCCTTCGTTGGCGCCGTCGTCGCGTTCCTTGCTCACTGGGTGCTCCTTCGGCTCTGTCGACCGTCAGGTGCACATGGGACGTGGCGGAGCGCGAAGCGGTTCCACCGTTCGGGTGAGGCTGGGGCGCGTGGGGCGCGAGAAGGCGCGAGGTGCGGAGGCGGCGCCCGGTCGGGTGCCTGGTCAGGCGCCGTACTCCGTCATGTCCCGCACGGCGGCGACGGACTTCGGCGGGACGTGGATACCCGGCGGGCGAACGTGCGCGGGCCGCGGCGCGGCCGGGGCCGAGTGGCTCCAGTGCTGCGCGGTGCGGTGGCAGTCGCCGAGCAGTTCCGCCATGCTTTCGGGGTTTTCCGTGTACGGGGCGGTGCGAGGAGTACTCATACCTCGACCCTAGGCACGTTCGCGGGGCGGACAAAGGGCTACCAACCGGTAATTTTCGGCCGTCCGCCGTTGTGGCCGGGATTGCCGTTGCCGGCCGGGGGACGGCCTGGCCACTGGGGGGAACCCGGCCATCCACTCCACGGGGACCGGTAGCGTGAGGGGACCTCACCACCGTTTCCCGGGAGTCGCCGTCGTGCGTATCGCCGTAACTGGATCAATCGCCACCGACCATCTGATGACCTTCCCCGGCAAGTTCGCCGATCAGCTCGTCGCGGACCAACTCCACACGGTGTCCCTGTCGTTCCTCGTGGACGCGCTGGACGTACGGCGCGGCGGTGTCGCCGCGAACATCTGCTTCGGCATGGGCCAGCTCGGCACGAAGCCGATCCTGGTCGGCGCGGCCGGTGCCGACTTCGCCGAGTACCGGGCCTGGCTGGAGCGCCACGGCGTGGACACCGACTCGGTGCGGATCTCCGAAGTGCTGCACACCGCCCGCTTCATCTGCACCACCGACGCGGCGCACAACCAGATCGGCTCGTTCTACGCCGGCGCGATGAGCGAGGCGCGGCTGATCGAACTGCACCACGTCGCGGAGCGGACCGGCGGCCTGGACCTGGTGTCCATCGGCGCCGACGACCCCGAGGCGATGATCCGGCACACCCAGGAGTGCCGGACCCGGAACATCCCGTTCGCCGCCGACTTCTCCCAGCAGATCGCCCGGATGAACGGCGACGACATCCGGATTCTGGTCGACGGCGCCGCGTACCTGTTCAACAACGAGTACGAAGCCGGGCTGATCGAGTCCAAGACCGGCTGGAGCGCCGAGGAGATCCTGGACCGGGTGGAGAACCGGGTGACCACGCTCGGCGCCAAGGGCGTGCGGATCGAACGCAAGGGCGAGCAGGACATCGTGGTCGGCTGCGCGCAGGAAGAGGCGAAGGTCGACCCGACCGGCGTCGGCGACGGCTTCCGCGCCGGGTTCCTGTCCGGCCTGTCCTGGGGCGTCGGCCTCGAACGCGCCGCCCAGGTCGGCTGCATGCTCGCCACCCTGGTGATCGAGACCCTCGGCACCCAGGAGTACGAACTGCGCCGCGGCCACTTCATGGAGCGGTTCACGAAGGCGTACGGCGACACGGCCGCCGACGAGGTGCGCGGGCACATCGGCGCCTGACCGTATCCCGCGGCACCGGCCCGGCCGTTGCCGCGGCACCGTACGTACGGGACGTCCCCTCTCAGCCGCGGCGCCGCACCAGGTAGGCGACGCCGCGCTCGGCGGGGCGCTCGCCGACGTACTCCTGCGCGCGCATCTCGCACCACGCGGGGATGTCCAGCCGCGCGGCCTCGTCGTCGGACAGCACCGTGACGAGGCCGCCGACCGGAACGTCGCCGATCACCTTGGCGAGTTCGATGACCGGGATCGGGCAGCGCTTGCCGAGCGAGTCGACCAGCAGGCCCTCGGCCGCCACTTCTGGCGCATCCGTCCCTGGCGTCTCCGCCTCCGCTGCCTCCACCCCCGCCGGCTCCACCTCTGCCGGGTCCTCGTCCCCGGCGCCAACGCCCGCTCCGCGTACGGCCGTCGGGGCGCCGAGCTGTGCGCGCACCTGTGCCACCACCTCGGGCAGCGCGTCGAGGAAGCGGTCGACGTCCGCCGGGGAGGTGCCGGCCGGCAGCGACACCCGGACGTTCCCCTCCGACAGCACCCCCATCGCCTTGAGCACATGGCTGGGCGTCAGGGTGCTCGACGTGCACGAGGACCCCGAGGAGACCGAGAAACCCGCCCGGTCCAGACCGGTCAGCAGCGCCTCCCCGTCGACGTACAGGCAGGAGAACGTGACCAGGTGCGGCAGCCGCAGCCGGTCGTGGCCGACCACCTCGACATCGGGGACCAGGCGCGGCACCGCCGCCCTGATCCGGTCCACCAGCACCGACAGGCGGGCCGCCTCGGCCGCCGCCTCCGCGCGCACCGCCCGCAGGGACGCGGCCGCGGCCACGATCGCGGGGAGGTTCTGGAAGCCGGGCGAGCGGCCCGACTCCCTTTCGTCGGCGGGCTCCTGAGGGGCGTACCGGGTGCCCTTGCGGACCGCGAGCAGCCCGACCCCGGGCGGCCCGCCCCACTTGTGCGCGCTCGCCGCCAGCAGCGACCAGGCGCCCTCCACCGGCCCCCACGCCAGCGACTGCGCCGCGTCCACCAGCAGCGGCACCCCGGCCGCGCGGCACAGGTCGGCGACCTCCGCGACCGGTTGGACCGTGCCCACTTCGTGGTTCGCCGACTGGAGCGCGGCCAGCGCCGTACCGCCGCCCCCCGACTCCGGCCCGGTCCGCGGCTGCCCCTCGCCCGCGAGCGCCGCGGCGAAGTCCGCCGGCCGCACCCGGCCGGTCCGATCCACCCCCACTTGTACGGTTTCGGCCCCCGCGGCCGCCTCCGCCGCGTGGAGTACCGCCGAATGCTCCACCGCCGAGACCACCAGCCGGCGGCCGACCCGGCGCCGCCCGGCGGCCGCCCCCGACACGGCGGAGTGCAGCGCGCGCGTCCCCGAAGGAGTGAACACCAACTCGTCGGCGCGGCAGCCCACCGCCTCCGCGGCGGCCTCGCGCGCCGCGTCGAGCAGCAGCCGCGCCTGGCGCCCCTCGCGGTACAGCCGGGCCGGGTCGGCCCATCCCTCGTCCAGCGCGGCGAGCAGCGCCTGGCGCGCCACGGGATGCAGGGGAGCGGCGGAGGCCGCGTCGAAGTAGGGCACCTCAGCACGCTACAACCCGCGCCGCCCGCCCCGGCGCGCCGCTCGGCGCGGCGTCAGAACACCCGCGGCGTGGCGCATTTCCGGGATCGGACCGGGCCTGATCCGCACCCGATCCGCACCTGATCCACCCCTTCGGGGAGCGCCCCGGCGCGTTGGCCCCCCTCCCCGCGAGACTCCAAATAGCGTCCAGTAGGGTTTGTGCCGCATAAACATCCACACCTACGCGCCCGCGCTCGGGCCGACCGACCAGCAGACGGCCGGAACACTCGGGACGCGCGGGCGAGACTCTCGGGAAGGCGCTACGTGAGTCCCAACGGCTCCGACCTCCCCCACGGCCAGGACGGCGTGGGAGGTACCCCATTGTCGCGGCGCCCGGTGCGGCGATGGCTGCCGCGGGCGCTGGCCGCGGGCCTGGTCCTGGCAACCGCTACGGGTTGCTCCTACAAGGACTACCCCCGCCTCGGTATGCCCACCCCGGCGACGGAACAGGCACCGCGAATCCTCTCCCTCTGGCAGGGCTCCTGGGCCGCCGCACTGGCGACCGGTGTACTGGTATGGGGCCTGATCCTGTGGAGCGTGATCTTCCACCGGCGCAGCCGGACCAAGGTCGAGGTCCCTCCGCAGACCCGTTACAACATGCCGATCGAGGCCTTCTACACGATCGTTCCGATCCTCGTGATCGCGGTGCTGTTCTACTTCACCGCCCGGGACGAGACGAAGCTGCTGGACACCTCGAAGAAGCCGCAGCACGTGATCAACGTGGTCGGGTTCCAGTGGAGCTGGGGCTTCAACTACCTGGAGAACGTGGACGGCAACCCCGCCACACCCACCAAGGTGCCGGCGGAGCTCAACGAGATCCCGCAGAACAAGCTCGACTGGCAGCCCGGTGAGGAAGGCGTCTACGACGTCGGCACCGCGGCCAGCAAGGACCCGGACACCGGGCTTCCCGGGCCGACCCTCTGGCTGCCGAAGGGCGAGTCCGTCCGGTTCGTGCTGACCTCGCGTGACGTCATCCACGACTTCTGGGTCATCCCCTTCCTGATGAAGATGGACGTCGTCCCGGGCCAGACCAACGACTTCCAGGTCACCCCGAGCCGGCTCGGTGACTTCAAGGGCAAGTGCGCCGAACTCTGCGGCGTGGACCACTCCCGGATGCTGTTCAACGTCAAGGTGGTCACGCCGGCGCAGTACGAGCAGCACCTCAAGGACCTGGCGGCAAAGGGTCAGACCGGTTTTCTGCCGTCGGGCATTGCCACCACGGGCAACGCGAAGAACTCGGAGCCCAAGACCACATGAGCATTCTCAACGAACCTCAGGGAGCGGCGGAGGCCGACGACTCCTACGAGGACGAAATCCCGGCCCGGGTCAAGAAGCCCGGCTCGATCGCGGTGTCGTGGCTCAGCACCACCGACCACAAGACCATCGGCACGATGTACCTGGTGACGTCGTTCGCCTTCTTCCTGATCGGCGGCGTCCTGGCGCTGCTGATGCGGGCGGAGTTGGCGCGCCCGGGCAACCAGTTCCTGTCCAACGAGCAGTTCAACCAGGCGTTCACGATGCACGGCACCGTGATGCTGCTGATGTTCGCGACGCCGCTGTTCGCGGGCTTCACCAACTGGATCATGCCGCTGCAGATCGGCGCGCCCGACGTGGCGTTCCCGCGGCTGAACATGTTCGCCTACTGGCTCTACCTGTTCGGCTCGCTGATCGCGGTGGGCGGCTTCGTCACCCCGCAGGGCGCGGCCGACTTCGGCTGGTTCGCGTACTCGCCGCTGTCCAACGCGGTGAACTCGCCCGGCGTCGGCGCCGACATGTGGATCATGGGTCTGGCGCTGTCCGGCTTCGGCACCATCCTCGGCGCGGTCAACTTCATCACCACGATCATCTGCATGCGCGCCCCCGGCATGACGATGTTCCGGATGCCGATCTTCTGCTGGAACGTGCTGCTGACCGCGGTGCTCGTGCTGCTCGCCTTCCCGGTGCTCGCGGCCGCGCTGCTGTGTCTGGAAGCGGACAGAAAATTCGGCGCGCACGTCTTCGACGCGGCCAACGGCGGCGCACTGCTATGGCAGCACCTCTTCTGGTTCTTCGGCCATCCAGAGGTGTACATCATCGCGTTGCCGTTCTTCGGCATCATCTCCGAGGTCATTCCGGTCTTCAGCCGCAAGCCGATGTTCGGCTACATCGGCCTGGTCGCCGCGACGATCTCCATTGCCGGCCTTTCGGTGACGGTGTGGGCGCACCACATGTACGTCACCGGCGGTGTGCTGCTGCCGTTCTTCTCGTTCATGACCTTCCTGATCGCGGTACCGACCGGTGTGAAGTTCTTCAACTGGATCGGCACCATGTGGAAGGGCTCACTGAGTTTCGAGACACCGATGCTGTGGTCCATCGGCTTCCTGATCACCTTCACCTTCGGTGGTCTGACCGGTGTCATCCTCGCGGCGCCACCGCTGGACTTCCACGTCTCGGACTCGTACTTCGTGGTCGCGCACTTCCACTACGTGGTCTTCGGCACCGTGGTGTTCGCGATGTTCGCGGGCTTCCACTTCTGGTGGCCGAAGATGACCGGCAAGATGCTCGACGAGCGGCTCGGGAAGATCACCTTCTGGACGCTGTTCTTCGGCTTCCACGGCACCTTCCTCGTCCAGCACTGGCTGGGTGTCGAGGGCATGCCGCGCCGCTACGCGGACTACCTCGCGGCGGACGGCTTCACCACGCTGAACACGGTCTCCACGATCAGCTCGTTCCTGCTCGGCCTGTCGATCCTGCCGTTCCTCTACAACGTCTGGAAGACGGCGAAGTACGGCAAGAAGGTCGAGGTCGACGACCCGTGGGGCTACGGCCGTTCGCTGGAGTGGGCGACCTCCTGCCCGCCGCCGCGGCACAACTTCCTCACCCTGCCCCGGATTCGCTCCGAATCCCCGGCGTTCGACCTGCACCACCCGGAGATCGCGGCCATGGACGCGCTCGCCCACAGCGGCGCCCCGGCGGCTTCCGCGCTGTCCGGCTCGGATGAGACGGAGGCCGGCAAGTGAAGGTCCAAGGCAAGATGTTCCTGGGCTTCGCCGTCTTCATCCTGGCGTCGGCGATCGTCTACGGGATCTGGTCCAAGGAAGCGGCCGGCACCACGGCGCTGTTCATGGCCTTCGCCCTGTGCACCATGATCGGCTTCTACCTGGCGTTCACCGCCCGGCGGGCCGACACCGGCGCGCAGGACCGGGAGGACGCGGACGTCGCCGACGACGCGGGCGAGCTGGGCTTCTTCAGCCCGCACAGCTGGCAGCCGCTCGCCCTGGGCATCGGCGGCAGCCTGGCCTTCCTCGGCATCATCTTCGGCTGGTGGCTGCTCTTCTTCTCCCTGCCGGTGATCCTGATCGGCGTGTGGGGATGGGTGTTCGAGTACTACCACGGTGAGGACCGCACCCAGTAGGCGGCGCAGGCGGCCGCTGAGCGGCCGCCGGCACGAGGGGCGGGTCCGGAGTACCAGTACGGTGCTCAGGACCCGCCCTCACCGTTTTGCAGGCGTCCACCGCGCGGAAACCGGCGGCCGTTCATAGCGTGAACGCATGAACCACCTTCCCGAGCGCCCCCGCCCCCGCCGGCTGATAACCGTGCGCCGCGCGATTCTCGCGGCGCCCCTCGCGATAGGGCTCACCGCCTGCGGCGGTGGCGGCAACCCGCTGGCAGCCTCCCCCCACGACGCCGCGGCCAAGGTCACCTTCGGTACCTCCGGCCGTGGCAAGGCCAACCCGGCCAAGCCCCTCAAAGTCTCCGTGCAGACCGGCTCGCAGATAACCGACGTCACCGCGACCGACTCGACCGGGCGCTACGTCAGCGGCCAGCTCAGTGCCGACAGCAGGCACTGGCACTCCACCACCCCGCTCGCCGCCGGCGCGCACTACACCGTTCGGGTGAGCACCGAGGACTCGGGCGGCCACCCCGGCCGTAAGACCCTCACTTTCGACACCACCGGAGCGGCGGCCGGCTTCCACGTCACCTTCGGCCCGAACGCCGGGACCTACGGCGTCGGCGAGCCGATCACCGCCACGCTCAGCGCCCCTGTCAAGGACAGGCAGTCCCGCGCCGTGGTGGAGTCCCACCTCCAGGTCAGCAGCAACCCCCAGGCGGCGAAGGGCTCCTGGTACTGGGTCGACGACCGCACCCTGCACTACCGCCCCAGCACGTACTGGCCCGCCCACGCCACGATCAGCGCCCGCAGCACCCTCAGCGGCGTGCAGATAGCCAAGAAGCTGTACGGCGGCGCGGACAAGCCGCTCACCGTGCACACCGGCGACCGGATCGAGGCGCTCACCGACGCGTCCACCGACGAGATGACGTTCAAGGACGACGGCAAGGTGGTCCGCACCCTCCCGGTCACCACCGGGAAGCCGGGCTTCGACACCCGTAACGGCATCAAGGTGGTGCTGGACAAGGAGTCGTTCGTCCAGATGAAGAGCTCCACCGTCGGCATCGCCGCCGGCAGCTCGGACTCGTACGACCTGCCCGTCTACTGGGCCACCCGGGTGACATGGAGCGGCGAGTACGTGCACGCCGCGCCGTGGTCGGTCGGCTCCCAGGGGTCCGCCAACGTCAGCCACGGCTGCACCGGCATGAGCACCGCGGACGCGGAGTGGTTCTTCGACCACGTCCGGGTCGGCGATGTCGTGCGGGTCGTCAACAGCCAGGGCCCGATGATGACGCCGTTCGACAACGGCTTCGGCGACTGGAACCTGAGCTGGGCCCAGTGGCAGAAGGGCAGCGCGCTGAACGGCGGTTCCGGCGGCGGCGCCGGCAGCACGCCCAGCACCCCCAGCGGTTCCGGGGCCGGCAGCACCGACCAGGACCAGACCACCCCGGTCGACGTCCCGGCCGGCACCCCCGCTCGCCTCACCCCGCAGACGGCTTGATTCCTGCCGCGATCCCGCCTCGCGTGGGCGCCGTCATCCCTTCACCCACCGACTGCCGTCGCTCACCGGTCCTACCGGTGGGCGACGGCCTTCGTCACGGGCTCCAGGCGGCGGTGCAGGAGGACCGTCAGGGCGTCGGTGAGGGCCACCGGGTCCACCGGATGGGTGATCGCGGCGTCGGCGCGGCTCCAGGTGGCCAGCCAGGCGTCCTGCGGGCGCCCGATCAGCACCATCGCCGGCGGGCAGCGGAAGATCTCGTCCTTCGCCTGGCGGCACACGCCCATTCCGCCGGCCGGGTTGGCCTCCCCGTCCAGCACCATCACGTCGATGCCGCCCTTCTCCAACTCGCTCAGCACCGCGGGCAGCGTCGCGCATTCCACGTACTGCACCGGGGGAAGGTCGGCGGAGGGGCGGGTGCCGACGGCGAGCCGGACCTGCTCCCGGGTGTTCGCGTCGTCGCTGTAGACCAGCACCGTGGCGGTCGCCTGCATCGTGGCTCCTCCTCGTGAAGGTTTTCTCAAGTGGCTCGGATGCTACTCCCGCCAGGGTGTTTCCGAGGAGGGGTCGCCCGATCGAAGGACGCCCAACTAGGCCGTGCGGGTCGCGGAAGGTGCTTGACACACCGAAGGGGGACCCCCGGAGTCAGCGCCGGATAAGGGACCGACATAATGTCGGACGTGGCGACAGCAACAGCAGTAGAAACCGGGCACGCGCACCCGTCGGTCAACCGGCCGAACCTCACCAGCGTCGGGACCATCATCTGGCTGAGTTCCGAGCTGATGTTCTTCGCGGCCCTCTTCGCGATGTACTTCACCCTTCGGTCGGTCACTGGTGAGACCTTCTGGAAGGCCCACGCCGACGCGCTGAACGTGCCGTTCTCCGCGACGAACACGACGATCCTCGTGCTCTCCTCCTTCACGTGCCAGATGGGCGTGTTCGCCGCCGAGCGCGGTGACGTGAAGAAGCTGCGCTCGTGGTTCATCGTGACGTTCGTGATGGGCGCGATCTTCATCGGCGGGCAGATCTTCGAGTACACCAACCTGGTCAAGAAGGACGGGATCTCGCTCAGCTCCGATCCGTACGGCTCGGTGTTCTACCTGACGACCGGGTTCCACGGGCTGCATGTGACGGGTGGTCTGATCGCGTTCCTGATGGTGCTGGGCCGCACGTACGCGGCCAAGCGGTTCACCCATCAGCAGGCGACCGCGGCCATCGTCGTGTCCTACTACTGGCACTTCGTCGATGTCGTCTGGATCGGCCTGTTCGCCACGATCTACCTGATCAAGTAGCCGGTACCGCGCGGTCGGCGCAGCGTCGCACTCCGGACGGAGGACGACGGCCCGCCGACGGCACAGCCAGAAGCATCGACACAAGAGATCCTGACACCGGGGTAATCCGTGAAAAAGCTCTCCGCACGACGGCGCCATCCGCTGGCGGCGCTTGTCGTCCTACTCTTCGCGCTCGCGGCCACCGGGGGGCTGTACGCCGCGCTCGCGCCGGCGCCCAAGGCGCAGGCTGACTCCTCGCAGTCCTCCCTCGCCATCGAGGAGGGCAAGAAGCTCTACCAGGTCGGCTGCGCCAGCTGCCACGGCATGTCGGGGCAGGGCAGTTCAGACGGCCCGAGCCTGGTGGGCGTCGGCTCGGCCGCGGTGGACTTCCAGGTCGGCACCGGCCGCATGCCGGCCAAGCAGCCCGGCCCGCAGGTCGAGGCGAAGAAGAACACCTACAGCCAGGGCGAGATCGACCAGCTCGCCGCGTACATCGCCTCCCTGGGCCCCGGCCCGGCGACCCCGACGAAGGACCAGTACAGCCCGGCCTCCGCCGACGTCGCCAAGGGCGGCGAGCTGTTCCGGACCAACTGCACGCAGTGCCACAACTTCGTGGGCAAGGGCGGTGCGCTGACGCACGGCAAGTTCGCGCCGAGTCTCAAGGGCGTCTCGTCGAAGCACATCTACGAGGCGATGCAGACCGGCCCGCAGAACATGCCGTCCTTCCCGGACAGCACGATGCCCTCCGACGCGAAGGCGAACATCATCGCGTACCTGAAGGCCGTGGACAGCGCGCAGAGCCCGAACCCCGGCGGCTTCACGCTCGGTTCTCTCGGCCCGGTGTCCGAGGGTCTGTTCGCCTGGGTCTTCGGCCTCGGCACGCTGATCGGTCTCACGACCTGGCTCGCTGCACGGACGACTAAGGCCAAGAAATCATGAGCGACGAGACTGGATCGCACAACGACGTGCCAGAGAACCTGCCGAGCGAGCGGGGCGGCCACCACGGCGACGAGGTCGCCAAGCCCGACCCGTTCGCCGACCCCGGGCTGCCGCCCCACGAGTACCGGCGCCAGGACATCGACGAGAAGGCGGCCAGGCACTCCGAGCGAGTGGTGGCCGGCCTGTTCACGCTGTCGATGCTCGGCACCATCGCGTTCATCGCGTGCTTCGTCATCTTCCCGGTCGACAAGATCGTCTACATCTTCCCGTTCGGGCACGTCAGTGCGCTGAACTTCTCGCTCGGCCTCACCTTGGCCGTGGCGCTGTTCGGCATCGGCGCGGGCGCCGTGCACTGGGCCCGGACGCTGATGTCGGACGAGGAGGTCGCCGACGAGCGGCACCGTATCGACGCCGACGACGAGCTGCGGGAGAACGTCCGCCAGCAGTGGATCACCGGCGCGAAGGAGAGCGGCTTCGGCCGCCGCAAGCTGATCCGCAACACCATGATGGGCGCGCTCACCATGGTGCCGCTGGCCGGCCTGGTGATCCTGCGCGACCTCGGCCCGCTGCCGGAGAAGAAGCTCGACCACACCATGTGGGCCAAGGGCAAGCAGCTGATCAACACCAACACCAACCAGCCGCTGCGTCCCGAGGACGTCGTCGTCGGCTCTCTGACCTTCGCCCAGCCGGACGGACTCGAAGAGAGCCAGGAGGACTTCCAGGAGCAGATCGCCAAGGCCGCCCTGATGATCATCCGGCTCAAGCCGGACGACATCAAGGACAAGCGCGAGCGCGACTGGAGCCACCAGGGCATCGTTGCCTTCTCCAAGATCTGCACCCACGTCGGCTGCCCGATCAGCCTGTACGAGCAGCAGACGCACCACGTGCTCTGCCCGTGCCACCAGTCGACGTTCGACCTCTCCGACGGCGCGCGGGTGCTCTTCGGTCCCGCGGGCCACCCGCTGCCGCAGCTCCGGATCAGCGTCAACAGTGAGGGCAACCTCATCGCCCTCGGCGACTTCGAGGAGCCCGTCGGCCCGGCATTCTGGGAGCGCTCATGAGCACCACGACCGATGCACCGACCCGGCGTGGCCGCCCGACGAACCCCGGTGAGCGGGTCGCGGAGTGGACCGACGGCCGGCTCGGGCTCTACAAGCTGGCCAAGTCCAACCTGCGCAAGATCTTCCCGGACCACTGGTCCTTCATGCTCGGTGAGGTCTGCCTCTACAGCTTCGTGATCCTCATCCTCACGGGTGTGTATCTGACGCTGTTCTTCCACCCGAGCATGAACGAGGTCGTCTACAACGGCCCGTACGCGCCGCTCGACGGCCAGCGGATGTCCGAGGCGTTCGCCTCCACGGTGCACATCAGCTTCGAGGTCCGCGGCGGCCTGCTGGTCCGGCAGATCCACCACTGGGCCGCGCTGATCTTCATCGCCGCGATGATCGTGCACATGATGCGCGTCTTCTTCACCGGCGCGTTCCGCAAGCCGCGCGAGCTGAACTGGCTCTTCGGCTGGACCCTGCTCTTCCTGGGCATGTTCACCGGCTTCACCGGCTACTCGCTCCCGGACGACCTGCTGTCCGGCACCGGCGTGCGGTTCATGGAAGGCGCGGTGCTCTCCACGCCGATCGTCGGCACCTACCTGTCGATGTTCCTGTTCGGCGGGGAGTTCCCCGGGCACGACTTCGTCAGCCGGTTCTACTCGGTGCACATCCTGCTGCTGCCGGGTCTGATGGCCGGTCTGCTGGTGGCCCACCTGATCCTGGTGTTCTTCCACAAGCACACCCAGTTCCCGGGTGCCGGCAAGACCGAGAAGAACGTGGTCGGCTCGCCGCTGCTGCCGATCTACACCGCGAAGGCGGGCGGCTTCTTCTTCCTGGTCTTCGGTGTGATCGCCGCGATCGCCGCGATCGCCACCATCAACCCGATCTGGGCGATCGGCCCCTACCGGCCGGACCAGGTGTCCACCGGAGCCCAGCCGGACTGGTACATGGGCTTCTCCGAGGGCCTGATCCGTGTGATGCCCGGCTGGGAGATCAGGGCCTGGGGCCACACCCTGGTGCTCGGCGTCTTCATCCCGCTGATGGTCTTCCCGCTGGTGATGATGGCCATCGCGGTGTACCCGTTCATCGAGTCCTGGGTCACCGGGGACAAGAGCGAGCACCACCTGCTGGACCGTCCGCGCAACCGTCCGGTGCGCACCGGGTTCGGCGTCGCCTGGCTGACGCTGTACTTCGTGCTGCTGATCGGTGGCGGCAACGACCTGATCGCCACGCACTTCCATCTGTCGATCAACGCGATCACCTGGTTCGTGCGGGTCGCCTTCTTCCTGGCACCACCGGCCGCGTTCTGGGTCACGAAGCGGATCTGCCTCGGGCTCCAGCGCCGCGACCGCGACAAGGTGCTGCACGGGCGGGAGAGCGGCATCATCAAGCGGCTGCCGCACGGCGAGTTCATCGAGGTGCACGAGCCGCTGTCGCAGCAGCAGTTGCACGTGCTCACCGCGCACGTCCAGCCGCAGCCGCTGGACCTCGGACCCGAGACCGACGAGAACGGTGTCGCGCGCAAGGTCAGCCCCGTCGCGAAGGTGCAGGCGAGGCTCTCCGAGGGGTTCTACGGCGAGCACAGCCAGATCCCGAAGCCGACGGTCGAGGAGTACGAAGAGATTACCAGCGGCCACGGCCACCACTGAGCCGTCGACACGCTGCCAAGGCCGCCCGGGTACGCCCGGGCGGCCTTGTCGTTCCCGGGCGCACCCCGGGCGTACCCCCGGTGCGCGGGAGGACCCCCACGCGCCCCTGCGGAGCACACCCCACCGATAGGGTGCGGTCAGACGTGTTGCCGTATTCCAGGAGCGTGAAGCCATGAGCGTTGTGCACCCCGCCGGAGGCGAACCCGGGGCCGCGCGCTCGTGGCCGGACATCCTCGGCGCCCTGATCCGCAGGGACGACCTCAGCTCCGCGGAGACCGCGTGGGCGATGGACTCGATCATGAGCGGCGAGGCCACCGACGCCCAGATCGCCGGCTTCGCGGTGGCGCTGCGCAGCAAGGGCGAGACGGTCGCGGAGATCGCCGGACTGGTCGAGGCGATGTACGCGCATGCGACGACCATCGAGGTGCCGGGCCCGACCGTGGACGTGGTCGGCACCGGCGGCGACCGGTCGAACTCCGTGAACATCTCCACGATGTCGGCGATCGTGGTGGCCGGCACCGGCGCCCGGGTGGTCAAGCACGGCAGCAGGTCGGCGTCGTCGAGGAGCGGCGCGTCCGACGTGCTCGCGGCGCTGGGCGTCAACCTCGACCTGTCGCCGCAGCGGGTCGCCGAGGTGGCGCAGGAGGTCGGCATCACCTTCTGCTTCGCCGTCAGGTTCCACCCGGCGCTGCGTCATGTGGCCACCGCCCGGAGCGAGTTGGGGGTGGCGACTCCGTTCAACTTCCTCGGCCCGCTGACCAACCCGGCCCGGGTGAAGGCACAGGCGACCGGGGTCGCGGACCTGCGGATGGCGCCGATCCTCGCCGGGGTGCTCGCCGAACGCGGCTCGTCCGCACTGGTGTTCCGCGGTGACGACGGCCTGGACGAGCTGACCACCACCGCGACCTCGCAGGTGTGGGTGGTCGGGGACGGCAAGGTCGAGCACGCCGGCTTCGACCCGCGGGACGTCGGTCTGGAACTGGTGCCGGTGGAGGCGCTGCGCGGTGGCGAGGCGTCGTACAACGCGGACGTGGCCCGGCGGCTGCTCGCCGGTGAGCGCGGGCCGGTGCGGGACGCGGTGCTGCTCAACTCGGCTGCCGCGCTGACCGCGTTGACGCCGGCAAGCGGCGGCACGCTGGAGGAGCGCATCATCAAGGGCCTGGAGCGGGCCGCGGAGTCGATCGACTCGGGTGCGGCTGAGGCCGTGCTGGAGCGGTGGGTGGCGGCCACCCGCGGCTAGCGGCGCGGCGCGGGCACCGGAACGTACGCGGGCGCGTACCACCGGTGGGCGCGAAACGGGCATATCGGTACAGAGCGTGCGGGCGCGGGCGTGCGGCGCCGTCCACTGAGCGGACGGCATCTTGCGCCCGCGTCGCCGTATGGCACAATCTTGTTCCAGGTCACGAGTGACAGCGCAAAGGCCCCGGCTCGCTGTCCGGCAACCCTCCGTCCGAGGCGGGGTGCCCCGGGTGATGACCAGGCTGTGATGCAGCGAGGCTCACAGCAAGCCGGACTGGGGAGTTCTTTCATGAGCAAGCGAATGCGTTAGGGCCAGTCGGCCCCGGTTCTGCAACCAGCAATTCCGCCCGATCTTCATGCTCCGCGCCGCCCGCGCAGTCGCTTTCGGCTGCACGCTTCGTGGTGCTTTCGCCTGCCTTCCGCCGGGAGTTCGCCTTGACCGTCACCACCAGCACCACTGGTACCACCAGCACCACTGGCGTCAGCGCCGCCGCTCGCCCCGCCGCCGGCGCCGCCGCCACCGACTGCCCCGCCTGTACGACCACCCCGCTGCCCGTGCTCGGCCGTGACGTGCGGGTGCCGCTCGTCACCGGCGGGGAAGTGGGGTACGCCGCCCTCGACTACGCCGCCAGCGCCCCCGCCCTCCAGCGGGTGTGGGACGACGTCGCCGCCTACGCGCCCTACTACGGCAGCGTGCACCGCGGCGCCGGCTACCTGTCGCAGCTGTCCACCGACCTGTTCGAGCAGAGCCGCGAGACCGTCGCGGAGTTCCTCGGCTGCCGCCCGGACGACGAGCTGATCTTCACCCGCTCCACCACCGACTCGCTCAACCTGCTGGCCTCGGCGCTCCCGGCCGGCACCCGCGTCTTCGTCTTCGACACCGAGCACCACGCCGCGCTGCTGCCCTGGCAGCGTGCCGAGGGCGCGCGGGTGGAGTACCTGCCCGCGCCGCGCACCCCCGAACAGGCCGTCGCCTCCCTCGACGTGGCGCTGCACGGCGCCCCCAAGGGCCCGAAGCTGGTCTGCGTGACCGGCGCGTCCAACGTCACCGGCGAGATCTGGCCGGTACGGGAACTGGCCGCCGCCGCGCACCGGCACGGCGCGCGGATCGTGCTCGACGCCGCCCAACTCGCCCCGCACCACCCGGTGGACATCACCGCGCTGGACGTCGACTGGGTCGCCTTCTCCGGGCACAAGCTCTACGCGCCCTTCGGCGCCGGGGTGCTCGCCGGCCGGGCCGACTGGCTGCGGGCCGCCGAGCCGTACCTCGCGGGCGGCGGCGCCACCCGCAAGGTCGCGCGCTCCGGCGACGGGCTGTCCGTCGAATGGCACTCCGGCACCGCCCGCCACGAGGCCGGGTCGCCGAACGTGATCGGCGCGTACGCCATCGCGTCCGCGTGCAAGGCGCTCACCGAGGCCGGCTTCGACTCCCTTGTCACCCGTGAGCGTGAACTCCTGGCCCGGCTGCGGGACGGGCTCGCCGAGCTTCCCGAGGTCCGCGTGCTCTCGCTGTTCGGGTCCGGCTCCGCCCGGGTCGGCGTGCTCTCCTTCGTCGTCCGCGGCTGGAACTCCTCGCACTTCGCGGCCGCGCTCTCGGCGGAGTACGGGATCGGGGTGCGGGACGGGCTGTTCTGCGCGCACCCGCTGGTGCGGACCCTGCTCGACACGGAGCCGGACGAGCCGGGGGAGTGCGGGGCGCCCGACGCGGCGCCCGGCGAGCGCTCCCTCAACGCCGTGCGGGTCAGCTTCGGGGCGGGTACGCCCGAGGAGCACATCGAGCGTTTCCTCGGGGCCGTCCGGACCCTCGTCCGCGACGGTGCGGCGTGGCGCTACCGCACCGAGGCCGGGCGGTGCGTGCCCGTACGGTGACGGGACCGCCCGGGCTGCCCGTCACGCGTCCCCGGCCGGTGGCTGCTCGCCGCGGAAGAGGTGCGTCACCAAGGGGCGCGGGGAACCGCGCGACCAGCCGAAACGGACCGGATGGTCGGACCGGACCATCCGGGGGCAGGACCTGCGGTTCGTCAGGAGTCCAGCCCGATGGAGAACGCGGCCTCCAGGTCGTGCTGGGAATACGTGCGGAACGCGACGTGGGTGTCGGTCACTTCCACCCCCGGGATCTTGGAGATCTGCCCGGGGATGATGTCCGCGAGGTCGTCGTGGCGAGCCACGCGTACCAGCGCGACCAGGTCGTACGTCCCGGTCACCGAGTACACCTCGCTGACGTGGTCCAACGCGGCGATCGACTCGGCGATCTCGGGGATCTGGTCCACTGAGGTCTTGATGAGCACGATCGCGGTGATCACGGCTGGACGTCTCCTTGGGTGGGTCCGATGACGACGCTCACCTTACGCCGTGGCCGGTAGCAGACCCACGCCCACAGGAAGCCGAAGGCGAAGCCGACCACGTGGGCGAGGTAGGCGACGCCGGGGCCGCCCTGCGCGGTCTGAGCGGCGAGCCACTGCAGGACGAACCAGAAGCCGAGCACGACCCAGGCCGGGAACCGCAGCGGCACGAAGAAGAGGAAGGGGAAGAGGCTGGTGACGCGGGCCTTGGGATAGAGGTAGAGGTAGGCGCCGAGGGCACCCGAGATCGCCCCGGAGGCGCCGACCAGGCTCTGCGTGTCGTCGGTGTTGGCGAAGGCGAAGCCGTACGTGGCGAGGTAGCCGGCCGCGAGGTAGAAGAGCGCGAAGCGGACCCGGCCCATGCGGTTCTCCACGTTGTCGCCGAAGACGTAGAGGAAGAGCATGTTGCCGATCAGGTGCAGCCAGCCGCCGTGCACGAACATCGAGGTGAGCACGGACAGGAACGGCACCTTGGGGAACGTGCCCGGGGTCTTGCAGCCGGCCGGCAGGTCGAGCTCGCCGACCGGGAGCCGCCCGTGGAACAGCTCGCTGGGGATGACGCCCCAGCGGTCGAAGTAGACCGTCTGCGCGCACTGGAGCGCGGGCCCGCTGCCGTGCAGCCGGACGAAGCCGGAGAGCGGGCTGAGCAGGAACACCACGGTGCAGATGCCGATGAGGGTGTAGGTCACGACCGGCGGGCGGCGGACCGGGTTCTTGTCGTACACCGGGATGACCATGCACCGATCATGACGGAACGGGACCAACCGGCAAGGACCGCCTCGCCGCAGCGCGCCGGACCTCCGAGGCCGTAGGGTGACCGGGGCACACACGCCCCTCACGTTGGGTATGGGTGAGCCATAGTCCGCCTAGTAGACGCACCGAGACGAGAAGAGGTGCGGAGCCGATGACGGTTCCCCTGCCGACCGCGACCACCCGGTGGCGCTGCACGCTGTGCGGCAATCTGACCAGGTTCGACGTCACCCGCTCGACCCGCGTGGTCGAGTACGTCCACCTCGATCTGGGCGGTGAGCCGCGCACCGAGGAGACCGAGGTGCTCAGCGAGACCGTGGAGTCCGTGCGCTGCCGCTGGTGCAACGCGGTGGACCAGGTCGAACTGGTGGACCGCCCCGGCAAGGACGTGACGGACGGTTCCGCGACGGGTTGAGCTCTGTTACGGGGACAATGGAAGCAGCAGGCGGCGGCCGGAGGGATCGAAGGGGGCCGGGAGGGCGCCGAGGAACCCGACAGGGAGTGACTGGTGGATGGTAACGGCGGCCTACCGCTGCCCGACGAGGAGAGCGGGCCGGGCGCCGGAGCGGCGCGGGACGCCGAGCCGGTGGAGCACGCCGTGCCCGCGGACGGCGGCGCGCCCGCCGACCGTACCGGCCCGGCCGAGCCTTCCGCCGAGCATGCCGCGGAGCACACGGACGCGGCGGGTGAGGACGAGGCGGGTGAGGACGGGGCCGGCGGGGACGCGGCGGCTGACGACGCGCGCGGCGCGGAGCAGGACGGCGCGGTCGAGTCCGCGCTCGACCGGCCGCTGCCCGAAGGCGTACGCCACCGGGTGGTCGCCATCGCCGCCGACGCCTTCGGCGGGTTCACCTTCCCCGAACTGCCGGTGTCGCTGCGGCCGTATGCCCGTTTCACGCCGTCCCGCCGGGTGAAGTACGCGGCGACCGCGCTGGCCGCCGCGCTGGAGTCGGACCCCGGCTTCCGGCTGAAGGTCGCCGGGCGGCTGCGGGAGGCGCAGCCGGAGCTGACCGGGGCGCTGGACTCCGGCACCCCGCCGCCGGCCGCCGACCCGCTGGACGTGGCCGCGGCCGCGTATCTGCTGCGGCCGGAGGGGTGGGCCAAGCTCGTGGCGACCGCGGGCGAGGAGGCCCAGCGGGCCGACGCCGAGCGGGTCGACGAGGAGACGGTCCGCGAACTCGCCCGGCTGCGCGAGGAGGTGGTCGCGCTCCAGGCCCAGGCCCGCGCCGACGCGGCCCGCGCCCGCGGCGAACTCGACGCCGTACGCAAGGACGGCGACGCGCTGCACCGCAAACTGCGGGCCGCGCACAGCGACGTGAAGCGCGCCGAGGCCGCGCAGCGCAAGCTCCAGGCCGAGCTGGACGAGGCCCGGGCGGCCGCCGCGCGCGAGCGTGCCGCGGCCGAGAGCGAGGCGCGCCGGCTGCGGACCCGGCTGACCGAGGCCGAGGCGGTGGTGGAGGCCGGCCGGCGCGCGGTGCGCGAGGGCCGCAGCGTGGAGGAGGTCCGGCTGCGGCTGCTGCTGGACACGGTGCTCGACGCGGCGGCCGGGCTGCGCCGCGAGCTGGCGCTGCCGCCGCGCGACACGCTCGGGGTACGGCCCGCGGACACCGTGGACGCGGTCGCGCCCGGGGCGTTCAGCGCGCGGGACATCGCCACCCGGGCGCTGTCCGCGACCGACCCGGCGCTGCTGGACCAACTCCTCGCGCTGCCGCAGGCGCACCTGGTGGTCGACGGCTACAACGTCACCAAGACCGGTTATCCCGCGCTGCCGTTGGAGAAGCAGCGGCTGCGGCTGCTGGGCGGGCTGGCGGCGCTGGCCGCGCAGAGCGGCGCGGAGGTGACCTGCGTCTTCGACGGGGCCGACCTGGACATGCCGGTGCTGCTCGCGCCGCCGCGCGGGGTGCGGGTGCTGTTTTCCAAGGCCGGTGAGACCGCGGACGAGTTGATCCGCCGGCTGGTGCGCGCGGAGCCGCCGGGGCGGCAGATCGTGGTGGTCTCCGCGGACCGCGAGGTCGCCGACGGCGTGGCGAAGGCCGGGGCCCGCCCGGTCGCCTCGGTGCTGCTGCTCAAACGGCTCGCCCGGGTGTGAAACGGGCACAGCGCCTGACAGGCGTACGGACGGTGCGAAGCGCGTGGGAGGTTTCCCGCGCGCTCTGTGGTGGTGGCGTGAACTCACCGGCTCTTTCCGGCCGTTCGACGGCGGCTTGTGTTCACGAGCGCACGACCGCCAACGCAGTGTCCTCCTGCCCTCACCCCGGGTACAGGGCGCGTAAAGAATATGCGAAGCGGTCGAGATTTTGCCTGCAAGGATTTGAACCGATCACAGTTCGGTCACTAGGGTCTGGGCTCGTACCTCCGCGCAGTCGATCATCCAACCCGGATGGCGCTCGGAGGCCGCCCGCCAGTGAACCGGTAGGCGGCTGAAGGAAGAAGGAGACCGCCTTCGTGGCGTCCCACCGTCGTCCCAAGCCGACAAGCCGCGTGCGCGTCACCGTGCTGACCGCCACCGCGGCGGCAGCGGTCGCGCTGTCCTCGCAGGCTGCCAACGCCGCCGCCCCGGCCAAGGAGTCCGTCAAGGACGCCAAGACCAAGGTCGACGCGCTCTACGACCAGGCCGAGCAGGCCACCCAGAAGTACGACGCGGCCAACGAGAAGCTCAAGTCGTTGCAGAAGGACGCGTCGAACCTCCAGGACCAGGTCGCCCGCCAGCAGGAGCACCTGAACAAGCTGCGGGACAACATCGGCGCGATCGCGGCCTCGCAGTACCGCAGCGGCGGCATCGACCCCTCGCTCCAGCTCTTCCTCTCCTCCAACCCGGACGACTATCTGGACCAGGCGAGTTCGCTCGACCAGATCACCTCGCTCCAGGCCGGTGCGCTCACGCAGCTGGAGAACGCGAAGCAGACGCTGGACCAGGAGCGGGCGGAGGCCACCGCGAAGCTCGCGGAGGTGCAGAGCACCCGCACCGACCTGGCGAAGAACAAGAAGGACGCGCAGGCGAAGCTCGCCAAGGCGCAGTCGGTGCTCAACGGACTGACCGCCGCGCAGCGCGCGCAGATGGCGCAGGACGACGCGGCGGCGGCCAACCGGGCCAGCTCCCGGGTGGACCTCGGCAACACCAAGGCCGCCAGCGCCCGCGCCAAGAACGCGTTCGACGCCGCCGTCTCGAAGATCGGCTCCCCGTACTACTACGGCGCCTCCGGCCCCAGCCAGTTCGACTGCTCGGGCCTGACCTCGTGGGCCTACGCCCAGGCCGGCGTGACCATACCCAGGACCTCGCAGGAGCAGGCGAACGCGGGCACCCGCATCTACAACGCCTCCCAGCTCGAAGTCGGCGACCTGGTCATCTTCTACGGCGACTTCCACCACGTCGGGTTCTACGCGGGCGGCGGCCAGGTGCTGCACGCCCCGAAGCCGGGCGCCGTGGTGCGGTACGAGGCGATGAGCGACATGCCGTTCGAGTTCGGCGTGCGGATCTGACGCACCCGCGCGGGGCGGAGTGCCCCGGCTGATGACCTGGCCCGGGCGGCCGCTCCGTTGAGGGGCGGCCGCCCGGCGCGTTCGCGGGTACCCGTTCGTTCGTATGACGGCCGGTGTCGACGGTGACGCGCCCGACTCCCGTACGGCGGACGGGTGATGAACACCTTGCCGAGAGGGCCGACGGCGGGCGTGTGACCTGCGGTTCACGGTCGCGGTCCGGATTCGGGCGGCCGCGGATCTTTGAACCGTGCGCCACGGCGCGATTACTGTCAGCGTTCGTGGCTTCCCATCGACGCACCCCGCAGCCGGGACTCGCTTCCCGTACCACCAGGGTCACCGTGCTGTCGGCGGCGGCAGCGGCGACCGCCGCGCTGTCCGGCGGTGCCGCCCAGTTCGCGGCGGCCGACCCTGCCGGTGGCACCGCCCCGGACGCCGCGACCCGGCTGGACCAGCTCTACCAGCAGGCCGAGCAGGCCACCCAGAAGTACGACGCCGCGCAGGAGACCGCGAAGCGGCTGCGCGGCGAGGTGGCCGACCTCCAGGACCGGGCCGCGCGCGGCCAGCAGCGGGTCAACGCGCTGCGGGACGACCTCGGCGCGGTCGCGGCCTCGCAGTACCGCGAGGGCGCGATGGACCCGACGCTGGCGCTGCTGCTCTCCGACCGGCCGTCCCAGTACCTCGACCAGGCGACCGCATTGGACCGGCTCGGCGCCCGGCAGGCCGCCCGGCTCGGCGAACTCCAGGAGGCCGAGCGGACGTTGCGGCAGGAGGGGGACCAGGCGACCGGCAAGCTCGCGGAGTTGCAGAGCACCTCGCGGCAGCTCCAGCAGCGCAAGAAGGAGGTGCAGCGGGCGCTGGCCACGGCCCAGACCCTGCTGCACGCGATGCCGGCGGCCCAGCAGGCCGCTTTCCGCGGGGGCGGTGACCGCGCCTCCCGCGACCAGGTGCTGCCGCCCCTGCTGGACCTGCCCGCGTCCTCCGGGCGCGCCGCGGTCGCCGTCGCCGCGGCCCGCCGGATGCTCGGGAGTCCCTACGTGTGGGGCGCCACCGGGCCGAACTCCTTCGACTGCTCAGGGCTGATGCAGTACGCGTACGCGCAGGCCGGGGTGGCGCTGCCGCGGACCTCGCAGGAGCAGATGAACGCGGGGCGGCATGTCTCGCTGGACCAGGCCCGCCCGGGTGACCTCGTGATCTACCGTTCCGACGCCAGCCACGTCGCGATGTACGTCGGCGGCGGCCAGGTCATCCACGCCCCCTACCCGGGCGCCCGGGTCCGCTACGACCCGGTCACGATGATGCCGATCACCGCGATCACTCGTCCGTGACGGTCCGCCCGGTCCGCCCCGTCCTGTCGGCCCCCGGCGGGTGGTCCGGCGACTCGTCGCGGGGGGCTGGGCCGGCGGGCCCGGCGCGCCTCGGGGAAAGGTGAGCACCGTACGATCACTGCGTGCACGATGGGGCTCGATCACTTCGGACGGTGCGGCTCATCCGCGGAGCGCGCGGGGTCGCACTCGGCGTGTGCGGGGTGCTGCTGGCCGGGGGGTGCACCGGGTCGGGTGGGACCGCGGCGAAGAAGACCTCCTCGGTGGACGCGGCCGCGCGGGCCCTGCTCGCGCGGCGGGCGACCGCGGTGCTGCACCACGACCGCGCCGCCTTCCTCGCCGGGATCGACCCGGCGGCCACCCGCTTCCGCACCCAGCAACGCGAGGTGTTCACCGATCTCGCCGACGTGCCGCTCGCCGCGTGGTCGTACCAACTCGTCCGCACCGGCGCGTTCGCGCTGCCGCCGACCGCCGACGGCAGCAGCCGCACCGCCGCCGAGGTGCGGCTGAGCTACCGGCTGCGCGGCTACGACAGCAGCCCGGTGGTCTCCACCGCCTACCTGACCCTCGCGCGGCACGGCACCCGCTGGTACCTGGCGGGTGATGACGACGGCGACGCGAGCGGCCACCGCACCGCCGTACAGATCTGGGACCAGGGTCCGGTGCGGGTGGTGCGCGGCACGCACAGCCTGGTGCTGGGGCTCGGCAGCGAGAAGACGCTGCGCGGCTACGCCGACGACGCGGACAAGGCCGTGCCCGAGGTGCGGCACGCGTTCGGCTCCGGCTGGCCCGGCAGCGTGGTGATCGAGGCGCCGTCCACCCTGGACCAGATGGCGGCGCTGCTCTCGGCGAAGCCCCCCGACTACCGGGGCATCGCCGCCGTCACCACCGGCGAGGGCGGCGGCAACGCGGCGGCGCCCGCGGACCGGGTGATCCTCAACCCGGCGGCGTTCGGCGAACTGTCCGCGTTCGGGCGGCAGGTGGTGCTCACCCACGAGACGACGCACGTCGCCACCCGGCTGTCCACCACCGCGTCCACCCCGCTGTGGCTGTCCGAGGGCGTCGCCGACTGGGTGGCCTACCGAGACTCCGGCCGCACCGCCCGCGAGATCGCGCCCGAGCTGGCCGCCGACGTCGAGGCCGGCCGTACCCCTGCCGCGCTCCCCACCGACGCCGACTTCCGCTCCACCGCCAAGGGCCTCGCCCAGGCGTACGAGGGCGGGTGGCTCGCCTGCCGGATGATCGCCGACCAGTGGTCGCCGGACACGCTGACCACGTTCTACCGCGCGGTGGCGAAGGGCGGCACACTCGACTCCCACCTGCGCGCCTCGCTCGGCATCGGGCTCGCGGACTTCACCGCGAAGTGGCGCGCCTACGTGGAACAGGAACTGGGTTGAGCGGGCAGGACGCGAACGGCGAGAACGGCCGCGGCGAGGCGAAGAGCCCCGAACCCGTCGGCGAGGGGCCCGACTTCACTGCCGAGCAGGTCGCACGGGGACAGGCGTTGCGGCGGCAGGTGCTGCCGCTGACGCTGGCCTCCTCCGCGGTCTCGCTCGCACTGCTGCTCGCGCTCGGGCTGACCGGAGGCGGGGCGCGGCTGGTCGGCGCCTTCGGGACCGCGTGGGCGGTGCGGGTGGTGGGTGGCGCGGTCACGCTCGTGCTGCTGGGCGAGGCGGCCGGGCTGCCGTTCGCCGCGCGGGGACGGGTGGTCAGGGCCCGCTACGGCCTGGTCACGCAGGGCTGGGGCGGCTGGGCGGTGGACCGGCTGCGCGGGCTGCTGGTGTCCCTGCCGCTGGCGCTCGGCGCCCTCTTCGCGGTCTACGCGCTCGCCGGGGTGACCCGCTGGTGGTGGGCGTGGGCGGCGCTCGGCGCGGCCGTGCTGACGGTCCTGCTCTCCTTCCTCGCCCCGCTGGTCTTCGAACCGCTCTTCAACCGCTTCACGCCCATGCCCCCGGGACCGCTGCGCGCCGACCTGCTGGCGCTGGCCGCCCGCGACGGCGTCGCCGTACGGGACGTGCTCGTCGCCGACGCCTCGCGCCGTACGACCGCGCTCAACGCGTACGTCTCCGGGTTCGGCGGCACCCGGCGGATCGTCGTCTACGACACCCTGCTGAGCACCGCCGACCCGCGCGAGGTCGAACTCGTCGTCGCCCACGAACTCGGCCACGTCGTCCACCGCGACGTGGCGCGCGGCACCGCGCTGGGCGCGGTCGGCGCCGCCGCCGGGGTGTGCGTCCTGGCCGCCGTCGTCAGCTGGGACCCGCTGCTGCACGCCGCCGGAGTACGGCACTTCGCCGACCCCCGCTCGGCCTGGCTGCTCGCCGCCGTGGCCGCAGTCGGCGGCGCCCTCGGCGGCCCGCTCACCGCCCTCCTCAGCCGGCGCGTCGAGCGCCGCGCCGACCGGCACGCCCTCGACACCACCGGCGACCCCGCCACCTTCATCGCCATGCAGCGCCGGCTCACCGTGGCGAACGTCGCCGACCCGGCGCCGCCCCGCCTCGCCCACGCCCTGCTCGGCAGCCACCCCACCGCGGCCGAACGCATCGCCGCCGCCCGCCGGTGGGCCGCCGGACGCTGACCGCGCACCGCCGCTCAGGGTGCCCGGACGGGTGGCGCGGCCCGCCGGCCGGGGCGGAGGCGGTACTGTCGGCGGCGATGGAAAAGACGCTCATCGTCACCAACGACTTCCCGCCGCGGCCCGGCGGCATCCAGGCGTTCGTGCACAGCATGGCGATGCGGATGGACCCCGAGCAGGTCGTGGTGTACGCCTCGACCTGGCGGGACGGGCGCGAGGTCGCGCGGTTCGACGCCGAGCAGCCGTTCACCGTGGTGCGGGACCGGACCAGGATGATGGTGCCGACGCCCCGGGTCACCCGGCGCGCGGCGGAACTGCTGCGGGAACACGGCTGCTCGTCGGTGTGGTTCGGGGCGGCCGCGCCGCTCGCCCTGATGGCGCCCGCGCTGCGCAAGGCGGGCGCCCGGCGGCTGGTCGGCACCACGCACGGCCACGAGGCCGGGTGGGCGCAGCTCCCGGCCAGCCGCCAACTCCTGCGCAGGATCGGCGAGGGCACCGACGTCCTGACCTACCTGGGGGAGTACACCCGGTCGCGGATCGCGGCCGCGCTCACTCCCGAGGCGGCCGAGCGGATGGTGCGGCTGCCGCCCGGCGTCGACGAGAGCGTCTTCCATCCCGGGCCGGACGGCGCGGTGCTGCGGGCGCGGCTCGGGCTCGCCGACCGGCCGGTGGTGGTCTGCGTGTCGCGGCTGGTGCCGCGCAAGGGGCAGGACACGCTCATCCTCGCGATGCCGCGCATCCTCCGCGAGGTGCCCGACGCGGTGCTCCTCATCGTCGGCGGCGGGCCGTACCGCGGCGAGTTGGAGAAGCTGGCGGCCCGCACCGGGGTGGCCGCGGCGGTCCGGTTCACCGGCAGCGTGCCCTGGTCCGAACTGCCCGCGCACTACGGCGCGGGGGACATCTTCGCGATGCCCTGCAGGACCCGGCGGGGCGGGCTCGACGTCGAAGGGCTCGGCATCGTCTACCTCGAAGCGTCCGCGACGGGGTTGCCCGTCGTCGCCGGCGACTCCGGGGGGGCGCCGGACGCCGTGCTCGACGGCGAGACCGGGTACGTCGTCCCCGGGGGGTCGCCCGAACAGGCCGCCTCCCGCATCCTCACGCTGTTGCGTGACCCGGAGTTGCGGCGGTCCCTCGGGGAGCGCGGGCGGGCGTGGGTCCACGAAGCGTGGAGCTGGGACCTCCTGGCGGACCGCCTCCAGTCCCTGCTCTAGGCCGGTTGCCGGCCCGGTGGGGGTGTACGGGCCTGCGCCGCGCCCCTTGCGGTCCGCTCCCGGCCACATGCAGTGGCCTGCTGAGCGCGCAGGTCTTCCCCCAGAGCTGGGCCTGGGAGGTACCCCCAGCGCCCCTGGGTATGTGCGGCTCTTCCCGCCGCAGGCGGGTACGCCCCAAAGGGGCGCGTGGAGGTACCACCCAGGCGAAGCTCTGGGGGAGAACTGCGCGACCGGCCACCACCGGCAGGTGGTCCCTCGACCGACAGGACCACCCACCCCGGGGGGTCGGGGGCACCCTCCCTACGCGGAGTAGATCGCCTCGATGTCGGCGGCGAAGTCCGCGGCCACGACGGAGCGTTTGAGCTTGAGGGACGGCGTGAGGTGGCCCGATTCCTCGGTGAACTGGCCGGGCAGGATGCGGAACTTGCGGACGGACTCGGCCTTGGAGACGGCCGCGTTGCCCTCGTCGACGGCGTGCTGGACGGCGGCGAGGAGGTCCGGGTCGGAGGAGAGCTCCGCCGGGGTGCGGCCGGCCTTCTGGTGCTGCTCGGCCCAGCGCGGCAGGAACTCCTCGTCGAGCGTGATGAGCGCGCCGACGAAGGGCCGCTTGTCGCCGACGACCATGCACTCGGCGATGAGCGCGTCCGCGCGGATGCGGTCCTCGATCACCGCGGGCGCGACGTTCTTGCCGCCGGCGGTGACGATGATCTCCTTCTTGCGGCCGGTGATCGTCAGGTACCCGTCGTTGTCGAGGGTGCCCAGGTCCCCGGTGTGGAACCAGCCGTCGGAGACCGCCTCGGCGGTGGCCGCGTCGTTGTTCCAGTAGCCGGTGAACAGGTGCTCGCCGTAGAGCAGCACCTCGCCGTCGTCGGCGATCCGTACGGTGGAGCCGGGCAGCGGCTGGCCGACGGTGCCGATCTTCGTACGGTCCCACGGGTTGAACGCGGTGGCCGCGCAGGACTCGGTGAGGCCGTAGCCCTCCAGGACGGTGAAGCCGAGGCCCCGGTAGAAGTGGCCGAGCCGCTCGCCGAGCGGGGCGCCGCCGGAGATCGCGTGGGTGGCACGCCCGCCGAGCACCGCGCGGAGCTTGGCGTAGACGAGCCGGTCGAAGACGCGGTGGGTCAGCCGCAGCTTGAACGAGGGGCCGCCGGGGGTGTCCAGCGCCTTGCTGTACTCGATCGCGACGTCCGCGGCCTTGTCGAAGATCCGGCCCTTGCCGCCGGCCTGCGCGGTGGCCCGGGCGGTGTTGTAGACCTTCTCGAAGACCCGCGGCACCCCGAGGACCAGGGTCGGCCGGAAGCCCTGGAGGTCCTCGGTGAGGTTCTTGACGTCGGGCACGTGTCCGAGCCGGATCGGTGCCATCACGCTGCCCACCTCGACCAGGCGGCCGAGCACGTGCGCGAGCGGAAGGAAGAGCAGCACCGAGGAGTGCCCGGTGCGGAAGAGCGGGCTCAGCCGCTCCACCACGTTGCCGCACTCGGCGAAGAAGCTGCGGTGGCTGAGCACGCAGCCCTTGGGGCGGCCGGTGGTGCCCGAGGTGTACACGATCGTGGCCGGGGCGTCGGCGCCGGCGGCTGTGGAGCGTTCGTCGACCACCGCCTCGGAGACGTCGCTGCCCGCCTCGACCAGGGCCCGCACCCCGCCGCCGTCGATCCGCCACACCTGCTTGAGCTGCGGCAGGCGCTCCCGTACGGACTCCACCGTCTCCTCGTGCGGCTGCGACTCCACCACCACCGCGACCGCGCCGGAGTCGGCGAGAATCCACTCCACCTGGGAGGCGGACGACGTCTCGTAGACGGGCACGGTCACCGCGCCCGCCGTCCAGATCGCGAAGTCCAGCAGCGTCCACTCGTAGCGGGTCCTGGACATCACCGCGACGCGGTCGCCGGGCTCCACCCCGGAGGCGATCAGGCCCTTGGCGACCTCCCGCACCTCGTCGAGGAAGCGGGCCGCCGTGATGTCCTGCCAGTGCCCGGCGGAGTCCTTGCGGCCGATGACGGGCGTGTCCGGGTGCTGCGCGGCGTTGCGGCGGATCAGGTCCGTCAGGTTGCCGTCCGCGGGAAATTCGTACAGGGCCGGAAGGCTGAACTCACGCAAGGCTGCTGCTCCTCATCGGTGCCGCGTCGCACCCGGAGGGAAGGTATGGACTGCGAGGACGTTACCCATCGGTAAAGCCTCGGGATAGGGGGCGCAGGGCAGATGTTCTCAGGGTCACACACCCGAGCATAGGGTGACGGCATGCGGGTTCACGTGGTCAGTGACGTACATGGCGCGGTCGAGGCGCTGGCGAGGGCGGGGGACGGCGCGGACGCGCTGGTCTGCCTCGGCGACCTGGTGCTCTTCCTCGACTACGCCGACCACTCCCGGGGCATCTTCCCCGACCTCTTCGGCGAGGCCAACGCCGACCGCATGGTGGCCCTGCGCACCGCCCGCCGCTTCGACGAGGCGCGGGCGCTCGACCGCGAGCTGTGGGCCGGCCGGGACCGGCCCGCGCTGATCGAGCAGGCCGTGCGCAAGCAGTACGCGGAGCTCTTCGCCGCGTTCCCCACCCCGACCTACGCCACCTACGGCAACGTCGACGTGCCCCGGCTGTGGAAGGAGTACGCCCGGCCCGGCACCACCGTCCTGGACGGCGCCACCGCCGAGATCGGCGGCCGGGTCTTCGGCTTCGTCGGCGGCGGCCTGCCCACCCCGATGCACACCCCGTACGAGATCGACGAGGAGGCGTACGCCGCCAAGGTGGCCGCCCTCGGCCCGGTGGACGTGCTGTGCTCGCACATCCCGCCGGCCGTCCCCGAACTCTGCTACGACACGTCCGCCCGGCGGTTCGAGCGCGGCAGCGAGGCGCTGCTCGACGCGGTGCGGTCCGTGCAGCCGAAGTACGCGCTCTTCGGGCACGTCCACCAGCCGCTGGTGCGCCGCACCCGGATCGGCCGCACCGAATGCGTCAATGTCGGCCACTTCAACCACACCCGCGTCCCCTGGGCACTCCAGTGGTGACCTGCCGCACGGCCCGGCGCGATAGCCTTCCCCACGTCGGGACAGGTCGAGCAGTACGAGCGCTATCAGCACTTTCACCAGATGCACCAGTAGTCCGGAGGGCCACGGCGATGGCGGAACACACGAGGTCGAGCATCACGATCGAGGCGGCGCCGGCCGCGGTCATGGGCGTCATCGCCGACTTCGACCGCTATCCGGAGTGGACCGGCGAGGTCAAGCAGGCGGAGGTGCTCGCCACCGACGACGCAGGGCGCGCCGCGCAGGTGCGGCTGGTGCTGGACGCGGGCGCGATCAAGGACGACCACACCCTGGCGTACGAGTGGATCGGCGCCGACGAGGTGCGGTGGTCGCTGGTGAAGTCCCAGATGCTGCGCACCCTCGACGGCTCCTACGCGCTCGTGCCGCTGGACGGCGGCAGCCGCACCGAGGTCACCTACCAGCTCACGGTCGACGTGAAGATCCCCATGCTCGGGATGATCAAGCGGAAGGCCGAGAAGGTGATCATCGACCGGGCGCTGGCCGGCCTGAAGCAGCGGGTGGAGTCCGGCGAGGCGGACCGGCCCGCGGAGGGCGTCGAGGGCGCCGGCACGGACGCCGGGTCCGGCACGTCCGGCAAGTCGGTCTGAGCGTGACCGCGGTACGCACCCTGCTGGTCACCGGCGCGTCCGGGGCCGGCCGCAGCACCGTCGCCGCTGCCGTCGCCGCAGCAGCGGCCGGCGGCGGCAGCCGCACCCTGCTGCTCACCGCCGACCGGGCCGCCGCCGAGGTCACCGCGCCGGGCCTGGCGGTCGGCCCGGTCGATCCGGCCGCCGCGTTCCGCGAGGGCGCGCTCGACGCGCAGAGCCGGACAGGCGCGCTGCTCGCCCTGCTCGGCGCGGCGCCGCTGGACCCGGAGGAGCTGACCGAACTTCCCGGCGCCGACCCGCTCGCCCTGCTGCGGGCGCTGCGGCAGGCCCGGGTGCTGTCCGACCAGGACGACACGGGGGGCGCCGGTCCGTCCCCGTGGGACCTGGTCGTCGTGGACCTGCCCGCCGTACGGGACGCGCTGCGGATGCTGGCGCTCCCGGAGCAACTGCGCCGCTACCTCTGGCGGTTGCTGCCCCCCGACCGGCAGGCCGCCCGCGCGCTGCGCCCGGTGCTCGCCCAACTCGCCGGCGTCCCGATGCCCGCCGAGTGGGCGTACGACGCCGCGGCCCGCGCCGACCGCGAACTCGCCGCCGTACAGGCGGTGATCGAGGACCCCGGCACGGCGGTGGCCGTCGTCCTCGACCCCGGGGCCCGGCCCCAGGAGGCGCTGCGCACCGCGCGGACCGGGCTGGCCCTGTACGGGCACCGGCTCGCCGCCGTCGTCGCCAACCGCCTGCTGCCGACCGGCTCGGCCGACGCGTTCCTCGCGGGGCTGTCCGGGCAGCAGCAGAGCGAGCTCAAGGCGGTGGCCGAGAGCTGCGCCGCCGACGGGGTGCCGCTGGTCGAACTCCCGCATCTCGGGCGGGAGCCGCGCACCCCCGCGGATCTTGCCGGGCTGGGCGGGGTGCCGCTGTCCGGCGGTCCGGCGCGGGCCGGCGAGCCCTGGGAGGTCGAGGATCTGCTCGGCACCGAAGGGCACTTCCTCTGGGTGCTTCCGCTGCCCGGGGCCGACCGCGAAGGGCTCGACCTGGTCCGGCGCGGGGACGAACTCGTCGTCGACGCAGGTGGGTTCCGCCGTATCCTCCCCCTCCCCTCCGCGCTCCGCCGCTGCACCGTCCAGGGTGCCGCCCTCCGCGACGGCGCCCTACGGGTGCGCTTCGTCCCCGACCCCACGGTGTGGCCGAGCTGAACCCCCCGGGTGGCCCGGTTCTGTCGGTTCCGGGACCACCTCCCGGTGGTGGGCTTGTCGCGCCGTTCCCCGCGCCCCTGGTTGCGCTCGGCTCCTCCGTGAAAAGAAGCTCGCTTCCTTCGGAGTGCCCGGGAGTGCTTGCTTCTCTCGGGCTTTGGCGGGCTGGACTGCCGTCCAGGCTGCCCCTTGCGGGGTTTGCCGGATCTTCTGCGGGTTGAGGGCTGGTCGCGCAGTTCCCCGCGCCCCTTCGTCGTGGCTGTTCGCCGCGGGGACAGCGCACCTCAACCACGTCACCCCACTCCGTACGAAGGTCGGCCTACCCAGGGGCGCGGGGAACTGCGCGACCAGCCACTCACTGGGGGAAGATCCGGCACCCCCGCAAGGGGCAGAGCGGGCGGAGCCGCACCGGGAAATACCCGCACATACCCAGGGGCGCGGGGAACGGCGCGACAAGCCCACCACCGGCGGGTGGTCCCGGAACCGGGAGAAAGGGGAAACTCGGGGGGTTCAGGTACCGTCGGAGATACACACCGTTTGGAGCCGATCATGAGCGAAGCCAAGGACCGTCCCGACGCTGACGCGTGGGCGAAGGCCAGCGCGGAGGACATCGCGGCGGAGCACGCGCGGCGAAGGGCACAGGCGGGCGAGATGCCGGGCTCGGCGGCGGACGAACTGCGCAGGCTGGCGGAGGCCGTGGGGGACGCCGTGACGGAGCGGCTGGCCACCCTCCGCAACCCGGCCGTGCAGATGGCCGCGCAAGGCGTCATCTCCCAGGTGCGTTCCGTTGTCGAACCCATCAAGGAACGCAACCCGGATCTGTTCGATCACTTGAGCACCGCGGGAGCCGAACTCCTGGCGGCTTACCGCTCCGCGGTGGCCGGAGCGGAGGCGCGCTGGACCTCGGGTGGGAGCTCCGCGCGTTCAACCGCTGAACACATCGACCTCGACTGACCCCCTCTCCGGTACGGTTCTCTTAGCGGGGATCGACCGAAAACTGAGGGACACATGGGACTCACCATCGGCGTCGACATCGGCGGCACCAAAATCGCGGCCGGAGTGGTCGACGAGGAAGGCTCGATTCTCGAGACCGTCAAGGTGCCGACACCGTCGACTTCCGAAGGCGTCATCGACGCGATCGTGGCGGCGGTACGCCAGGTCAGCACCGGTCATCAGATCGAGGCCGTCGGCATCGGCGCCGCCGGTTACGTCGACGACAAGCGCGCCACCGTGCTCTTCGCGCCCAACATCAACTGGCGGCACGAAGCGCTCAAGGACAAGGTCGAACAGCGCGTCGGGCTGCCCGTCGTGGTGGAGAACGACGCCAACGCGGCGGCGTGGGGCGAGTACCGTTTCGGCGCCGGACAGGGCCACTCCGATGTGATCTGCATCACGCTCGGCACGGGGCTCGGCGGCGGCATCATCATCGGCAACAAGCTGCGCCGCGGCCGGTTCGGCGTCGCCGCGGAGTTCGGCCACGTCCGCGTGGTGCCCGACGGCCTGCTCTGCGGCTGCGGCAGCCAGGGCTGCTGGGAGCAGTACGCCTCCGGCCGCGCCCTGGTCCGGTACGCGAAGCAGCGTGCCAACGCCACTCCGGAGAACGCCCAGGTGCTGCTCGCCCTCGGCGACGGCACCCCGGAGAGCATCGAGGGCCGGCACATCAGCGCCGCCGCCCGGCAGGGCGACCCGGTCGCGATCGACTCCTTCCGCGAGCTGGCCCGCTGGGCCGGCGCCGGCCTCGCCGACCTCGCCTCGCTCTTCGACCCGTCCGCGTTCATCGTCGGCGGCGGCGTCTCGGACGAGGGCGAGCTCGTCCTCGACCCGATCCGCAAGTCGTTCCGGCGCTGGCTGATCGGCGGCGAGTGGCGGCCGCACGCCCAGGTGCTCGCCGCCCAACTCGGCGGCAAGGCAGGGCTGGTGGGGGCGGCGGACCTGGCCCGCCAGGGCTGAGCGCTCGGGTCCGGCCCGGACCGGAAACGGACCGACTGGACCCGACCCGACCCGACCGGTCGCACCGGACCGGTTCCACCCGACCCATCCCACCCGACCGGTTCGACCTCTCCGGCTCGACCCCTCCGGTTCGAGCCGACCCGGACGACACGACGAAAGCGCAGCGCGAGTGGAAGATCTGCCGAGTTCCGCCACGGAGCCAGGGGGCTCGGCGGTCATCCGCGTACTGAGTTACAACGTCCGCTCGCTGCGGGACGACACGGCGGCGCTGGCCCGGGTGATCCGTGCCTGCGCCCCCGACCTCGTCCTGGTCCAGGAGGCCCCGCGGTTCTTCCGGTGGCGCAAGGCCGCGGCCCGCCTCGCCGAGTCGACCGGGCTCTTCTACGTCACCGGCGGCGCTCCCGCCGCCGGGCCGATGGTCCTCGCGTCCCTGCGGGCCCGGGTGATCCGCACCGAGGACATCCTGCTGCCGCGCACCCCCGGGCTCCACCAGCGCGGCTTCGCCACCGCCGTGCTGGGTTTCGGCGGAACCCGGCTGTCCGTGCTCAGCGCACACCTCAGCCTGCGCGCCGACGAGCGCGCCGAGCAGGCCGACCTCCTGCTGCGCCGCCTCGACGCCCTCGGCGAGGAGCACCGGGTGGTCGGCGGCGACCTCAACGACCCGCCCGGTGGGCGTGCCTTCCGGCGGCTGGCCGGCACCCTCCAGGACGCCTGGGCCACCGAACCGTGGGGCGGCGAGCCCACCTCTCCCGCGCTCGGTCCCCGCCGGCGGATCGACGCGATCTTCGCCTCCACGGGCATCCAAGTCCTCGGCGCCGGCGTCCCGTTGGACCTCCCGGGCGTCAAGCGCACCGACCTCGCCTCGGCCACCGACCACCTCCCGGTGCTGGCGGCCCTGCGCGTCCCGGCCTAGCGCCTTCCCGTCCCGGTCCGGGGCCCCGCGTCCCGGCCCGGGGTCACGCGCGTCCCGGCCCGGGGTCACGCGCGTCCCGGCCCGGGCCGTTTCCTCCGGACGATGTCCGGGCTGCCCCGACAACGGCCGGGCCGCCCGTGCGGCCGGGCTGCCGGTCAGACGACGGCGCCGCCGTCCGGGCGTTCGTCGTCCTCGTCGCCCGTCCGCATCCGGGCCACCAGCGTGGCGAACCCGCCGACGAACCCGCCGACGCCGACCAGGATCACCCACCAGGTGATGTCGAGCTGGAGCAGGACGTAGACGAGCAGCAGCAGCGGCCCGCCGAGCACCGCGAGCCAGGCGAACTTGGTGGTGACGTCGGCCTCGGGCAGCGGCGGCGGCTCCGGCGGGACGTAGTGCGCGTCCTCGTCGTCATCCTCGACTTCGTAGTCCCGCGGCCCGGAGATCACCGGGTGGATGACGATGCTGCGGGTCGGCGGCGGGGTGATGGCCGCGGGGTCCTCGGCGGGCGGCGTCTTCGGCTGGTCCGGCGTCACGTTCTCGGCCTCGGGCCAGGACCCGGCCCCGGGTTCGGGCTCCTCGTCGTAACCGGCGACCAGGGCCGCCCAGGCGGCGTCCTCGTCGAGCGGCGCGGCGCCCTCGTCCTCGCGATCGGCGTCAGCCACCGGCGGTGACCTCCTCGGTGGCCGTGGTCGCGGACAGCCGCTCGATGAACGCGTGGGACTCGGCGAAGATCCGCTCGGCGTCGTGGTCGAGGGTGGCGACGTGGTAACTGCGTTCCAGGACCAGCTCGGTGACGTCGGTGGAGGAGATCCTGCCCAGCACCATCGCCGTGTTGGACGGGTGCACCACGTGGTCCTCCCTGCTGTGCAGCAGCAGCACCGGCTGGGTGACCTGGGGCAACGACGCGCGCACCACCGGCCAGAACTTCGTCAGCGAGTGCAGGGCGCGCATCGGCACCCGGGAGTAGCCCAGTTCGACGCCGCCCTCGCGGGCGATGTCGCTGGCGATGCCCGGCGCGGACGGCAGGATGTGCCGCAGCAGCGGTACCGCCTTGATCTGCAACCCGTCGGCCTTCACCGACGGGTTGACCAGGACCAGCCCGCTGATCGCGGCGCCGTGCTTCTCGGCCAGCCGCAGCGTGAGGGTGGCGCCCATGGACAGGCCGCACACGAACACCCGGGAACACGAGTCGAGCAGCGACCGCAGTGCGCGGTCCACCTCGGCGTACCAGTCCGGCCACCCGGTGGCCTGCATGTCCTGCCAGCGGGTGCCGTGTCCGGGCAGCAGCGGCACGGACACGGTCAGCCCCCGCTCCGCCAGGTACTCGCCCCACGGGCGCATCGACTGAGGGGAGCCGGTGAAACCATGGCAGATCAGGACACCGGTCTCGCCGCCTTCATGGCGGTACGCTTCTGCTCCGGGCATGAGCGGCACCGTGCATCTCCTGTTCAACGACGCGTACGCGGGTACACGGGAGTCGGACGTTCAGCGTACGCGGACCCGATCCCCAGGGGTAAGCCCCACCGGCCCCCGCGCGGGTTAAGGTCATCGCGACGGCAACAGGAGGCCCCGTTGTTCTACGGCGCGATGAAGATCGTTCTCGGCAAGCCGATCAAGGCTGTCTTCCGCCCGTGGGTGGAGGGGATGGAGAACATTCCGAAGGACGGTCCGGCGATCCTCGCCAGCAACCACCTGTCCTTCTCGGACTCCTTCTTCCTGCCGTCCATGCTCGACCGCAAGGTCACCTTCATCGCGAAGGCGGAGTACTTCACCACCCCTGGGGTCAAAGGGAAGTTGACGGCCGCGTTCTTCAAGGGCGTCGGGCAGCTCCCGGTCGACCGCTCCGGCGCGCGCGGCGCCGGCGAGGCCGCGATCAACAGCGGGATCGCGGTGCTCGAACGCGGTGAGCTGTTCGGGATCTATCCCGAGGGGACGCGCTCGCCCGACGGCCGGCTCTACCGCGGCAAGCCGGGCGGCCTGGCCCGGGTCGCCCTCGCCACCGGCGCGCCCGTCATCCCGGTGGCCATGATCGACACGGAGAAGGTCCAGCCGGTGGGGCAGGTCATGCCCAAGCTCTCCATCCGCCCGGGCATCCGGATCGGCCGGCCGCTCGACTTCTCCCGCTACAACGGGATGGAGCACGACCGGTTCATCCTCCGCTCCATCACCGACGAGGTGATGTACGAGATCATGAAGCTGTCCGGGCAGGAGTACGTGGACATCTACGCGACGGCGGCGAAGCGGATGATCGCGGAGGCGGCGAAGGCGGACCCCCCGTCCGATCCGGAAGCGTGAGTCCCGGGACCTTCTCGGGTGGGGCGGCCTGATCCTCGCCGTCGGGGCTGAGTTCGGGTACCGGCCGCGGGCCGGTGGGTGGTTGCGCGCTCCGTTCTCCCCGGAGCTTCGCCTGGAGGCGCCCCCTGCGCGCTGATTTCGTGCGGGTCCTCCCGTGAAAAGAGGGCAGCGCACCCGGGGCCCGGGGGAGACTGGCGGTTCGGGGGAAAGGAACGCGTGGCCGTGAAGATGTCGGTGGAGCTGCCGCTGTGGCGGGCGTTGCTCGCGTATCGGGTGCTGACCTGCGGGTACGCGGTGGCGCTGTACGTGCATGCGTCCGGGGAGCTGCGGCACCCGCTGCCGGGTGGCGTGTACATGGGCGTACTGACGCTGTGGACGTTCGCCACGCTGGGCCGGGTGAAGAACGCGGCACGCTGCACGCCCGCGTTCCTCGTGGTGGACCTGGCCGTCGCGGTGACCGGAGTGCTGCTGACCGCGGTGGTGGACGCGCCCGCGCGGATAGAGTCCGGCGCGTTCACGCTTCCCTCGATCTGGACCGCCGGATCGGTGCTGGCGTGGGCGGTGAAGGGCGGCTGGCGCTGGGCGGCGCTGGCCGCGTCGGTGGTGGCCGCGGCCGACCTCGTGGAGCGCGGCACCCCCAGCCCGGAGACCCTGCACAACCTGGTGCTGGTGTGGATCGCGGCGATCGCCATCGGCTACGTCGTCGAGGTGGCCCGGGCGAGTGAGCGCACCCTGGCCCGGGCGCTGCAGATCGAGGCGGCCACCCAGGAACGGGAGCGGCTGGCCCGCGACATCCATGACAACGTGCTCCAGGTGCTCGCGATGGTGCAGCGCCGGGGCGACCAGGCGGGCGGCGAGGCGGCGGAACTCGGCCGGCTGGCCGGCGAGCAGGAGGTGGCGCTGCGTTCGCTGATCTCGGGCACCCCCGAGCCGTCGCCGACCGCTCCCGACGGCTCGCCCGTGCCGGACTGCCCGGTCGACCTCGGGACGCTGCTGGCCCGGTACGCCTCCGGCCGGGTCACCGTGTCGGCGCCGGGCACGCCGGTGCCGCTGGACCCGGGCGCCGCGGCCGAGCTGGCCGCGGCGGTCGGCGCGGCACTGGACAACGTCCGCAACCACGCGGGCGAGCAGGCGCACGCCTGGATTCTGCTGGAGGACGAGCCGGACGCGGTGCTGGTGACCGTGCGGGACGACGGCCCGGGCATCGCGGAGGGCCGGCTGGCCGCGGCGGCGCAGGAGGGGCGGCTGGGCGTCGCGCAGTCGATCCGGGGCCGGTTGCGGGACCTGGGCGGCAGCGCCGAGGTCCTCTCGGTGCCCGGCCAGGGCACGGAGGTGGAACTGCGGCTGCCGAAGGCGGTGCCGGAGAAGGGGCGGCTCCGGCGTACGGGCCCGCACCCGGCGACCGCGGAGCCGCGCCCCGCCGCCGTATCCCCCGCGCTCCCGCGGCCGGGGACCGTACCCGGCGGCCCGGTAGCCTCGGCCGTACGCACCGAACCGGCCGGTACCGACGCCGGCCGGACCGAAGGGGGACCCACGCCATGACCCTCGGCACCGCCGAGCACGCCGGGCCGGACCGGCCCGTGACGGTGATGGTCGTCGACGACCACCCGATGTGGCGGGACGCGGTCGCCCGCGACCTCGCCGAGGCCGGTTTCGAGGTGGTCGCCACCGCGGGCGACGGGCCCGAGGCCATCCGCCGGGCCCGTGCGGCCCGCCCCCAGGTGCTCGTCCTGGATCTGAACCTGCCCGGCGCGTCCGGGGTACAGGTGTGCAAGGAGGCCATCGCGCACGATGCGGCGCTGCGGGTGCTGGTGCTGTCGGCCAGCGGCGAGCACACCGACGTACTCGAAGCGGTCAAGTCCGGTGCGACCGGCTACCTGTTGAAGTCCGCCGGGCGGGCCGAGCTGGTGGACGCGGTACGCCGTACGTCGGCCGGCGACCCGGTCTTCACCCCGGGCCTGGCCGGGCTGGTGCTGGGGGAGTACCGCCGGCTCGCCACCGAGCCGGTGCCGGCGAAGTCCGACGAGCCGGCCGCGCCGCGGCTGACCGAGCGCGAGACGGAGGTGCTGCGGCTGGTCGCGAAGGGCCTGAGCTACAAGCAGATCGCCCAGCGCCTGGTCATCTCGCACCGCACCGTGCAGAACCACGTGCAGAACACCCTCGGCAAGCTCCAGCTGCACAACCGGGTGGAGCTGGTCCGGTACGCGATCGCGCGCGGCCTCGACGACGAGGGCGGCGAGGAGGGCCGGGCCGACGCGCGCGGCCGGGGTGACCAGGGCGCCCGGGGGAGCGCGGCGGACGACCGCAGGGACGGCGACATGTGACCCAAGTCACGCTAGCTTGGCGGAGGTTGCACATCCGGCACAGCTGGCTTGCGACGAAGGGAAGAGTCCATGCGGGTCGGAGTCCTGACCGGCGGCGGAGACTGCCCCGGCCTCAACGCGGTCATCCGCGGCATCGTCCGTAAAGGCACCCAGGAATACGGCTACCACTTCACCGGCTTCCGCGACGGTTGGCGCGGCCCCCTCGAAGGGGACACCGTACGTCTCGACATCCCCGCCGTCCGCGGCATACTGCCGCGCGGCGGCACCATACTCGGCTCCTCGCGCACGAACCCGCTCAAGGTGGAGGGCGGCGCCGACCGGGTCCGGCGCACCCTCGCCGAGGAGGAGGTCGACGCGCTCATCGTGATAGGCGGCGAGGACACCCTCGGGGTGGCCGCCGAACTGTACGAGCAGCACGGCATCCCCTGCGTCGGCGTCCCCAAGACCATCGACAACGACCTGTCCGCCACCGACTACACCTTCGGCTTCGACACGGCGGTCAACATCGCCACCGAGGCGATCGACCGCCTGCACACCACCGCCGAGTCGCACATGCGGGTCCTGGTGGTCGAGGTGATGGGCCGGCACGCCGGCTGGATCGCGCTGCACTCCGGCCTGGCCGGCGGCGCCAACGTCATCCTCATCCCCGAGCAGCGCTTCGACCTCGACCAGGTCTGCGCCTGGGTGGAGAGCCGCTTCAAGATCCGCTACGCGCCGATCGTGGTCGTCGCCGAGGGCGCGATGCCCCGCGACGGCGACATGGTGCTCAAGGACGGCACCCTCGACTCCTTCGGGCATGTCCGGCTGTCCGGCGTCGGCGAGTGGCTCGCCCACCAGATCGAGAAGCGCACCGGCAAGGAGGCCCGCACCACGGTGCTCGGCCACGTCCAGCGCGGCGGCACCCCCAGCGCCTTCGACCGGTGGCTGGCCACCCGGTTCGGGCTGCACGCCATCGACGCGGTCCGGGACGGCGACTTCGGCACGATGGTCTCGCTGCGCGGCACCGCCATCGTGCGGGTGCCGATCGGCGACGCGACCGCCCGGATCAAGACCGTCGACCCGGCCCTCTACGCGGAGGCGGAGGTGTTCTTCGGGTAGCGCGGCCGTCGCTTCCCCGCCGCGGGGTGCGCCCCGGTGACGGCTGCCGGTTCGGGCTCCGGTCCGGCCTCGGTCCGGCCCTGGTCACCGCCCTGGTCGCGGCGCCGGACGCACCGGTTCCGCACGTTGCCCGACTCATGGCCTACGGCGCTTGCCGTAGGCCATCCGCGCGCCCTACCATCCCTCCACCCGGCATGTCCGGCCGCTTTGGTTTTCCCCTTCTCGTCCTGTCCCCACCTTTTTTGAGCACCTGAGGAGCGCCCGGTATGACGGGTGTTGTGGGAGGGCACGCGGTGCCCGTACTCGCGGTCGCAGGCGGCACCGCTTCCGGCAAGTCCACCCTTGCGGAAGCGCTGGCGCGGCACCATCCCGAGACCGTCGGTCTCGTCCACCTCGACGACTTCTACGTGCCCGCGCACGATCCGGGGCGCGGGGTGCGGACGTTGAGCGCGACCGGGGCGGAGACGCTCGACTGGAACCATCCCGGTTCCATCGACGAGGACGCCGTCGCCACCGCGATCGACGCGGCGGCCACCGGCGGGCGGCACCGGCTCGTCGTCGTGGAGGGGCTGTTCGCGCTCACCCTCCGCGCGGTCGCCGAGCGCGCCACCTGGCGGGTGTACGTGGACACTCCCGACGACATCCGGCTGGCCCGGAAGATCCTGCGCAAGATCGAGGTCTTCGGGCAGGACCCGGGGGTCTCGCTGCGCAACTACCTGCTCAGCGGGCGCGAACGGCACGCGGAGTACGTGGCCCCCGCGCGGGACCGGGCCGACCTCGTCCTGGACGGGACGACGTCGGAAGCCGGGCTGCTGAGCGCCGTCGCGCACCTGGTGGGCGACGTGCTGGGGCTCGGCGTGGAGGGGCTCGGCGCGGAGCCCCGGCACGTCGGGCTCGGCGCCGAGGCCCCGCACGCCTCGCACGCGCAGCCCCTGGCCGTATGACCCCGGTGCCCCCGGCCCCGGGCGCTGCGTCCGGTCACCAGCTCTCGCGGAGGACGGCCAGGGCGAAGGCGAGCCGCAGGTCGAGCCAGTCGGCCCGGGGGACGTAGGGGCGCTGGCGGCCCTGGCCCGGGAGGTAGTCGAGGACGTCCTCGTCGCCGGCCCGCCAGGTCACCGGCTTCGACGAGGAGCGCCCGCTGTCGCCGGTGCTTTCGCCGTCTCCGTCGCCGTCGAGCCCGATGGCGCTCAGCGCCAGGCCCACCGCGACCACGGCCGCGGTGCCGACCGCAGCCGTGGTCACCCGGCCCGCCACCTCACGGGTCGAGCCGGTCGCCCAGTGGTGGCGGGCCACCACGTTCGGGTGTCCCGGCTGCTGGAACCACAGGGTCTGCTGGACGGAGCGTTTGGCCCGCGGGGTGCGGAACACCCGGCCGATCTCGGCGCCGGCCGGGTCGACCACCCGGTGGCCGTCGACGTCCCCGCGGTCCGCGGTGTCCGTCCCCGTCCCGGCCAGCGGCAGCACCCGGCACACCGGCGCCCTGTCCAGGGCGCCGTACAGGTCGTACAACTCCTCGGCCGTGTGCGGCTGTTCGATGAACACCGCGGGCGCGAACCGGTTCTCGCCGCCGTTCGGCACCCGGACCGCCGGCGGCCCGTAGGCCGGGCGCACGATGCGGCTCTCGTCGCCCCGCACCCGCCGGCCGACGACGAAGCGGGTGACCTCCCGCCACGGCACCGGGTCCTCCTCCGGCGGCAACTGCGGCCTGTTGCGGCGGAATCCCATGACTGCGCTCCCTCCCCCGAGCCGCCCGCCCCGTCGGCCGGGCGGCCCCCGAAAACCACGCCGACCACGCTATACCGGCGGTCGCACCGCCCGGGCGGTGGTGGCGATGTGGGTGAGGAGCCCGGCGGCGAGGGCGGCGCCGTCGAGGGAGAGCACGGACTCGGGGTGGAACTGGATGCCCGCGAAGCCCGGTCCGCGCAGCGCGTGGATGTCGCCGGAGCCCGGGTCGCGGCTCAACTCGATGCCGTGCATGGCCAGTTCCTCGGCGGCGTCGGCGTCGCAGCGGGCCGTGAAGGTGTTGTAGAAGCCCACCGTCGTACGGGTGCCGAAGTAGTCGACCACCTCCTGCGCGCCCTGCGCCGGGTGGTCCTTGCGGACCAGGTCGAGGCCGAGTTCGGCCGCGATCAACTCGTGGCCGAGGCACACCCCGAGCAGCCCGTGCGCGTGGTCGCGCACCAGGTCGGCGGTGAGGGCGCGCAGGAACCGCATCTTGGCGTCGGCGGTGTCCGCCGGGTCGCCGGGGCCGGGGCCCAGCACCACCGGCCCGAGGTGCGCCAGCGCGGCCTCCCGCAGCCCGGGCTCGTCGTAGCGCCGTACGGCCACGGTGCGGCCGGAGGAGCGCAGCACGTGCGCGAGCATCGCGGTGAAGGTGTCCTCGGCGTCCACCACCAGCACCGGTCCGCCGGACGCCGCGTCGCCGTCGGCCGGGGCGGTGGCCGGGCCGCCGGTCCGCATCCGCAGCCAGAACGGCGCGAGCTTGGAGCGCCGGGCGTCCAGCGCGGCCCGCACCCGGATGTCGTCGGCGAGCCGGGGCGCGGCCGAGCCCGCGCCGGACCCCGCCGAGGCCCGCCGCGTCCCCGCGGGCGGCGCGAGCACCCCGAGCGCGGTGAGCACCCCCGCGGCCTTCGCGTGCGTCTCGGCGACCTCCGCGTACGGGTCGGAGTGCCGCACCAGGGTCGCGCCGACCGGCACCTTCAACTCGCCGGCGGGGGAGATGTCGGCGGTGCGGATCAGGATCGGCGAGTCCAGCGTCTGGGCGCCGCCCGCGTCCCGCCCGAGCAGCGCGAGCGCGCCCGCGTAGTAGCCGCGCCCGGAGCCGTCGCTGCCACGCGGTTCGTACCGCTCGATCACCCGGCAGGCGTTCTGCACCGGCGAGCCGGTGACGGTGGCGGCGAACATCGTGTCGCGCAGCACCTCCCGCACGTCCTTGCTGGAGCGCCCGCGCAACTCGTACTCGGTGTGCGCCAGGTGCGCCATCTCCTTGAGCCGCGGCCCGATCACGACCCCGCCGAGGTCGCCGACCGTGCACATCATCTTCAGCTCCTCGTCCACCACCATGGTCAGCTCCTCCACCTCCTTCGGGTCGTGCAGGAACTCCAGCAGCCCCTCGGCGGACGGCCCCTGCGCCGGGTAGCGGTAGGTGCCGCTGATCGGGTTCATCACCACGGTGCCGCCGGACATCCGCACGTGCACCTCCGGGCTGGCGCCGACCAGCGTCCGCTCGGGGGTGTGCACCGTGTACGTCCAGTACGCGCCGCGCTCGCCGCGCAGCAGCCGGGCGAACAGCGCCAGTTCCCCCAGAACCCTCGCCCGGGAGGTGCCCCCGGCCGCCGGGTCGAAGTCCGGGAGGTAGCCGCGGAAGGTGCGCCGGATCACGAAGTTGGCGCCCTCACCGGTGCCGATCTCGTCGTCGATCACCTGCCGCACGATCCGCGCGTACGCGTCGTCGTCGACGTCGAACGCGCCGCCCTCGACCCGCACCTCGCGCCCGCCCGGCAGCGCCTCCAAGGCGGCCAGCACCTCGGCGAGCGGGAGTTCGTACGCCTCCTGCGGGCGCAGCACGGCCAGCGGGGTGCCGTCGTCGTGGACGTCGAAGCCCCGCTCGCGGATCTGCCGGAACGGCACCAGGGCCAGCGCGTCGGTGACGGGGGCGCCGGGCGCGCCGGAGGGCAGCGGGATACCGGCGAGCGTGTCGGCGTGCTCGATCGGGCCGAGCAGCACCTCCACCACGTCCCGCGGGCGGCCGGGGGTCTGGCGGTGCAGCAGGGCGAACGGCGGGCAGCCGGGGGTGAGCAGGCGCTCCACGAGTCGCGCGGCGGTGGGAGGCGGGGCGGAGAGGGGCACGGCGGGCGTTCCTTCCTTGACGGGCGGGGAAGGGGGCGGCCGGACCCGGAAACACCGAAGGCCGCCCCCTGGGCGGCCTTCGCGAGGTGATCTGCGCGCGATGTCTAACGGGCCGCCGGAGAAGCGGTCCGCCAGCAGGTGTGCTGGGTGGTGCGGGTGATCATCGCGGTCATGGCACCGACCCTACCGCACCGCGGCGGCAGCCGTCCGTATCCGGTGGCGAGATGTCTCATCCACTGAGCGGCCCGATCCGGCACCCATCGGACCCCGTACTGTGGAGCCCGTGACCGTGAAAGCCGAAACCCATGCCGGGGTCAACACCTGGCAGTCTCTTCCCGCGGCGCAGCAGCCCGAGTGGCCGGACCCCGAGGCTCTGCGCGACGTGATCGCCGAGCTCGCCTCGTATCCGCCGCTGGTCTTCGCCGGCGAGTGCGACCAACTGCGCAGCCGCATGGCCGCGGTGGCCGAGGGCAAGGCGTTCCTCCTGCAGGGCGGCGACTGCGCCGAGGCGTTCGACGCCGTGGGTGCGGACCAGATCCGCAACAAGCTCAAGACGCTGCTCCAGATGGGAGCGGTGCTCACCTATGCCGCGTCGGTGCCGGTGGTCAAGGTCGGCCGGATCGCCGGGCAGTACAGCAAGCCGCGCTCCAAGCCGACCGAGACCCGCGACGGCGTCACGCTGCCGACCTACCGGGGCGACTCGGTCAACGGCTTCGAGTTCACCTCCGAGGCCCGCATCCCGGACCCGGAGCGGCTCAAGCGGATGTACCACGCCTCCGCCTCCACGCTGAACCTGGTGCGCGCCTTCACCACCGGCGGATACGCCGACCTGCGCCAGGTGCACGCCTGGAACCAGGACTTCGTGAAGTCCTCGCCGTCCGGGCAGCGCTACGAAGCGCTCGCCCGCGAGATCGACCGCGCGCTGACCTTCATGGCCGCGTGCGGCACCGACCCGGCCGAGTTCCGCACGGTCGAGTTCTACGCCTCCCACGAGGCGCTGCTGCTCGACTACGAGACCGCGCTGACCCGTACCGACTCGCGCACCGGCAAGCTCTACGACGTCTCCGGGCACATGGTCTGGATCGGCGAGCGGACCCGGCAGCTCGACGGCGCGCACATCGAGTTCGCCTCGCGGATCGGCAACCCGATCGGCGTGAAGCTCGGCCCCGGCACCAGCCCGGAGGAGGCGCTCACCTACGTCGACCGCCTCGACCCGGACCGGCAGCCCGGGCGGCTCACCTTCATCGTGCGGATGGGCGCGGACAAGGTGCGGGACAAGCTGCCGACGCTGGTGGAGAAGGTCACCGCGTCCGGGGCGAAGGTGGCGTGGGTCTGCGACCCGATGCACGGCAACACCTTCGAGGCCGCCTCCGGCCACAAGACCCGGCGCTTCGACGACGTCCTGGACGAGGTCAAGGGCTTCTTCGAGGTCCACCACGGCCTGGGCACCCACCCCGGCGGCATCCACGTCGAGCTGACCGGCGACGACGTCACCGAGTGCGTCGGCGGCGGCGACGAGATCTTCGTCGACGACCTGCACCAGCGGTACGAAACGGCGTGCGACCCGCGGCTCAACCGCAGCCAGTCGCTGGACCTGGCGTTCCTGGTCGCGGAGATGTACCGGGGCCAGTAGCACCCCGGGAGACCCGGCGCCGAGACCAGGCACCGAGATACGGCAGAGGGGCGCGGATCACATCGATCCGCGCCCCTCGTGGCTTTTCTTCCGCCGGGACCTCTGGGTAAGGTAAGGATTACCTCAGTAGCCCTTGGCCTCGATCGGCGGTGACCGCGTGTACGTCTGCTCCTGCTTCGGCATCACCGAGCAGCAGGTCAAGCAGCACGCCGAGGAGGGCCGCCGCACCCCGCGCCAGATCGCCTCCGCCTGCAAGGCCGGCACCGACTGCGGCTCCTGCGTCAAGCGCATCCAGGCGGTCCTGGGCCGCGGCGACGGCTGCGCCACCCGCACCAGGCTGGAGCCGGCGAGGGCCCCGGTGGAGCCGGCGACCGCGCCGCGGGAGCCCGTGACGGCGCCCTTGGAGCCCTCGGTGCTGCCGCAGCCCGGGTCCGTACCGCCGGCCCTGCCGCTGCCGCTGCGCCGCGTCGCCTGACCGGGAACGGCCCCGCCCCGCGTCAGCTCTCCGGCTGCTCGATCTGCTGCGCGATGTAGAGCGGCTCGCCCAGCTTCTCGATCAGCCCGAGCTGCGTGTCCAGGTAGTCGATGTGGTGCTCCTCGTCTTTGAGGATGTCCTCGAAGAGCCGCGCCGAGGTGACGTCGGACTTCGACCGCATCAGCTCGATGCCCCGGCGCAGCCGGTCGATCGCCTCGACCTCCACCAGCCGGTCGGCCTGGAACATCTCGGTGACGGTCTGCCCCACCCGGACATGGAACAGCCGCTGGTAGTTCGGCAGGCCGTCCAGCAGCAGGATGCGGTCGGTGATGATCTCGGCATGCCGCATCTCGTCGAAGGACTCGGCGCGGGTGTTCTTCGCGAGCTTCGTCCACCCGAAGTTGTCCTGCATCTTCGCGTGCAGGAAGTACTGGTTGATCGCGGTCAGCTCGGCCGTCAACTGCTCGTTGAGGAACTCGATGACCTCGGGGTCGCCCTGCATGGCAACGCCGTCCTTCCCGTTCGGGCTCGACAGTTCCGGGCATCCTCGCACCGCCCAGCGGCCTGTTCCAGTAAGTGCACGCTTACGGAGGCGCCGCCCGGCGCGGCGAAACCCCTGGTGGGGGCGGTGAGTGGCGCCTCGCGGCGGAAGCATCGCGGCGGGTCTGTCACCATGGGGGTATGGGTCGGCACGAGCATCCGGAGGGGCGGCTCCCCCCGGGGCAGCGGCTCCAGCGGGGCTGGCCGGTCACGCACTACGGCCCCGTGCCCCGCTTCCGCCCCGACCGCTGGGACTTCCGTGTCTTCGGTGCCACCGCGCAGGGGGCGCGGCCGGTGTGGAACCACGACGAGTTCTCCGCGCTGCCGTACGCCACCGTGGTCGCCGACTTCCACTGCGTCACGAAGTTCTCGATGACCGGGATGGAGTGGGGCGGGGTCGCCGCCACCACCGTCGCGAAGCTCGCGCCGCCCGCGGACGACGTCACCCACGTCATGGTCTGGGCCGAGTACGGCTTCAGCTCCAACCTGCGCATCGACGACTTCCTCGACGACCTCACGATCTTCGCGACGCACGAGAGCGGTCAGCCGCTCACCGCCGAACACGGCTTCCCCGTCCGCCTGGTGGTCCCCAAGCGCTACGCCTGGAAGGGGCCCAAGTGGGTCCGCGGCATCGAGTACATGACGGCCGACCGCCGCGGGTTCTGGGAGGAGCGGGGCTACCACAACGTCGGGGACCCCTGGAGCGAGCAGCGCTACTCCTTCCAGGAGACCCCGGGAGACGGCCCCGAACTCTAGGCGGCGTCGGGGGAGTCGGCCAGGCGTGCCGGGATGGCCGCGACGCCGCGGAGATCCCAACCTCACAGGGCAGTGCGGCTAGGGCGCGTCCGGGGCGACGGCGGCCCTCGCGAGGACGGCGGCGGTCCTGTCCAGCGCCTCCGGGTCGTCGGTGAGGCGGCTGGTGGCGACCCGGACGTGCGGCAGGGAGTAGGAGACGCAGAAGCGGCTGCCGGGGGACACGGTGATACCGCGCGCCGCCAGGGTGACCAGCGTGGAGGTCTCGTCGGCCACCGGCACCCAGAGCATCAGGCCGTCCCGGTTGGCCGTGGGCACGCCGTGCCGGGCCAGCCGGTCGGCCAGCCCCCTGCGGCGCAGGTCGTACCGGTCGGCGGCGGCCCGCACGGTACGGCTCGCCGTGTCGTCGGTGAGCAGGTGGGCCAGGGCGTCCTGGAGGATGCGGCTGGTCCAGCCGATGCCGAAGGTGCGCAGCACCCGGGCGCGCTCGACCACCTCGCGCGGCCCGCCGAGCACGGCGATGCGCAGGTCGGGCCCGTATGCCTTGCTGTAGGAGCGCACCAGCACGGTGCGCTCGGGCAGATGGGTGCCGATGCTGCCGGCGGCGGTGCGGGCCAGCGGGCCGATGCCGTCGTCCTCGATGACGGTGAGGTTCCGGGCGGGCTCCAGGACGGCGGCCAGCGCGGCGGCCCGGGCCGGGCTCACGGTCCAGCCGCAGGGCGCCTGCGCCCGGGCCTGGTGCAGGAAGAGCGTGGGGCGACGGGCGACGGCGTCGGCGAGCGAGTCCGGCAGCGGCCCCTCCGCGTCACAGGCGACGGGCAGGATCTGGGCTCCCAGGGACTCCAGGATGTCCAGCAGCCGAGCCGCCGTCGGCTCCTCCACCGCGACCCGGTCGCCGGGCGCGATCAGCGCCTGGCAGAGCAGGTGTACGCCTTCGTAGCCGCCGCCCACCGCCATCCACGCCTCCGGCTCGAACGGCCAGCTGCCGCGTACGGCGTCCAGAAGGGCTGAGGTGACGGCCGTGCGCGAGTAGTCGTTGAGCTGGGGCGTGCGGGCGCCCGCGAGCAGGGCGCCGTCCAGGGCCGGCAGCAGCGCCCGGTCGGGGGCGGCCACGGCGAGGTCCAGGGTGAGGTGGGGACCGAGGTCGCCGACCCTTTCGTAGCGCACCGGGTGGGGCACGGACGGCGGCCCGCTGACGACGCTGCCGCGTCGGCCGAGCGTGGCGATCGTCCGGCGTCCGCGCAGCAGGGCCCACGCCTCCGCGACGGTGCCGGGGCTGACCTCCAGCGCGGCGGCCAGGGCGCGCACGGTCGGCAACGCGCTGCCGGGTGCCAGGTCACCGGCCCGGATGAGGTCCGTCATGGCCGCCGCGATGCCGCGGGCGCTGGGGTCGGTGATCCGCCCGGCCAGCCGGACCGCGGACCAGCCCCCGCCTTCCTCTTCCGTGGCCGTGCCGCCGGCCTCCTGCGCCGCGCCCGCCCCGCTGATCGCCTTCTCCTGCATCGCCCCGCCCTTCGCCCGGACCGCACTCTGACGCACCCTCAGCAGGTTACGACGTGGAAAACCTATGTTCAGTAACAAAACAACTCTTGTCTACCGTCCTGGGTGAACAATAGCCTCCTTTGCATCGCAGGCCGTATGAGAGCTATGCGTGGAAAGTTCGTACACGCGAGGAGTTGCGCACTGTGTCCTCCCCTGTGGTCCGACTGGGACTTCGTGACTGGGACCATCTCGTCCCGCTGGCCTCCGGTGGCGTGGAGGTACCGGGCTGCACGGTCCGCATCGAGTCGCGCGAGGTCACGCCCGACGTGCTGGCCGAGCCCGGACTCGACGGCGGCGAGACCTCGTTCAGCCGCTACGTGCAGGCCGTGGCGGCCGGGGACGACCGGCTGGTCGGCCTGCCGGCGTTCGTGATGCGAGGCTTCCGCCACCGCTGCGTGCTGGTGCGCACCGACAGCCCGCTGCACGCGCTGGAGGAACTCGCCGGAACCCGGATCGGCCTGACCGGCTGGCCGGACTCCGGCAACACCTGGACCCGGGCGCTGATCCGGGCCGCCGGAGTGGACCTGACCGGGGTGGAGTGGCGGGTGGGGCCGCTGGAGGCGGGCGAGATCGGCAAGAGCCGGCTGGGCGCGCGCCCGCTGCCGCCGAACGTGTCGGCCATGTCGGCGGGGGAGTCGCTGGTCGGAGAGCTGGCCGCGGGCCGCGTGGACGCGATCCTGACACCGTTCATGCCGCCGGAACTGTTCACGGCCGGCAGCCGCTTCCGCCACCTGCTCGCCGACCACCCGGCCGCCGAGCGCGCGTACTGGCGGACCACCGGGTTCGTCCCCGGCATCCATCTGGTGACGCTGAAGCGCGAGGTCGTGCGGGCCCATCCGGACCTGCCCGCCGCGCTGCTGGCGGCGCTGGAGGAGTCCAAGCGCCGCTGGGTGGGCCGCCGCCGCCTGCTCGCGGACACCGAACCCTGGCTGCTGCACCAGCTCACCGAGTCGGCGCTGCTCTTCGACGGCGACTGGATGCCGTACGGAGCGCTGCCCAACGCCGCGATGACCCGGGCGTTCTGCGCCGAACTCCACGAGCAGGGCGTCTGGCCCGAGCCCATCGACCCGGCCGTGGTCTTCCCCGACCCGGCCCTCGACACCGTCGACGTCACCGAACCGCCCGCCGCGACCACAGCTCACCGGTCCGCGGCCCCGACCGGGAGCACCACGCCATGCGTACAGCAGTAGGACAGTTCGCCGCCCGTCCGGACTGGCAGGACAACCTCGCCGCCTGCAAGGACGCACTGGAGCAGGCCGAACGCGGGGGCGCGGACCTGCTGGTCCTGCCCGAGGGCGTGCTGGCCCGCTTCACCGAGGACCGGCACCGTATCCGCGAGGTCGCGCAGCCGCTGGACGGCCCCTTCGTCAGCGAGCTGGCCGCGGCCACCCGCGGCGGCGGCGCCACCGTGGTCGTCGGCGTCCACGAGCCCTCCGACGACGGTCGGGTCTTCAACACGCTGGTGGTCCTGCGCGACGGCGCCCTGGTCGCCCGCTACCGCAAGCTGCACCTCTACGACGCCTTCGGCGACCAGGAGTCGGTGAACGTCCGCCCCGCGGACGAGCCGCCCGTCGTCGTCGAGGTGGCCGGCACCAAGGTCGGCCTGATGACCTGCTACGACGTACGCTTCCCGGAACTGGCCCGGCTGCTGGTCGACGCGGGTGCCGAGGTGCTCGCGCTGCCCGCGGCCTGGGTGCGCGGTCCTGCCAAGGAGCGCCACTGGGAGGTCATGGTCACCGCCCGCGCGCTGGAGAACACCTGCTGGGTGGCGGCCAGTGGCGAGTGCGGTCCGCGCAACATCGGCAACAGCATGCTGGTGGACCCGCTCGGCACCGTCCGGGCGCGGCTGGCCGCCGGTCCCGGGCTCGCCTGGGCCGACATCGACCCCGAGGCCACGGCGACGGCCCGGCGCACCCTGCCGGTGCTGGCCAACCGCCGCTTCGCCGTCAACCCCGACCCCATACTGCTGGGAGGCCCCTCATGAGATCCGCCCTCGCCGGCGCGGCCGCCGCCCTGACCTGCGCCCTCGCCCTGACCGCCTGCGCGGCGAACCCGCCGGAGTCCCAGGGCGGCGCGCAGACCTCCGGCGGCCGGCAGACCTCGATCACCGAGGACCCCGCGCTGCACGCCATGCTGCCGGCCAAGAACCGCTCGTCCGGCACGCTGGTGTCGGTGAACGGCGGCTCCTTCCCGCCGTACGAGATCGCCGGCTCCGACACCTCCAGCCTCACCGGCGCCTCCGCGGACCTGGCGGATGCCCTGGGCCGGCTGCTCGGCGTGAAGATCCAGAACGTCACCGCCGACGGGCTGCCCTCCGAACTGACCGGCATCAAGGCGGGCCGCTACGACTTGGCGCTCGGGCCGGTCGGGGACTTCAAGGACCGGCAGGGCGCGAACGACTTCGTGGACTGGGTCAAGGAGTTCGTGGTCTTCGCCGTCCCGAAGGGCAACCCGGCCGGCATCGACTCCCTGCCCACCGCCTGCGGCCGGCGCATCGCCGTCCAGGCCGGCGGTTCGGCGGAGTCCGTCATCCGCTCGCAGTCGCAGACCTGCGTCAAGGACGGCAAGAAGGCCATCGCCGTCCAGTCGTACAAGGACCAGCCCAGTTCGATCCTGGCCGTGCGGTCCGGACGGGCCGACGCGTTCTTCTCCTCCGAGTCGCCGCTGACCTACTTCGTCTCGCAGTCCAAGGGGCAACTGGAGCTGTCCGGCACCAAGTCGGCCAACGGCTTCCACGACCTGTACCAGGGCGCTGTCGTCGCCAAGGGCTCGCCGCTGCGCGGCGTGCTGGTCAAGGCGCTCCAGAAGCTGGTCGACGACGGCACGTACGGATCGATCATGAAGAAGTGGAACCTCACCCGCAATGAGCTCACCACGCCCGGCATCAATCTCGGCGGCGACGCCTGAAATCCGCAGCAGACCCTTTGAGAGGAGGTGAGCCGGCCATGGCCACCCCGCATTCCACGACCGCCCAGGACGGCCCCGACACGACCGGTCCGCACACCGGCGCAACCCGGTCCGGCCCCGGCGACGGCACCGCGCCGCTTTCCGTCCACGGCACCGTCGACGTCTCCACCGCGGCGCGTGTCCACCACCCGCTGCGCTGGCTGTCCGTCCTGGTTTTGGCGGTGCTGGCCGCCCAGCTCGGGCACTTCCTGGTGACCAGCCCCAACTTCGAATGGGGCACGGTCGGCGCCTACTTCGACGCCCAGCTCATCGGCCCCGGCATCGCCACGACCATCGAACTGACCGCGGTGGCCATGCTCATCGGCATCGTCGGCGGCGTCCTGCTGGCCATCGGGCGCATGTCGGACAACCGCGTGATGCGCGGCGCCTGCGGGCTGTACGTCTGGCTCTTCCGGGGCATCCCCGTCCTGGTCCAGCTCATCTTCTGGTACAACCTCTCGGCCCTGCTTCCCCGGATCTCCCTCGGCGTGCCGTTCGGCCCCGAGTTCGGGCACGCGGCGACGAACTCGCTGATCAGCCCGTGGTTCGCGGCCATCCTCGGCCTCGGGCTCAACGAGGCCGCGTACATGGCGGAGATCGTGCGCGGCGGCCTGCTCGGGGTGGACCCGGGACAGACGGAGGCCGCGTCCGCGCTCGGCATGGGGCGGGCCAGAATCCTGCGGCGCGTCGTGCTGCCGCAGGCCATGCGGTTCATCGTGCCGCCCACCGGCAGCCAGGTCATCAACATGCTCAAGGCGACCTCGCTGGTGAGCGTCATCGCCCTGGCCGACCTGCTCTACACCGTGCAGTCGGTCTACAACCGCACCTTCGAGACCATCCCGCTGCTGATCGTGGCGTGCCTGTGGTACCTGATCATGACGTCCGTGCTCTACGTCGGGCAGTCGTTCATCGAGCGCCACTACGCCCGCGGAGCGACGCGCAACACCCCCCAGAGCTTCTGGGACTTCGCGTTCTTCCGCCGGCAGCGCGCGACCCTCGCGCCGCAGGCACGGGAAACCGAGGAGACGATCTCATGACGACGGACGAGACGGCCGTGCGGAGCGTGACGGGTCCGCGGAGCGCCCCGGTCGCCACCGGCCCGGCCGGGACGAAGCCGGCGCCGATGGTGGTGGCCCGCCAGGTGCGCAAACGGTTCGGGCACCAGGAGGTGCTGCGCGGCATCGACCTGGAGGTGGGCACCGGCGAGGTCGTCGTCCTGCTCGGCCCTTCCGGTTCGGGCAAGTCGACGCTCCTGCGGTGCGTGAACTACCTGGAGCAGATCGACGCGGGCTCCATCCATGTCGACGGCCGGCTGATCGGCTTCCGCCAGTCGGGCTCGCGCGTGACGCACCTGCGTCCCCGGGAGGTCACCCGGCAGCGTCGCGACATCGGGATGGTCTTCCAGCACTTCAACCTCTTCCCCCACCAGACGGTCCTGGCCAACGTGATGGAGGCGCCGGTCGGCGTCCTGCGGGTGCCGAAGGCGGAGGCACGCGAGACGGCGCTGCGGCTGCTGGACCAGGTGGGCCTCGCCGACCGGGCGGGCGCCTACCCGCGGCAGCTCTCCGGCGGGCAGCAGCAGCGGGTGGCCATCGCCCGCGCACTGGCCATGCGGCCCAAGCTGATGCTCTTCGACGAGCCGACCAGCGCCCTGGACCCCGAACTCGTCGGCGAGGTACTGGCCACCATGCGGACCCTGGCCGAGGAGGGCCTGACCATGCTCGTGGTCACCCACGAGATCGCCTTCGCCAAGGAGGTGGCGGACCGGGTGGTGTTCATGGACGACGGGCAGGTCGTCGAGAGCGGACCGCCCCGCCAGGTCCTGGACAATCCCGCCCAGGCCCGCACGCAGGCGTTCCTCAGCCGCTTCATCCAGGAGACCTGACGGCGGCACCGCCCGGGTCAGGAGGCTGCGCCGCCCGGGGCCGGGTCCAGGCCGCGCCGCCCCGGGTCAGGCCGCGCCGCCCCGGGTCAGGCCGCGCCGCTCACCGGCTCGGGGCGGAGGGACTGGAGCAGGTTCACGTCCGAGGCGTGCCCTTCGGGTCCCCCCGGGGTCTCGATGATCAGGGGCACCCCGGACGTCGCCGGGTGGGCCAGTATCTCGCGGAAGGCGTCGGCCCCGATCCGCCCGGACCCGATCCCTTCGTGGCGGTCGAGGTGGGAGCCGCATCCCGCCTTCGAGTCGTTCGCGTGGATCAGCCGAAGCCGCCCCGCGCCCGCCGCGCTCTCGATCTCCGCGAACATGCGCGCCACCCCGCCGGGCGCGGCGATGTCGTGCCCGGCGGCGAACACATGGCAGGTGTCGAGGCACAGCCCCACCCGGGGATGCCGGTCCAGCGCGTCGAGATACGGCCCCAGGTCCTCCGCCAGGGAACACAGCGAGGACCCCTGGCCTGCGGTCGACTCCAGCAGCAGCCACGGGTCGTCGTCGTGCGTCAACTCGTCCAGCAGCGGCCGCATCCGCTCCCGTACCTGCCCCAGCGCGGCCTCGCGGCCCCGGCCGCCGGTCGCCGAACCGGTGTGCACCACGACGCCGAGCGCACCGATCGCCCGCGCGCGGCGCAGCGAGTGCCGCAGTGACGCCACCGAGCGGTCGACGGTCTCCGGGGTGTGCGAGCCGAAGTTGATCAGATACGGCGCGTGGACGTACGCCGGCAGGGACGCGTCGGCACACCGGGTGCGGAACTCCTCGTCCTGGGCCGGGTCGCCCGGGCCGGTCGCCCAGCCGCGCGGGTTCGCCACGAAGACCTGGACCGCCTCCGCGCCCAACCGCTCCGCGTAGCCCAGGCCCTTGGCGGCGAGGCCGCCCGCCACCGGCACGTGCGCGCCGACCGGGTTGCGCAGCCGGCCAGGCGTCATCAGCTCGTTCACTCGAACACCGTCTCAGCGCACCCACAGGGTGATCGTGGCGCCCTTGGGGGCCTGGCTGCCGCCGTCGGGCGACTGGCTGAACACGGTGCTGCCGAAGAAGATGTTGATCACACGGACGTCGAAGCCCGCGGCCTGGAGGATCTTCTTCGCGTCGCCCGCGCTCTTGCCGGTCACGTCCGGCACCGGGAACTGCTGCTGGCCCTTGGAGACCGTGATCGTCACGGAGTCGCCCGCGGCGGCCTGGCTGCCGCTGCCCGGCGACTCCAGCGCCACCTGGTCCTTGTCGGCCTCGTCGGAGAAGACCTTGCCCGGCGCGAGCACCACCTTCAACCCGGCCGCCTCCAGGTCCTGCTGGGCGTCGGTGACCGACTCGCCGACCACGTCCGGCACGTCGATCGGGGCGCCGCGCGAGACGGTGATCGCGATGGGGGTGCCCGGGGCCAGCTCGGTGCTGCCCTTCGGGTCGGTGGAGACCACCTCGCCGCGCGGCACGTCGTCGTCGAACGCCTGGGCGACGGTGCCCGGGGTCAGGCTCGCGGCCTTGATCTCCTTGCGCGCGGTGGCCAGGTCGCGCCCGGCGACGTCGGGCACCTGGACGTGCTGGGGGCCCTTGGAGACCGTCAGCGTCACGGTGCCGTTGCCGCGGATGCGCTTGCCCGGGGAGGGGTCGGTGGCGATCACGCTGCCGCGCGGCACCGTCAGCGAGAAGTCCCGCTTCACCTTGGTGTCCAGGCCGGCCTTGTCGAGCTGCTGCTCCGCCTTCGCCTGCGGCAGCGACAGCACGCCCGGGACGGTCGTGAACTGGCCGTCGTTGATGTACCAGACGCCCGCGGCGACGCCGATCAGGACCAGCACGGCGACGAGCAGGGCGAGCGGGCCGCGGCGGGAGCGGGCCCTTCCCCCGGGTGCCGGGGCGGGGGGAGGGTCGTCGGGCGGCGGGGTGGGCAGCAGGCGGGTGGTGCGGTCGGTGACCGGGCCGTCAGGCAGCGCCACGACGCTGGTGGGCTCCTCGGAACCCGCCGGTCCGGCGGGTGCCGCGTCCACGGGCTCGGGCACCGGCACCGGTACGGGCACGGCCTGCGCGCTCGCGCCGCCCGGCCGCGCGTCCAGCTCCTCGGGCGAGAGGGCGGCCCGGGCCGTACGGGCCTCGGCGAGCAGCTCCACCGCGTCCGCCGGGCGGGCCTGCTGAAGCCGGGCACAGGCCCGCGCCACCAGCGCGTCCAGCAGCGGCGGAACGGTCGGCATGACCGCGGAAGGGGCCGGCACGTCCTCGTTGACGTGCTGGTACATCACCTTCATCGGGGTGTCGCCGTCGTACGGCTTGCGGCCGGTCAGCATCTCGTACAGCACCACGCCGCACGCGTACACGTCCGCGCGCTGGTCGACCGTGCCGTGCCCGATCTGCTCCGGCGCCAGGTACGACACGGTGCCCAGCACCACGCCCGTGGACACGCTCGTCTTGGTGTCGATCGCCCGGACCAGGCCGAAGTCGGCGACCTTCACCCGGCCGTCGTCGCCGATCAGCACGTTCTCGGGTTTCATGTCGCGGTGCACCAGACCCGCGCGGTGGGCTGCGCCCAGCGCCGCGAGCACCGGTTCCAGGATGTCCAGCGCCGCGTGCACCTGGAGCGCGCCGCGCTCCCGCAGCACGTCCCGCAGGGTGCACCCGGCGACGTACTCCATCGCCAGGTACACGTACGTGCCGTCCGCGCCCTGGTCGAAGACCCCCACCACGTTCGGGTGCGCCAGCTTCGCGACCGCCTTCGCCTCGCGGATGAAGCGCTCCACGAAAACGGCGTCCTCGGCGAGCCGCGGGTGCATGACCTTCAGTGCGAGTTCCCGGTCCAGCCGGGTGTCCATGGCGCGGTAGACCGTCGCCATCCCCCCGACGGCGATGCGCCCCTCGACCAGGTAGCGCCCGTCGAGCATCTGCCCGACAAGCGGGTCCTGCACGCTGGTGTCCACGGCCACCGATTCTACGAGGCGCTTTGGGTGGTTCGACGTGACCCGCGCGGTTCGCTACGCGGTTGTGACGGTACGGCTCCCCGCCGCGGGGGTTCCCCTCGCGCCCGGGTGCGCCCCGGCGGCCGGTTGCGCGCGCGGTTCCTCCCCCCCGGGCTTCGCCTGGGTGGGGGTGCCCCCTGGCTTGGTGCGGCTCCTTCCGCGGGAGGACGGTCACCCGCCAGGGGCGCGGGGAACTGCGCGCGCAACCCACCACCGGGGCGCGGCCGGGAACGGGCCGAAACCCTGGCGGCGAGGAGCCGCGGGGGCCGCACCCGGGAGGCGGACGGGGACCGTCAGGACGGGGAGTCCGGGGCCGCCCCGAAGGTGGGGGCACCGTCGGTCGGGGAGGAAGCGAGGGCACCGTACCTGCGGGGGATGCGGCCGGCCCGGTGGGCGAGCCGGCCGCCGGCGACCGCGTGCCGCATGGCCTCGGCCATGAGAGCGGGCCGCTGCGCCCGGGTGACCGCAGACGCGAGCATGACGGCGTCGCACCCGAGTTCCATCGCCAAGGCCGCGTCGGAAGCGGTGCCGGCACCGGCATCGAGGATCACGGGCACGGACGCGCGCTCCACGATGAGCCGAAAATTGTGCGGATTGCGAATGCCGAGCCCGGACCCGATCGGCGCGCCGAGCGGCATGATCGCCGCGCACCCGACAAGCTCCAACTTGCGGGCGAGCACGGGATCGTCGTTTGTGTACGGCAGCACCGTGAACCCGTCGTCCACCAACGTCTCCGCGGCGTCGAGGAGTTCGACCGGATCGGGCAGCAACGTCCACTCGTCCGCGATCACTTCGAGCTTGACCCAGTCGGTGCCCAGCGCCTCCCGGGCCAGCCGCGCGGTGAGGACGGCCTCGCCCGCGGTGAAGCACCCGGCCGTGTTCGGCAGCACCCGGATGCCGTGCCGGTCCAGCACCGACAGCACCGAACCCTTCGCGGTCGGGTCCAGCCGCCGCATCGCCACGGTCGTCAACTCCGTACCGGACGCGAGGAGCGCCTGCTCCAGCACGTCGAGACTGGGCGCCCCGCCGGTCCCCATGATCAGCCGGGACCCGAACACGGCGTCCCCGATCCGCAGCGGATCGGCCGTCCCCGCGGACTTCACCGATGTCGTCACGGTCAGCCTCCCTGCACCGCGGTGAGGATCTCCACCCGGTCGCCCTCGGCCAGCGGGGTCGCCGCCCAGCGCGAGCGCGGTACGACGGTCTCGTTGAGAGCGGCGGCCACCCCGGAGGGCGCCGCGGTGAACCGCGCCACGAGGGCGCCGAGTTCGATCGGTTCGTCGAGGGTGCGCCGCTCCCCGTTGACGAGCACGCTGATCGTCATACCGCCTGCTCCTCACGCGCGGTCGCCGCGAACCGGCCAGCCCCGAACGGCCTGGCGTAGTCGGGAAGTTCGCCGGTGTCCAGGACGTGGCCGAGCACGTCCCCGGTGATCGGGGTGAGCAGCACACCGTTGCGGTGGTGCCCGGTGGCGAGCAGCAGGCCGTCCAGCTCGGACGGCCCGAGCAGGGGCGCGTTGTCGGGGGAGCCGGGCCGCAGTCCCGCCAGCGTCTCGGTGAGCGGGAGTTCGGTGATCCCGGGTACCAACTCGTGTGCGTCCCGAAGGAGTTGGTACACCCCGCCGGCGGTCACCGCGGTGTCCCAGCCGAACTCCTCGCTGGTCGCGCCGAGTACCAGCTCGCCGTTCTCCCGCGGCACCAGGTAGACGTGGCTGCCGCGGACCACCGCGCGGACCGTGCGCGACAGGAACGGCGCCCGCGCGGCCGGCACCCGCAGCCGCAGGATCTGCCCCTTCACCGGCCGCACCGGCGGCAGCGCGTCCTCCGGCAGCCCCGGCAGCCGGCCGCTCTCGCAGCCCGCGGCCAGCACGGTACGGCCCGCCGACACCCTTGTGCCGTCGGCGAGTTCCGCGCCGGTGACCCGGTCGCCGGCGCACTCCACCCGGACCGCCTTCGCCTGGACGAACTCCACGCCCGCGGCCCGCGCGGCCCCCAGCAGCGCCGCGGCCAGCCGGCGCGGGTCGACCTGGTGGTCGCCGTCCACCCGCAGGCCGCCGCGCACCCCGGGGGCCAGCAGCGGCTCCAGCCGGCGGCAGTCCCGCCCGCTCAGCCACTGCGCGGAAAGTCCGAGCGAGGTCTGGAACGCGTGCAGGTCGCGCAGGTCCGCCCGGTCGTCCGCGTCCAGCGCCACCGCGAGGGTGCCGCACGGGCGGTAGCCGGTGTCCAGGCCGGTGGCCGCGGTCAACTCCGCGACGAAGTCCGGGTAGCGCGCGGCCGACGCCAGGTTCAGGTCGAGCAGCGTCTGCTCGCCGTACTGCAACTCCGTCACCGCGGCGAGCATGCCCGCCGCCACGTGGGCGGCTCCGCCGCCTGGGGACGGGTCGGCCACCACCGTGGCCAGCCCGCGCTGGGCGGCGCGCCACGCCGTCACCAGCCCGATGATGCCGCCCCCCACGACGAGGACGTCCGTTGTTCGGGTACGCATGAGTCTCGGCTGCTCCCTTCGCCGGCATGACCCGGATCAGGTTCGTACGGTCGGCGGCCGACCAGCCACCCTCTCAGCCCGGTCCGCCCGGGCTCCCGCGATCTCGCTTGCCGGCCAGCTTAGCGGAGGGCCCCGGCCCGGACGCCGCCCCCGTCCGCCGCCCGACCGCCCCAGTCCGCCCCCGTCCGCCGCCGCGTCGAGGGCGAAGCAGGTCCGCGGCGCGGACGGGGCGGGCGTCCGCCGCGGCACCGACGGGTTAACGTGGCCGGGTGAGCGAGCGTCACGCAGTGATCGTGGGAGCCGGCATGGCCGGCGTGCAGACGGCCGTCGAGTTGCGCCGGCAGGGGTGGCGCGGCCGGATCACCCTGTTGGGAGACGAGCCGCACCTGCCGTACGACCGCCCGCCGCTGTCCAAGGCGGTGCTGCTCGGCGCGGAGGGCGGCGCCCTCACCGACGTGCACTTCGACGTCGACTTCGCCGCGCTCGACGTGGACCTGCGGCTGGGCGTGCACGCGCAGGCGTTGCGCGCCGAGCGGCACGAACTGATCACCGACACCGGGCGGGTGGACTACGACGCGCTCGTGCTGGCGACCGGCGCGTACGCGGTGGCCCTGCCCGGCACGGCCGGCCTGCCCGGCGTGCACCCGCTGCGCACCCTGGACGACGCCGCCGCGCTGCGCCCCGTACTCGACCGGCGCGAGCACGTCGTGGTGGTCGGCGCCGGCTGGATCGGCGCCGAGTTCGCGACGGCAGCCCGGCAGGCCGGCTGCGAGGTGACGGTCGTGGAGGCGGCCGACCGCCCCCTCGCCGGGGTGCTGCCCGCCTCCGTCACCGCACACATGACCGGCTGGTACGACGAAGCGGGCGTCACCCTGCGGACCGGCACGCCGGTGGCCGCGGTCGAGGCGGGCGGGGTGGTGCTCGCCGACGGCAGCCGGCTGGCGGCCGGCGCGGTGGTGGTCGGGGTCGGCGCCCGGCCCTCCACGGGCTGGCTGGCCGGCTCCGGGGTGACCCTGGACCCGCAGGGCGCGGTACAGGCCGACGAGCGGCTGCGGACGACCGCGCCCGACGTCTACGCGGTCGGCGACTGCGCGTCCTTCCCCTCGGCCCGCTACAACCGGCGCCTGCTCATCCACCACTGGGACAACGCCGTCCAGGGACCGCGCACCGCCGCCGCGAACCTCCTCGGCGGCGAGGAGGCCTACGACCCGGTGCCGTACTTCTGGTCCGAGCAGTTCGGCCGCTTCGTGCAGTACGCCGGATTCCACCGGGACGACGACCAGTTGCTCACCCGCGGGGACCCCTCCGGCACGTCCTGGTCGGTGCTGTGGCTGCGCCGCGGCGTGCTGGTGGCGCTCCTCGCGGTGGAGCGGCCGCGGGACATGGCACAGGCCCGCAAGCTGATCGCGGCCGGCTTCGAGCCGGACCCCGCGCTCGCCGCGGACCCGGCGGTGCCGCTGAAGTCCGCGGTGCCCCGCTGACCGGCCCGGGCGCGGGCACGACACGGCGGGCCGGCGGGCACCACTACCGTGACGGCTCAGCGTTGGGAGCGATTGTCGGCCGCAGGTGGCAGGCTTGTCCCGTGACTGTTTTCTCGTCGGTTGACGCACACATTGACGCTCTCGTCCCCTCCTGGCTCACCCTGCCCGAGGTCGCGGAGCGTCTCGGCCTCGAAGTGACCCGGATTCGACCGCTGATCAAGGAAGGGCAGCTCATCGCGGTTCGCCGCGGGGAGAACAAGGTCCTGATGGTGCCGAGCGACTTCATCGGAGACGGAAAGATCGTCAAGGGGCTGCCCGGCACGTTGACGCTGCTGAAGGACGACGGGTTCACGGACGACGAGGCCCTCGAGTGGCTCTTCACGCCCGACCCGACCCTGCCCGGCACCCCCGCCAACGCGCTGCGCGAGAATCGCGGGACCGAGGTGAAGCGCCGCGCGCAGGCGCTCGCCGTGTAGCCCGCGCCCGCCGGGGGCCGCCGCCACGCCCGTACCGCACCCGCGTGCGTGCACGGCGGCGGCCCGCCCGGGGCGCATCGACCCCGGGAGCCCGCGATGCCCACTCCAGCTGCGTCCGCCCGCCTCGCCGACGCGCGGCTCTACCTGTGCACGGACGCGCGTACCGCCCGCGGCGACCTCGCCGAGTTCGCCGACGCGGCGCTGCGCGGCGGCGTCGACATCATCCAGCTCCGCGACAAGGGCATCGAGGCCCGCCAGGAGCTGGCCGCGCTCGACGTACTCGCCGACGCGTGCCGCCGGCACGGCAAGCTGCTCGCGGTCAACGACCGGGCCGACGTCGCGCACGCGGCCGGCGCCGACGTGCTGCACCTGGGGCAGGACGACCTGCCGGTGCCCGCCGCCCGCGCCCTGCTCGGCCCCGACGTGCTGATCGGCCGGTCCTGCCACGCCGAGGCCGAGGTGGACGCCGCGGCGGTCGAGCCCGGCGCGGACTACTTCTGCACCGGGCCGGTGTGGCCGACCCCCACGAAACCAGGGCGCCCCGCTCCCGGGCTCTCCCTCGTCCGCCACGCCGCCGCCCTCGGCACGGAACGGCCCTGGTTCGCGATCGGCGGGATCGATCTCTCGAACCTCCCCGCCGTGCTCGACGCCGGCGCCCGCCGGATCGTCGTCGTCCGCGCGATCACCGAGGCCCCCGACCCCTACGAAGCCGCTTCCGCCCTGACCCAATCCCTCCACCCCCCCACGCCCCACTGACCCCCCGCCCCCCTCCCGGAAGACCTCCACCCCCTCCAGGCGCGCGGGGGTGCTGTTGTGGGGTGGGGGGACCGATGGGGGGTGCGGGGGTGCTGTCGTGGGGTGGGGGGACCGATGGGGGGTGCGGGGGTGCTGTCGTGGGGTGGGGGGACCGATGGGGGGCGCGGGGGTGCTGTCGCGGAGCACGGCAACCAATGAGCGGCGCGGGGGTGCGGTCGCGGAGTGCGGCACCAATGAGCGGCGCTGGGGTGCTGTCGTGGGGTGCGGGAACCGATGGGGGCGGGGGGTGCCGTCGCGGAGTGCGGCACCGATGGGGGACTCGGGGGTGCCGTTGTGGAGTGCGGCAACCAATGAGCGGCGCTGGGGTGCCGTCGCGGAGTACGGCAACCAATCAGGGGCGCCGGGGTGCCGTCGCGGAATGCGGCAACCAATCAGGGGCGCCGGGGTGCCGTCGCGGAGTACGGCAACCAATGAGCGGCGCGGGGGTGCCGTCATGGAGTGCGGCAACCAATGAGGGGCGCTGGGGTGCCGTCGCGGAATGCGGCAACCAATCAGGGGCGCGGGGGTGCTGTCGCGGAGTGCGGCAACCAATCAGGGGCGCGGGGAACTGCGCGACCAGCCGCGACGGTGGCGCGCGTCGCCACCGGCCAGAAGGGGCTGTTGCTGTCGTGTCCGGACCACCGGCCGGTGGATGGCTGCGCCCGCAGCTCACCCCCGAGCTTCGCCTGGGAGGTACCCCCAGCGCCCCTGAGTGGTGAACGCCTTCCGCGGCAGCGGGTCCGCCCGGGGAGGAGGGCAGCGCCTTCCGCGGCAGTGGGTCCGCCCGGGGAGGGGGCAGCGCCTTCCGCGGCAGCGGGTCCGCCCGGGGAGTGCAGGGCACCCTTGTCCGAGGGGCACGGGTCCCCCCGGGGATGGCGTGACGCACTAACGTGTGGCGACCGCCACACGTTAGCCTGCTTGCATGGCCCTGGGGACTTCATCCACACGCACGGACCGCGCGATCACGATCCGTGAACTACTCGCGTCCGGTCAGCGCTCGTACTCGTTCGAGTTCGCCGCGCCGCGGACCGAGAAGGGCGAGCGCACGTTGTGGAGAGCGATCCGCCGGATCGAGGCGGTGCGCCCGACCTTCGTGTCGGTCACCTACGGCGCCGGCGGCTCCTCGCGGGAGGGCACCGTGCGGGCCACCGACCGGATCGTCTCGGACACCACGCTCACCCCGTGCGCCCACCTCACCGCGGTGAACCACTCGGTCGCCGAACTCCGCAACATCATCGGGCAGTACGCGGACGCGGGCATCCGCAACATCCTCGCGGTGCGCGGCGACCCGCCCGGCGACCCGATGGGCGAGTGGGTACCGCACCCGCAGGGGCTGACGTACGCGGCCGAACTGGTGCGGCTGGTCAAGGAGTCGGGGGACTTCTGCGTCGGGGTCGCGGCGTTCACCGAGATGCACCCGCGCTCGACCGACCCGGCCGAGGACACCCGGCACTTCCTCGACAAGTGCAGGGCCGGCGCCGACTTCGCGATCACCCAGATGTTCTTCGACGCGGACGCGTACCTGCGACTGCGGGACCGGGTGGACCGGGCGGGCTGCACCGTGCCGATCATCCCCGAGGTGATGCCGGTGACCAACGTCCGGCAGATCGAGCGCTTCTCGCAGCTCGGCAACGCGCCGTTCCCCGCCGACCTGGCCGAACGCATCCTCGCGGTGCAGGACGACCCGGCGGCGGTACGGGAGATCGGCATCGAGTTCACCACCGAGATGTGCCGCCGCCTCATGGCAGAGGACATTCCGGGGCTCCACTTCATTACTCTTAACCACTCCACCGCATCGCTGGAGATCTACGAGAACCTCGGGCTGCATCGGCGGGCGGCGTGACCCCTAGGTGAGGAAGTGGGCACATGGGCTACTCGGTGCTCTACATCGCGTTCGGCATCGTCGCGCTGTGGCTGCTGGGCGAAGTGCTGTTGCAGTACAAGGCCCGGCTGCGCTGGCGGGTGCTCGCCTTCGCGGGGTTCCTGGGCCTGGTCATCGGGGTCGCCGACCGCAGTGTGGTGCTCATCGTGCTGGGCGCGCTCGCCTTCGGCACCGGGCAGAGCCAGGTCACGCTCTCCTACAAGCGGGGATTCTCCACGGGTTGGGCGATAGGCGGCCGTCCCGGCTCCAGCCGGCGCCGCAGGGCCGCGGGCGCCCGCCCGGCCGAACCGGTGCTGGAGGTCGGCCCGATCGAGGCCGACCAGGCGGCCGGCCCGGACGCCGCCCAACAGCCGCTTCCGACTGAGGAGTTGGCGGGCGTGGGCGCCAACGCGACGGCGGTGCACGACTTCTCGGTCCCGTCGGGCGACCCGCAGGGCCAGGGCGGGTACGGCGCCGAGCAGGCGGTGTACCAGCCGATGCCGATGCAGGACGACAGCGGCGAATACCCGCTCTACGACGGCCAGTCGACGTACACCCCCGACCCGTACACCAGCGGCGGCTACGAGGGGTACGGCGCGCAGGGCTACCAGAGCTGGACCGGCTACGAGCAGCAGCAGCCGGCCTGGGACCAGGGGCAGGGACAGCAGCAGGGCCAGGATCAGGACGGCGGCGGCTACCAGGAGCAGCCCGCGCCCGCCGCGGCCTCGTACGGCTACGACCCTGACGACTACGACGTGTTCGGCAACGCCCGCGGCACCGACGGCGGCGGGTACGGCGGGGAGGGCGCCGGGGACTGGCAGTCCCCGCAGCCCTACCCGCAGCAGCCCGCGGCCGACACGTACGGCGGCTACGGCTTCGACCAGCAGGCGTACGACCAGCAGGCGTACGGCCGGCAGCAGCCGTACATCCCGCAGCAGCAGCACCAGCCGCCGTACGAGCAGCAGCAACAGCCCGAGCAGCAGCAGGAGTACGCGGACCCGTACGACCCGTACCGCTACTGAGCGCCGGTCCGCCGCCGACAGCCGACGGTCGACCCTCAACCGCCGGGCCAGCCAACCGGCCTTCGGCTAGCGACCGTTGAGCAGGGACGGCAGCCGGGCCGCGGACAGGCCCAGGCCCGCCGGGGTGCGCCAGGGTTGCTGCCCGGGCCGGGGCACCGTGGCCGCGAGGTGCGGGTAGTGCTTGAGCAGCGTCTCCTCGGTGTACCGGGCGCAGCCCTCGTGCCAGGTGACGATGCCCGCCATCCAGTCCCGCAACTCCTGGGCGTAGTCGAGCAGTACCCCGCGTGCCGTCTCGTCGAGGTCGAACTCCTCGAAGAGCGTGGGAAGTTGGGTCTCGGTGATGTGCTGGAACTCCGACATCCGGGCGGCCATCAGGTCCCCGACGATGTCCATCGCCTCCTGCGGCCCGCAGTCCAGGAAGTTCTGCACCACCAGCACCGCGTTGTGGATCTCGCCCTCGAACTCGATCTCCTTGCGGTAGGAGAACACGTCGTTGAGCAGGCAGGCGAAGTCCTGGGCGGCGACCTCCATGCCGCGCACCGGCCGGGAGCGGTAGATCTCGTCGGGCAGCGCGTCGCCGTGGCCGATCCGGGACAGGCTCATCGTCAGGTCCGAGCCGAACGTCTTGCGGCGCATCTCGATGTAGTCCACCGGGTCGGGCACCCGGTTGAGCTTCTGGTTGGCCAGCTCCCACAGCCAGCTCTCGCACATGTCCTCGATCGCGGCGCGGAACCGCTGCCGCGCCGGCGGCGCCATCGGGCCCGCGGTGCGCTGCCACAGGTCCGCCAGCGAGCGTTCCAGCGCCGTCAGCGGCGGCGGCACCGCGCCCGCGTCCAGCGGCATGAACAGCTTGAAACGCTCGGTGGTGATCCGGGCCGCCGCCATGTCGCCGGCCCGGCCGAAGACGATCGGGTAGTAGTCGTCGCCGTAGGTGCCCCAGGTCAGCCAGTCCGTGGTGAGGTCCAACTCGTCCTGGGAGGCGGCCGGATGGATGCCCGCGGCGCACAGCGCGAAGTCGTACCCGGCGAGCTTCTCCTCGTTCCACAGCCCGCCCGGCACCGGGAAGCCCGGCTCGGCGTCCAGCAGGCCCATCCGCCGCCCCCACGCCAGGTTGTGCGCGCGGGAGGCGTCCAGGTGCGGGCTGAGCGTCGTCTCGAACGGCATCGGGACCGGCGCCCGCCGCACCCAGCCGACCTGCTGGAACGGCGCGTGGCCGTAGGCGCGGGCCCGCTGCGGCAGCGTCGCGGCCAGCGAGCCGGCGATCTGCGCGGCCGACGTGCCGATCCCGGTCGGCCCGCCGAGCACGCCCACCGCCCGCGCCTCGTCGCTCGCGCCGTTCATGTAGCGGCTGGAGCGCATGTGCCACTCGTGGCCGCCGGACTGCCAGTCCTGTAGCCCCTTCACGTAGGCGAAGACGCCCAGCCGCTGCGCCGGGTCCAGCCCGAACTCGTCGAAGAGCGGCTCCACTTCGGTGAACGCGGTGTGCTCGAACTGCTGGAGCCGCGAGGTCAGCAGGTCGTTCACTGTGTCGGCGGCCTCCTGCGGGGTCTGGTCGAGGAACCGTTCCAGCACCAGTACGGCGTTGGACAGTTCGCCCTCGTCCTCGATCTCGCGCTGGTACGAGAACAGGTCGTTGCGCAGGTGCACGCTGTCCGCGAAGCAGTCGCGCAGCACCCGCATCGGGCGGCTCGCCGCGATCGCGTCGGGCACCTCGGCGCCCGCCGCGTGCTCGATCAGGTTCGCCGACCACGGCGCGCCGCCGACCTTGCGGCGCATCTCGATGTACTCGATCGGGTTGGACACCCGGCCGGTGCTGATGTTGGACAGCTCCCAGAGCGACTCCTCCAGCAGGTGCCGGGTGCTCTCGTGGAACCGCCGCCGGTACCCCTCCGACATCTGCGGCACCGTCCGCCGCCACAGGTCGGCCAGGCCCGCCTCCACCTGGTTCGTCGGCTCGGGGACCTCCTGCGCGAGGTCCACCGGCATGAACGCCGGCAGCCGGTCCAGATACGCCTTCGCGCCCGCCATGTCCGGGGTGCGCTTGAAGATGTCGAGGAAGTGGTCGTCGAAGAAGAACACCCACACGTACCAGTCGGTCACCAGGTCCAACTCCGGCCCCGAGGCGTCCGGGTGGGTGTACGCGCACAGCAGGGCGTAGTCGTGCGAGTCGAAGTCCGATTCGGCCCAGATGCCCGAGCCCTCGATCATCGTCATCTCCCGGGCCCACTCCTTCGAGTGCTCCCGGGCGCGTTCGAGGTGCGGGTTCAGCCGCGCCGGGTACGGCACGTAGAACTTGGGCAGTTCGAAGGGCTGCGGCATCTCCGTTAAGACCTTCCGCTCAACTGATCACCTGTACAGCCCCTCACGCTAGGTCGGCCCCACCCGGCGCCGTGAGCCGGTAACGCCCTTTTCCGCCCGATGGGTTGAATTCGCTGCCGCGGGGGTTAACGATCTTGTTCCCGGGCTCGCGGTGGAAGGTGGGGCGCACCGGGCGCGTGCCCGGCGGCGGAGCGGAGGTCAGCGGCTGCCGCCCGGGCCGCCGGCCACGAGGTCGGCGACGATCGCCGCGGACATGCCCGCGTGCGGGAGCCCGCCGCCCGGGTGGGCCCAACCCCCCAGGAAGTAGAGCCCGTTGAAAGGCGTCCGGTTGGGCGGGCGGAAGAGGGCGCCGCCGGCCCCGGGGAGCGAGGGAACCGGCACCGAACCGCCCGCCGCCCCCGTCTCCCGCTCCACGTCCCGCGGGGTGCGGACCTCGCGCCACAACTCCCGCTCCCGCAGCCCGGGAACGGCCCGCTCCGCCACCTCCAGCATCCGCTCGGCGAACGCGTCCACGAAGTCCCCGCCGGACCAGTCCACCCCGGAGCCGGAGGTGGAGCCCGAGTGGGAACCGGAGTTGGTCCGCCCGGCGGCGTGCCGCGGCACCGTGGCCGTCACGGTGACCGCCTCGTGCCCGTCGTCCGGCCGCGTCGCCGGGTCGTCCGGTCGCAGCACGGTGACCGTCAGCGCCCCCGGCGCCGGCACCTCGGCCCGCCCGCGCCCGAACACCCAGTCCAGCGCGGCCCCCCGGTCCGCGGCGTGCACGACCGTACGGTGCGCCGCACCGGCCGGGCGCGAGCCGCGCAACGCCACGTGCACCGTGCAGCGCCCGGGCTCGTCGCGCGCCCCGGCGAGCGGCCGCAGGTCCTTCCCGCCCGACGGGAGGGTCTCCTGCGGGAGGCAGGGCAACGGCACGGACGCGGCCACCATGTCGGCGGCCCCGGTCGAGTGGTCGGTGAACCGGAGCCCGCGCACCCGTCCGTCGTGCACCTCCACGCCCCTCACCTCGGCGCCGAACCGGAACTCCACCTTCCGGGCCCGGCAGCGGGCGTACAGCGCGTCCGCGAGCGCCCGCATCCCGCCGCGGACGTACCAGACGCCGAACGACTGCTCCAGGTACGGCAGTACGGCCGCCGCCGCGGGCGCCGTACGCGGGTCGAGCCCGTTGCCGAGGGCGTACCACTCCAGCAGCGCGGCCGGGCGCGGATCACCGCCGAGCTCGTCCGCGGCCACGTCGGCCAGGTGCGGCGGGCGCCGCAGCAGGCCCTTGCGCCGGGCCGGGTACGGGTCCCTGGACAGCGGCTTCGGGTCCCCGAGCGGCTCCTCCAGCAGCGGCCTGCGGACGCCCTCCCACACCTGCCGCGCCCTCACCAGCACCTCGCTCCAGCGCTCGCCGCTGCCCGGGCCGAACGCGCCGTCCAGCGCCTCGATCACCCCCGAGCGGGAGGCGTTCGGCAGCGACACGTCGGTGCCGTCCGCGAAGACGTGGCGGCCGGCCGGGTCGGTCTGCACCAGCTCGACGCTGTCCTCCAGGCTCTCCCGGCCGGTTTTCACGAACAGGTCGCGGTAGACCGCGGGGAGCTGGAGCAGGCCCGGGCCGGTGTCGAACGCGAAGCCGTCCCGCACGAACGCGCCCACGCCTCCGCCGTACGTCTCCCCACGTTCGTACACCACCACGTCGTGCCCGCCCGTCGCGAGCCGCGCCGCCGCCGCCATCCCGGCCATCCCGGCGCCCACCACCGCAATCCGTCCCATGCGCCGAGCGTATCCACGCCGTGGGTTCAGCGATCCGCCCGGGTTGCCCCCTCCCCCCGCTGCCCGGACCTTGCGGTGGATGGGGGCTGGTCGCGCCGTTCCCCGCGCCCCTGGGTATGTGCGGGTACTCCGCGGTGCGGCTCCGCCGCGCCTGCCCCTTGCAGGGGGGTGCCGGATCTTCCCCCGGTGAGTGGCTGGTCGCGCAGTTCCCCGCGCCCCTGGGTGTCTGCGGCTCTTCCTGCGCGCGGCTCCGCCGGCCCTGCCCCGGGTGGCCTGCTGGTCGCGCAGTTCCCCGCGCCCCTGGGTAAGCCGACCTTCGTACGGAGTGGGGTGACGTGGTTGAGCAGCACTGTCTCCGCGGCGAACAGCCACAACGAAGGGGCGCGGGGAACTGCGCGACCAGCCGTCAAGCCGCAGAAGGTCCGGCAAACATCCGCAGCAGCAGCCTGGACGGCAGTCCGGCCCGGCCAAAGCCCGAGAGAAGCAAGCACACCCGGGCACCCCGAAGGAAGCGAGCTTCTTTTCACGGAGGAGCCGAGCGCAACCAGGGGCGCGGGGAACGGCGCGACAAGCCATAGGGGGACGTATGGTCCCGGGACGGGGGAAAGGGGCAGGACGGAGGGGCCTACCTAGGTAATGGGATGAGTAGCTGTACGGATGGCGAGGCCCGGCGCAGCCGGAAGAGTAGGGGGTGCGGAAGGGGCGCGGCCCGGACCCGCCGACACGGGGCGGCGGAAACGAGCACGCGGGCACCGACCGCAACGGGGGATGGCCCGCGGATCACCGAGCACAGCGGTGGGCCGCGGCGCCGCCCACCCGCCCCTGGAGCAACCGCGACAGCGCCTCGTGGACGTCGTCGAGGCTGCGCTCGGGCTGGAACGCCTGCCAGTCGAGCGCAGCGACCAGCACCATCCCGAAGAGCGCGGACGCGGTCAGCGGCACATCGATCTCGCCACTCACCTCGCCGCGTTCCATCGCCTCCCCCAGCACCTTCTCGACCACGGCGACCGCTTCCTGCCGGACGGTCATGAGCGTGTCCTGCCAGGTGCGGTTGGTCCGCCACAGCTCCGCGACGTACAGCTGCGTGAAGGACGGGTAGCGGGCGATGAAGGCGAGCCCCGAACGGATCATCGCGTCCAGCGCGTCGACCCGGCTGCCGCCGCGCGCCGCCGTCTCGTCCGCGGCCCGCCGCAGCGACACCGTCAGCAACCCGACGCCGTGCCGCAGCAGCTCCTCGAACAGCACGTTCTTGCTGGCGAAGTTGTAGTAGACGGTCCCCTTGGCGACCCCGGCGCGCTCGGCGATCTCGTCGACCGTGGTGGCGGAGAAGCCCTGCTCGGCGATGAGGGTGACGGCGGCCTCGAACAGCTTCTGCCGGGTGGCCTGGCGTCGTGCGGTGGTCATGGCCCTGATTCTGCCCGCACCGTGACGGCCGTGTTTCCACCGCATCACGGCGGCATGGCCCGGGATACGCGCGTAGCACGTGGGGTTCGCGCAGGTCAGAGCCGATTGTCAGTGGTGGCGTCGATGATGGGAAGCCGATGAGGAAGCAACGGAGACCAGGAGGTTCGCCATGGCCGTTCCCGCGATGCCGTTCGTGCCGCCGACCCCGCCCGTGCCCGCGCTGTCCGCGACACCCGGGGGCTTCGGCGCCCCGGCCGGTCCAGGCGCTCCCGCCGACATCCACCCCGTGCTGCGCCGCGCCGCCGCGTCCCCCGGCGCGCTCGACCTGCTCACCCAGGCACACATCGGACTTCAGGAGGCAGCCCTCCTCGAACCCCCGCACGAGCGGTACGCGACGGCCCACCTGGCCGCGCTGCGCACCGCCGCCGCCGTGCTCGCGGTGCGCGGCCGCCCCGAGCCCAACCCCCGCAAGCGCGGCCGCATCCGCAGCGTGTGGGAGGTGCTGCCCGAGGTCGCGCCCGAACTGGCCGAGTGGAGCGCCCTGTTCGCGGCCGGCGCCGAGCGCCGGGCGCGGGCCGACGCGGGCATAGCCGGCGCCGCCGGCCCGCGCGACGCCGACGACCTGCTGCGCTCCGCCGCCATGTTCCTGCGCCTAGTGGAACGCATGCTTCTGCTCCGGCCCGCGCCCGGCGGCACACCTTAGAGTTGGGGGTGCGACGGCCGACGCCGTCGGTCACGCAGCCAGCACCACCGCGAGGAGAGCCGCCCGCCATGTCCCGTGCAGGGTCCCGTCCAGGAGGGGTGGACCCGATCCGACCCCGTGCCAGCCTTCGTACCGCCGTGGTGTGGGAGGTGCTCCAGGGCGCCCTGGAGCGGCGCGCCAAGTCCTCGGACCGGCCGGCGCTCGACGTCCTCGACACCGGCGGCGGCACCGGCAACTTCGCGGTGCCCGTGGCCCGGCTCGGCCACCGCGTCACCGTCGTCGACCCGAGCCCGGACGCGCTGTTCGCCCTGGAGCGGCGGGCGGCCGAGGCCGGCGTCACCGACCAGGTCACCGGCGTCCAGGGCGACGTCCACGGCCTGCTCGGCGTGATCCGCCCCGGCGGATACGACATGGTGCTCTGCCACGGAGTGCTGGAGTACGTCGACGACCCCGCCGAAGGCGTGCGGAACGTGGTGGAGGCCCTCCGCCCGGCCGGCTCACTGAGTCTGCTCGCCGCCGGGCGCGGCGGCGCCGTGCTGGCCCGTGCGCTCGCCGGGCACTTCGGCGAGGCCCAGCAGGCGCTCCTTGACCCGGACGGCCGATACGGCGCGGCAGACTCCCTGCCCCGCCGCTTCACCGCCGACGACCTGACCCGCCTGGTCACCGACGCGGGCCTGCGCACGGCTTCCGTGCACGGTGTACGGGTCTTCGCCGACCTCGTGCCCGGGGTGCTGGTCGACACCGAGCCCGGCGCCGCGGAGGCGCTGCTGCGGCTGGAGCTGGCGGCGGCCGAGGAGCCCGGGTTCCACTCCGTCGCCACCCAGCTCCACGTCCTCGCCGAGCGCGACTGACCCGCCCCGCGGGGGTACTCCCGGGCGGAGCCCGGCCGCGGCCCCGGCCCGACCGGGGGCAGCGCGCACCGGACCGGGCCGCGGAGTCGGTCACAGGCCCGCCCGCGGCGTCATTCCTCACCGTATGCTGGCATGACGTGACGCTCGGCGGGGAAGAAGTGCCCCGTCGGATTGGCGCAGTGGGGTGGGTTTCACGGAGGGGAATCCCGCCTATCCTGAAAGGGTCGGACCGGTCGCGGCCCCGCGCGACCGACGAGTAGGAGGTCTCCGTGCCGCTCTCGGAGCACGAGCAGCGCATGCTCGAGCAAATGGAGCGAGCGCTGTACGCCGAAGATCCCAAGTTCGCGTCGGCGCTTGAGGGAAACGGAGTGCGCGCGTTCACCCGTCGTCGGGTCTACCTGGCCGTGCTCGGTTTCCTGTGCGGGATCGGGCTGCTCATGGGCGGCATGATCGCGCAACAGTCCTGGATCGGTGTGGTCGGCTTCCTGGTGATGCTGGCGTGTGCCGTGCTCGCGGTCACCGGTTGGCGTCGCGCCAACCGTCCGCCCGAGGCCGGGCCGCCCGGACCTCCCGGGCCCACCGCGGTCCCCGGGCACATCGGTCGCCGTTTCGGGGCCCGCCGTCGCCAGCAGCGCCGCGGCAAGGTCATGGACCGCATCGAGGAGCGGTGGCAGCGCCGCCGCGACCAGCAGCAGGGCCAGTAGCGGCCGGCAACGGCCGGCGGCCCGGCGGCCCGGCAGCCCAGCCGCACCTCGGTCGCACCGCTCACGACCGCAGGACCCAGGACCGTAAGACGCAGACGTAAGACGTAGGACCGTAAGCCGCACCACGCAGGACCGCACCACGCACGACCGCATGGCGTATGGCGCACCACGCACGACCGCACGCACAACGTAAGAAGGGCGCGCCCCCCGGTGGGGGCCGCGCCCTTTCTCACGTCTCGGATCGGCTCCGGCGTGCGCCCCTACGACACCTCCCGGGCCGCCCTCCTGCGCAGCGGCGCCGTGAGCCGCTGCCCGGTGGCCCGGGTGCGCGAGGCGAGCGCCGTCCAGCGGGCGGACAGCGCCCATCCGATCCGGGCCGCCGAACGCGGCAGCAGAGCCGCCCGCAGCCGCCCGCGCCGGTTCGTCCCGGCCTTCAGGCCCCGGCGGACACGCTGGACGTCCTCCGAGAGCCCGGGGACCGGCCGGGGCTGCGCGGCGTAGAGGGTCTGCTCCACGGCCGTGGCGAGCTTGGCGGCGGACTGCGCCGACTCACCCTCCAGGTGGCCGTCCCGCACCAGCCGGGCCATGGCCCGGCGGGGGGTTTCCGAGTCGTCCGGCGGGATGCCGTAGTCCCACCCGGTGTCGACGACCTCCCGCCACGCGGACAGCGCGAGCCCCTCGGGCCGGTCCCCGCCGCCGAGCCGGTGTCTGCGGACCCGCGAGCGCCACGTCAGCGGGGCGGTGAGCAGCAGCAGCACGATCAGCGCGGCCAGTACGACCAGCGCCGCCCGGCCGCCGCCGAAGCCGCCGCCGGAGCCGCTGCTCGCGGGCAGCGCGGCCTGCGAGCAGTCACTGCCCGATGTCGCGTCGCCCTGGTCGCAGCTCTGCGTCGGAGCGGGCGTGCCGGTCGTGGCGGGCGCCGAGGTGTGCGGCGCGAGGTCCTGCTGGTTGGGGTCACCGGTGGGGGAGGGGGCCACGGTGTAGTCGGGCGCGCTGCCGCGGTACGGCGTCGGCTCGAAGCGGGTCCAGCCGATCCCCTCGAAGTACAGCTCGGGCCAGGCGTGCGCGTCCTTCAGCCCCACCGACATCACCCCGTCGGCGTTGGCCTCGGGCGCGCCGGGGGTGAAGCCGATCGCGACCCGGGCCGGGATGTGCAGGGTGCGGGCCATCGCCGCCATGGTGAAGGCGAAGTGGACGCAGAAGCCCTCCTTCGTCTGAAGGAACCGGGCGATCGCGTCGACCCCGGTGCCCGCCTTGGCCTGCGTGTTGTACACGAACTGGCCGGAGGTGAAGTAGTTCTGGAGGTCGACGGCCTTCTGGTAGTCGCTGGTGGCGCCCCTGGTCTCGCGCAGCGCGGTCTGCTTGACGATCGACGGCAGCGAGCCGGGCACCTGCTCGTACTCCTTGGCGATCCGCCCGGTGGCCTCGGGGGCCGCGGCGAGCTGGGCGGCGGTCGGCTCGACCTGCATGCTGGCGACGGTGTAGCGCTGGCCGGCCGCGGTCTGGCCGTGCGCGCCGACGATCATCCGGCCCTCGGGCTGGTACTTCCAGTCGCCCGTGGTCCGCACGCTCGTCGCGGGGAACGGCACCGGCAGCATGCCCTGCACGTAGCTGTCGTCGACCCGCACCTGGGTGGTGGCGGTGGTGTACTTCACGTCCGCCGCCATGCCCTGGGGGCGCGGCAGCGCGTCCGGGAGGGCCTCGGTCGGCAGGTTCGACGGCGACCACTGCGTGCCGTCGAACTTGTCCAGCGCCGCGATCCGCAGGTACATGCCCGCGGCGGGTTTGGCGTTGGTGGTGTAGGTGAGCACCTCGCTGTTGCTCGGCTGGTTCAGGTTGTCCTGGAGGGCGGCGATCAGGTTGACCGAGCCGCCGCCTCGGCCGCCGATGCCGCTGCCGCCGCCGTGGCCGGAGGCGTCCAGCAGGCCGCCGCCGAGCGAGGGCAGCGCGGCGGGCGCGATCAGCGCGATACCCAGCGCCATCGCCCCGATCCGGCGGGCGCCGCGCACCGGTGTGGGCCTGGCCTGGCCGGCCTGGCCGCCGCCCCAGGCGTTGCGCGGCGGCGGGCTGCTGAACACCCGGCCCCAGCGGGACATCCGGTCCCGGCCCTCGGCGAGCAGCAGCAGGAGGTAGCCGGCCGCGGCCAGCAGGAAGTACAGCCAGGCGGCGCTGCCGCTGTCCAGGCCGGCGGCGACGGAGTACAGCGCGAGCAGTGGCAACCCGGCCGGGGCCGCGCTGTTGTAGGTGACCGCCATCGCGTCGACGGCGAGCGCGACGAGGGTCACGCCGCCGATCAGCAGGATTCTGATGCCGGGGGTCACCGGCGCGGGGATCGAGTAGTTCGAGACGTCGGTGATGCCCTGCTGGACCACCTGGCCCAGCTGCTGGAGGGCCTGCGGGCCCGGCAGCACGCCGCCCAGGGCCTGCTGGGAGGAGAACATCACCGTCAGCACGACCAGCGACAGCACCGCCTGGACCAGCACCGTCAGCGGCCTGGCCAGCGGTATCCGCCGGCACGCCGCGCCCACCGCGGACTGGAAGAGGACCAGCAGGATCGCCTTGGCGAACCACCCGCTGTCGTCGGTCAGCGGCAGCAACGCGGCGGCGGCCAGCAAGGAGGCCACCACCGCGCACACCGTGAGCCGTGCGCGTCCGCTCATCCCGCCGCCCCCGCTCCGCGCGGCGCCTGGTGCGCCTGCGCCGCTTGCGTCTCCTCGCGTGACCGGTAACGGTCCGCCTGCTGCCACAGTTCCGGCAACGCGGCGCCCGGCTGCACCTCCACCACGTTCCATCCCGCCTCGCGCAGCATCCGCACCGCGCGTTCGGTGCTGTCCGGCTCCGCGCCGTCGACGCCGGGCTGCACCGCGGACAGTTCCGGGCCGGGCCGGGCGCCCAGCTCGCGGGCCAGCCAGTCGTCGCTGTCCAGCACGAACGCCACGGCGCCGCCGGCCCGTTGCCGCATCCGCGCGATGGTGGCCGCCTGCTCCTGGTAGAGGTCGCCGAAGAACCCCACCAGCAGGCCCTCGTTGGCCGACCGCAGCACGTCGTACGCGGCCGCCAGGGTGTCGCCGTCGGAGTGGTCGACCACCGCGAGGGTGTCCAGCAGCAGCCCGGCCATGTCGCTGGAGTCGCCGCCGTAGCCGGAGGTGCCCTCGGGGCCCGGCACGCTGCTGCCGGTGTCGGTGAGCAGCCGCACCGCGAAGCCGCGCTCCAGCATGTGGGTGGTCACCGACGCGGCGCCGGACACCGCCCACTCGAAGGCGGAGTCGGGGCCGGCGCCGAAGTAGGCGTCCCTGCGGGTGTCGAGCAGCACGGTGCAGCGCGCCCGGTTCGGCTGCTCCTCGCGGCGCACCATCAGCTCGCCGTACTTCGCGGTGGACCGCCAGTGCACCCGGCGCAGGTCGTCGCCGTGCCGGTAGCCGCGCGGGATGACGTCGTCGTCGCCGGCCAGCGACAGCGCGCGGGTGCGGCTCTCGCCGTATCCGGAGGACTCGCCGGCCAGCCGCACCGGCGGCAGCGGCTCGACCTTGGGCACCACGGTGAGGGTGTCGAACGCGCTGAACGAGCGGGTCAGTTCGACCATCCCGAACGGGTCGGTCAGCCGCAGTTGCAGCGGGCCCAGCGGGTAGCGGCCGCGCAGGTCGGAGCGGACCCGGTAGGACACCTCGCGGTGGCCGCCGGGCTCCACCCGGTCCAGCACGAACCGGGGCCGCGGCCCGAGGACGTAGGGCACCCGGTCCTGGAGCATCAGCAGGCCGGTGGGCATCCGCGAGACGTTGTCCACCCGCAGGTGCACCCGCGCCTCGGACATCGCCGGCACCCGGGAGGGCGCCAGCCGCCGGCTGCCGGCCACCCGGTAGCGGGTGCGGTAGAGCACGGCCACGCACACCAGCGGCAGCGCGGCCAGCAGCAGCCCGACCCGCAGCAGGTCGGACTGGCCCAGGACGTACGAACAGGCGGCGGCGGCGACCCCGGCGGCGACGAACGACCGGCCGCGGGTGGTCAGTCCGCCCAGCGCCCGGCGGAAACCGCCGGTCGGCCGCTCGTCGTCGGACGAGGGCCCGACCGGCGGGACGCCCGGGGGCCGGGGGGCCGCGTAGGGCCCGGTCGCCTGGGACCCGCCGTACGGCCCGGCGCTGTCCGGTCCGGCGCCATGCTGTCCGGCACCGTGCCGTCCGGTGGGGTGCCGTCCCGGAGACCGGTGCCCGGAGCCGTAGGGACTGTCGCCGTACGGGCCGTCACCGTAGGGCCCGACGCCGTAGGGGCCGTCGCCGTACGGGCCCGCGGACGGTGCCCGCCCCGGTGGGCGGGAGCCCGGCGGGGGAGGCGGGGTGGCGGGCGAACCCATCACAGGCCCCGCGCGTCCGGCGTGCCCTGGGGTCGCCCGCCCGGCCGCTGCGGCCAGGCCCCGGCGCCGTTGCCGGCCGCCGGATCGGGCACCGGCACCCGCTGCACGATCTCGGTCACCACCTGCTCCGGCGTACGCCGGTTGAGCTGTGCCTGCGCGGTCGGCAGCAGCCGGTGCGCGAGGACCGAGGACGCCAGCGCCTGCACGTCGTCCGGCAGGACGTACTCACGGCCGTCCAGGGCCGCGGAGGCGCGGGCGGCCCGCACCAGGTGCAGCGTGGCGCGCGGGGAGGCGCCCAGCCGGAGGTCGGGGTGGCTGCGGGTGGCGCCGACGAGGGCGACCGCGTAGCGGCGGATCGGGTCGGCGACGTGCACCTGCCGGACCGCCTCGATCAGCTTCACGATGTCGTGCGCGTGCGCGACCGGTTGGAGGTCGTCCAGCGGGGAGACCCCGCCGTGCACGTCGAGCATCTTCAGCTCCGCCTCCGGGCTCGGGTAGCCGATCGACACCCGGGCGGTGAAACGGTCCCGCTGCGCCTCCGGCAGCGGATAGGTGCCCTCCATCTCCACCGGGTTCTGGGTGGCGATCACCATGAAGGGGCTGGGCAGTTCGTAGGTGGTGCCGTCGACGGTGACCTGGCGCTCCTCCATCGACTCCAGCAGCGCCGACTGCGTCTTCGGCGAGGCGCGGTTGATCTCGTCGCCGACCACGATCTGCGCGAAGATCGCCCCGGGTTTGAACTCGAAGTCCCGCTGCTGCTGGTCGAAGACGCTCACGCCGGTGATGTCCGACGGCAGCAGGTCGGGAGTGAACTGGATACGCCGTACGGAGCAGTCGATCGACCGCGCCAGGGCCTTGGACAGCATGGTCTTGCCCACGCCCGGCACGTCCTCGATCAGCAGATGCCCCTCCGCCAGCAGAACGGTCAGTGCGATGCGTACGACCTCGGGCTTGCCCTCGATCACGTTCTCCACGCTCCGGCGCACCCGCTCCGCGGTCGTGGTCAGATCGCTCAGTTCCGCTCGAGCGTCAAAGGTCGTCACCCGGTACTCCTCGGCCTGTTCCATTGGGGCCCCAGGGTCTCGGTCGTCCCTGGACCGCGGCCCTCCCCGATTGCGCAACGCCCGCCGGAGGCGAGACGTGCCGCACGGTGCATTCTTCCCTTACGGGGAGGGCCGCGTCACTCGCCTGCCGTTACTTGTTCGTGATTTCCCGCAGCAGGCCGGTGTGCACGTCGAAGACGAAGCCGCGCACGTCGCCGGTGTGGGCCAGGAACGGGGAGGTCCGCACCCGGGCCATGGACTGCCGCACGTCCTGGTCGATGTCGGTGAACGCCTCGACCGCCCAGGTGGGCCGCTGGCCGACCTCGTGTTCCAGATCGGTGCGGAAGTCCTCGGTGATGGTCTGCATGCCGCAGTTGGTGTGGTGGATGAGTACGACGGAGCGTGTACCCAGCGCGCGCTGGCTGATGGCAAGGGACCGGATGGTGTCGTCGGTGACCACACCGCCGGCGTTGCGGATGGTGTGGCAGTCGCCCAACTCCAGGCCGAGCGCCTTGTGGAGGTCGAGGCGGGCGTCCATGCAGGCGACGACCGCCACCCTCAGGACGGGGGCGGCGCCCATGCCGGGGTCGGTGAACTGTTCGGCGTAGCGCTGGTTGGCGGTGACCAGCCGGTCGGTCACGGAAGCGTCGGCGCCCTGGTCTTCGGGGGCGGGGGGATTCGCGGGGGCGCTGGCATGTATCGACATGTCTATGACGGTATCCGAGCCTGCCGGGACCGCATCGGCGCGCCCGCCCCCGCAGGGCCGCGTGCCGGGGAGTGTGCCCGGGCGTACGGAGGGGCGCACGAGGCGTACGGAGGGGCGCGCCCGGGCGCGGCCGCCGTTGACGGTGGGGCATGGTGGAGTAAAGTGGCGCGAAGTGGTGCCGTCTGCGGGAGGTGTGCCGTGTTCCTGGGATTCCTCGGGACGTACACCCCGCGGCTGGACGACAAGAACCGGCTGGTGCTGCCGTCCCGGTTCCGCGAGCAGCTCGCCGACGGACTGGTGATCACCCGCGGGCAGGAGCGCTGCCTGTACGTATGGCCGGTGGAGGGCTTCCGGGCCGCCACCGAGCAGCTGTCCACCGCGCCGCTCACCTCCAAGGCCGCCCGTGACTACCTGCGGGTGCTGTTCGCCGGTGCGCATGACGAAGTGCCGGACAAGCAGGGCCGGGTGACGGTCCCGCAGCCGCTGCGGGACTACGCGGGCCTGGTCCGGGAGTGCGCGGTGATCGGCGCGAACACCCGGGTGGAGATCTGGTCGGCGGAGGCGTGGGAGCGGTATCTGGCAGACCAGGAAGACACCTTTTCGGCCCTGTCACAGGAGGTTCCGACCGGATTACTGTGAGCGCGGCCCCGCCCCGACGAGGGGCGCGCACCACTTCGTCCCACCCCGGTGCGGACGCGCGGCCCGGCCTCCTCCCGCTCCCCGGCTCCGCTGGCACCACTTCCCCGGTGCCAGGGGAACGTTTCTCCCGAGCGGGCGGGGACCAGGTTCCGCGTCCACCGAGCCGCTGCCGGCCGTAGCGTGTCCGTCGTGCTTGTCTGGCAGGCGACGTTCCTTCGCCGGACCGCCGGACCGCCGACCCGACCCGTACGACCCCGTACGACCGTCCCCACCGTTCGACGCCGTTCCCGACCGTGCGACGCCGTCCCTACCGTTCGATAAGGGCCACATGAGCAACCCGTCCCCGTCCCCGCGGCACATCCCGGTGATGCTGCGGCGCTGCCTCGACCTGCTGGCCCCCGCGCTCGCGCTGCCCGGCGCCGTCGTGGTCGACGCCACGCTGGGGCTCGGCGGGCACAGCGAGGCGCTGCTGACCACCTTCCCCGCCTGCCGGTTGATCGCGGTGGACCGCGACCCGGCCGCGCTGAAGCTCGCCGGGGAGCGGCTGGCGCCGTTCGGGGAGCGCGCCACTCTCGTGCACGCGGTATACGACGAACTGCCCGACGTGCTGGAGCGGCTGCGGGTGCCGCGGGTGCAGGGCGTGCTCTTCGACCTCGGGGTGTCCTCGATGCAGCTGGACGAGGCCGACCGCGGCTTCGCCTACTCCCAGGACGCGCCGCTGGACATGCGGATGGACCAGTCCACCGGGATCAGCGCCGCGGAGGTGCTGAACACCTATCCGCCCGGTGAGCTGGTGCGCATCCTGCGGGCGTACGGCGAGGAGAAGTTCGCCCGCAAGATCGTGGACGCGGTGGTGCGCGAGCGCGAGCGGGAGCCGTTCAGCGGCAGCGCGCGGCTGGTCGACGTGATCCGGCAGGCGCTGCCGCAGGCCGCCAAGCGGACCGGCGGAAACCCGGCGAAGCGCACCTTCCAGGCGCTGCGGATCGAGGTCAACGGCGAGCTGTCGGTGCTGGAGCGGGCCGTTCCCGCGGCGGTGGCCGCGCTGGCGGTGGGCGGCCGGATCGCCGTGCTGTCGTACCACTCGCTGGAGGACCGGCTGGTCAAGCAGGTCTTCGCGGCCGGTGCCGCGCACTCCGCGCCGCCGGGCCTGCCGGTGGTGCCCGAGCAGTACCAGCCCCGGCTGAAGCTGCTCACCCGCGGCGCCGAACTGCCGGGCGAGGACGAGATCGCCGAGAACCGCCGGGCCGCGCCGGCCCGGCTGCGCGGTGCGGAGCGCATCCGGGAGGACGTGCGATGAGCGGCGGCGCGGGACGCGACGGGCGACGCACGGGCCGCGGCACCGTACGTGACGCGGTGCGCGGCAGCGCCCTGGGCGCGCGGCTGGGCGCCGGGCGGTCCGCAACCGCGCGGCGCACCCCGTTCGTCGTTCTGGTCGTGACGCTGCTCGCCGGGGGACTCATCTCGCTGCTGATGCTCAACGCGGCCCTGAACCGGGACTCGTTCAAGCTCGACAAGCTCCAGGACCAGACGACCCACTACACCGACCAGCAGCAGCAGCTCCAGCAGGAGGTCGACGGCTACTCGGCGCCGGACTCGCTGGAGCAGCGGGCCCGCGAGCTGGGCATGGTGCCCGGCGGCGACCCGGCCTTCCTCGACCCGAACGGCAAGGTGCAGGGCTCGCCTTCGCCCGCGACCGCCCCGCCCGCGCCCCCGCCGACGACGACCGCGCAGCCGCCCACGACGACGCCGGCCAACCCGGCCACCGGGTCCACCTCGTCCGGCACGAATCCGGTGGGGACGGCCGCGAACCCGGCGGGGACGGCGGACCCGGGCGAGGCCGGCACCCCGACGGGCACCGCGCCGGTGAACGGCACCTCGTCGCGCACCACGCGGTCGACCACCTCCTCGTCGACCACTTCCACCAGCGGCCCGACCTCGACGACGTCCACTACGTCCTCGACCTCCACGACGACCCCGACCCCCGGCAGGTGAGCGCGTGACCCCTCGCGACGACGCAGACCGCCCGCGCGGCGACGGCCCCCGGCGGCCGTCCTCCTCCGGCGGCGCCGGCGGTGCGAGCCGGGAGGGGGGCAGGGACGCCGGCGCGGCACGCGACGCCCGGTACGGCGGGGGCCGGGACGGCTCGGCGCCGCGCCCGCAGGCCCGCCGCACCGCCCGCCCCACCGCGCCCCGCCCCGACGCCGACCCCGCGGACGGCGGCCGGCCCCGCGCCCCGCGCGTACCGCGTCCCGGCGGTGCGGGCGGCTCCGGCGGCTCGGGCGCCCCCGGCCCCCGTCGCGCCCGCCCGCCGCGCCCCGCCGGCCGTTCGCCCCGCCTGCGGCCCCCGCAGCCGGGCGGCCCCCGGGCGGTCCGCCTCGGCGCCGTCCGCCCGCGGCTGCGGCTGGTCGGAGTCGTGCTGACGCTGGTGATGTCGGTGTTCGTGGTGCGGCTGCTCCAGGTGCAGGCGGTCGACGCGTCCGCGTACGCCGCCAAGGCGGCCGTCAACCGCTGGGTCACCCACGAGGTCACCGCCGACCGCGGCACCATCACCGACCGCTCCGGCGTGGACCTGGCGACCACCGTGGACGCCTACGACATCACCGCGGACCCGTACCTGTTCACGCCCGCGCAGGCGAAGGTGAACGACGCGCCGCAGCAGGCCGCGCAACTGCTCGCGCCGATCGTCGGCGGCGACGCCACGAAGATCGCCCAGCAGCTCGCCACCCCGAACTCCCGCTACCAGATCATCGCCCAGCAGCAGTCCCCGCAGGCGTGGAACCAGATCCAGGACCTGAAGTCCACCCTCGCCGCCAAGGGCCCGAACGCCAACGTGCTCGCCGGGATCTTCCACGTACCGCACTCCAAGCGGGTCTACCCGGCCGGCGACCTGGCCGCGGGCGTCGTCGGCTTCGTCAACAGCCAGGGGCAGGGCGCGGGCGGCCTGGAGTCCATGCTCGACAAGGAACTCGCCGGGAAGAACGGCAAGATCCGCTACGCGCAGTCCGACGGCCGCCAGGTGCCCACCGCCGGCAGCCAGGAGCAGCCCGCCGTGCCCGGCACCGACGTGCAGCTCACCCTCGACCGCGACATCCAGTGGGCCGCCCAGAGCGCCATCACCAAGCAGGTGCAGAAGTCCAAGGCGGACCGCGGCTACGTCATCGTGCAGGACCCCCGCACCGGCCAGGTGCTCGCGATGGCCGACGCCCCCGGCTTCAACCCCAACGACCTGACGCACGCCGACCCCGCGTCGCTCGGCAACGCGGCGATGCAGGACGCCTACGAGCCCGGCAGCGTCAGCAAGCTGATGTCGATGTCCGCGATCATCGACACCGGCGCGGCCACCCCCACCACCCGCGTCACCGTGCCCGGCACCCTGCCGCGCGCCGACCGGATCTTCCACGACGACGTCGACCACGGCACCTGGTACCTCACCCTCAACGGGGTGCTCGCCAAGTCCAGCAACATCGGCACCATCGAGGCCAGCGGCCAGCTCGGCAAGACCCAGCCGCAGGCCAACCAGGTGCTCTACGACTACCTGCGGAAGTTCGGCATCGGCCAGCCCACCGGCATCGGCTTCCCCGGCGAGACCCCCGGCATCCTCGCCAAGCCCCAGAAGTGGAACGCCTCGCAGCAGTACACCATCCCGTTCGGCCAGGGCCTGTCGGTCAACGCGCTCCAGGCCACCTCGGTCTACTCCACGATCGCCAACGGCGGGGTACGGGTCGAGCCCAGCCTGATCCGCGGCACCACCGGCCCCGACGGCCGGTTCGTGCCCGCCGCCGCCCCGAAGAAGACCCGGGTGGTGTCCGCGCAGACCGCCAGGACCGTCTCGCAGATGCTGGAGTCGGTGGTCGGCAGCGAGCAGGGCACCGGCATCAACGCCCGGATCGACGGCTACCGGGTCGCCGGCAAGACCGGTACGGCCAACCGGGTGGACCCGCTGACCGGCCGCTACAAGGGCTACACCTCCTCCTTCCTCGGCTTCGCACCGGCCGACAAACCGCGCGTGACGATCTCCTGCGTGATCCAGAACCCCACGAAGGGCAGCTACTTCGGCGGCGACATCTGCGGCCCGGTCTTCAAGCAGGTCATGCAGTTCGCGCTCAAGTCCCTGGGCGTGCCGCCGTCCGGCGCCCCCGCCCCGAAGCTGCCGGTCACCTGGAACCCGTCCGACCCGGCCACCAACGACAAGAAAGTCGGGTGATCACCATCGGCCGCCGATCCACCCCGCCCGCGCCTCCCGCGCCCGGCGGCACCACCAGGCACGACAGCGGTCGTTTTGGCCCGGACCCCGGCTCGCCGGGTAACCTCGCCGCCGTGCCCACAGCTGATCAACCCACCCTCAGACAGCCGGGTGCACCGCGCCCGGCGCACGTGCGCCCCACACCGCTGGCCGACCTCGCCCGCCGCCTCGGCCCCTCCGCGGCCGCGCCGGCGGACGACGGCCCGCAGGTCACCGGCATCACCCACGACTCCCGCGCGGTCCGCCCCGGCGACCTGTACGCGGCCCTGCCCGGCGCCCACGTGCACGGCGCCGACTTCGCCGCGCAGGCCGCCCAGGCCGGCGCGGTGGCCGTACTGACCGATCCCGACGGCACCGAACGCGCGGCAGCGACCGGGCTGCCGGTGCTCACCGCGGCCGACCCGCGCGCCGAGATGGGCGAGCTCGCCGCCGTCGTCTACGGCCGCCCCGGCGAGGGCATGCTGCGGATCGGCATCACCGGGACCTCCGGTAAGACCACCACCTCCTACCTCGCCGAGGGGGGCCTGCGGGCCGGCCACGCGGCCGGCCGCACCGGTCTGATCGGCACCGTCGAGACCCGGATCGGCGACGAGCGGATCAAGAGCGAGCGCACCACCCCCGAGGCCACCGACCTCCAGGCGCTCTTCGCGGTGATGCGCGAACGCGGCGTGGACGCGGCGGTCATGGAGGTCTCCAGCCACGCCCTGATCCTCGGCCGGGTCGACGGCACCGTCTTCGACGTCGCGGTCTTCACCAACCTCAGCCCGGAGCACATGGAGTTCCACTCCGGCATGGAGGACTACTTCCAGGCCAAGGCGCGGCTGTTCACCCCGCAGCGCAGCCGCCTGGGCGTGGTCAACCTCGACGACGAGTACGGCCGCCGGCTCGTCGCGGAGGCCGGCGTGCCGCTGGTGACGTTCTCCGCGCAGGGCAGCCTCGACGCCGACTGGCGGGCCGAGGACGTCCGGGCCGGCCTGATGGACAGCCGCTTCACCGCGATCGGCCCCAAGGGCGAGCGGGTGCAGGCGGTGGCGCCGCTGCCCGGCCCGTTCAACGTCGCCAACACCCTCGCCGCGCTGGCCGCCCTGGCCGCCGCCGGCCTCGACCCGCAGACCGCCGCCGACGGCATCGCCGCCGTCCCCGGCGTCCCGGGCCGGCTGGAGCGGGTCGACGCCGGACAGCCCTACCTCGCGGTCGTGGACTACGCCCACAAGACCGACGCCGTCGAGTCGGTGCTGCGCGCGCTGCGCACCACCACCGACGGCCGTATCCACGCCGTGCTCGGCTGCGGCGGCGACCGGGACGCCACCAAGCGCGCTCCCATGGGCGCGGCCGTCGCCCGGCTCGCCGACACCGCCGTGCTCACGTCCGACAACCCCCGCTCGGAGGACCCGCTGCAGATCCTCAGCGCGATGCTCGCCGGCGCGGCGCAAGTGCCGGCCGCACAGCGCGGACACGTCATCGTCGAACCCGACCGGGCCGCCGCGGTGGCCGCCGCCGTCGCGCTCGCGCGGCCCGGCGACATCGTGCTGGTGGCCGGCAAGGGACATGAGCAGGGCCAGGACATCGCCGGAGAGGTGCGCCCCTTCGACGACCGAGAGGTGCTGCGCGCCGCGATCGATAAGGACCGACAAGAACAGTGATCCCTCTCACCCTCGCCGAGGTCGCACGTGCGGTCGGCGGGAGCACGCACGACATACCGGACAGTGCGGTACGCGTCACGGGTCCGGTGGTCAAGGACTCCCGCGAGGTGGTCCCCGGCGCCCTGTTCGTCGCGTTCGCCGGAGAGCGCTCGGACGGCCACGACTTCGCCGCCGGGGCGGTCGCCGACGGGGCGGTGGCGGTGCTCGCGTCCCGACCGGTCGGCGTGCCCGCCATCGTGGTGGACGACGTCCAGGCCGCGCTCGGCGCGCTCGCCCGGCACGTCATCGAGCAGTTGGGCGCGACCGTGGTGGCGCTCACCGGCTCGGCCGGCAAGACCAGCACCAAGGACCTGCTCGCGCAGCTCCTGGAGCGCCTGGCACCGACGGTGTGGACACCCGGCTCCTTCAACAACGAGATCGGGCTGCCGCTGACCGCGCTCAGCGCCGACGAGGGCACCCGGCACCTGGTGCTGGAGATGGGCGCCCGCGGCATCGGCCACATCGCCTACCTGACCGGGCTCACCCCGCCCCGGATCGGCCTGGTGCTCAACGTGGGCAGCGCGCACATCGGCGAGTTCGGCGGCCGCGAGCAGATCGCGCAGGCCAAGGGCGAACTCGTGGAGGCGCTGCCGGCCGAGGCCGAGGGCGGCATCGCCGTGCTCAACGCCGACGATCCGCTGGTGAGTGCCATGCGCACCCGAACCAAGGCGAAAGTGGTGACCTTCGGCGAAGCCCCCGAAGCGGACGTACGCGCCGAGAACGTGACGCTGGGCGCCGACGGCCGCCCCCACTTCACGCTGCGCACACCCTCCGGGTGCGCCGAAGTGACCTTGCGCCTGTACGGTGAGCATCACGTGTCGAACGCGCTCGCCGCGGCCGCCGTCGCCCGTGAACTCGGCATGCCTGTCGAGGAGATCGCCACCGCGCTCTCCGCGGCCGGCACGCTCTCGCGCTGGCGGATGGAGGTCACCGAGCTGCCCGACGGCGTGACGGTCATCAATGACGCCTACAACGCGAACCCGGAATCCATGAGGGCAGCCCTGCGGACACTCGCGGCGATGGGCAGCTCCGCACAGGCTCGGGGGGGCCGTACGTGGGCGGTGCTGGGCAAGATGGCCGAACTCGGTGAGCAGTCGCTCGCGGAGCACGACGCGGTGGGGCGGCTGGCCGTCCGACTCAACGTCAGCAAGCTCGTGGCCGTCGGCGGCACGGAAGCCGCATGGCTGCAAATGGGCGCCTACAACGAGGGTTCGTGGGGTGAGGAGTCGGTGCACGTGTCCGACGCGGAGGCGGCGGTCGACCTGGTGCGCGCAGGGGCGCGGCCGGGAGATGTCGTGCTGGTCAAGGCATCGAGGTCGGTCGGACTTGAGTCCGTCGCCCTCGCGCTGATCGAGGCCGGCGGCGGCGCCGACGGCCCGGGAGCGGCCCGCGAGGGTGCCACCCGATGAAGCAGATCCTCGTCTCCGGCGTCCTGGGACTGTTCCTGTCGCTGTTCGGCACCCCCCTGCTGATCCGCCTGCTGGCCCGCAAGGGCTACGGGCAGATGATCCGGGACGACGGCCCGAAGACCCACCACAGCAAGCGCGGCACGCCCACCATGGGCGGTATCGCGTTCATCCTGGCCACGGTGATCGCGTATGTGGTCACCAAGCTGGCCACCGGTGACAAGCCCACCGTCTCCGGTGTGCTGGTGCTGTTCCTGACCGTCGGCATGGGCCTGGTCGGCTTCCTCGACGACTACATCAAGATCGTCAAGCAGCGCAGCCTGGGCCTGCGGGCCAAGGCGAAGATGGCCGGCCAGCTCATCGTCGGCATCGGCTTCGCGGTGCTCGCGCTGAACTTCCACGACTCGCGCGGCCAGACCCCGGCGTCCACGAAGCTCTCCTTCACCTCGGACTTCGGCTGGTCGATCGGCCCGGTCATCTTCGTGATCTGGGCGCTGTTCATGATCCTGGCGATGTCCAACGGCGTGAACCTCACCGACGGCCTCGACGGCCTGGCCACCGGCGCGTCCGTGATGGTCTTCGCCGCCTACACCGTCATCGGCGTGTGGCAGCACGGCGAGTGGTGCGGCGCCCCGGTCAGCGCCAACGGTGCCTGCTACGAGGTGCGCGACCCGCTCGACCTGGCCGTGGTGGCCGCCGCGCTGATGGGCGCCTGCTTCGGCTTCCTGTGGTGGAACACCTCGCCGGCGAAGATCTTCATGGGCGACACCGGCTCGCTCGCCCTCGGCGGGGCGCTGGCCGGTCTGGCGATCTGCTCCCGCACCGAGTTGCTGATGGCCATCCTGGGCGGCCTGTTCGTCCTGATCACCATGTCCGTGGTCATCCAGGTCGGCTCCTTCCGCCTCACCGGCAAGCGGGTCTTCCGCATGGCGCCACTCCAGCACCACTTCGAACTCAAGGGCTGGAGCGAGGTCCTGATCGTGGTCCGGTTCTGGATCATCCAGGGCATGTGCATGGCGGTCGGCCTCGGCCTGTTCTACGCGGCCTGGGTGGCGGCGTCGTGACGGGCACTCAGCCCGGTGCCGGCGGCCCGGCCGGGTCCGGGCAGAGCCCGGCCCGGTCCGAGGACGGCCCGGCCCGGTTCGACGACCCGGCCGACTTCAAGGATGCCCGGGTCACCGTCGCCGGGCTCGGCGTCTCCGGGGTGCCCGCGGCGAAGGCGCTGCACCACCTCGGCGCCCGCGTCACCGTGGTCAACGGCCCGGCCGGCGACAAGCAGCACGCCGAAGCGGCCGAACTGGAGGCACTCGGCATCGCCGTACGCCTCGGCGACGCCGACACCCTCCCCGACGGCACCGAACTGGTCGTCACCAGCCCCGGCTGGAAGCCGTCCAGCCCGCTGTTCGCGGCGGCCGGGGCCGCGGGCGTGCAGGTGTGGGGCGACGTCGAACTCGCCTGGCGGCTCCGCGGACCCGGCGCGGCACCGTGGCTGGCCATCACCGGCACCAACGGCAAGACCACCGCCACCCGCATGCTCGCCGCGATCCTCACCGCGGCGGGCCTGCGCACCGCGGCCGTCGGCAACATCGGCGTCTCGCTCTTCGACGTCATCCTCGGCGACCAGGAGGGCGGTCCTTACGACGTCCTCGCCGTCGAACTGTCCAGCTACCAGCTCCACTGGGCGCCGAGCATCCGCCCGCACTCCGCGGCCGTGCTCAACCTCGCGCCCGACCACCTCGACTGGCACGGCTCGATGGCCGCGTACGCCGCGGACAAGGGCCGGATCTACACGGGCAACCAGGTCGCCTGCGTGTACAACGCGGCCGACCCGGAGACCGAGCGGCTGGTCCGCGAGGCCGACGTCGAGGAGGGCTGCCGGGCGATCGGCTTCACCCTCCAGGCGCCCACGCCCTCCCAGTTCGGCGTGGTCGACGGCATCCTGGTGGACCGCGCGTTCGTCGAGGACCGGCAGCACCAGGCGCAGGAACTCGCCGAGGTCGCGGACGTCCGCCCGCCCGCGCCGCACAACATCGCCAACGCGCTGGCCGCAGCCGCGCTCGCCCGCGCCTACGGGGTCCGGCCGGACGCCGTCCGCGAAGGGCTGCGGGCCTTCCGGCCCGACGCCCACCGCATCGCCGAGGTCGCCGTCGTCGACGGCGTCACCTACGTCGACGACTCCAAGGCCACCAACACGCACGCCGCCGAGGCGTCGCTGACGTCGTACCCGTCGGTGGTGTGGCTGGCGGGGGGCCTCGCCAAGGGCGCGGAGTTCGACGAGCTGGCCGCGGCGGCCGCGTCCCGGCTGCGGGCGGCGGTCCTGTTCGGCGCCGACCGGGCGGTGATCCGCGAAGCGCTCGCGCGACACGCCCCGCAGGTACCCGTGGTGGAGCTGGAACGGACCGACACTGGGGCGATGTCCGCCGCCGTCGGCACGGCCCGCGACCTCGCCCAGCCGGGCGACACGGTCCTGCTCGCCCCGGCCTGCGCGTCGATGGACATGTTCACCAACTACAACCAGCGCGGTGACGTGTTCGCCGAGGCGGTACGCGCCCTCGCCGCCCGTGGCGGCGGACCGGAGGAGGCCGGCCCGGCCGACCACGGCCGCTGACCCGCGGTCCCGGCTCGGGACGGCGGCCGGCCGTACCCGCGCACCGAGGAGGGGACGCATGCCGCGAGACCGCTTCACCGCCCACGGCGGCGAGGACCGTCCGCCCCCGTCCGGCCGCCGCCCGGCCGACGGCGCGTCCCCGCGTACCCCCGGCCCGGACCGGCTCCCGCCGGCCGGGCGCAGCGGCGGCGGCGCGCCGAAGGGCACGCCCGGCACCCGTGGCACCGATCCGCTGCCGCCGTCCGGCCGTACCGCCGCCGGCGGCGGCCGCGCGGGCGGAGCACGGTCGCCGGGCGAGCGCCCGGCGCCGGATCGCGGCCGGCCGACCGGTGCTGACGGGGCGTCCGGGAACGGCCGCCGGGCCGACGAGGGGCGCCGCACCGACCGGGGCCGGCTGTCCGGCGCCGGCGGGATCTCCGACGGCCCCCGGCCTTCCGGCGAGCGCCGGGCCGACCGGGCACCCAGCGCACCGCGCGCGGGCCAGGGCGCCGAGGGCGCGCCCGCGGGTTCCGGGCGGCGGATGCCGTCCCCCACGGGTCGCGTGCGGCGGGCCGCCGCCGGCGACGGCCCGGCCGCCCCGCGCGGCAGCGCGAGCACCGCGGACCACGGCGGCTCCCGGGCCGCCGCCGCGGAGCGCGCCGCCGTGCGCCGCGCGGCAACGCCCCCGTCGGACCGCCCGCGCGGCGCATCCGTACCGGCCGCCCGCCCGCCCCGGTACACGGCCGGCGGCAACCGGCCGCGCGGCAGCGCGCGGCGCGGCGCGGCACGGCTGCCGAAGCAGGTGCGCGACGCATGGGACCGCCCGCTCACCGCGTACTACGTGATCCTCGGCGCCGGGCTGCTGATCACCGTGCTCGGCCTGGTGATGGTCTACTCCGCGTCGATGATCCAGGCGCTGCGCTACGGCCTGCCGTCGACGTACTACTTCCGCAAGCAGCTGATGGCCGTGGCGATCGGCTCGGTGCTGCTGTACGCGGCGGCGCGGATGCCGATCCGGCTGCACCGGGCGCTGGCCTACCCGCTGCTGCTCGGCGCGGTCTTCCTGATGTGCCTGGTCCAGGTGCCGGGGATAGGGCAGACGGTCAACGGCAACACCAACTGGCTGTCCATCGGCGGCCCGTTCCAGCTCCAGCCCAGCGAGTTCGGCAAGCTCGCCCTGGTGATGTGGGGCGCCGACCTGCTGGCCCGCAAGAACGAGAAGAAGCTGCTCACCCAGTGGAAGCACCTGCTGGTGCCGCTGGTGCCGGTCGCCGTGCTGCTGCTCGGCCTGATCATGCTCGGCGGCGACATGGGCACCACCATGGTGCTCACCGCGGTCCTGTTCGGCCTGCTGTGGCTGGCCGGCGCCCCCACCCGGCTGTTCACCGGCGTGCTGGCCGCGGCCGGCGTGCTGGCCGCGCTCTTCGTGGCGACCAGCCCCAACCGGATGGGCCGGCTGCACTGCATCGCCGCGACCTCACCCGGCGCCAACGACCAGTGCTGGCAGGCCGTGCACGGCATCTACGCCCTCGCCTCTGGCGGCTGGTTCGGCACCGGCCTGGGCGCGAGCGTGGAGAAATGGGGCGAACTTCCCGAGCCGCACACCGACTTCATCTTCGCCGTGACCGGTGAGGAACTGGGCCTGGCGGGCACGCTGTCCGTACTCGCCCTCTTCGCGGCACTAGGCTACGCGGGTATCCGCGTGGCCGGTCGCACGGAGGACCCCTTCGTCAGGTTCGCAGCGGGTGGCGTGACCACCTGGATCACGGTCCAATCCGTGATCAACGTCGGTGCGGTGCTCGGCCTGCTGCCGATCGCCGGTGTCCCGCTCCCGCTGTTCTCCTACGGAGGCTCGGCCCTCCTGCCGACCATGTACGCCGTGGGGCTGCTGATCTCCTTCGCCAGAAGCGAGCCGGCGGCGCGGGCGGCCCTGGCCATGCGGGAGCACAACTCCCTGACCGGGGTGATGAAAAGGACGATGCGACGGCGTACCGGAAGGCGGCCGTCGGGAGAGCGGTGAATGACGGTGCATGTCGTACTCGCCGGTGGGGGGACCGCCGGCCACATCGAGCCGGCGCTCGCGCTCGCCGATGCCCTGCGCAGGCAGGACCCGACCGTGGGAATCACCGCACTGGGCACCGAGCGCGGCCTGGAGACCAGGCTCGTGCCCGAGCGGGGCTACGAACTCGCCCTCATCCCCGCGGTCCCGCTGCCGCGCCGGCCCACCCCCGAACTGATCACCGTCCCCGGTCGGCTGCGCGGCACCATCAAGGCCGCCGAGCAGATCCTGGAGCGCACCAAGGCCGACTGCCTGGTCGGCTTCGGCGGCTACGTCGCCCTGCCCGGGTACCTCGCCGCCAAGCGCCTCGGCGTGCCGATCGTCGTCCACGAGGCCAACGCCCGGCCGGGCCTGGCCAACAAGATCGGCTCCCGCTACGCGCACACCGTGGCCGTCTCCACCCCGGACAGCAAGCTGCGCGACTCGCACTACATCGGCATCCCGCTGCGCCGCTCCATCGCCACCCTCGACCGGGCCGCCGCCCGCCCCGAGGCCCGGCACGCGTTCGGCCTCGACCAGAACCTGCCGACGCTGCTGGTCTCCGGCGGCTCCCAGGGCGCCCGGCGGCTCAACGAGGTGGTGACCACGGTCGCCCCGCGGCTCCAGCAGTCCGGGGTGCAGATCCTGCACGCGGTCGGCCCGAAGAACGAACTGCCGCAGTCCGACAACATGCCCGGCATGCCGCCGTACCGTCCGGTGCCCTACCTCGACCGGATGGATCTCGCCTACGCCGCCGCCGACATGATGCTGTGCCGGGCCGGCGCGATGACCGTGGCCGAACTCTCCGCGGTGGGGCTGCCCGCGGCGTACGTGCCGCTGCCGATCGGCAACGGCGAGCAGCGGCTCAACGCGCAGCCGGTGGTCAAGGCCGGCGGCGGCGTGCTGGTGGACGACGCGGAGCTGACGCCGGACTGGGTGCTGGGGAACGTCCTTCCCGTCCTCACCGACCCGCACCGGCTGTACGACATGTCCCGCGCCGCCGCGGAGTTCGGCCGCCGCGACGCGGACGAGCTGCTGATGCGAATGGTCTACGAGGCGATCGCCGCCCGACGGTAACGGGGACTCCCGCGGCGGGTTGCCGTACCCGCGGGCGAACCCGTTGCAGGATAGGAGCACCATCGCCCACCCCGGAGGCCGAGATGACCCGACTGGCAGCGCCCGGCGCGAGCCGCGTGCGGGGCGGCCCGCTCCGACCGTCGCCTCGGCCACCCCGCGGCACGGCGCGCCGCAGGCGGAACGTACTGCTGCTCGCGCTGGTCGCGTTGACCGTGGTCGGCGGGGGCGGCGGCTACCTCGTGTACGGCTCTCCGCTGCTGCGGGCCGAACGCGTCAAGGTCACCGGGAACTCCGTATTGACCGATGATCAGATCGTCAGCGCGGCGAAAGTCCCGCTCGGCGGCGCCCTGTTCTCCGTGGACACCGGCGCCGTCGGCAAACGGCTCACCACCGCGCTCCCGCGCATCGACCACGTGGACGTGGACCGCTCCTGGCCGCACACCGTCAAGCTGCGGATCGTCGAACGGACCCCGTCGGCCGTGCTCAAGAACGGCACCCGCTACACCGAAGTCGACCGCGGTGGCGTGCGATTCGCCACCGTCGACCGGGCGCCGCGCGGGGTGCCGCTGGTGCAGTTGACCGACCCGCAGGCCGCGAGCGTTCGCCAATTCGGCACAAAGGGACTGCTGCGCGCCGCCATTGCCGTCTCGGCCGAGTTGCCGCAATCCCTCAGTGGCCACGCCACCGCGATCCGGGTGCGTTCCTACGACGGCATCACCGTCGAACTCTCCGGCGGGCGCGAGGTGGTGTGGGGGAGTTCCGAGAACGGCGCACGCAAGGCGCGCACGCTCGCCGCGCTGATGAAGGCGCAGCCGGACGCGACGCACTACGACGTCAGTGCGCCCACCGCCCCTGCTGCTTCCGGGAGTTGACGGCTGGGAGGCCAGCCGCGACAAGGCGTTCGCACCCGGCTGCGCGAAGGACGGCGTGATCACATAGGGTGAAAAGAAAAACGGGAGGTTCGGCGTGTTCGTTGAACCGCCACCGCTTGTCGACTTAGTGTCTCGTCCCAAGGGAACACATGGGACTGGCGTACTGGTAACCCTAAACCTCAGGGTTAGGGTTCGGAACGGCACCGGCGAGCGTACCGACCGTCCCACACGATTCGTAACTCGAGGCGAGAGGCCTTCGACGTGGCAGCACCGCAGAACTACCTCGCAGTCATCAAGGTCGTCGGCATCGGCGGCGGTGGCGTCAACGCCATCAACCGGATGATCGAGGTCGGTCTCAAGGGCGTCGAGTTCATCGCGATCAATACCGATGCGCAGGCCCTGCTCATGAGCGACGCCGACGTCAAGCTGGACGTCGGCCGCGAACTGACCCGGGGCCTCGGCGCCGGCGCCAACCCCGACGTCGGCCGCAAGGCCGCGGAGGACCACCGCGAGGAGATCGAAGAGGTGCTCAAGGGCGCCGACATGGTCTTCGTCACCGCGGGCGAGGGGGGCGGCACCGGCACCGGCGGCGCCCCCGTCGTGGCCAACATCGCCCGCTCGCTGGGGGCGCTCACCATCGGCGTGGTGACCCGCCCCTTCACCTTCGAGGGCCGCCGCCGCGCCAACCAGGCCGAGGACGGCATCGCCGGCCTGCGGGAGAACGTCGACACGCTGATCGTGATCCCCAACGACCGGCTGCTGTCGATCTCCGACCGCCAGGTGAGCGTGCTGGACGCCTTCCGCTCCGCGGACCAGGTGCTGCTCTCCGGCGTGCAGGGCATCACCGACCTGATCACCACCCCCGGCCTGATCAACCTTGACTTCGCCGACGTCAAGTCGGTGATGTCCGAGGCGGGTTCCGCGCTGATGGGCATCGGCTCCGCCCGCGGCGACGACCGCGCGGTGGCGGCCGCGGAGATGGCGATCTCCTCGCCGCTGCTGGAGGCGTCGATCGACGGCGCCCGCGGTGTGCTGCTCTCCATCTCCGGTGGCTCCGACCTCGGCCTGTTCGAGATCAACGAGGCGGCCCAACTGGTCAGCGAGGCCGCCCACCCCGAGGCGAACATCATCTTCGGCGCGGTCATCGACGACGCCCTCGGCGACGAGGTGCGGGTGACCGTCATCGCGGCCGGCTTCGACGGCGGCCAGCCGCCGACCAAGGGCAGCCGGGACAAACTGGTCGGCGGCTACACCGCCCGTGACGACTCGTCGGGCTCTTCGTCCGGCACCCCGACCGGTTCGTCCGGCGCCGGTGCCGGCCGGGGCGCCGGCTCCGACGCGGGCCGGCTGACCCCGTCGTTCACCGGTATCGGCAGCGTGCCGGCGCCGGTCGAGCGGGAGCCCGAGCCGGACAGCGAGCCGGTCGCCGAGAACCCCGGCACCCCGTCCGGCCCGCTGGTCCCGCCGGCCCGGCCGTACCAGGACCCGGCCGTCGAGGAACTCGACGTTCCCGACTTCCTGAAGTGACCGCCCGGAAGTGATAGGGCACAGCACGGCAGTGGACGGCGCGCACTTCGCCTTCACCGACAGGTGGGGCGGGGTGAGCGCCGTTCCGTATGACAGCCTCAACCTCGGTGGCGCGGTGGGCGACGACCCGGCCGCGGTCCGGGCCAACCGCGAGCGCGCCGCGCGGGCGCTCGGCCGCGACGCGGACCGGGTGGTGTGGATGCACCAGGTGCACGGCCGCGACGTCGTGGTCGTCGACGCACCCTGGGGCGAGAGACCGGTTCCGGCGGCCGACGCCGTCGTCACCACCCGCGCGGACCTGACCCTCGCGGTGCTCACCGCCGACTGCGTACCGGTGTTGCTCGCCGACCCCGCCGCCGGCGTGGTCGCCGCCGCGCACGCCGGACGGCCCGGACTGGTGGCCGGCGTGGTGCCGGCCGCGGTCGGCGCGATGGTCGCGGCCGGCGCGCGGCCGGAGCGGATCAGCGCGCTGCTCGGCCCCTCGGTGTGCGGTAAGTGCTATGAGGTGCCCGCCGCGCTCCGGAGCGAGGTCGCGTCCGCCGTACCCGAGTCGTACGCCGAGACGAGTTGGGGTACGCCCGCGCTCGATGTGAGCGCCGGCGTGATCGCCCAACTCGCGCGCTGCGGCGTACGGGTGATCGAGGGTCCGACGGTCTGCACGCGGGAGTCCGCCGACCACTTCTCGTACCGCCGCGACCGCACCACCGGCCGGCTGGCGGGCTATGTCTGGCGCGACGGCGGGCCGGACGGCACGGCCGCCGCGGCGCCGGAACGGACCGGGTGAACGGGAGTGTCGAGCAGAGCCGAAGAGATCGCCGCGAACCTGGCGGTGGTACGGGAACGGATCGCGCGCGCCTGCGAGGCGGCCGGCCGGAGCCGCGACGAGGTCACCCTGATCGTGGTGACGAAGACCTACCCGGCCGAGGACGTCCGGGTGCTGTCCGGCCTCGGTGTGCGGCAGGTCGCGGAGAACCGCGACCAGGATGCCGGACCCAAGGCCGCCGCATGCGCCGACCTCCCGCTGACCTGGCACTTCGTCGGCCAGTTGCAGACCAACAAAGCGCGCTCCGTGGTCCGTTACGCTGACCACGTGCACTCCGTCGACCGCCCTCGCCTGGTCACCGCACTGTCCGCCGCGGCCACCGCCGCGGGAAGACGGCTCGGCTGCCTGGTGCAGGTCGCCCTCGACGCGGAGTCCGGCGACCGGGGCGAACGCGGCGGGGTGGCACCCGACGCGGTGGGCCCGCTGGCCGACGCGATCGCCGCCGCCGACGGGCTGCGGCTCGACGGTGTGATGACGGTCGCGCCGCTGGCGGGGGCGTACGCGGGTCAACCCCGCGCGGCCTTCGATCGGTTGGCGGAAATCTCATCCCGCCTGCGCGAGACGCATCCGGCTGCGAACATGGTCTCGGCAGGGATGAGTCAGGATCTGGACGAAGCGGTGGCCGCCGGAGCGACACATGTACGCGTCGGTACGGCGGTACTCGGAGTCCGTCCCGGGCTCCGGTAACGTCACCAAACAAGTCGGACCACAGCATAAATATGGTGTGGCGGCCGCCCCGAGCGGCGGCCGCGGACCGAACCCCGCTGAGAGGACGCAGAGCATGGCCGGCGCGATGCGCAAGATGGCGGTCTACCTCGGTCTCGTGGAGGACGACGGATACGACGGACCGGGGTTCGACCCCGACGACGAGTTCGAGCCCGAGATGGCCACGCCGCCCAGCGGCCGGGCCGACCCGGAGCCCGAACGCGCCGCCCCTCGTAGGCCGCACAGCCAGCACGTGCCGCCGAGCCCGCAGCCGCAGGACGACCCCCCGCGGCTGGTGCATGCCCCGGCGCCGCGCGAACCGCGGATCGCCCCAGTGGCATCCATCACACCCGAACGTCAGAACCTGGAGAAGAACGCACCGGTGATCATGCCCAAGGTCGTGTCAGAGCGGGAACCGTACCGGATCACCACGCTGCACCCCCGGACCTACAACGAAGCCCGTACCATCGGGGAACACTTCCGTGAAGGCACCCCGGTGATCATGAACTTGACCGAGATGGACGACACCGACGCGAAGCGACTTGTCGACTTTGCCGCCGGTCTGGTCTTCGGCCTGCACGGCAGCATCGAGCGGGTGACGCAGAAGGTCTTTCTGCTCTCGCCTGCTAACGTCGATGTCACGGCGGAGGACAAGGCTCGCATCGCCGAGGGTGGGTTCTTCAACCAGAGCTAGCCTGAACCTGGTCTGACCAGGCAGAACGCAACCGCACGACATGTAGGACCCGGCCGGCAGGCCGATGGATGAGCAGGGGAGAGGGAAGCGCGATGAATGTCGCACTCCAGGTGCTGTACATCGCGCTGTACGTCTTCCTGTTCGTGCTCATCTTCCGATTGGTGATGGATTACGTCTTCCAGTTCGCCCGTTCGTGGCACCCTGGGAAGGCGATGGTGGTCATCCTGGAAGCCACCTACACTGTCACCGATCCGCCACTTAAGCTTCTGCGGCGTTTCATCCCGCCGCTACGTCTCGGGGGCGTGGCGCTCGACCTGTCCTTCTTCGTATTGATGATCATCGTGTTCATCCTGATCTCCGTCGTAGGGGGTTTGATGTGAACGGTGTGGGCTCCCGATATGTCGACGATCACGTTGAGGTGAAGAGATGCCGCTGACCCCCGAGGACGTTCGGAACAAGCAGTTCACGACCGTCCGCCTCCGAGAGGGCTATGACGAGGACGAGGTCGACGCCTTCCTCGACGAGGTGGAGTCGGAACTGACCCGACTGCTCCGCGAGAACGAGGACCTGCGGGCCAAGTTGGCCGCTGCGACTCGGGCCGCCGCTGCCAACCAGCAGCCGCAGAACATGCGCAAGCCGGAGCAGCAGGATCGTCCGGTCCCCGCCGCCATATCCGGACCGCAGCCGGTGCAGCAGCAGATGCCGCAGCAGCAGATGGGCCCGCCCCAACTGCCGGGTGGCGCACCGCAGCTGCCGGCTGGACCGAGTGGGCAGCAGCAGCACGGCCCCGGCCCGGGCCAGATGGGGCAGATGGGGCAGCACCCCATGCAGCAGCAAGGCCCCGGCCCGATGGGCCAGATGGGCCAGCACCCGATGCAGCAGCAGGGGCACCCCATGCAGCAGCAGGGTCCTGGTGGCATGCAGGGTCCCGGTGGTCCGGGTATGCAGGGGCCTGGTGGTCCCGGCGGTCCGGGCATGCAGGGCGGCCCCGGCCCGATGGGCCAGCACCCGATGCAGCAGCAGGGCCCCGGTGGCGACAGCGCCGCCCGCGTCCTCTCGCTCGCCCAGCAGACCGCCGACCAGGCGATCGCCGAGGCGCGGTCCGAGGCCAACAAGATCGTGGGCGAAGCGCGCAGCCGCGCCGAGGGCCTGGAGCGGGACGCCCGCGCCAAGGCCGACGCGCTGGAGCGGGACGCCCAGGAGAAGCACCGCGTGGCCATGGGCTCCCTGGAGTCCGCGCGGGCGACGCTCGAGCGCAAGGTCGAGGACCTGCGCGGGTTCGAGCGGGAGTACCGCACCCGGCTGAAGTCCTACCTGGAGTCGCAGCTGCGCCAGTTGGAGAACCAGGCGGACGACTCGCTCGCCCCGCCGCGGACCTCCCCGCCGGCGCCGTCGCTGCCCTCCGCGCCTTCCATGGGCGGCAGTTCCATGGGTGGTGGCGGTTCCATGGGCGGCAGCAGCTCCATGGGCGGGATGGCGCCCGCGGGTGCCGGAGCGATGGGTCACGGCGGTTCCGGTGGGCCTTCCTACGGAGCCGGTGCCGCGCAGAACGGCTCCATGGGCGGCGGGCACACACCCGGGCCCACGTATGGTGGCCAGCAGCAGATGTCGCCCGCGATGACGCAGCCGATGGCTCCGGTACGGCCGCAGGGGCCGCAGCCGTTGCAGCAGGCACCGACGCCGATGCGAGGGTTCCTGATTGACGAGGACGACAACTAGGACGTCGCTCTCCCAGCACGACGAAGGTCCGGGCCCCCGGGGAAACATTTCCCCAGCGGGGCCCGGACCTTTTGTGCTTCCCGCCCACCCGCCCCTCAGGGTGCCCCTGCCGGGGCGGGGTTGCCCCGACAGGCGACGGCTCCCCGGGGCGGGGGCGCCCTCACGGATGAGGGCGCCCCCGCCCGTTCGCGGCTAGGCCCTCCGCAGGGTGAAGGTGAGCGACAGGCCCTCGTCCGTGAAGGCGGGGCCGGACTCGGGGGCGGGGGCGCCCTGGGAGAAGTCGGTGGCCAGGACCTCCTCGGAGATCAGGGAGCCGTGGGCGTCGAGAGCCCCCGTGACCTCGGGGTCGGTCGAGGTCCAGCGGATCTCGACCCGGTCCGCCACGTCGAATCCCGACTGCTTGCGCGCCTCCTGGATGAGCCGGATCGCATCGCGGGCGAGCCCGGCGAGCCGCAACTCGGGCGTGATCGTGAGGTCGAGCGCCACGGTCGCACCGGAGTCCGACGCGACCGACCACCCCTCGCGAGGAGTCTCCGTGACGATGACCTCCTCCGGGGAGAGCGTGACCCTCTCACCGTCGACCTCGACACTCGTGGTGCCGCTCTCCCGCAACTGCGCCGACAGGACACTCGCGTCAGCGGCGGCGACGGCGGCCGCGACCGCCTGGACTCCCTTGCCGAACCGCTTGCCCAGCGCGCGGAAGTTGGCCTTGGCGCTGGTGTCGACCAGCGACCCGCCCACCTCGGAGAGGGACGCGAGCGAGGAGACGTTCAGCTCCTCCGCGATCTGGTCGCGCAGTTCGGACGGCAGCGTCGCGAAACCGCTCGCCGCCACCAGCGCACGGGACAGCGGCTGCCGGGTCTTCACCCCGGACTCCGCGCGGGTGGCGCGGCCGAGTTCGACCAGCCGGCGGACCAGCCGTACCTGCTCGGACAGCGCCGGGTCGATCCGCTCGGCGTCGGCCACCGGCCACTCGGCGAGGTGGACCGAGTCGGGGGCGTCGGGCACCACCGGGACCACCAGGTCCTGCCAGACCCGCTCGGTGATGAACGGCACCAGCGGCGCCATCAGCCGGGTGAAGGTCTCCAGCACGTCGTGCAGGGTGCGCAGCGCGGCCGCGTCGCCCTGCCAGAACCGCCGCCGGGAGCGCCGGACATACCAGTTGGACAGGTCGTCGACGAAGGCGGACAGCAGCTTGCCGGCCCGCTGGGTGTCGAAGTCCTCCAGCGCGGCGGTGGTGTCGCGGACCAGCGCGTTGAGCTCGCCGACCAGCCAGCGGTCCAGCAGCGGCCGGTCCGCCACCGCCGGGTCGGCCGCGGACGGCGCCCAGCCGGAGGTGCGGGCGTACAGCGCCTGGAAGGCGACCGTGTTCCAGTAGGTGAGCAGCGTCTTGCGGACCACCTCCTGGATGGTGCCGTGCCCGACCCGGCGGGCCGCCCACGGCGAGCCGCCCGCGGCCATGAACCAGCGCACCGCGTCGGCGCCGTGCTGGTCCATCAGCGGGATCGGCTCCAGGATGTTGCCGAGGTGCTTGGACATCTTGCGGCCGTCCTCGGCGAGGATGTGGCCGAGGCAGACCACGTTCTCGTACGAGGACCGGTCGAAGACCAGGGTGCCGATGGCCATCAGCGTGTAGAACCAGCCGCGGGTCTGGTCGATCGCCTCGGAGATGAACTGCGCGGGGTAGGTCCGCTCGAAGATCTCCTTGTTGCGGTACGGATAGCCCCACTGCGCGAACGGCATCGACCCGGAGTCGTACCAGGCGTCGATCACCTCGGGCACCCGGGTCGCGGTCTGCCCGCACTCCGGGCAGGGGAAGGTGACCGCGTCGATGTACGGGCGGTGCGGGTCGAGGCCGGACTGGTCGGTACCGGTCAGCTCGGTGAGGTCGGCGCGCGAGCCGGCGCAGGTGAGGTGGCCGTCGGCGCAGCGCCAGATGGGCAGCGGGGTGCCCCAGTAGCGGTTGCGGGACAGCGCCCAGTCCACGTTGTTGTCCAGCCAGTCGCCGTAGCGGCCGTGCTTGACGGTCTCCGGGTACCAGTTGGTGCGCTCGTTCTCCCGCAGCAGCGCGTCCTTGACCGCGGTGGTGCGGATGTACCAGGACGGCTGGGCGTAGTAGAGCAGCGCGGTGTGGCAGCGCCAGCAGTGCGGGTAGCTGTGCTCGTAGGGCAGGTGCCGGAAGAGCCGGCCGGCCGCGTCGAGTTCGGCGACCAGCGTCTCGTCGGCCTTCTTGAAGAAGACCCCGCCGACCAGCGGCACGTCCGGCTGGAAGGTGCCGTCCGGGCGGACCGGGTTGACCACCGGCAGGCCGTACGCGCGGCAGGTCCTGAGGTCGTCCTCGCCGAACGCGGGGGACTGGTGCACCAGCCCGGTGCCGTCCTCGGTGGTGACGTACTCGGCGTTGACGACGAAGTGCGCGTCGGGGATGTCCACGTAGTCGAACGGGCGCTGGTACGTCCAGCGCTCCATCTCGCGGCCGGTGAAGGTCTGCCCGGTCGTGGCCCATCCTTCGCCGAGCGCCTTGCCGAGCAGCGGTTCGGCGACGACCAGCCGCTCGGTGCCGTCGGTGGCCACCACGTACGTCACGTCGGGGTGCGCGGCGACCGCCGTGTTGGAGACCAGGGTCCAGGGGGTGGTCGTCCACACCAGGAGCGAAGCCTCGCCGGCCAGCGGGCCGGAGGTGAGCGGGAAGCGCACGTAGACCGAGGGGTCGACGACCGTCTCGTAGCCCTGCGCGAGTTCGTGGTCGGACAGCCCGGTCTGGTCGCGCGGGCACCAGGGGGCGACCCGGTAGTCCTGCACCAGCAGGCCCTTGTCGAAGATCTGCTTGAGCGACCACCACACCGACTCGATGTACTGGGGGTCCATGGTGCGGTAGGCGTCGTCGAGGTCCACCCAGTAGCCCATGCGCGTGGTCAGCTCGGTGAAGGCGTCGGTGTGCCGGGTCACCGACGCGCGGCACTTCGCGTTGAACTCCGCGATGCCGTACTTCTCGATGTCCTGCTTGCCGGTGAAGCCCAGTTCCTTCTCCACCGCCAGCTCGACCGGCAGGCCGTGGCAGTCCCAGCCGGCCTTGCGGGTCACGTGGTGGCCCTGCATGGTCTTGAAGCGCGGGAAGACGTCCTTGAAGACGCGCGCCTCGATGTGGTGGGCGCCGGGCATGCCGTTGGCGGTCGGCGGGCCCTCGTAGAAGACCCAGTCCGGGCGGCCCTCGGACTGCTGGACCGAGCGGGCGAAGGTCTTCCGCTCGCTCCACAGCTCCAGCACCTCGTGTTCGAGGGCGGGCAGGTCGACCTGTGCGGGTACCTGGCGGTACTGCGGCTGGCGCGGCTGGCTCATCAGGGTTCTTCCTCCGGCGGACGCTTGTCGCTTGTCGCGTTCTTCCGTCGGAGGGACGAGAGCCTGTGCCGGCGCTCCCGCGGTACCACCCTCCTTGGCGGTGTGCCGGGCCCGTACGGGACCCACCGCCCCCTCATTGGGGTCGCGAGGCCGGTTCTACCAGCGGACGGGTGTGCTCACCGCACGCCCGTGGGCCTTCTTCCGGCGACTCCGGGGTGATCTTCGCACCGCGCACACCCCCGGGCTTCCACCGTCCCCGGGTCGCTCATGGCTGCGTGCGGCGCTACTCGTCCCATCCACGCCTTTCGCTGCGCCCAGTGTACGGGCCCGCGCGCCGCGCCCGCGCACCGTTTTCCCCCGCCCCGGCCCGGCCGCCGCGCCCGCCTTCTTCCGCCCTCCGGTGGCCTTCCACCTGCCCGTCCCGGACGCGGGGTGACCCTGATGGCCGTCTTTGTTCCGGAATGCGGCATGGTTCGCGGGTTACGGCGGAATACCTGACGGTGAGCTGGGCACAACGGATGCAGACCGGTTCCCCGCCGAGGGGTGCCGGTCGGCCCGGCAGCGCGCCCCGTTGCCGCGGATCGATGCCCGATTTACCGTTTCCGGCACGATTCGCGAACGAGATCACTGACGTGAAGGGGTCGCGGCCATGGTCGTGAAGAAGCCCGCCGCCACCGCGGCGGCGGCGAGTGAACCGGCCAAGAAGGCCGCCGGGAAGAAGGCGGCCACGAAGAAGGGCGCGACCGGCACGGAATCGGCGGCGGAGGCGCCCGCCGCCCGCTCGGCCAAACGGACGGCGGCCAAGCGGACGGCGAAGAAGAGCGCGGCCGGCGGCGCCCACGCCGCGACCCGCCGCACCGGTGGGACCGAGGCTTCTGCGGAGGAGGCGCCGACAGGCGTGGAGGACACAGCCACTGAGGCGACGACGGGGGCGGGGGCGACCGGGACTGCGGCGCGGAAGAAGACAGCCGCGGCGAAGAAGACGGCGGCGAAGAAGTCCGCCGCCAAGAAGTCCGCCGCCAAGAAGGCGCCCGCGAAGAAGACCACGGCCAAGAAGGCGGCCGGCAAGAAGGCCGCCGCGAAGAAGACTTCGGCAGCTCAGCGGCCGAAAGCCGAAGCGGCGTCCGCCGGCGAGGCTGGGACCAGGAAGACAGGAGCCCGCAAGGTGGGAGCTAAGAAGACGGTGGCCGGGACGGCCGACTCCGCGGTGCCCGCGGCGCGGAACGCGGCGGAGCCGGGCGGCCTCGCGGTGCTGCCCGGCGAGGACCCGTGGACCCCCGAGGAGGTCGAGGAGGCGCGGTCGGAGCTGCTCGCGGAGGTGGAGCGGCTCAAGACGGAGATCGCCTCCTCCGAGGCCGCCGTCGCCGGCCTGCTGCGCGACTCCGGGGACGGCGCGGGCGACGAGGCGGACACCGGGTCCAAGAACATCACCCGCGAGTCGGAGCTGGCGCTCGCCGCGAACACCCGGGAGATGCTCACGCAGGCGGATCACGCGCTGCGCCGGCTCGACGAAGGGACGTACGGGCTCTGCGAGGTCTGCGGCAAGCCGATCGGGAAGGCCCGTATGCAGGCGTTCCCCCGGGCGACGCTGTGCCTCGACGACAAGCAGCGCCAAGAGCGCCGCTGAACGGTGCCCCCGACCCCCCGGGTGCCCCCGTTCTGTCGGCCCGGGGACCACCCCCCGGTGGGCGGTTGCGCGCGTCGGTTCCCGCGCCCCTGGGTTTCGCTCGGGCCTTCCGTGAAAAGAGCCTCGCTTCTTCCCTGTACCCGGGTGTGCCTGGTTCTCGCGGGGCTTGGGCGGGTTGGACTGCCGTCCGGGCCGCCCCTTGCGGGGGCTCGCCGGATCTTCCCCCGGCATTGGGCTGGTCGCGCAGTTCCCCGCGCCCCTTCGTGGTGGCTGGTCGCCGCGGGGACAGCGCACCTCAGAAGGTCGGCCTACCCAGGGGCGCGTGGGGGTACCTCCCAGGCGAAGCTCTGGGGGGAGAACGGCGCGAGCAACCCACCACCGGGAGGTGGTCCCGGAACCGACAGTGCGGGGAAGCCCGGGGGTCGGGGGCCCCTTGGTACCCTCGCACGGAGGGTCGGGCACACAAGGCTAGGGACTGACGTGACGGAAGCGGAGCGCACCATCACCACACCGGAGACGCCGGACGCGGAGGCGGGCGCGGAGAAGGGCGCGGGCGGGGCCACCGAGGCGGCGCCGGCGCCGCGCGGCAGGCGCCGGGTCGCCGTGCTGATAGGCGTCGCGGCACTGGCGTACCTGCTGGACCTGCTCTCGAAGCTGTGGGTGGTGCACAGCCTGGAGAACCATGATCCGGTCGACATCTTCGGCCACTACCTGCGGCTGGACGCGATCCGGAACGGCGGCGCGGCCTTCGGCATCGGCCAGGGCATGACCATCGTGTTCACGGTGATCGCCGCCGGCGTCATCGTGGTGATCGTCCGTCTCTCCCGCCGCCTGTACAGCGTCCCGTGGGCGATCGCGCTCGGCCTGCTGCTCGGCGGGGCCTTCGGCAACCTCACCGACCGGGTCTTCCGCACCCCCGGCGGGTTCCAGGGCCGCGTGGTCGACTTCATCGCGCCCGAGCACTTCGCGATCTTCAACCTCGCCGACTCCGCGATCACCTGCGGTGGCGTCCTGATCGTGCTGCTCTCCTTCCTGGGTATCGAGCCTGACGGCAAGCGCCAGCAGCGCGACGACTGACCGCCGGCGCGGGGACCGTACGGCGTCCCCCCGGAGGCCGCTTGGAGACCGCTCGGAGGCCGCCCGGCGTCCGGGCCGCGCCGCGTCCGGCATACTCGACCAGGTGAGTACGCTTCCCGAGGTCCGCTCCCTTCCCGTGCCCGACGGCCTGGAGGGCGAGCGCGTCGACGCCGCCATCGCCCGCATGTTCGGCTTCTCCAGGACGAAGGCCGCCGAACTGGCCGCGGCCGGGAAGGTGTCGATCGACGGGGCAGCGGCGGGCAAGTCCGAGCGGGTGCACGGCGGGGCGTGGCTCGAGGTGGAGATGCCCGCGCCGGCCGCCCCCGTACAGATCGTCGCCGAGCCCGTCGAGGGCATGGAGATCGTGTACGACGACGAGGACGTGGTGGTCGTCGTCAAGCCGGTCGGGGTCGCCGCGCACCCCAGCCCCGGGTGGACCGGGACCACCGTGATCGGCGGGCTGGCCGCCGCCGGGTACCGGATTTCCACGTCCGGCGCCGCCGAGCGCCAGGGCATCGTGCACCGGCTGGACGTGGGCACCTCCGGGCTGATGGCCGTGGCCAAGTCCGAGCGGGCGTACACCCGGCTCAAGCAGCAGTTCCGCGACCGCGTGGTGGACAAGCGCTACCACGCTCTGGTGCAGGGCCACCCCGACCCGATGAGCGGCACCATCGACGCGCCGATCGGCCGGCACCCCACTCACGACTACAAGTGGGCGGTGACCGCCGAGGGCAAGCCGTCGGTGACGCACTACGACCTGATCGAGGCGTTCCGCTCCGCGAGCCTGCTCGACATCAAGCTGGAGACCGGCCGCACCCACCAGATCCGGGTGCACATGTCCGCGCACCGCCACCCCTGCGTCGGCGACCTCACCTACGGGGCCGACCCGACGCTGGCCAAGCGGCTCGGGCTGACCCGGCAGTGGCTGCACGCGGTGCGACTGGGCTTCGAGCACCCCGCGGACGGCGAGTGGGTCGAGTTCGAAAGCACGTATCCCCAAGACCTCCAGGCCGCACTGGACGTGGTGAGGGCCGACAGCCAGTAACCGCGTGGCAACCTAGCGGCGTGGATCAACTCGCGCTGTTCTTCGCGATCATGCTGGCCGCGATCGTCATGGTGCCCGTGGCCGAACGGGTCGGGCTGCCCTCGCCGGTGCTGATGACCGTGCTGGGCGGCGTGCTGGCGCTGATCCCGCAGGTGCCGAACATCGAGATCAACCCCGAGTTGATCCTGCCGCTGGTGCTGCCGCCGCTGCTGTACGCCTCGGTGCAGCGCACCTCGTGGCGGCAGTTCGCGGCGAACCGGCGGGCGATCTTCCTGCTCGCGGTCGCCCTGGTGTTCCTCACCACGGCCGCGGTCGCGGCCGTCGCCAACGCGGTGGTGCCCGGGATCACGCTGGCCGCCGCCGTCACCCTCGGCGCCCTGGTGGCCCCGCCGGACCCGGTCGCCGCGACCGCGGTGGCCGGCAGCCTCGGCCTGCCCCGCCGGATGATCTCCATCCTCGAAGGGGAGGGGCTGTTCAACGACGTCACCGCGATCGTGCTCTACCACGTGGCGGTCGCGGCGGTGCTCTCCGGCCACTTCTCGCTGCCGCACGCCGTCCTGGAGTTCGTCCTGTCGGCGGTCGTCGCGGTCGCGGTCGGGCTGGTGCTCGGCTGGGGCGCGAACAAGCTGATGGGCGTGGTCGGCGACGCCACCTTGCAGATCGGCCTGTCGCTGCTGGTGCCGTTCGCCTCCTACGCGATCGCCGAGGGGCTGCACGGCTCCGGCGTGCTCGCCGTGCTCACCGCGGCGCTCTTCCTCACCGAGTACGCCTTCGAGGCCGACGACGTGACCGCACGGCTGGCCGGCAACACCTTCTGGGAGATCGTCGACACCCTCGTCACCGGGATCGCCTTCGGGCTGATCGGCCTGGAGATGCACCACGTCTTCAGCGCGGGCGCCGGACACTGGGGGCCGATGCTGCGCGACGCCGGGCTGATCGTCGCCGTCGTGGTCGGCATCCGGCTGCTCTACCTGCTGCCCGCCGCGGCCATCGCCAAGCGGCTGCACACGCTGCGGGACATGGACGAGGACATCCCGCTGACCTGGCGGGAGACGGTCACCATGTGGTGGGCCGGGATGCGCGGGGTGGCCTCCGTCGCCCTCGCGCTGGCGATCCCGCTCACCACGGACCACGGCGACCCGTTCCCCGCCCGCGCCCAACTGCTCTTCATCGCCTTCTCCGTGGTCCTGGTCACCCTCGTGATCCAGGGACTCACGCTGCCCTGGCTGGTGCGCAGGCTCGGGGTCACCGGGGACATCGAGGTCGAGCACGACCAGGAACGCGCGCTGGCGCTGCGCGCGATGAAGGCGGCCAGGAGGCGGCTCAAGGAGATCGAGACGGCGGAGGACCTCGACGAGGAACTCGCGGAGATGCTCTACCACCGGGCGATCGACCTCGGGGCCCGTATCTCGCCCGATGTCCTCGACGACGAGCGGCGCGAGAGCCACGCGGGGCGCGCCCGGCGGATCAAGGCGCTGCGCCGTATCCAGGACGACATGCTCTCCGCGGCCCGCCACGAGGTGCTCTCCGCCCGCAGCGAACCCGGGTCCGACCCGGAGATCGTGGATCGCGTGCTGAGACATCTCGATCTGCGGTCCATGCGAGGGGTGTGACGGACCCGGCGGGGTGGTGAGCTCTGCCGGTTCCGGGACACCGGGGGAGGCCCCGGGACTACCTGTCGGGGCTGGGCGGGGGCTCGTCCTGCACGCGAACGCTGACGCGGGGGAGCGCGTACGGGTGCTCCGTGCGCAGCCAGTCGATGAGTTGCTCGCGGATGAGGCAGCGGAGCGCGAAGATGTCGCCGGCGTCCTTGGCGGTGGCGACGGCGCGCACCTGGACGGTGGTGGGGGTGGTGTCGAGGACGACCAGGCTCCAGGCCCGGTGGTCCCACTCGGCGGCCTGCTCGAGTATCTCCAGCAGGCGCTTGCGCATGAGGTCGACGGGCGCGGAGTGGTCGAGGTGGAGGAGGACCGCGCCGGTCATCCGGGGGTCGCCGCGCGACCAGTTCTCGAACGGCTTGCTGGTGAAGTACGAGACGGGCATGGTGATCCGGCGCTCGTCCCAGGTCCGTACGCTCAGAAAGGTGAGCGTGATCTCCTCGACCTCGCCCCACTCGCCGTCGACGACCACGGTGTCGCCGATCCGCACCATGTCCCCGAAGGCGATCTGGAGCCCGGCGAAGAGGTTGCTGAGGGTGGACTGGGCGGCCACACCGGCGACGATGCCGATGATGCCGGCCGAGGCCAGGACGGACGCGCCGACGGTCCGCATCTCCGGGAACGTGAAGAGCATCGAGGCGACCGCGATCACGCCGACGATCGCGGTCAGCACCCGCTGGATGAGGGTGAGTTGGGTACGCAGCCGGCGGATCTTCGGCACGCTGTGCGCGGTGGCGGCGTAGCGGGCGTAGGAGGAGTCGATGACGGCGGCCGCGACGCGGACCACCAGCCAGGCCGACGCGGCGATCAGCACCAGGGTGAGCGCCTGGCCGATGGCCGCCGCGTGGTCGTCCTCGAAGTGCGCGGCGTGGTAGGCGCCGCGCAGCAGGGCCGTGCAGAGCACCACCTGCGACGGCAGCCGGCAGCGGCGCAGCAGGTCCCACAGCGGGGTCTCCGGGTGCCGCGCGTCGGCCGAGCGCAGCGCCCGGTCGCCTATCCAGCCGACCAGTACCGTCAGCACGACCGCCGCGCCGACCACCACGATCGGCCGCAGCGTGCTCTCCATGCCCACCACCTGCTTCTCTTCCCGTCCGTCGGCAGCCCCGTACGGCACCTGTGTACGGCGTCCGACCTGCCGCTGGCAACTGGCACCATGGGACCCGTACCCGACGGACCGTGAACGAAGGCCCCTTGTGACATCTGCGACGATCGTGCTGCTGCACTCCACCTACGGGCTGCGGCCCGCCGTACACTCCGCGGCCGAGCGGCTGCGCGCGGCCGGGCACGAGGTGCACGTGCCGGACCTGTTCGACGGCCGGGTGGCGGACAGCGTCGAGGACGGCCGGAAGATCCGCGACGAGATCGGCAACGAGGAGTTGCTGCGCCGGGCGATCGTGGCCGCCGCCCCGCACTCCGAGAAGGGCCTGGTCTACGCGGGGTTCTCGATGGGCGCCGCGCTGGCGCAGAACCTCGCCCTCGGCGACGAGAAGGCCCGCGGGCTGCTGCTCCTGCACGGCACCTCGGACATCGCGGACGACGCGGCCACCGACATCCCGGTGCAGCTCCATGTCGCCGACCCGGACCCCTTCGAGCCGGACGACTGGCTGAACGCGTGGTACCTGCGGATGCGGCGGGCCGGCGCCGACGTGGAGGTCTTCCGCTACCGCGGCGCCGGCCACCTCTACACCGACCCCGACCTCCCCGACTACGACGAGGAGGCCGCGGAGCGCACCTGGCCGATCGCCCTGGACTTCCTGGCGGACCTGTAGCCGGAAGGCCGACGGCTAGGCACTCCTCGGCTGCTTCGTGCGGCCGAGGGGGCTGACTGCGGACCCGGGGGTCGGGCGGCACCGGGCCGCCCGACCCCACCAGGTGCCCGTGCTACTTCAGGTCGGCCTGGATTCCGGCTGTCACGGTCGCGACCGGCACGCCGTTGACGTCCACGCTCTTGCCGTTCACCTTCACCGTCGGGGTGCCGGAGATGGTCTTGTCGTCCAGGAACTTCTCGAACACGGAGCTGGTGTCCATGGCCCACTTGTCGTAGGTGCCCTTCGTCACCGCGTCGGAGAACTTCGTGTTGCCCTTGAGCGCGGGGACCTTCTGCGCGATGGAGATGAGCTTCGCGGGGTCGCTGAAGGTGTCCTTGTTCTCGTCCGGGTGGACGGCCTTGGAGTACAGCAGGGTGTGGAACTGCTCGAACGCGTCCGTCGACACGTTCAGCGCGGCGCCCAGTGCGCTCAGCGCCTGCTTGGAGCCGGTGCCGCCGAGGTTCGTGTCCAGGAACGTGCCGATGTGCAGCACGATCTTGTACTTGCCGTCCTTGACGCCTTGGAGCACGGCCGCGCCGGACTCCTGCTCGTAGGCGGCGCAGTACGGGCAGCGCATGTCCTCCCACTCCTCGACCGTGTTCTTGTTGTTCGGGTCGCCGAGGGTGATGACGGTGCCGTTGGTGCCCGAGGTGTTGGCCGGCTTGACCAGGGTGGCCTTCGAGGCGGTCGTCCACTTGCTGGGCTTGCTCGGCTTGTTGGCGTTGTTGACCGCCACGGCTATGCCGCCCGCCGCGGCCAGGACCACGACGACACCGGCGGCGACGATGATCTGGCGGCGCACCTTCGCGCGCTTGGCTTCCTTCTCGCGCTGGGCGCGCAGCCGCTCGCGCGCGGCGGCCTTGCTCTGCTTGCTGTTCCTGCTGCTCATGGCTGATATCTCCGGATGAAGAAGTACGCGTGAATGTGGGGGAAGGACGTGCGGGTCGGGCCGGCTGCCTGGTCAGGCAGCGAGCGCGAGCGGCGGTCCTCGGCGTACGACGGAGTGCAGCAGCGGCCGGGCGGCGAGGTGCGCGACGGCCGGGGTGGCGGGGCGGACCCGGCCGGGGGTGGTGCCCGCCATGGCGCCGACCGCGGTGACCGCGAACAGCAGCGGGCGGAACGCGGCGACGGCCACCGCCCGCAGCACGCGGTGCACCGCGGCCTCACCGCGCCGCAGCCACCAGGACGCGAGCAGGCCGACCGCGACGTGCACGGCCAGCAGCAGCCACGGCAGTGCGGAAGCGCCGTGGTGGGAGGTGGCGGCCTGCGCGGGGGAGACGGTGGGAAGCTGCGTGCCGACCTGGCCGCCGTGGCAGACCACCGCCTCGTGCAGCGACCGCCACGAGCCGGTGACGGGGCCGCCGTCGGGCCCGTAACAGGACTGCTGGCCGGAGGTGAAGAGGGTGTCCACGGCCAGTTCCAGCGGCACCATCATCCCGCTGATCGCCCAGAAGCCGCGCTCGCGGCCACCGAGGGCGTAGGCCAGAGCGAAGACGGCCGCGAAGGCGCCCAGGACGACGGTCAGCGGCAGCGGCTTGTGAGCCATCAGGACGTGCGACGTGGAGGAGAGCGTGACGCAGAGCGCGGCGAACAGGGCGGCACGCGCCGCCCTCAGCCGCGGACGTATCGCGCCCAGGGTCTCCATGGGCACAGAGTGTGCCACGCGAACCTGTATGTGTGACCTAAAGGTCGGACACCAACCGGAGACGGTTCGGCCCGGCTGGACGGCACCGCGGGTACGGTGCGCCCGGCCGGGCCGATCGGGACTTACGGTGCGTTCACCGGGTCACGCGACGCCGAGCCAGACGTCGGCGCCGAAGGAGACCTTGATCTCCGAGGCGACCGTGGTGGGGTCGACGAGGAATCCCAGCTCGTAGACGGTGGTCTTCTGCGGGCCGGAGACCTTCGCGCGTACCGGGCTCTCGCCGGGGTGGGCGGACAGGATGCGGCGCAGCTCGTTGATCGCGTCGTGCCGCAGGATCTTGTGCTCGCGGAAGGCCAGTTGCACCGGGGGCTTCCCGCCGCTCTCCGCGGAGGACACGTCCAGCTCCGCCAGCTCGGAACCGATGATGTTCATCGTGCCGTCGCGGTCCTGCGCCCGGCCGCTGATCGAGACGACGCTGTCGGGGATGAGCGCGTGACCCACCAGCTGGTAGGTCGCCGGGAAGAAGCACACCTCGATGCTCGCGTCGCGGTCCGCGAAGGTGACCGCGGCCCAGGCGTTGCCCTGCTTGGTCATTTTACGGTCGACCCCGGTGATGAGCCCCGCGACCTTCACCGGCCGTTCCTGGCCGGAGGCCAGCAGCTCGGCGAGGGTGGTGTCGCGGTTGCGCGCGAGGATGTGCTCGGTGCCGTCCAGCGGGTGCGCCGACACGTACAGGCCGAGCATGTCCCGCTCGATGGCGAGGAGTTGCTTGCGCGGCCACTCGGTCTCGGGGATGGCGAAGTCCAGCCCGAAGGTCTGTACGTCCTCGCCGGGCGCGCCCATGCTCGCGAAGAGGTCGTCCTGTCCGTACGCCTCGGCCTTCTTGACCGGGACGATCGCGTCGACCGCGTCCTCGAAGACGGCGGACAGTCCCATCCGGGTGTGGCCGAGCGAGTCGAACGCGCCGGCCTTGATCAGCGACTCGATGGCGCGCTTGTTCAGGACCGGGATGCTCACCTTGTCCAGGAAGTCGGCGAACGAGGTGAACAGGCCCTTGGACTTGCGCGCCGCGATCAGCGCCTCGATGACGCCCTCGCCCACGTTCCGCACGGACTTCAGACCGAACCGGACGTCCTCGCCGACGGCGGTGAACTCCGCGACCGAGGCGTTCACGTCGGGCGCCAGGACCTGGACGCCGCTCTTGCGGGCGTCGGCGAGGTAGATGGCCGCCTTGTCCTTGTCGTCCCCGACCGAGGTGAGCAGCGCCGCCATGTACTCGGCCGGGTAGTTGGCCTTGAGGTAGGCGGTCCAGAACGACACCAGCCCGTAGCCGGCGGTGTGCGACTTGTTGAACGCGTATCCCGAGAACGGGAGCATGACGTCCCACAGCGCCTTGATGGACTCCTCGGAGTACCCGTTGTCCCGCATGCCGCCGTGGAACTTCTCCCACTCCGCGGCCAGCACCTCGGGCTTCTTCTTGCCCATCGCGCGGCGCAGCAGGTCGGCGCCGCCGAGGGTGTAGCCCGCCAACTGGCGGGCGATGGCCATGATCTGCTCTTGGTAGATCAGCAAGTGGAAGGTGTTGCCGAGGATCGGCTCCAGCGCGTCCTTCAGCTCCGGGTGGATCGGCTCGACGGCCTGCCGGCCGGTCTTGCGGCTGGCGTAGTTCATGTGCGCGTTGGCCGCCATCGGGCCCGGCCGGTACAGCGCCAGGGCCGCCGCGATGTCCTCGAACCGGCTCGGCTCCATCGCCTTGAGCAGCGTCCGCATGCCGCCGCCGTCGAGCTGGAACACCCCGAAGGTGTCACCGCGGGCCAGCAGCGCGTAGGTGTTCTTGTCGTCCAGCGGGATGTTCTCGGTGCTGAGGTCGACGCCGCGGTTCTCCCGCACGTTCTGGATCGCCTGGTCGATCACGCCCAGGTTCCGCAGGCCGAGGAAGTCCATCTTGACCAGGCCCATGGACTCGCACGACGGGTAGTCGAACCCCGTGATCTTCGTGCCGTCCTTGCGCATGTGCAGCGGAATGCGGTTGGTCAGCTTGGTCTTCGACAGGATGACCGCGGCCGCGTGCACACCGGTGTTGCGGATCAGCCCCTCGACGCCCTTGGCGCTGTCCACCACCTTCTTGACGTCGGGCTCGTTCTGGTAGAGCGTCCGGATCTCGCCGGCCTCGCCGTACCGCGGGTGCTCGGGGTTGAAGACGCCGTCGATCGGGATGCTCTTGCCCATCACGTCGGCCGGCAGCGCCTTGGTGATGCGCTCGCCGTGCGCGAAGGGGTAGCCGAGAATCCGCGAGGTGTCCTTGATCGCGTTCTTGGCCTTCAGCTTGCCGAAGGTGTTGACCAGCGCGGTGTACTCGTCGCCGTACTTCTCCACCACGTAGGCGACCATCTGGTCCCGCTTGCGGTCGTCGAAGTCGAGGTCGACGTCCGGCGGGTTGATGCGCTCGGGGTTCAGGAACCGCTCGAAGAGCAGGCCGTGCTCCAGCGGGCACAGCTCGGTGATCCTCGTCGCGTAGGCGACGATCGAGCCGGTCGCCGATCCACGGCCCGGGCCGACCGGGATCTTGTTGTCCCGCGCGTGCCGGCAGATGTCCGCGACCACGAGGAAGTAGGAGGAGAAGCCCATCGGACCGATGACCTTCATCTCGGTCTCGAAGCGCTCCAGCACCTCCGCGGGGATCGGGTCGCCGTAGCGCATCGCCAGGCCCTTGAGGACCTCCTGGCGCAGCCACGACTCCTGCGTCTCGCCCTCGGGCACGTCCGGGTACTGCGGCATCTCGTCCTCGAGGTCGAAGACCTCGTCGTACGCCTCGATCCGCTCGGCGATCAGCAGCGTGTTGTCGCACGCCTCCGGGAGTTCCTTGAACAACTCCCGCATCTGCGCGGCGGTCTTGAGGTAGTAGCCGGTGCCGTTGAACTTGAAGCGGTTCGGGTCGTCCTTGTTCTTGCCGACCCCGATGCACAGCAGGTTGTCGTGCGCGTCGGCGTGCTCCTCCAGGACGTAGTGCGCGTCGTTGGTCGCCAGCAGCGGGATGTCCAGGTCCTTCGCCAGCCGCAGCAGGTCGTCCCGTACGTTGCGCTCCAGGTCCAGGCCGTGGTCCATCAGCTCGAGGAAGTAGTTCTCCTTGCCGAGGATGTCCTGGTAGGCGGCCGCGACCTTGCGCGCCTCGTCGTACTGGTTCAGCCGCAGCCGGGTCTGGATGGCGCCCGAGGGGCAGCCCGTGGTGCCGATGATCCCGGCGGCGTGCTCGGAGATCAGCTCCATGTCCATCCGCGGCTTGCCCGCGGGGAACTGCCCCGTGTAGCTGGCCTCCGTCGACAGGTAGAACAGGTTGCGAAGGCCCTGGACGTTCTGCGCCCACATCGTCATGTGGGTGAAGCGGCCGCCGCCGGAGACGTCCTTGCTTCCCTCGCCGTCGTCCGACATCGCCCGCTGCCCGCCGGGACCCCAGAACTCCTGCTTCTTGTACCTGCGGTGCGACGGTGCGACGTACGCCTCGATGCCGATGATCGGCTTCACCGCGTCGAAGCCCTTGGCGACCTGCTGGAACTCGTACGCACCGAACATGTTCCCGTGGTCGCTCATGGCGATGGCGGGCATGCCCTGCCGCGCCACTTCGGTGAACATCGGCTTCAGGCGCTGGGCGCCGTCGAGCATCGAGTACTCGGTGTGATTGTGCAGGTGAACAAAGCTGTCGGCCACCGGGCTGGCACCTCCAGGACGATCGCGGGGAAGTCTCCACCCTAGTCGCTCGCCGGGTCGATCCGCCGGTGCATCGCCCGCACCCGGGGGCGGCCGCCGTACCCCGTGCCGGCGGCGCCGCGCCCGCCGCAGTGCCCGGCCGCCCTCCGCCGCTTGGTGCCCGCTTGGTGCCCGCCCAACATGTCGAGCGGGGCGCGGACTTCGCGGGGGCGGTGGCGGGACGAACGCGGGGGCGCCCCCCGAAAGGGGCACCCCCGCGTCCGGTAAGTGCGCGTGCGGCGCGATCAGTTGTGGCCGAACTTCTTCTGCTGCTTGCGCGGGGCGTGCGTGCTGGAGGGCATCATGTGCTCCTCGGCCAGGGCGCTCTTGCTGTGCTGCTCCTGGCTCTCGCCCGCCTGGTTCGACCGCTCGTCGTGCTGCTCGCGCTGGGGGCGGTTCTGGTTCTTGTTCTTAGCCACGATCGTGCCTTCCTAGTGAGGGGATGTTGGCCGATGGGCCGCAATCAGACTTACATGTGAGGACGAACGCCGCATTTCGGGCAGTTGGGGGTGTGGGAGGCCGGGAAATACCGCTGACCGCCACGCCGAAGATCGCGTTCGCGGTCATAACCCCCGAGCATTCGGGCACACTCGGGGGAAGCTCAGGGGGCATCCGTGCCGGGGGTCGACCGGAAGAGGTGCAACATGGACCGCTGCGTCGTCCTGGTGGACGCCGGGTATCTGCTGGGCGCAGCGGCGAGCCTGCTGGCCGGCGAACCGTCGCGTTCGAGGATCACGGTTGATCATGCCGCCGTGGTCGCCGGCCTGCGCGAACGCGCCGAACTGGAGACCGGCCAGCCGCTGCTGCGGATCTACTGGTTCGACGGCGCACCCGACCGGGTTCCGCAACCCGAGCACCGCCGGCTGCGGGTGATGCCGCGGGTGACGGTCCGGCTCGGCGCCCTCACCCGGACGGACGGCAGGTGGGCGCAGAAGGGCGTCGACGCCGCGATGCACGCCGAACTGTCCGAACTGGCCCGCAACCGGGCCTGCTCCGACGTGGTGCTGGTCACCGGCGACGGCGATCTGCTGCCCGGGATGATGTCGGCCAAGGAGCACGGGGTGGCCGTCCACCTGTGGGCCGTGCAGGCCGCCGACGGCGACTACAACCAGTCCGAAGACCTGGTCGCCGAGGCCGACGAGCGGCGGGTGCTGGACCGGGAGTGGATCACCGCGGCGATCCGGGCGAAGGAGATCGCCGGCGCGTGCGGGCCCGCGCCCGGGCCGCGGCCCGGGGTACGCCCGGAGATCGCCGCGATCCTGTCCGCGCCGCTGCCGGAGTCCAGCGGCTCGCCGCACCCGGTCCAGGCCCCGGCGAAGAACGGCTCCGCGCCGACCGAGCACCCGGACGACGACGCCGCGGCCGCCCCGTCCGGCAAGGGGGTGCCCACGCCCAAGGACCTCGCCGACCTCGGCCGCTCCCATGCCGCCCCGCAGGTTCCGCCGGTGGCCCACCCGGCGCCGAGCACCCTGCGGTGGTCCTCCGACAAGGGGTGGACCGACCGGCCCGGCGCCGACCAGCCCGACACCTCCGGGCTGCCGACCCTCGCGCAGCTCACCACGGCGGAGCAGCGGTGGGCCGACCGCGAGGCCGACATCACCGCGGTCAGCGGTGATCCCTACGAGGTGGGGCAGGTGTTCGCCCGGCGCTGGATCGCCCGGGTCAGCGACCCGACCCACCTCCAGCACCTCTCCACGCACTACCCGCGGGTGCCGCACCGGCTCGACGGGGAACTCCTGCGGTACGCCGCTCGCTTCGGGTTGCTGGCGCACAAGGACGACCAGATCGACGAGAACGACCGCTACGCGATCAGGGCGGGGTTCTGGCGCGAGTTCGACGCAGCCGCGACTCCGGACTAGCCCCCAGACTAGCCCGCAGCATCGGGGGGGGCGTCCTTCCGTTTGCGGAAGACGGCCACACATGAGGCGGCCCCGGCCCGTTGCGGGGGCGCGCGGGGCCGCAGGCCCGGCTCGCCCGGCGGGTTCGCCCGGACCACCGGCCGATGGGTGGTCGCTCGCGCCGTTCCTCCCCCGGAGCCTCGCCTGGGAGGTACCCCCGGCGCCCCTGATGAGTTGCCCTTGTCCGCAGGGGCAACCACTGATCGTTGCCGGAGGCGCCGTTGTTTTGCGAAGGGCACCCCGTTTCGTGGGGGGCGGGGCGGAGCGCGTACTCTCGGTGCTCGTGAGGACGGGCACCGAGACACGGGCGAGACCGGCGGTAGCCGCGTGCTCGGTACGCGGACTCGTACGGACGTACCCCGGAGGACGGGGGCGGCGCGGCAGGGACATCCCGGCCGTGCGGGCGAACGACGGCATCGACCTGGACGTCCGCACCGGCGAACTCTTCGGCATCCTCGGCCCGAACGGCGCGGGCAAGAGCACCCTGGTCCGGCAGCTCACCGGCCTGCTGCGGCCGGACGCCGGCAGTATCGACCTGCTCGGGCACGACCTCGTCAGGCACCCCGAACGCGCCGCGCGGCTGATCGGCTACCTCGGCCAGGAATCCACCGCGCTGGACGAGCTGACCGTCGCGCTCGCCGCCGAGACCACCGGCCGGCTGCGCGGAATGGACACGGCCGCGGCCCGCGCCGCCCGTGACGAGGTCCTGGACGAGCTGGGGCTCGGCCCGATCGCGGCCCGCCCGATCAAACGGCTCTCCGGCGGCCAGCGCCGCCTCGCCTGCTTCGCGGCGGCCCTCGTCGGCCCGCGGCCGGTTCTGATCCTGGACGAACCCACCACCGGCATGGACCCGATCGCGCGTCGCGCGGTGTGGGCGGCGGTCGACCGGCGCCGTACCGAGCACGGCGCCACGGTCCTGCTGGTCACGCACAACGTCATCGAGGCCGAGACGGTCCTCGACCGGGTCGCGGTGCTCGACCACGGCCGGGTCATCGCCTGCGACTCGCCCGCCGGGCTGCGCTCCCTCGTCGAGGGCGAGGTGCGGCTGGACCTGGTGTGGCGGCACGAACCGCCGACCGACCTGCCCGCGGTGGCCGCGCTGCGGCTCCTCGCGGAGGTCTCCGGCCGCCGCTGGACGCTGCGGCTGCCGCAGGAGCGGGCCAGGGCGGCGGTCGCGGAGGTCACCGGCGGCCCGGCGTTCGCCGCGCTGGACGACTTCACGCTGGCGATGCCGAGCCTGGAGGACGTGTACCTGGCGCTCGGCGGCAGCGGTGAGGGACTGGTGAAGGTATGACAGTGGTCGCCCCGGTCGGCACCGACCCCGGCGAGCGGGTCGGCGGCGGCATCGCGCCGCTCGCCCCCAAGGCCCGGCTGTGGCCCGCGCTCGGCGCGGTCTACCGGGCCCAGCTCTCCCGCGCCCGGGTGGCGCGCATCCCGCTGCTGTTCGTCGCCACCTTCCAGTCCATCGGGATCATGGTGATGCTGCGGGGCGTGGTGCACGCCGGCGACGGGGAGGCGGCGCGCTCGGTGGTGGCGGGCTCCAGCGTGCTGGTGGTCGCGTTCGTCGCGCTGAACCTGCTCGCCCAGTACTTCGGCCAGCTGCGCGCCTCCGGCGGGCTCGACCACTACGCGACGCTGCCGGTGCCACCGGCCGCGGTGGTCCTCGGCGCGGCGGGCGCGTACGCCTCCTTCACGGTGCCCGGCACGCTGGTCACCGCGATCACCGGGTGCGTGCTGTTCCATCTCAGCCTGGCCAACCTGTGGGTGCTGGTGCTCGTGGTGCCGCTGGCCGGGGCCGCGATGTCCGGGCTCGGCGCGGCCTTCGGGCTGCTCGCGCCCCGCCAGGAGATCGCCACGCTGCTGGGCCAGCTCGGCATGTCCGCCGCGCTGCTGCTCGGGGTGCTGCCCGCCTCGCACATGCCCGCGCCGATCGGCTGGGCCCGCGACCTGCTGCCCTCCACGTACGGGGTGGAGGCGTTCGCCCGGACCTTCGGGCGCGGCAGCACCGACTGGGGCGCGGTCGCCGGTGACCTGACGGTGTGCGCGGCCGTGGGGGTGGCCTCACTGGCCGTGGCGACCTGGGCGTACCGCAGGGCCGCCTGCCGCTGACCGGCCGGTGGGGCGGTTGCCAGGAACACCTGGCACGATGGCCTGGTGACCGCTCCTCTGACTCCTCCCGAGCCTCCGCACTCCGGGCCCCCGCAGCCCGAGCCCTCGCAGTCCGAGAGCCGGCACGGCCCGCAGAGTCCCGACGGCCCGCAGGGTCCCGAGAGCCCGCGGAGCTCCGACAGCGCGCAGGGCCCCGACAGCGCGCAGCACCCCGCGAGTCCGCAGGGCCCGCCCGGCCCGCAGCTCTCGCCGTACCCCGTCGGCGACGGCGCCGGCGCCTCGCTCGCGCCGTACAAGGTCGAGCCGGACCGGGACACGGTGCGCACCGCGCTGCGCAACGGGCTGATCGTCGCCGTCCTCGTCGCGATCTGCGGGATCATCCTCGGGCTGTTCTGGCTGTGGCTGTCGCCGCGGGTGCCGATGGTCTCCGACGGGCAGGCGGTCTACCTCAAGGACACCGAGGGCGAGGAGGCGATAGGCGGCGACGGCACGTTCGTGGTGATCGCACTGATCCTCGGCGCGCTCACCGCGGCCGCGGTGTTCTGGCGCTACCGCAGGGGCGGCCTCGGGGTCGTGTTCGGCCTGGCGGTCGGCGGCGCGGTCGCCTCCGTCATCGGCTGGCGGCTGGGCGTGTGGCTCGGCCCGACCACGAACATCGTCGCGCACGCCAAGCAGGTCGGGCCGAAGGTGGTCTTCGACGGCCCGCTGGAACTGCGGGCCAAGGTCGCGATCGTGGTCTGGCCGGCCGCCGCGATGCTGGTGCACTCCGCGCTGAACTACGCGTTCGGGCCCCGCGACGAGTCCTACACGGGCACCTGGACCGAGTGAGTCGGCCGCGGGTGCCCGGGGGGATCAGCCGCGGGTGCCCGGACGGAGCAGCGGGGCGGTGGCCGCGGCGGTGAGCTCCACCAGCGCGGCCGGAGCCAGCTCCACCTCCAGGCCCCGCTTGCCCGCGGACACGAAGACCGTCGGATGGGACAGCGCGGTGGCGTCCACCACCGTCGGCAGCGCCTTGCGCTGGCCGAGCGGGGAGATGCCGCCGCGTACGTAGCCGCTGCTCCGCTCGGCCGCCGCCGGGTCGGCCATCGCCGCGCGCTTGCCGCCGACCGCAGACGCCAGCGCCTTGAGGTCCAGCGAGCCGGACACCGGCACCACCGCCACCGTCAGCGCGCCGTCCACCTCCGCGACGAGCGTCTTGAACACCCGGCCCTGGTCCGTGCCGAGCGCGGCCGCGGCCTCCTCGCCGTAGGACAGCTCGGAGGACGGGTCGTGCGCGTACGCGTGCAGGGTGTAGGGCACGCCGGCCTCTTCGAGGACGCGCAGCGCGACGGTCGCCGGGGGTCCCCCCGCCGAGGGGAGGGGGAGGGTGCCGCTGGTACGGGACTTCTTCGCCATGCCCCGAAGCCTGCCAGGTCAGTTCGCGCAGATCGGCTGCTGGGTCAGGTCCACCGCCGGCAGCGACGGCAGCTTCTCGATGACCGCGCTCTCCCGGCGCAGCAGCCGCAGCTCCTCGGTGAGCCGGGCGGCCGAGTCCGGCGCCTCCAGCAACCGCTGCTTCGCCGGCGTCTCGGCGATCATCGTGGCCGCCACCAGATACGACAGCACCGTCGGGTTGTCGGTGAACTCCTGCGAGGACAGGCTGCGTTCACGCGACCCGGCCAGCCGCTTCTGGTAGGTGCGGAAGGCCCGGGTCACCTCGGGCGCCAGCGCGCCCGCCCCGCTGCCCGCCTCCTCCGCCAGCTCCTCCACCTCGCCGGTCAGATACGCGCCGGACGCGTCCACCGACAGCAGCCGGAACCGTACGATGCCGGTCGCGTGCATCCGGAAGCCGCCGTCGCCGCTGTCCACGATGTCCGCCACGTCGGCGACGCAGCCGAAGCCGTACAGCGCCGCGAGCGGGTCGTCGCCCAGGCCCGCGGCCGGACCGGTGGCCCGGCCCTCCTGACCGGTCGGCGCGATCTCCTGGCCGTTCTTGATCGCCACCACCCCGAACCGCCGCGGCGCGTCCTCCGGCAGCGCCCGCAGGTCGCGCACCAGCGCGCGGTAGCGCTCCTCGAAGACGTTCAGCGGCAGTACCAGCCCTGGGAACAGCGGCGAACTGAGCGGGAAGAGCGGAAGGCGATCGGTCACAGCGGCCAGCGTACGGGCAGTACGCCCCCGTTCGGCACCCTTCCCGACACCCGCGTCCCACCTGCGGCGCGACCGCCGCCGCGGCGGCCAGCCGCCCGCCCGGCGGCAGCCGGCCGGGCGCGGCTAGGCCGTGTTTTGGAAGTAGCGCCGTCCGCCCAAAGGGCGGGGCCCGTGGCGTCTGGTGCGTGCGATCGCAAGGCGGAGGGTTGTCCTCGTAGTGGGCCTACTCGGACAAGCCCGACAACGAAGCGAGCGTGCGTGCCAGGCGCCACGGGCCAGGCGGGACTTCCAAAACACGGCCTAGGCGACCGTGGACCGTATCACGGAGTGGAACCGCGGAACGGGGGCGGCGAGCGGGTCTCTACACTTGGCAGCGTGATCTCCCGAATCGATCTGCGCGGTGCCGCCTTCCCCGACGGTGGCATCGACCGCGACCTGCTGCCCCGGGCCGAGTTCGACGTGGAGGCCGCGCTCGACGCCGTGCGGCCGATCTGCGAGGACGTCCGCCATCGTGGCAGCGCCGCGGTGATCGACTACGGCGAGCGGTTCGACGGAGTGCGGCCGGAGCGGCTGCGGGTGCCCGCGCAGGCCCTCGCCGACGCCCTCGCCCAGCTCGACCCCGAGGTGCGCGCCGCCCTGGAGGAGTCCATCCGCCGGGCCCGGATCGTCCACCACGACCAGCGCCGCAGCGACACCACCACGCAGGTGGTGCCCGGCGGCACCGTCACCGAGCGATGGGTGCCGGTGCAGCGGGTCGGGCTGTACGTCCCGGGTGGCCTGGCCGCGTACGCGTCCTCCGTGGTGATGAACGTGGTGCCCGCGCAGGAGGCCGGCGTCGAGGGTGTCGCCGTCTCCTCCCCGCCGCAGAAGGACACCGGGCTGCCCTCGGCGCCGGTGCTCGCCGCCTGCGCCCTGCTCGGCGTCGACGAGGTCTACGCGGCCGGCGGCGCCCAGGCGATCGCCATGTTCGCCTACGGCACCGACGAGTGCCGCGCGGTCAACCTCGTCACCGGCCCCGGCAACATCTACGTGGCCGCCGCCAAGCGCCTGCTCAAGGGCCGGATCGGCATCGACGCCGAGGCCGGACCGACCGAGATCGCCATCCTCGCCGACGCCTCCGCCGACCCCGGCTTCGTGGCCGCCGACCTGATCAGCCAGGCCGAGCACGACACCCTCGCCGCCGCGGTGCTGGTCACCACCTCCGCCGAACTCGCCGCCGCCGTCGACAAGGAACTCGACGTCCAGGTCGCCGCCGCCAAGCACCGCGAGCGGATCACCGCCGCGCTCTCCGGCCGGCAGTCCGCCACGGTGCTGGTCGACACCCTGGAGCAGGGCCTGGAGGTCGTCGACGCCTACGCGGCCGAGCACCTGGAGATCCAGACCCAGGACGCCGCCGCCGTCGCCGCCCGGGTGCGCAACGCCGGCGCGGTCTTCGTCGGCCCGCACGCCCCCGTCTCGCTCGGCGACTACTGCGCCGGCTCCAACCACGTGCTGCCCACCGGCGGCTGCGCCTGCCACTCCTCGGGCCTGTCCGTGCAGTCCTTCCTGCGCGGCATCCACGTCGTGGACTACTCCCGCGAGGCGCTCACCGAGGTCGCCCACCACGTGGTGGCGCTGGCCGGCGCCGAGGACCTGCCCGCGCACGGCTCCGCCGTCACCGTACGGTTCGGAGGCGGATCGTGACCTCCCTCGACGACCTGCCGCTGCGCGACGAACTGCGCGGCCAGTCCGCGTACGGCGCCCCGCAACTGGATGTGCCGGTGCGGCTGAACACCAACGAGAACCCCTACCCGCTGCCCGAGCCGCTGGTCGCCCGGATCGCCGAGCGCGTCGCCGAGGCCGCCCGCGGGCTCAACCGCTACCCGGACCGCGACGCGGTCGAGCTGCGCACCGAACTGGCCGGCTACCTCAGCCGCACCGCCGGCCACCAGGTCGACACCGCCCAGGTCTGGGCCGCCAACGGCTCCAACGAGGTCATCCAGCAGCTCCTCCAGGCGTTCGGCGGGCCCGGCCGCACCGCGATCGGCTTCGAGCCGTCGTACTCCATGCACGCGCTGATCTCCCGCGGCACCGGCACCGGCTGGGTCTCCGGGCCGCGGCATGCCGACTTCACCATCGACACCGACGCCGCCCGCCGCGAGATCGCCGCGCTCCGCCCCGACGTCGTGTTCATCTGCTCTCCGAACAACCCGACCGGGACCGCGACCGACGCCGAGACCGTCCTGGCGCTGTACGACGCCGCGCAGGCCGCGAAGCCGTCGCTGGTGGTGGTGGACGAGGCGTACGGCGAGTTCTCGCACCAGCCGTCGCTGCTGCCGCTGATCGACGGCCGGCCGAACCTGGTGCTGACCCGCACCATGTCCAAGGCGTTCGGCGCGGCGGGCCTGCGGCTGGGCTACCTGGCGGCCGACCCGGCCGTGGTGGAGGCCGTCCAGCTGGTGCGGCTGCCGTACCACCTGTCGTCGGTCACCCAGGCCACCGCGCTCGCCGCGCTGGAGTACACCGACACGCTGCTCGGCTACGTCGAGCAGCTCAAGGTCGAACGCGACCGGCTGGTCGGCGAGTTGCGCGCGATCGGCTACCAGGTCACCGACTCGGACGCGAACTTCGTCCAGTTCGGCCGGTTCGCCGACAGCCACGCCGCCTGGCAGGCCGTCCTCGACCACGGCGTCCTCATCCGCGACAACGGCGTCCCCGGCTGGCTGCGGGTCTCGACCGGCACCCCCAGCGAGAACAGCGCGTTCCTGGACGCGGCGAAGGCCGTGTTCACGACGCACAGCACCGAGCACAGCACCGAGCACAGCGGCGGCGACAGCCGCACCGACAAGGAGTCCGCATGACCCGCGTGGGCCGCGTGGAGCGCACCACCAAGGAGACGTCCACCGTCGTCGAGATCGACCTCGACGGCACCGGGCAGGTCTCCGTCTCGACCGGCGTGGGTTTCTACGACCACATGCTCGACCAGCTCGGCCGGCACGGCCTGTTCGACCTCACCGTGAAGACCGAGGGCGACCTGCACATCGACACGCACCACACGATCGAGGACACCGCGCTCGCGCTGGGCGCCGCGTTCAAGCAGGCGCTCGGCGACAAGGTCGGCATCTACCGGTTCGGCAACTGCACGGTGCCGCTGGACGAGTCGCTCGCCCAGGTCACCGTCGACCTGTCCGGCCGCCCCTACCTGGTGCACACCGAGCCCGAGCACATGGCGCCGATGATCGGCTCCTACGACACCACGATGACCCGGCACATCCTGGAGTCCTTCGTCGCCCAGGCACAGGTCGCCCTGCACGTCCACGTGCCCTACGGGCGCAACGCGCACCACATCGTGGAGTGCCAGTTCAAGGCGCTGGCCCGGGCCCTGCGCTACGCCAGCGAGCGCGATCCGCGCGCCGCGGGCATCCTGCCGTCGACGAAGGGCGCGCTATGAACAAGGGGTCATCCCTCTTCATCCTGCTGGGGCTGTTCCTGGCCGGCGGGGTCTACTCGTTCTGGAAGCAGAAGCAGTCCAGGAGCCTGATCACGCTGCTCGCGGTCGGTTCGGTGATGGCGCTCGTCACCGGGCTGCTCCAACTGTGAAGGGGGCGCGGCCATGACGAGCAAGAGCGTCGTCGTCCTCGACTACGGGTTCGGCAACGTGCGGTCCGCCGAGCGGGCGCTGGCCCGGGTCGGCGCCGAGGTGGAGATCACCGCGGACTACCGCAAGGCGATGGACGCCGACGGGCTGCTGGTGCCGGGCGTCGGTGCCTTCGACGCCTGCATGGAGGGCATCAGGAAGGTCCGCGGCGACTGGATCGTGGGTCGCCGGCTGGCGGGCGGGCGCCCGGTGCTGGGCATCTGCGTGGGCATGCAGGTGCTCTTCAGCCGCGGCATCGAGCACGGCGTGGAGAGCGAGGGGCTGGACGAGTGGCCCGGCACCGTCGCCCCGCTGCGCGCGCCGGTCGTCCCGCACATGGGCTGGAACACCGTCAAGGCCCCGCAGGACTCGCGGCAGTTCGCCGGCCTCGACGAGGACGCCCGGTTCTACTTCGTGCACTCCTACGCGGTGCGCGAGTGGGAGATGCCGCCCTCGACCAGCGCCATCCGCTCGCCCAAGGTCGCCTGGACCACGCACGGCGAGCCGTTCGTGGCCGCGGTGGAGAACGGCGCGCTGTGGGCCACCCAGTTCCACCCGGAGAAGTCCGGCGACGCGGGCGCGCGGCTGCTGGAGAACTGGCTCGACACGCTCTGACGCCCGCGGCCGGCGCCGCAGGTGTCGCCGGCACCCCGGCCGGGCGCGCGTCCGGCCGGCTGACGTTCCGCTCGACCACCTGCCGCCGGCGGACCGGCGGCTCGACCGGGCCGATCCACCGGCCGACCGACCGCTCGACGGTCCGGCCGGCTGCCGGCCCACCGGCTCACCGACCGACCGTATGACCGTACGACCGACCGCCCCGCATCCGACCGATCCCCCGAGGACCGCATTCCGATGAGCACGCTCGAACTCCTCCCCGCCGTCGACGTCCGCGACGGCCAGGCCGTCCGCCTGGTGCACGGCGAGTCCGGCTCGGAGACCTCCTACGGCGACCCGCTCGCCGCGGCGCTGGCCTGGCAGCAGGCGGGCGCGGAGTGGCTGCATCTGGTCGACCTCGACGCGGCGTTCGGCACCGGCGACAACCGCGACCTGATCGCCGGGGTGGCCCGCACCATGGACATCAAGGTCGAGCTGTCCGGCGGCATCCGCGACGACGACAGCCTCGCGGCGGCGCTGGCCACCGGCTGCACCCGGGTCAACCTCGGCACGGCCGCGCTGGAGAGCCCGGAGTGGGTGGCCAAGGTGATCGCCGAGTACGGCGACCGGATCGCGGTCGGTCTCGACGTGCGCGGCACCACGCTGCGCGGCCGCGGCTGGACCCGCGACGGCGGCGACCTGTACGAGACGCTGGCCCGGCTGGACTCCGAGGGCTGCGCGCGGTACGTCGTGACCGACATCGCGAAGGACGGCACCCTCCAGGGCCCCAACCTGGAGCTGCTGGAGAACGTGTGCGCGGCCACCGACAAGCCCGTGGTCGCCTCCGGCGGCGTCTCCAGCCTCGACGACCTGCGGGCGATCGCCACGCTCGTCCCGAAGGGCGTGGAAGGCGCGATCGTCGGGAAGGCGCTCTACGCGGAGGCGTTCACGCTTCAAGAAGCCCTGGAGGCTGTTTCCCGATGACCGAGTCCCCGGAAGTCCCGGAATCCCCGGAAACCCAGGAAACCCAGGATTCCCCGGAGTCCGCGCGATCCCCGCAGGTGCACCGTGTCCGCTCGGACGACAGCTCCTGGGAGGAGGCGATCGGCTCCTCCCGCGTGGTCGCGGCGGGTGACCGGGTCATCGTGGCCGGGATCATGCCCGCGCCCGCCAGCGGCACCGTCCCGGGCGACGCCGAGCCGTACGACCAGACGGTCAGCGCCTTCCGCAGCGCGCTGTCCGCGCTGGAGCCGTTCGGCCTGGACGCCGGCAGCGTGATCCGGACCCGGATGTACCTCAGCCACGCGCGGGACGCCGACGAGGTCGGCCGGGCGCATCTCGAGGTGTTCGGGGCGGTGCGGCCGGCCGCCACGATGGTCGTGGTGGCGGGGTTCGCGGACTCCCGGGTGCTGGTCGAGGTGGAGATCGAGGCGTACCGCGGCGACGCGCGGGGCGGGCCCGTGGAGCCCGGCGAACGAGAAGAGGGCGGCGCATGAGCCTCGCGGTCCGAGTCATCCCCTGCCTGGACGTGGACGCCGGGCGGGTGGTCAAGGGCGTCAACTTCCAGAACCTGCGCGACGCCGGCGATCCGGTCGAGATGGCGAAGCTGTACGACGCCGAGGGCGCCGACGAGTTGACCTTCCTCGACATCACCGCGTCCTCCGGGGACCGGGAGACCACCTACGACGTGGTGCGCCGCACCGCCGAGCAGGTCTTCATCCCGCTCACCGTCGGTGGCGGGGTGCGCAGCGCCGACGACGTGGACAAGCTGCTGCGGGCCGGTGCGGACAAGGTGGGTGTGAACACCGCGGCGATCGCCCGGCCCGAGCTGATCCGGGAGATCGCCGAGCGGTTCGGCCGCCAGGTGCTGGTGCTCTCGGTCGACGCCCGGCGCACCCCGACCGGCTCGTTCGAGGTCACCACGCACGGCGGGCGGCGCGGCACCGGCATCGACGCGGTGGAGTGGGCGGAGCGCGCGGCCGACCTCGGGGCCGGCGAGATCCTGCTCAACTCGATGGACGCGGACGGCACCAAGGACGGCTACGACACCGAGATGATCGCGGCGGTGCGGGCCCGCGTGACCGTGCCGGTGATCGCCTCCGGCGGCGCCGGCCGGGTCGCCGACTTCCCGCCGGCGGTGGCCGCGGGCGCGGACGCGGTGCTGGCCGCGTCCGTCTTCCACTTCGGCGACCTGCGGATCGGCGAGGTCAAGTCGGCGCTGAGGGAAGCTGGCCACCCGGTCCGCTGAGGCCGCCGGGCCGTTGGCCGCCCCGGCTCCGCGGTCACAGCGCCGTGCCGGTACGGGTGCCGACGAGCACCGCGAAGTCGGGCGCGAGCGGGATCTCGACCGTGTGCAGGGCGGGGTGCTCCAGCCAGTGCAGGCGGGCGGTGTCCGGGCGGCCCTGGAAGGTGGGGGGCTGCCCGGCGGAGGGCGTGAAGTCGTCGACGACGAGCAGGCCGCCGGGCGTGAGGAGGGCCGCCGGGTCGGCCGCCGCGCCGCCCGCGTCCTTGCCCTGGCCGCCGCCGTCGAGGACGAGCAGGTCGAACGGCCCGTGCGCGGCTATCTCCGTCCACTGGGCGCACACCACGTGGACGTCGGGCGCGTACGGGGCGAAGAGCTTGGCGGCGGCCTCGGCCCGTACGGGGTCGCGCTCGACGCTGACCGCGGTGGCGCCGGCGCGCATCCCCGAGACGAGCCAGGCCAGCCCCACCCCGCAGCCGGTCCCGGTCTCGCCGATCCGCCGCGCGCCGGCGGCCAACGCGTGCAGCAGCCGCCCCTGTTCGGGCCGGCAGGAGTAGGGGAAGTCGAGCTGCTGGGCGGTCTGTGCCGCGCGTTCGACCAGGGGCGGAAGGCCGGCGGGGTCGGCGAGGTGGGCACGGGTGCCGTGGAGAGACATGGCTGCCATCCTGCCGGGGGCGTGGCGCGGACGCGGGAAGTCCGGGGAATCGGCGTCGGAGATAGGAAAGAGAAGTTGCGCAAATAGTGTTGCGCAATTTTTCTTTCCTATCTACCGTAGGGAGGGTGGCAGACGAACAGGCAGCTCCGGCTCATGAACCGCGCAATCGCGCACCGCGCATCACCGACCTGGAAGCGCTGAAGGTGTTCACCCACCCGCTGCGCATCCGGATCTACCGCGCGCTGTTCACCAGCGGCGAGGCCACCGCCTCGCGGCTGGCCGACCAGGTCGACGAGGCGGTGTCGCTGGTCAGCTACCACCTGCGCAAGCTCGCCGCGCACGGCTTCATCGTCGAGGCGCCCGGACACGACGGCGACGGCCGCGAGCGCTGGTGGAAGCTCTCCTCCGACCGCGGCTTCAACTTCCGCAACTCCGACTTCGACGACCAGCCCGAGGGCGTCGCCGTCCTCAGCCAGGTCACCCGGCAACTCCTGGCCACCCGCGCGGAGCGGTACGAGCAGTACCTGGACGAACTGCCCGCGTGGTCCAAGGAGTGGACGGAGGCGGCCTTCTCCAACGAGTTCATGCCGCGGCTGACGGCCGCCGAACTCCAGGAGATGGCCGACGAGATCGGCGCCCTGATGTGGCGCTGGGCCGATCGCGGCAAGGCCGCGGAGGAGGCCGGTGACACCGAGGGCCGTGAGCACGTCTCGGTCCAGATGTACGGCTTCCCGCACCGCGGGTAGCGCCGAGGACGGTCGGCGCCCAGGTCCGCCGACAGGGCCCCAGGCGGGGGTTGAGATCGTCCGCCCCTGCCCGGCGCCGCCCACCGACAACCGATCGACCCCACACCCCACCCGGCGCGCATCTCGCGCGACAGCCCGCCGGTAAGGCCCGCATGCCCTGACAGCGCACCTTACGTACGACGTCGTCCCGCCATGCGCAGCGTCCCACCCGCCCACCAGGAAGGCCCATCCGCCATGATCGGCACCGCGCACGCCTCCCCGGCGCCCACCCGTACGACCGCAGCCCACCGCGACCCGAACGTGCTGCGCTGGCTGACCGCGTACACCGCCTCCCTGCTCGGCGACAGCGTCTACTTCCTCGCCCTCGGCTTCGCCGCCGCGAAGGTGGCACCGGCCGCGGAGGTGGGCCTGGTGATGGCCGTCGGCGCCGTACCGCGCGCCCTGCTCATGCTCGGCGGGGGAGTGGTGGCCGACCGCTTCGGGCCGCGCCTGGTGGTGATCGGCAGCGACGCGGTGCGCTGCGTGCTGATCCTCACCGCCGCCGCGGTGCTCGCGCTGACCACGCCCGGCCTGTGGCTGCTGGTGGCCGTCGCCCTCGCTTTCGGCGTCGTGGACGCGCTGTTCATGCCCGCGGTCGGCGCGCTGCCGCCACGGCTCGTCGCCCGCGACCAGCTCGTCCGGCTCCAGGGGATGCGCGCGCTCGCCGTGCGCGCCGGCGACATCGCCGGGCCGCCGCTGGGCGGGCTCGCCATGGGCCTCGGCGGCGCGAGCACCGCGTTCGCCGTGGCCGGCGGCATGTTCGCGCTGTCCGTTCCGCTCCTGCTCACCATCCGCATCGGCGACTTGAAGCGGGACCGCGACCCCGCACCCGCGAGCGCTCCCGAGCCCGAGGACGGCCGACCCGCGGACGGCGAGCCCGTCGACGGCACCGCCTGGGACGAACTGCGCGACGGGCTGCGCTACATACGCCGGCACCGGCTGGTCGGCCCGCTCGTGCTGTCCGGCGCCATCAGCGAGTTCGGGCTCGTCGGCCCGCTCAACATCGGCATGGTGCTGCTCACCCGGCAACGCGGCTGGGGCTCCGGCGGATACGGCTGGATCATCGCCGCATTCGGGGCCGGCGCGGCCGCCAGCGCGCTGCTGATGGCCGTACGCGGCAGGTTCCGCAGGGCCGGTGTCGTGCAGATCGTCACGCTCTTCGGCGGTTCCGCGACGATCGGGCTGATCGGCGTGGCCCCCGCCCTCGGCGTCGCCGTCGCGCTCGCCCTGCTCGCCGGGCTCATCTGCGGGGTCTGCGGCGGCCTCGCCGTCGCGATGATCCAGTCCGCCTCCGACCCCGCCTACCTCGGCCGCGTCACCTCCGTCATGAGCCTCACCGGCTTCGGCATCGCGCCCCTCGTCTACCCCCTCTTCGGCGCCGCCGTCGCCTCCTTCGGCCCCACCCCGGTCTTCCTCACGGCCGGCGCGGTGAGCATGCTCGGCGGCGCCGTCGGCCTGGCCTCCCCGGCGGTGCGCTCCGCGAAATGAGCCGCACCACCCCAGGGGCGCGGGGAACGGCGCGACAAGCTGCCCCGGACCGCAAGGTCCCTCGACTCACGGGACCGGGCAGCCCGGGGGGTCCAGCTCGGCTACACCCCTAGATTCGCTTCGTAGGCCTTCGCAACCGCGTCCTCCGGGCCGTCCGTCTCGACCTTCGCCGCGGCCTGGCGGCCGAACACGAACATCGCCAGCTCGGCCGGCTCCCCGGTCACGGTGACGACCGGCGTGCCCTTGTGCGCGACGGCGGTCCGCCCGTCCGGGCAGCGCAGCACCAGCCCGACCGGGCTGCGCCGCCCGAGCAGCCGGGCGGCCCGCTCCAGCCGCGCCCAGAGCGCGTCCCCGAAGACGGGGTCGATCGTGCGCGGGGTCCAGTCCGCCGCCGCACGCCGTACGTCCTCGGTGTGGACGTAGAACTCCAGGGTGTTCGACGCCTCGTCCACCTGCTTGAGGGAGAAGGGCGACAGCCGCGGTGGGCCGGTCCTGATCAGCTGGACGAGCTCGGCGAAGGGCTTCGCCGCGTACTCGTTGCGGACCCGCTCCAGGCGGTCGGCGAGCCGCGGCACCACCATCCCCACGGCCGCGTCGCCCCGGCGTTCCCGCACCACGACGTGGGCGGCGAGGTCCTTGGTGGTCCAGCCCGCGCAGAGCGTCGGGGCGTCGGGCCCCGAACGCTCCAGCAGGTCGGCGAGGAGCAGACGTTCACGCTGCGCATGGGTCGTCATACCGCAAGGCTAACCATCCGGCGGCCGAAAACATCCGCTTCCGGCCGCCGGATCATCTCAAGTCGTGCGAACGGGTGCGCCGCTCCCGCGCCGCCGCACCCGTCGCCGGTCAGAGCTTGCTGTACAGCTTGGTGTGGTTCGACCCGTTGTTGCGGGTCAGCGAGCAGGTGACGGTCTTCTTGCCCTGAAGCTCGTACGTGATGAGCTTCGGGAACAGCGCGTACGGGTAGTACTCCCGTCCGTCGTGCGGCAGATGCTTGCGCGCGTCGGACTGGCACAGCGACAGCGCCTTGCTCTGGATCTCCGCGTCGGTGGAGAAGGTGCCGCTGAGCGTCTCGTTCGCGACGACCTGCGCGTCGTGCGCGGAACTGCACGAGCGCTTCGTCACCTCCGAGACCGTCGACGTCAGGGACGGAGCGTCGAAGCAGACTCCCGGCTTCAGCGAGACGTACGGCACCAGCTTCTCGTCCGGCGAGGACGGGTCGGTGGGCAGGCCGGTGTCGTCGCCGGTGGGCAGGTCCGTCGGGAGGTCCAGCGTCGGGTCGTCCGTCGGGAGGTCCGTCGGCAGCGTGAAGCTGGGCGTGGGCAGCCCGGTCGGCAGACCGCTGATGCTGACGCTGTGGGTCGGCTTGTCGTCGGCGTTCTTCTTCTTGTCGCCGCCGCTGCTGGCCACCGCGACCCCGCCGACGATCGCGCCGATCACCACGACCGCGCCGACCGCGAGCCACACGTTGCGCTTGGTGTTGTTCGGCGGCGGGGGCGGCTGGTAGCCGAAGCCCTGCGGGTCGCCGGGGTAGCCGTAGCCGGCCGGCGGCATCGGCGCGCCGGGCTGCCCGGGCGGGCCGTACCCGCCCTGCTGGCCCTGCTGCGGGTAGCCGTACGGCTGCTGGCCGTCGGGCTGTTGGGGGTAGCCGTACGGCTGCTGGCCGTCGGGCTGCTGCGGATATCCGTACGACTGGCCGCCGCCCGGTTGTTGGGGAGCACCGTAGCCGCCTTCACCCGGTGGGGGAGGAGGCGGTGGCGGGCCGAAACCCTGCGGCGGCCCAAAACCGCCGCCCTGGTCGGGAGGCGGCGGGGGACCATCTGGCGGCGGCGGAGGAAAACCCATGGCGAAAGGATGCCCCATACGGGTGACACGGGGCGAGCGGCTACCGTATAACGGACAATCGCCTTGCGGCGTTTGCCAGTCAATGCGGCTTTTCTCGTTGCGGCGAATCGGCGGCAGAATGGTCGTATGCCGTCGTCCTCGCTCGACCCCGCGATCACCGCGCGCCTGAAGCGCAACCCCGATGGGCTGGTTCCGGCCATCGCCCAGCAGTACGACACCGGTGAGGTGCTGATGCTCGGGTGGATGGACGCGGAGGCGCTCCACCGCACCCTCACGACCGGCCGCTGCACCTACTGGAGCCGCAGCCGCCACGAGTACTGGGTCAAGGGCGACACCTCCGGCCACGTCCAGCACGTCAAGTCCGTCGCCCTCGACTGCGACGGCGACACGATCCTCGTCCGCGTCGACCAGGTCGGCGCGGCCTGCCACACCGGCGACCGCACCTGCTTCGATGCGGATGTCCTGCTGGCGGGCTAGCGGACCCACCCGGCTGCCGTGTTCTGTCGGTTCAGGGAGAAGCGCAACCCGCCACCGGCCGCAAGGTCCGGGAGGGACCGGGCCGGGCCGCCCGGGCGGACAGGGGCACCCGGGTGCGGATACTCTCTGCGGCCATGGACCTCGCTACGTTCCGCAAGCTCGCCGTCGACCGTCGCGTCATTCCGGTCAGCAGGCGATTGCTCGCGGACGGCGACACCCCGGTCGGCCTGTACAGAAAACTCGCGGGCGAGCGCGTCGGCACCTTCCTGCTGGAATCCGCGGAGGACAGCAAAGCATGGTCCCGCTACAGCTTCGTCGGGGTCCGCTCGGCCGCGACGCTGACCGCGCGCGACGGGCAGGCGCACTGGCTCGGCACCCCGCCGGTGGGCGTCCCGGTGGACGGCGACCCGCTGGCCGCGCTGCGGGCCACCGTGGAGGCCCTGCACACCCCGCGCGACCTGGTCGAGGGCATGCCCCCGTTCACCGGCGGCATGGTCGGCTACCTCGGCTACGACATCGTCAGGCGCCTGGAGCGGATCGGCGAGCACGGGAGCGACCAACTCCGGCTGCCCGAACTGACGATGCTGCTCACCTCGGACATGGCCGTGCTGGACCACTGGGACGGCAGCGTGCTGCTGATCGCCAACGCGATCAACCACAACGACGAGGACACCGGCGTGGACGAGGCGTACGCCGACGCGGTGGCACGGCTGGACGCGATGCAGGCGGACCTGGGCCGCCCGGTCGAGCACCCGCCGGTCGCGCTGCCGCCCTCGGAGCTGCCGGAGTACACCACCCGGTGGGGCGGCCAGGACTTCCGGGACGCGGTGGAGGACGTTAAGGAGCGGATCAGGGCCGGCGAGGCGTTCCAGGTGGTGCCCTCGCAGCGGTTCGAGACCCCGTGCACGGCGAGCGCGCTGGACGTCTACCGGGTGCTGCGGGCCACCAACCCGAGCCCGTACATGTACCTGTTGCGTTTCCCGGGCGAGGACGGGGGCGCGGAGGGCGGCTTCGACGTGGTCGGCTCCAGCCCCGAGGCGCTGGTCAAGGTCGAGGACGGGCACGCCATGGTGCACCCGATCGCGGGCACCCGGCCGCGCGGCGCCACCCCGCAGGCCGACGCGGCGCTCGCCGAGGAACTGCTCGCCGACCCCAAGGAGCGGGCCGAGCACCTGATGCTGGTCGACCTCGGCCGCAACGACCTCGGCCGGGTCTGCGAACCCGGCAGCGTCGAGGTGGTCGACTTCATGTCGGTCGAGCGCTATTCGCACGTGATGCACATCGTCTCGACCGTCACCGGCCGCGTCGCGCCCGGCCGTACCGCCTTCGACGTGCTCACCGCCTGCTTCCCGGCGGGCACCCTCTCCGGCGCGCCCAAGCCCCGCGCGATGCAGATCATCGAGGAACTGGAGCCCGCCAGGCGGGGGTTGTACGGGGGCTGCGTCGGCTATCTCGACTTCGCCGGCGACTCCGACACCGCGATCGCCATCCGTACGGCGCTGCTCCGCGACGGCACCGCCTACGTCCAGGCGGGCGCGGGCATCGTCGCCGACTCCGACCCGGTCGCCGAGGACACGGAGTGCCGCAACAAGGCCGCCGCCGTCCTGCGGGCCGTGGGCACCGCCAACACGCTGTCGGGGTGACCGGACCCCCGGGGTGCCTTGTTCCGCCGGTCGAGGGACCACCTGCCGGTGGGGGTGGGGGCCCTCCCAGGCGAAGCCCTGGGGGAGCGCAGCGCCCCGCGCCCCCGGGGTTCGTGCGGCTCTTCCGCGGAAGAGCCGCAACCCCCAGGGGCGCGGGGAACCGAGCCCGACCGGCTGCCCGGGCGGGCCCGTTCGGCTTCAGCCGGTGAACGCGGTGAGGCCGTTCGGGGTGCCGAGGCCGGTGGGGCCGTCGTACCCGCTGGCGCCGCTGCACAGGTAGGACGTGCTGCAGGAGCCGTTCGACCCGCTGGTCACGTCGTTCAGGGAGGACGTGTGGCTGTACGGGAACGACGCCGGCGTGGAGCCGGACGACGGGGTCCCGGCGAGCGCGTAGACCGAGGCGATGATCGGCGAGGACACGCTCGTGCCGCCGAAGACCTCCCAGCCGCCGTCACCGCCGTAGGTGTCGTAGACCGCCACACCGGTGCTCGGGTCGGCCACCGCGGAGACGTCGGCCACCGTGCGCTTCGAGCAGCCGCTGTCCGTCTGCCAGCTCGGCTTCGCGTCGTAGGCCGAGCAGCCCGAGCCCGAACCGCTCCACGCGGACTCGCTCCAGCCGCGGGCGGAGGAGTCGGCGGTCAGCGAGGTGCCGCCGACCGAGGTGACGTACTGCGAGCCCGCCGGGTACTCCACGCCGTAGCCGGAGTCGCCCGCGCTGACGGTGATCGCCACGCCCGGGTGGTCGAAGTACGAGCTGTCGTACGACGAGTCGGACGAGGACTCGCCGCCGCCGTAGCTGTTGGAGACGTACTTCGCGCCCAGCGACACCGCGGTGTTCACCGAGGTGCCCAGCGCGGTCATCGAGGCGCTGCTCGCCTCCACCAGGAGGATGTGGCACTGCGGGCAGGTGGCGCTGACCATGTCGAGGTCGAGCGAGATCTCCTCGGCCCAGCCGGCGTCGGCGCTGGGCAGCGAGGAGGCGCTGCCGTTCTGGCCGACCTTGCTGAAGCAGCCGTTGGCGGTGGTGCACGCCGACAGGCCGTAGGTGGAGCGGTAGGTGGCGAGGTCCGCTTCGGCGTTGGGGTCGTCGTACGCGTCGACGATCGCCACGGTCGCGGCGGAACCGCCGGTGGTGGGCAGGTTGTAGGCGGCGTGCAGGTCGTCCGGGCCGAAGCCGGAGGGCGCCGCGGCCGGGTTGACCGCACCGCTGGACCTGGCCAGCGTGCTCGCCCCGCTGGTGACCTTGACGGCCTGACACGCCATCTGGCCGGCGGTCGTGGCGGTGGCGCAGGAGTGGGCCGTCCGCAGGCCGTGCACCGCCGGGGCCGCCTGCGCCGAGGAGGCGAGGGCGAGACCGGATGCGGCGAGCCCCGCCGCTGCGGTGAGGGCGAGGCCGGTACGGACGGACGTCGGGCTGAGGGTGCCGAGGGTGAAGCGCAAGCGACTGCCTCCTGTGGTGGGGGGAACCGAGGAGCGTGTGTGAACGCTGGGATTTCTGTGCGGTTTTGGGAACAGTGGGACGGGCGGAACGCTATGTCTGACGGGCACACGTCAACAAGAAGCGGGCGGTGATCTCCGCTTTACCTTCACGTGGCGGACGCGCGGACTCCCCATGACCTACGCGCGATCCCCCCGCGCTCCCGTCGTGCCGCGGCAGGACCCGCCCCCGGGCCGCGCCCGGACCCGCACCCGGACCTGCCCCCCGCCGAGGGGGCGCCGCGCGGGCAGGGGATAGTGGAAGGGTGAACACGTCTTCGGCCGCGCCTGAGCAACCCGTGACGTCCACCGAGCAGCCCGCGCCGGACGCCGGGCCCGAGCCGGCGGACCCCGCCGGGCCCGGTGTCGTACGGCGCGCCGACTCCGACCGCCGCACCGCCTACCGGGCCCTCGCCGTCGCGCTGGCCTGCGGTGTCCTCGGCGCGAGCCTGGTGCTGCTGGCCGCGGGCAAGACCTGGGCGCACGGCACCGCCTCCTCCGCGGGGCACGCCATGCCGGTGCACGCGGGCGGCAGCCAGATGACCGCACTGCCGGGCGCGCTCGCCCTGGTCGGGCTCGCCTCCCTGGTGGCGATCTTCGCGGTGCGCCGGGTCGGCCGCTACGTCGTCGCCGCGCTGCTCACGCTCAGCGGCCTCGGCGCCGCCGTCACCGCGCTCACCCGGCGCGGCGACCACGGCGCCCTGGATTCCGCCGCCGCGACCGCGACCAGCCTCACCCACGCCACCGCCGCGCACACCAGCACCACCGGCTGGCCGTTCGTCTCCGTCGCGGGCGGGCTGCTGCTCCTCCTCGCCGGCCTGATCGCGCTGCGCCACGGCTCCCGGTGGCCCGCGATGTCCAGCCGCTACGACCGGCCCGGCGTCCGCGCCGCCCGCGCGTCCGCGCCCCCCGTGGTCGACCCGGACCGCCCCGAGGACCTGTGGAAGGCCCTCGACCGCGGCGAGGACCCCACGGAGGACCCCGCCGCGGGCCACGCGGAGAAGCCCACCGCGCGCTGACGGCGGCTGCCCGTGGCCGCGCTTCGGGCGGTGTGCCCGGCCCGCGGCCGACGCGCGCGACCCCGGTGCACACCCCACCCCCCGCACGCGCAACAATGGGGGACGAAGTGGGAGGCGCAGGACGCCCCGACCCGACTCAGCAGGGAGCACTCATGGCGGCACAGCACGACCACGGACACACGCCCGCCGCCTGGACCGGCGTGATCATCGCGTTCGTCGGTTTCTGCGTGGCCGGCGGCTTCATGGTCGCGGCGAACACGGCCGGTTTCTGGGTGGGCATGGCGATCGCCGCCCTCGGCGTCGTCGTCGGCGGGGTCATGAAGCTGATGGGCCTCGGCCAGACGTACAAGCCGATCGCGAGCAGCGACAGCTCCTCCACCGAGGAGTCCCGCGCCCACGCCGGCGTCTGAACCGGCGACGGGCCCGACCGGCCGAACGGCTCAGCCGGACCAGCGGCCGAGCCGGCGGGAGCGGCCGGACCGCACCACGTTCGGCGGCGGCTCGACGGCCGATCCGCCCGCCGCGGGACCCGGCAGGGCCTCGTAGTACCTCGTAGTACCTCGCAGGGCGCAGCCGCCCGGACCTCGTTCCGCGCGCTGCGCCTTCGTGCGTCCCGGGGCAGAATCGGCGCTGTGACCCACCTCACTCCCGAGGCTCCCGCCCGCGCGGCCACCCCCGGCCCGCGGTCTCCCGGCGGCACCGGCCGCGACCCGCGCGCCACCCTGCGCCGCGCCGCCGTACCGCTCGGCGTGCTCGGCGGCGTGGCGGCGGCCTTCGCCTACGTCGGCAGCGTCGACCCGAACACGCCCGGGCACTACCCGGCCTGCCCGCTGCTGTACTACACCGGCGTGTACTGCCCCGGTTGCGGCGGCCTGCGCGGCGCCTACGCCCTCGTGCACGGCCACGTCCGCACCGCGCTCGGCTGCAACGCGGTGGCGGTCGCCGGATACGCCGTCCTCGCCGTCGTCTGGGTGCTCTGGGTGGTGCGCGCGGTCCGCGGCAAGCCGTTCGAGCCGAACGTGCGGCCGGCGTGGCGCTGGGCGATCGGCGCGCTGGTCCTCGCCTTCACGGTTGTCCGGAACCTGCCCTTCGGCGCGGCCCTCGCGCCCTGACCGGCACGGCGGCCGTGACGGCATTCGTCCAGGTGGTGGGACCGGACATGGCACGATTCGGGTACCGAGGCCACCGCCCGATACCATCGGGTTGCCGGCGGTCAACCGCCACTGGCTTGATCATTTCGCTGCTCGACCCGGCCGGAAGGGGAGTTCTCGCGTGAGTGTGCTCGACGAGATCATCGACGGAGTACGAGCCGACCTCGCCGAGCGACAGGCCCGGGTCTCCCTTGACGACCTCAAGGAGCGTGCGGCCAAGGCGCGCGACGCCCGCGACGGCGTGGCCGCCCTGCGCGGCGAGGGCGTCAAGGTGATCTGCGAGGTCAAGCGCTCCAGCCCGTCCAAGGGCGCGCTGGCCGCGATCGCGGACCCGGCGGCCCTCGCGGCGGACTACGAAGCGGGCGGCGCCGCGGCGATCAGCGTGCTCACCGAGCAGCGCCGCTTCGGCGGGTCGCTCGCCGACCTCGAAGCGGTCCGGGCGAAGGTCGACACGGCCGTGCTGCGCAAGGACTTCATCGTCACCGCCTACCAGTTGTGGGAGGCCCGCGCCTACGGCGCCGACCTCGCGCTGCTCATCGTCTCCGCGCTCGACCAGGCCGCCCTCGTCTCCCTCGTCGAGCGGGCCGAGTCCATCGGGCTCACGCCGCTCGTCGAGGTGCACGACGAGGAGGAGGTGGAGCGGGCGGTCGACGCGGGTGCCCGGATCATCGGGGTCAACGCGCGCAACCTCAAGACGCTCGAGGTGGACCGGGACACGTTCGCCCGGGTCGCGCCCGAGATCCCCGACCACATCGTCAAGGTCGCGGAGTCGGGGGTGCGGGGCCCGCACGACCTCATCGCCTACGCGCACGACGGTGCCGACGCGGTGCTGGTGGGCGAGTCGCTCGTCACGGGGCGCGATCCCCGTACCGCCGTCGCCGATCTCGTGGCGGCCGGTGCGCACCCCGCCCTGCGGCACGGGCGCGACTGACCCCCCGAGGCGCCCCGTCCTCCCGGAACCGGCGGAACCGCCGAGCCCGGGGGGTCCGCCCGGCCAGCTAGACTGCGGGGCATGGCCATCGCCCAACGTCTCGCACCCGGGTGCAAACCCCGGGGCTGCCGCGCGCCCGCGCGGCGGGTGCTGGGGCGACGGGTGAGGTACGTGATCGGCTGCGAGCCGGGTCAGGTGAACGGCAGGCGATGGCGCCGCGGCTGAGCCGCGCAGCAGCTGTCAGCCCGACCACCACACCCCCCAGGGGACACGTATGTCCGATACGCCAGACGAACACACCTTCTTCCTGCCCGACCCGGAGGGCTCCGTGCCCACCCCGGAGGGCTACTTCGGCCCGTTCGGCGGCAAGTTCATCCCGGAGGCGCTGGTCGCCGCCGTGGACGAGGTCGCCGCGGAGTACGAGAAGGCGAAGACCGACCCGGCCTTCGCCGCCGAGCTCAACGACCTGATGGTCAACTACGCGGGCCGCCCCAGCGCGCTGACGGAGGTGCCGCGGTTCGCCGAGCACGCCGGCGGCGCGCGGGTCTTCCTCAAGCGGGAGGACCTGAACCACACCGGCTCGCACAAGATCAACAACGTGCTCGGCCAGACCCTGCTCACCAAGCGGATGGGCAAGACCCGGGTGATCGCGGAGACCGGGGCGGGCCAGCACGGCGTGGCGACCGCCACCGCGTGCGCCCTGTTCGGCCTGGAGTGCACGATCTACATGGGCGAGATCGACACGCAGCGCCAGGCGCTGAACGTGGCGCGGATGCGGATGCTCGGCGCCGAGGTGATCGCGGTGAAGTCCGGCAGCCGCACCCTGAAGGACGCGATCAACGAGGCGTTCCGGGACTGGGTCGCCAACGTCGACCGCACCCACTACCTGTTCGGCACCGTGGCCGGCCCGCACCCGTTCCCCACGCTGGTCCGCGACTTCCACCGGGTGATCGGTGTGGAGGCCAGGCGCCAGCTGCTGGAGCGCACCGGACGGCTGCCCGACGCCGCGGTGGCCTGCGTCGGCGGCGGCTCCAACGCCATGGGCCTGTTCCACGCCTTCCTGCCGGACACGTCCGTGCGGCTGGTCGGCTGCGAGCCCGCCGGGCACGGCGTGGCCACCGGCGAGCACGCGGCGACGCTGACCGTCGGCGAGCCCGGCATCCTGCACGGCTCCCGGTCGTACGTCCTCCAGGACGACGAGGGACAGATCACCGAGCCGTACTCGATCTCGGCCGGCCTGGACTACCCGGGCGTCGGCCCGGAGCACTCCTACCTCAAGGACACCGGGCGGGCCGAGTACCGCGCCGTCACCGACGACGCGGCGATGCAGGCGCTGCGGCTGCTGTCCGGCACCGAGGGCATCATCCCCGCCATCGAGAGCGCGCACGCGCTGGCCGGCGCCCTGGAGATCGGCCGCGACCTGGGCCCGGAGGGCCTGATCCTGGTGAACCTGTCCGGCCGCGGCGACAAGGACATGGACACCGCCGCCCGCTACTTCGGGCTCTACGACGAGGGGGACGCGAAGTGAGCGGCACCATCACGCTTCTGGAACAGACCATCGCCCAGGCCCGGGCGGAGCACCGCGCCGCGCTCGTCGCGTACCTCCCGGCCGGTTTCCCGACGGTCGAGGGCGGCATCGAGGCGGTCAAGGCGGCGTTCGAGGGCGGCGCCGACATCGTCGAGGTCGGGCTGCCGCACAGCGACCCCGTGCTCGACGGGCCGGTCATCCAGACCGCCGACGACATCGCGCTCAACAAGAACCACGTCCGCATCGCCGACGTGCTGCGCACCGTCCGCGAGGGCCACGCCGCCAGCGGCAAGCCGGTGCTGGTCATGACGTACTGGAACCCGGTCGACCGGTACGGCGCCGAGCGGTTCGCCGCGGAACTCGCCGACGCGGGCGGGGCGGGCTGCATCCTGCCCGACCTGCCGGTGGAGGAGTCCGAGGTGTGGCGCAAGGCGGCCCAGGCGCACGGCCTGGCCACCGTCTTCGTCGTCGCCCCCTCCAGCCGCGACGAGCGGCTGGCCCGGATCACCTCGGCCGGCAGCGGCTTCGTCTACGCCGCCTCCCTGATGGGCGTCACCGGCACCCGGGCGAGCGTCGGCGAGCAGGCGGCCGGGCTCGTGGCCCGCACCCGCGCGACCACCGAACTCCCCGTCTGCGTCGGGCTCGGCGTCTCCAACGCCCAGCAGGCCGCGGAGGTCGCCGCGTTCGCCGACGGGGTCATCGTCGGCTCCGCGTTCGTCCAGCGGCTGCTCGACCACGAGGACCTCTCCGAGGGCCTCGCGGCCGTACGGTCCCTGGCGGCCGACCTCGCCAAGGGGGTCCGCCGGGCGCCCTGACCCTCCGGGGTGGGTGGTTCTCCCGGTTCGGGGACCACCTGCCGGTGCTGGGTCGCGCGTGCCGTTCCCCGCGCCCCTGTTGTGGTGCGGCTCCTTCCGCGGAGGAAGGGTGCGCCCCGCAGGGGCGCGTGGGGGCACCTCCCAGGCGAAGCTCTGGGGGAGGACCGCGCGACGAGCCGCCGCCCACCCACCGCAAGGTCCCGGAGCCGACAGCACCGGGCAGCCCGGGCGGTCCCGTCACCCTTACGTGCACAAAAGGTCACCCGCCCGGGCGAAATCACCCCACGGCACAAGCCAAGCGCAGCGCTCCCGCGTTGGAACGGCGTGAGCGAGAAGAACCGGAACGGAAAAACCAGCGCGCGCCAGGCGCTGCAGGCGCAGCGCGAGAGGGACAAGGCCCGGGCGAAGCGGAAGCGGACCCTGATGGTGGCGGGAGGAGTCGTGGTCGTGCTGGCCGTCGCCGCCGGCATCGCCATCGCGGTGGCCGACCACGACAGCAACAAGAAGAGCACCGCCGGCGACTCCGCGGGCACCGTGACCGCGCCACGCGGCGCCACCGGGAAGGACAACCTGGTGATCCCGGTCGGCGCGGCCGACGCGCCGTCCACGCTGACCGTGTACGAGGACTTCCGCTGCCCGGCCTGCGACGCCTTCGAGAAGAGCTTCACGCCGACGATCCACAGCCTGGAGGACAGCGGCGAGCTGCGCACGGAGTACCACCTGGTCACCCTCATCGACGGCAACCTGGGCGGCGACGGCTCGCTGAACGCGGGGAACGCCGCCGCCTGCGCCCAGGACCAGGGCAAGTTCCGCGCCTTCCACGACGTGCTCTACGACAACCAGCCGGACGAGCAGGACGACAAGTTCGGCGACAAGCAGAACCTGCTCACCCTGGCCGGGAAGGTCCCGGGCCTGAAGAACGCGGCCTTCACCGCCTGTGTGAACAACGGCACACACGACGCGTGGGTGAAGAAGTCCAACCAGGCGTTCAACACCGCCGGCTACAACTCCACCCCGACGGTGCTGCTCAACGGCAAGAGCATCTACGGCACCTCGGCGCTGACCCCGGACTCGCTCAAGCAGATGGTCCAGGCCGCGAACAAGGGCAAGAAGCCCGGCAAGGTCACCGCCACGCCCAGCCCGTCCTGACCGTTCCGACCGTTCCGACCCTCCGCCGGAGGTAGGACGTTATCCAGACGTAGCCGGGCGGGTTGCCGTACTACCCGCCCGGCACGGTAGCGTCGGGACTGCCATGGAACTCGCATACATTCCCAGCCCGTCGCGCGGTGTCATCCATCTCGGACCGATCCCGCTGCGTGGCTACGCGTTCTGCATCATCATCGGCGTCTTCGTAGCCGTCTGGCTCGGGAACAAGCGGTGGATCGCCCGCGGCGGCAAGCGGGAGACCGTCGCGGACATCGCCGTGTGGGCGGTGCCGTTCGGCCTGGTCGGCGGCCGTCTGTACCACGTGATCACCGACTACGAGCTGTACTTCACCAACGGCAACGACTGGGTGAACGCCTTCAAGGTGTGGGACGGCGGCCTGGGCATCTGGGGCGCGGTGGCCCTGGGCGCGCTGGGTGCGTGGATCGGCTGCCGCCGGCGCGGCATCGCGCTGCCGGCCTACGCCGACGCGATCGCCCCCGGCATCGCCTTCGCCCAGGCCCTGGGCCGCTGGGGGAACTGGTTCAACCAGGAGCTGTACGGCAACCACACCAGCCTGCCGTGGGGCCTGAAGATCACCAGCACCGCGGGCGACCGGGTGCCGGGCATCTATCAGCCGACGTTCCTGTACGAGTGCCTGTGGTGCATCGGCGTCGGGTTCCTGGTGATCTGGGCCGACCGCCGCTTCAAGCTCGGCCATGGCCGGGCCTTCGCGCTCTACGTGGCGTCGTACTGCGTCGGCCGCGGCTGGATCGAGCACATGCGGTCCGACTACGCCCACCACATCCTGGGACTGCGTCTCAACGACTGGACGGCGATCGTCTGCTTCATCGGTGCCGTGGTCTACATGGTGGTGTCGTCCAGGCTGCGGCCCGGCCGGGAGGCCGTGGTCGAGCCCGCCGCGGTGGCGGCGGACGGAGCCGAAGGCGCCGAGCCCGGCGAGGCGGGTGACGCCGCGGACTCCTCGGCGTCCGAGCCCTCCGACGCGGGCGACGCGGTCGACATGACCAAGGCGTCGGCGGAGTCCGACGTGGCCGACGTCGATGCCGGTGCCGATGCCGGTGTCGCGCCCGCCGGAGCGAAGTCCGAGCAGCCCTCGCAGTCCTCCTGACCTCCTGATCCCGCCCCGGCGCCCCCTTCGCGGCCGGCCCTGACCCCCCACACCGGGGGACGAATCCGCAGGTCAGGGCAGCCTTCCCTTGCTGGCGGCGACCCGGAATGCCACGTACGGTCGAACCGTTGGCAGACGTACGCGGGTCGCTGGGGCGCCCGGGGGAGGGGTAGGGACATGACGACGGCCACCATCGAGCCGGCCGGTTCGGCCGCGCCGTACCACGAGCCCGAGCACACCCACCGCGACGTCAGCGGCGGGTGGCTGCGGCCGGCGGTGTTCGGCGCGATGGACGGGCTGGTGTCGAACTTCGCGCTGATGACGGGGGTCGCGGGCGGTGACGTGAGCGCCCGGACCGTGGCGGTGACCGGTCTGGCCGGGCTTGCCGCCGGGGCGTTCTCGATGGCGGCCGGCGAGTACACCTCGGTCGCCTCGCAGCGCGAGCTGGTCGAGGCGGAGCTGGCGGTCGAGCGGATCGAGCTGGACCGCAACCCGGAGGCGGAGCTGCGCGAGCTCGCCGCGCTGTACGTGTCGCGCGGAGTGGAGCCGAAGCTGGCCCACGAGGTGGCCCGGCAGCTGTCCGTCGACCCCGAGCAGGCGCTGGAGATCCACGCCCGCGAGGAGCTGGGCGTCGACCCGGACGACCTGCCCTCGCCGCTGGTCGCGGCGGCCTCCTCGTTCGTCTGCTTCGCGCTGGGCGCGCTGCTGCCGGTGCTGCCGTACCTGCTGGGCGCTTCGGTGCTGTGGCCGGCGGTCGGGCTGGCGATGGTCGGGCTCTTCGGCTGCGGGGCCGCGGTGGCCCGGGTCACCGCGCGTTCCTGGTGGTACAGCGGGCTGCGGCAGCTCGTGCTGGGCGCCGCCGCGGGCGGTGTCACCTTCGCGCTGGGCTCCCTGATCGGCTCCGCGGTGGGCTGACCCGCCCCCTTGACGACCGGCCGTACCATCGAAAGTACGGGTGGGGCCGACAACCTGGCACAAGGTTCTGTTTCCCCCTCGTTTCAGCGTCGGCCGCACGGGGCATCAGTCGGTAACGCAACCGGCAGAGCTTTCCCGAAAAGGTTCGTCGAGCTGCGCGCGGGGCACCCCCGCTCGCAGCGCCGGGATCGTCCGTAAACCCCGCGGTACGACGCTGGCCTGAAGTAGCCGTTCCACCTCCCGAGATTCACCCCGCATGTCCACATGCTGGAATCGAGTATCCGCTTCTCGAACACTCGTCCATCATGTAACCTGCACGAAATCGCAGAGGGCCAACGTCGTCCCTGTTGCGCATGCCCATGACGGGCGATGCATATCAGCCAAATGACGACGACGGGAGAGCCATGCGTTCGCGTTCCGCGTTCATGGACGGGCGCCCCGCCCCGCAGGGGATGTACGATCCCCGCCACGAGCACGACGCCTGCGGCGTCGGCTTTGTCGCCACCCTCAGCGGTGAGGCGAGCCACGCGCTCGTCCAGCAGGCGCTGACCGTCCTGCGCAACCTGGAACATCGCGGCGCCACCGGTGCCGAGCCGGACTCCGGCGACGGCGCGGGCATCCTGTTGCAGATCCCGGACACCTTCCTCCGCGCGGCCGTCGGCTTCGAGCTGCCCGCCGCGGGGCAGTACGCCGTCGGCCTGGCGTTCCTGCCGCACGAGCACGACGACCGCACCAAGGCCGTCGACGCCATCGAGCGGATCGCCGCCGAAGAGGGCCTGACCGTCCTGGGCTGGCGCGAGACGCCGACCGACCCCGACCTGCTCGGTGCCACCGCCCGCTCCACCATGCCGTACTTCGCCCAGCTCTTCGTCGCCGACCAGGCCGGGCACCGCGCCGGCATCGACCTGGACCGGCCCGCGTTCGTGCTGCGCAAGCGCGCCGAGCGTGAAGCCGACGTGTACTTCCCGTCGCTGTCCGCGCGGACCATCGTCTACAAGGGCATGCTCACCACCGGCCAGCTGGAGCCGTTCTTCCCCGACCTGTCCGACGAGCGGTTCGCCACCGCCATCGCGCTGGTCCACTCCCGCTTCTCCACCAACACCTTCCCGAGCTGGCCGCTCGCCCACCCGTACCGGTTCGTCGCGCACAACGGCGAGATCAACACGGTCAAGGGCAACCGCAACTGGATGCGGGCCCGCGAGTCGCAGCTGGCCAGCGAGCTGTTCGGCCCGGTGCGCCCGGCGGACGGCAGCACCGCGCAGGCCGCGGGCTCCGCCGGCACCCCCGCCGACCTGGAGCGGATCTTCCCGATCTGCACCCCCGGCGCCTCCGACACCGCGTCCTTCGACGAGGTGCTGGAACTGCTGCACCTCGGCGGCCGCTCGCTGCCGCACAGCGTGCTGATGATGATCCCCGAGGCGTGGGAGAACCACGCCTCGATGGACCCGGCCCGCCGCGCCTTCTACCGCTACCACTCCACGCTGATGGAGCCCTGGGACGGTCCGGCCTGCGTCACCTTCACCGACGGCACCCTCGTCGGCGCGGTCCTGGACCGCAACGGCCTGCGCCCGGGCCGCTACTGGGTCACCGACGACGGCCTGGTGGTCCTCGCCTCCGAGTCCGGCGTGCTGCACGACATCGCCCCGGAGCGGGTGGTCCGCAAGGGCCGGCTGCAGCCCGGCCGGATGTTCCTGGTCGACACCGCCTCGCACCGCATCGTCGAGGACGACGAGATCAAGGCCGAGATGGCCGCCCAGAACCCGTACGCGGACTGGCTGGACGCCGGGCTGATCAACCTCGCCGACCTGCCCGAGCGCGAGCACATCGTGCACACCCACGCCTCGGTCACCCGCCGCCAGCAGACCTTCGGCTACACCGAGGAGGAGCTGCGGGTCATCCTCGCGCCGATGGCGCGCACCGGCGGCGAGCCGCTCGGCTCGATGGGCACCGACTCGCCGATCGCGGCGCTCTCCGAACGGCCCCGGCTGCTCTTCGACTACTTCACCCAGCTCTTCGCGCAGGTCACCAACCCGCCGCTGGACGCCATCCGCGAGGAGCTCGTCACCTCGCTGATCTCCACCATCGGCCCGTCCGGGAACCTGCTGGAGCCCAGCCCGGCCTCCTGTCGCAACATCACCCTGCCGTTCCCGGTGATCGACAACGACGAGCTGGCCAAGCTCATCCACGTCAACGCCGACGGCGACCTGCCCGGCCTGAAGGCCGCCACGCTCTCCGGCCTGTACCGGGTGGCCGGCGGCGGCGACGCGCTCGCCGCGCGGCTGGCCGAGATCTGCGCCGAGGCCGACGCCGCCATAGAGGACGGCGCCCGCCTGATCGTGCTCTCCGACCGGCACTCCGACGCCGAGCACGCCCCGATCCCGTCGCTGCTGCTGACCTCCGCGGTGCACCACCACCTGATCCGCACCAAGCAGCGCACCCAGGTCGGGCTGATCGTCGAGGCCGGCGACGTCCGCGAGGTGCACCACGTCGCGCTGCTGATCGGCTACGGCGCCGCGGCCGTCAACCCGTACCTGGCCATGGAGTCCGTCGAGGACCTGGTCCGGGCCGGCACCTTCCTGCCCGGTGTCGACGCCGAGACCGCGATGCGGAACCTGATCAAGGCGCTCGGCAAGGGCGTGCTGAAGGTGATGTCCAAGATGGGCATCTCCACCGTCGCCTCCTACCGCGGCGCGCAGGTCTTCGAGGCGGTCGGCCTGGACGCCGAGTTCGTCGACACCTACTTCCACCTCACCGACACCAAGATCGGCGGGGCGGGCATCGACGTCATCGCGCAGGAGGTCGCCGCCCGGCACGCCAAGGCGTACCCGGTCTCCGGCATCCCCGCCGCGCACCGCCGGCTGGAGATCGGCGGCGAGTACCAGTGGCGCCGCGAGGGCGAGCCGCACCTGTTCGACCCGGACACCGTCTTCCGGCTCCAGCACGCCACCCGCACCCGGCGCTACGACATCTTCAAGCAGTACACCTCCCGGGTGAACGAGCAGTCCGAGCGGCTGATGACGCTGCGCGGCCTGTTCGGCCTCAAGCAGGACCGCCCGGCCGTCCCGATCGACGAGGTCGAGCCGGTCAGCGAGATCGTCAAGCGGTTCTCCACCGGCGCCATGTCGTACGGCTCGATCTCCCGCGAGGCGCACGAGACGCTCGCCATCGCGATGAACCAGCTCGGCGGCAAGTCCAACACCGGCGAGGGCGGCGAGGACCCGGAGCGGCTGTACGACCCGGCCCGGCGCAGCGCCATCAAGCAGGTCGCCTCCGGCCGGTTCGGCGTCACCTCCGAGTACCTGGTCAACGCCGACGACATCCAGATCAAGATGGCGCAGGGCGCCAAGCCCGGCGAGGGCGGCCAGCTGCCCGGCCACAAGGTCTACCCGTGGATCGCCGGCACCCGGCACTCCACCGCGGGCGTCGGCCTGATCTCGCCGCCGCCGCACCACGACATCTACTCCATCGAGGACCTCGCCCAGCTCATCCACGACCTGAAGAACGCCAACCCCAGGGCGCGGGTGCACGTCAAGCTGGTCTCCGAGGTCGGCGTCGGCACCGTCGCGGCGGGCGTGTCCAAGGCGCACGCCGACGTGGTGCTGATCTCCGGCCACGACGGCGGCACCGGTGCCTCCCCGCTCACCTCGCTGAAGCACGCCGGCGGTCCCTGGGAGCTCGGCCTCGCCGAGACCCAGCAGACGCTGCTGCTCAACGGGCTGCGGGACCGGATCGTGGTGCAGACCGACGGCCAGCTCAAGACCGGCCGGGACGTGGTGATCGCGGCGCTGCTCGGCGCCGAGGAGTTCGGCTTCGCCACCGCGCCGCTGGTCGTCTCCGGCTGCATCATGATGCGGGTGTGCCACCTGGACACCTGCCCGGTCGGCGTCGCCACCCAGAACCCGGTGCTGCGCGACCGGTTCTCCGGCAAGCCCGAGTTCGTGGTGAACTTCTTCGAGTTCATCGCCGAGGAGGTCCGTGAGCTCCTCGCCGAGCTGGGCTTCCGCACCATCGAGGAGGCCGTCGGCCACGCCGAACTGATCGACGCCGGCCGCGCGGTGGACCACTGGAAGGCGCAGGGCCTGGACCTGGCCCCGCTGCTGTACGTGCCGGAGCTGCCCGAGGGCGCGGCGCTGCACCGCATCACCGGCCAGGACCACGGCCTGGACCGCGCGCTCGACAACGAGCTGATCCGGCTCGCCGCCGAGGCGCTGGAGTCCGGTGCGCCGGTCCGCGCGCAGGTGCCGATCCGCAACGTCAACCGCACGGTGGGCACCATGCTCGGCCACGAGGTGACGAAGAAGTACGGCGGCGCCGGCCTGCCCGAGGACACCGTCGACATCACCTTCACCGGCTCCGCGGGCCAGTCCTTCGGCGCGTTCCTGCCCAAGGGCATCACCCTGCGGCTGGAGGGCGACGCCAACGACTACGTCGGCAAGGGCCTGTCCGGCGGCCGCGTGATCGTCCGCCCGGATCGCGGCGCGGACCACCTCGCCGAGGAGTCCACCATCGCGGGCAACACCATCGCCTACGGTGCCACCGGCGGCGAGCTGTTCCTGCGCGGCCGCACCGGCGAGCGGTTCTGCGTGCGCAACTCCGGCGCGACCGTGGTGGCCGAGGGCGTCGGCGACCACGGCTGCGAGTACATGACCGGCGGCCGGGCGGTCGTGCTCGGCGCCACCGGCCGGAACTTCGCGGCCGGCATGTCCGGCGGCATCGCCTACCTGCTGGACCTCGACCCGGACTGCGTCAACCCGGGCATGGTCGAGATCGAGCAGCTCACCGCCGACGACATCACGTGGCTGCACGACGTGGTGCGCCGCCACTTCGAGGAGACCGGCTCGACCGTCGCCGAGCGGCTGCTCGCCGACTGGGGCGGTGCCCTCACCCGCTTCGGCAAGGTCATGCCGAGGGACTACAAGGCAGTGCTCGCCGCCAAGAACGCCGCCGAGCAGGCCGGACTCTCGGAGTCCGAGACCACCGCGAAGATGATGGAGGCGGCAAATGGCTGACCCCAAGGGCTTCCTCACCACCCCGCGTGAGAACAACCCGACCCGCCCGGTCGAGGAGCGCAAGCAGGACTGGAAAGAGGTCTACGTCCCCGGTGGCCTGCTGCCGATCGTCAGCAAGCAGGCCGGCCGCTGCATGGACTGCGGTATCCCGTTCTGCCACCAGGGCTGTCCGCTCGGCAACCTCATCCCGGAGTGGAACGACTACGCCTACCGCGAGGACTGGACCGCCGCGTCCGAGCGGCTGCACGCCACCAACAACTTCCCGGAGTTCACCGGGCGGCTGTGCCCGGCGCCGTGCGAGACCGCGTGCGTGCTCGGCATCAACCAGCCGCCGGTGACGATCAAGAACGTCGAAGTCACCATCATCGACAAGGCCTGGGACAACGGGGACGTCACGCCGCAGCCGCCGGAGCGGCTGTCCGGCAAGACCGTCGCCGTCATCGGCTCGGGCCCGGCGGGCCTGGCCGCCGCCCAGCAGCTCACCCGGGCCGGCCACACCGTCGCGGTCTACGAGCGGGCCGACCGGATCGGCGGCCTGCTGCGGTACGGCATCCCCGAGTTCAAGATGGAGAAGCGGCACATCAACCGCCGGATCGAGCAGATGCGGGCGGAGGGCACCAAGTTCCGTACCGGTGTGCAGATCGGCACCGACCTGGACGGCGCGAAGCTGGCCCGGCGGTACGACGCCGTGGTCATCGCGGCCGGCGCCACCCAGTGGCGCGACCTGCCGGTCGAGGGCCGCGAACTGACCGGCGTGTACCAGGCGATGGAGTACCTGCCGCTGTCCAACAAGGTGCAGGAGGGCGACTTCGTCGCCCCGCCGATCACCGCCGAGGGCAAGCACGTGGTGGTCATCGGCGGCGGTGACACCGGCGCGGACTGCGTCGGCACCGCGCACCGGCAGGGCGCGCTGTCCGTCACCCAGCTGGAGATCATGCCGCGCCCCTCCGACGAGCGGCCCGCGCACCAGCCGTGGCCGACGATGCCGATGGTCTACAAGGTGACCTCCGCGCACGAGGAGGGCGGCGAGCGGGTCTACGCCGTCAACACCGTGAAGTTCACCGGCGACGCCGACGGGCATGTGCGCGAACTGCACCTGGTCGAGGTGGTCTTCCAGGACGGTAAGTTCGTGCCCCAGGAGGGCACCGAGCGGGTCATCCCGGCCGACCTGGTCACCCTCGCGATGGGGTTCACCGGCACCGACCAGAAGAACGGGCTGATCGAGCAGCTCGGCCTGGAACTGGACGCGCGCGGCAACATCGCGCGGGACGGCTCGTACGCGACCAACGTCGACGGGGTCTTCGTCGCCGGTGACGCCGGCCGCGGCCAGTCGCTGATCGTGTGGGCCATCGCCGAGGGGCGCTCCGCGGCGAAGTCCGTCGACGCGTACCTCACGGGGGTGCCGTCGGCTCTGCCCTCGCCGATCCGTCCGACCGACCGGCCGCTCACGGTCTGACCCGAGCGGCTTCCGCCGGGCTCCGCCCGGCCCCCGAGATGTCCCGCACAACGGCGTGCGGTACGCAGCAACACCCGCAGCGCTCGCCACTCCCCGACCAAGGAGGCGAGCGCTGCACCTTTCCGCGGCGCCCTCGCGGAGGGCGTTCCCCCGAAGGGGCGCCCCCGTGAGGCGGCTCCTACGTCTCGCACTCCAGCTCCGTCCTGCACAGGGTGCACCGGGCGCGCAGGCGGCCCTTGCAGGGGAGGCGGATGCGCTGGAAACAGGTGGGGCAGGGGAAGGAGACGCGCAGCCGGTCCGGGGTGCCCTCGAAGGAGTAGTCGGCCGCGGCGGGGGCGACGCCGGCCCGGCGGTTCCTGGCGTAGAGGCGGCGGGCCGCCCACGACGCGGCTGCCAGCGGCGGCCTGCGCAGGTCCTGGTGGGCGCGGGTGAGGCCGACCCGGTAGGCGTCGCGGGCCTGCGGGCTGCGGAACCACGGCTCGATGTCGTCGCCAAGGGCGGCCGCCCGCTTGGCCAGGACGTACCCGAACTCCTCGGGCGTCAGATACCCCAGCTTGTACGCGGACATCGTCATCCGGTCCCCGCGCATCGACGGCTCCTCGCGGTAGGCGTCCAGCAGCAGCCAGCCCGCACCGAGGTACGCGGTCGCGGTGTCCGTGAGGATCTCGTTGTCGCGGGTGCCGGGGAAGGACAGGCCGAGCCGGTGCAGGTAGACGTGCATCACCTCGTGGGCGAGCGCGGCCCCCACGTCCCGCCGGTCGGTCCGGAAACGGGAGTGCAGCTCCACGAAGTACTCCGGGCCCGCGGCCAGTTCGACGTTCCCGGCGTGCGCCATGTCGCGGAAGCCCACCACCATCCGGGCGTCCGGCAGCCGCAGGTGCTGCACCATCACCCGGGCCACCCGCAGCGCGCCCAGATACGGGTCCTCGTCGTCGGGGAAGTCCACCAGCTCCGGCCGCACGCTGGTCGCGAACCGGGCCACCCCGTCCGCCGACAGCCGCCGATGGATCGCGGTCAGCGCGCCGCGTACCGTCTCCAGGTGCGGAAACCCGTGCACGATCGGCCCCCCGGCGGCTTCCTCGCCGCCCCCGGCTCCCTCGCCCATGACCACCTCCCCGCCCCTGCGAGCCTAGGCCACGCCCGCTCGCGGCGGGCGGGCCCGGGAACCGAATGTGTGCACCACCACCGCATTCATGATCGGCAAAGGCGTTCCACCAGCGGCTTTCGTGCGGCAGCATGAGGGGCATGCCTGCCCTCAACCGCGCCGAGGCCGAGACCCGCGCCCGTGACCTGGCCGTAGAGCACTACGCGATCGACCTCGACCTCACCAGGGGCGAGGAACGCTTCGGATCGACCACCGTCATCCGATTCGCGGCGCTCCGCGACTGCGACAGCTTCGCCGAGATCGAGCCCGCCGCCCTGCACCGGGTGCTGCTCGACGGCGCCCCGCTCGACCACGCGCTGGCCGACGGCAACCGGCTGCCGCTGCCCGGACTCACCGCGGGCCCGCACGAACTGCGGGTCGAGGCCGACATGAACTACTCGCACACCGGCGAGGGCCTGCACCGCTTCACCGACCCCGCCGACGGCGAGACGTACCTGTACACCCAGCTCTTCCTCGACGACGTCCGCCGGGTCTTCGCCGCCTTCGACCAGCCCGACCTGAAGGCCCGCTTCGACGTGGCGGTCACCGCGCCGGAGGACTGGGCGGTGCTCGGCAACGGCGCCGCCACCCGCACCGCGCCCGGCCGCTGGCAGATGGCCACCACCCCGCCGCTGCCCACGTACGTCGTCGCGGTCGCCGCCGGGCCGTACCACACGGTGCGCGCCGAGCACGCCGGGCTGCCGTTCGCCCTGCACTGCCGCCGCTCGCTCGCCGAGCACCTGGACCGGGCCGCGCCCGACCTGTTCGCCTTCACCTTCGGCTGCTTCGACCGCTACCGCGAGATGTTCGCCGAGCCGTACCCGTTCGACTCCTACGACCAGGCGTTCGTGCCCGAGTTCAACTTCGGCGCGATGGAGAACCCCGGTCTGGTCGTCCTGCGCGACGAGTACGTCTACCGCTCCGCCGCCACCCCCTCCGAACTGCTGGACCGCGCGGTGGTCATCGCCCACGAGATGGCCCACATGTGGTTTGGCGACCTGGTCACCCTGCGCTGGTGGGACGACATCTGGCTGAACGAGTCGTTCGCCGAGTACATGGGCTTCCAGATCGCCTCCGAGGCCCCCGGCTTCGACGACGCCTGGACCGGCTACGGCGCCCACCGCAAGTTCCGCGGCTCCGACAGCGACCAGCGCCCCTCCACCCACCCGGTCGCGCCGCTGCCCGAGGACGTCCCCGACACCGCGTCCGCGCTGACCAACATCGACGGCATCTCCTACGCCAAGGGCGGCTCCGCGCTGCGCCAGCTCATCACGTGGATGGGCCGCGAGGACTTCCTGGCCGGCCTCAACGAGCACTTCGCCCGGCACCGCTTCGGCAACGCCCGCCTCGCCGACCTGATCGACTCGCTCGCCTCCGCCACCGACCGCGACGTGACGGCGTGGGCCGAGGCATGGCTGCGCACCACCGGCGTGGACACCCTCACCCCGGCCGCCTCGCCCGCGCCCGGCGGCTGGCGGCTGGAGATCGGCCACAGCGGCGAACGCCCGCACCGCATCGGCGTCGGACTGTACGACCGGGCCCCCGGCGACCCGGCGCGGCTGGTGCTGCGCGAGCGCGCCACCGTCGACATCACGGCCACCGCCGCGGTCGAGCGCCGTACCTTCGACGGCCCCCGGCCCGACCTGGTGCTGCTCAACGACGGCGACCTCAGCTACGTCAAGGTCCGCTTCGACGACCGCTCGTGGGAGGCGGTCCGCGACGCCCTCGGCAGCATCCCCGACCCGCTGTCCCGCTCGGTGGCGTGGAACGCGGCCCGCGACCTGGTGCGCGACGCCCGGCTGGCGCCCGCGGAGTACCTGGCACTGGTGGGCCGGCATCTGCCGGCCGAGTCCGACCCGGCGATCGTGCAGGGCGTGCTCACCTTCGCCCGCGCGACCGTCGCCGACCGCTACCTCGACCCGGCGCTGCGGCCCGACGCGCTCGCCGGCCTCGCCGGGACCGCCCGCGCGCTGCTCGCCGAGGGCCGGGCCGGCAACCGGCTCACCGCCACCCGCGCGCTGATCGCCTCCGCGCTGAGCGCCACCGACGCGGCCGAACTGCGCGACTGGTACGACCGGGGCGTGCTCCCCGGCGACGGCACGCTGGACCAGGAGCTGCGCTGGCTGCTGCTGGCGCGGCTGGCCGTGCTGGGTGCGGCCGGCGCCGCCGACATCGACGCGGAACTGGCCCGCGACACCAGCGCCACCGGCCACGAGTCCGCCGCCCGCTGCCGTGCGGCGCTGCCCGACAAGGACACCAAGTCCGCCGCCTGGCAGGCGATCTTCCATGACGACTCCAGCTCCAACCCGCTGCTCGGCGCGGCCGCGGAGGGCTTCTGGCAGCACGAGCAGCGGGCCCTGCTGGACGGCTACCTGCCCCGCTACTTCCCCGACGCCGTCGCGCTCGCCGCCCGCCGCGGGCCGGCCGTCGCGAACATGGTCGCCCGCAGCGGCTTCCCGTTCACCGAGATCACCGCGGAGACGCTCGCGCTGGGCCGGGCCGCCCTCGACGACCCCGCCGTGATCCCGGCGCTGCGCCGCACGTTCGACGACCAACTGGACGATCTGGCAAGGGCGTTGCGGGTCCGGCAGGTGTTCGGCGGCTGAACGGCGGGCTGAACGGCGGGCTGAACGGCGGGCTGAACGGCGGCTGATCGCCGGCTGATCGGGGCGCCAGGAGGACCGGGAAGCCCGGGGGGAGATCCGGCCCGCGCGCGAGAGCGCGGGCCGGGCCCCAACGGCCGCCCGATCAGGGCTTGATCGGCATCGGCGCGGCGAACTTCCGTGTCTGCGCGATCAGTTCCGGCTCGGTGAGCTCCGACGAGCCCGCGTCGACGCACAGGATCACGTTGCCGGACCGCACCAGGATGTCGGTGCTGCTCTCGTAGTCGCCCTTCGGGGTGACCTTCAACGCGTACGCCTCGTCGCCCAGGTCCTTCACCGGCGTCAGCGTCGACGTGGTCGTGACCTTCTTGCTGTCGCCGGTGTTCGCCTCGTAGGTCCCGCAGCGCTTCACCACGGTCTTGATCGTCGTGATCAGCTTCTCCGCGTTGTCCCCCTCGAAGCCGGCGAACGCCACTTCCTGGGAGCTGCTCATCGGGTCCAGGATCGTCTCGTACGCGTCCGAGGCCCGGTAGTCCGTCAGCAGGTCGTCGGGTTCCACGACGGTGAGCGCGTCGTTGCAGGTGTCGGTCGGCAGCCGGGCGGGGTCGGGGTCGGCCAGGCCGTTGGCGCTGTCGGCCTCGCTGCCCTTCTCCACCGTCCAGCCCGACGGCAGCGTCGCGACGGTCGGCAGCGCCGCCTTGAGCTTGTCGCCGTCGGGCGTGGTGGGCGGCGGCGTCGTCGGCACCGGGGCCGGCGTCGCGGTGTCGGACGCGGAAGCGGGCGGCGTGGTGCCGTCGGCCGCGGGTGTGTCGTCGTTGCACGCCGTCAGCAGCAGAGCACAGGCCGCGAGCGTGGCCACGGACGCGGCAGCCTTCTTGATACGCACGGAAGTCCCCCCGGACAGATGGTCGAAAGTCTCAGCAAAACGGCCGCAATCGAACCGATGCGGCCCGCACGAACCTATCCGACCGCCCCACCCGAACCTCCCGAACCGGAAACACCACGGCTTTGCTGTACGGGATCTCCACAACTGGACCGCATCCATTCCGGGTTCACGCCGTACATCCCGCCGGCGGCGGCCCGCGCGGTCGGAACAACCGCCGGAACGTACCCATTCGGGCCAATCGTCGTTGAGCAGGGCGCCCTTGTCGTGCGCGCCGGCGGGCGCCGACGCGCACCGCGTCGCGCCGCCGCTGAGTGAGGAACGACCATGCCGATGCCCGGACTTGCCGGTGGACGTGGAGCCGCCGAGGCGCTGCGGCCCCTGGTGGACACCGTGTGCGGCGCCCTGGCGGAGGGCGCGCGCGACCGCGGCGGACCGATGCCGCGCGGCGGCCCCGAGGAAGTGGCCCGGCTCGTCGAGCGGGCCGTCCCCGACGTGCTGCCGCGCTCCGGCACCGGCGAGCACGAAGCCCTCGCCACGCTGGTGCACCTGATGGCGGCGGGCGCCGCCGACCCCGCCGACGGGCTGTGCGCCGCGCACCTGCACTGCCCGCCGCTGGCCGTCGCCGCTGCCGCCGACCTGGCCGCCTCCGCGCTCAACCCGTCCATGGACTCCTGGGACCAGGCGCCGGCCGCCAGCGCCCTCGAAGCGCGGGTGACCGCCGCGCTGGCCGCCGTCGTCTACCCCGACCTGCCGGCCCCCGACGCCCTGGTGACCACCGGCGGCACCGAATCCAACCAGCTCGCGCTGCTGCTCGCCCGCGAGCGCGCCGCCGGCGGCCCCCGGGTCCAGGTCGTGTGCGGCGCCAACGCCCACCACAGCGTCCAGCGCTCCGCCTGGCTGCTCGGCCTGCCGCAGCCGATCGTGCTGGACACCCCCGCCGGCGTGCTCGATCCCGCGGCCGTGGACACCGCACTCGACCAACTGCCCGGCCGCCCGCTGGTGGTGGCCACCGCGGGTACCACCGACAGCGGAGCGATCGACCCGCTGCCCGCCATCGCCCACGCCACCGGAGCCCACGGCGCCGAACTGCACGTGGACGCCGCCTACGGCGGGCCGCTGCTGTTCAGCAGCCGCGAGGCCGCCAAGCTCGACGGCCTGCAGTCCGCGGTGTCGGTCACCCTCGACCTGCACAAACTCGGCTGGCAGCCGGTCGCCGCCGGCCTGCTCGCCGTGCCCGACGGCACCGCGCTGCGCCCGCTGACCCACCAGGCCGACTACCTCAACGCCGCCGACGACACCGAGGCCGGCCTGCCGGACCTGCTCGGCCGGTCCCTGCGCACCTCCCGCCGCCCCGACGTCCTCAAGATCGCCGTCTCCCTGCGCGCGCTGGGCCGCGAGGGCATCGCCGCCCTGGTGGACACCGTCTGCGACCTCGCCACCGACCTCGCCGACCGGGTCCGGCGCCACCCCGCGCTCACCCTGCACGCACCCCCCGCGATCAGCACCGTCCTGTTCCGCCCGACCGCCGCGGACGACGAGGAGACCGCCGAACTGCGCCGCCGCCTGATGTACGAGGGCCGCGCCGTCCTCGGCCGGGCCCGCGCCGACGGCCGGCTGTGGCTGAAGGCCACCCTGCTCAACCCGCACCTGCGCTCCGACGACCTCGACACGCTGCTGAAGCTCACCACGGAAGGCACGACGGCACGATGAACCCCACTCCGGCCGGTACCGACGGCGCCCCCGACACCGCCGCGCCCGCGGACGAACCGTTCGACCTGCTCGGCATCGGCATCGGGCCGTTCAACCTCTCGCTGGCCGCGCTCGCCGACGGCCTGCCGGGCCTGACCGCCGCCTTCTACGACCAGCGCCCCGACTTCCGCTGGCACCCCGGACTGCTGATCGACGGCGCCACGTTGCAGGTGCCCTTCCTCGCCGACCTGGTCACCCTCGCCGACCCGGCCAACCGCTGGACCTTCCTGAACTGGCTGAAGAGCCGCGAGCGGCTCTTCCCGTTCTACTTCGCCGAGCGCTTCCACGTACACCGCGCCGAGTACGACGCCTACTGCCGCTGGGTCGCGGAGTCGCTGCCCACCACCCACTTCGGCCAGCAGGTCGACAGCGTGCGGTGGAACCCGGCCCGCGCCCTGTTCGAGGTGGACCACACCCACGTCGACGCGCACGGCGAGGCCGAGGCGCTGGCCCGCACCTACGCCCGCCACCTGGTGCTCGGCATCGGCACCCGGCCGCACGTCCCCGAGCCGCTGCGGCCACTGGCCGACACGCCCACGGTGCCGGTCGTGCACTCCTCGCGCTACCTGGAGGAGCGGGCCCGGCTGCTGGCCGCCGACCACATCACGGTGGTCGGCTCCGGCCAGTCCGGCGCCGAGGTCTTCCTCGACCTGCTGCGCAACCGCCCGGTCGGCCGGGAGCGGATCACCTGGCTGGCCCGCACCCCGGCGTTCGCGCCCATGGAGTACAGCAAGCTCGGCCTGGAGCACTTCACCCCCGACTACACCCGCTACTTCCACGGCCTGGCCGAGCCGGTCCGCGACCGGCTGGTGCCGCGGCAGTGGCAGCTGCACAAGGGCATCGACGCCGACACCATCGCCGCGATCCACGAGGAGCTGTACCGCCGCACCCTGGACGGCGGCTGGCCCGACGCGGTGCTCACCCCCGGCGTCGCCGTCCGCACCGCCGGCCGGCTCGGCACCCAGAGCGTCGAACTGCACCTGGAACACGCCGACCAGGGCACCCGCACCCGGCTGGTCACCAGCGCCGTGGTGCTGGCCACCGGCTACGAGGAGCGCCCCCTCGACCGCCTGCTCGACCCGCTCGCGCCGTACATGGAGCGGGACGAGGCGGGGCGGCCGAGGATCGACGCCCGCTACCGGATGCGGCTGGACCGGTCGGTCTCCGGCCGGGTCTACGTGCAGAACGCCGAGCGCCACTCGCACGGCGTCGGCGCCCCCGACCTGGGCCTGGCGGCCTGGCGTTCCGCGCTGGTGCTCAACGACCTGACGGCGCTGCTGACCGGCGAGGAGCACTACCCCCTGCCGGCCAGGACCGCCTTCACCACCTTCGGACTCGACGGCGCCGCCGCGAGCGACGTGCCTACCCGAACAGCGGCGCTCCGGCGCGGGTGAGCCGCCACTGGTCGCCGCCGAAGGTGGACGGGTCGATCTGGCCGCGCGCCTGCACCCACGCGATGATGGTGTTGCGGATCTCGTCGGAGCTGGACCACACCGACTGCGCGGTCGCCACGTGCGGGTAGTTGCTGCCGCCGCTGGAGCGGTAGTTGTTCACCGCGAGCACGAACTGCGCGGCCGGGTCGATCGCCGCCCCGCCGTGGGTGAGGTTCACGATCCGGGAGCCGGCCGGCTGCGCGATGTCGATGTCGTACGACACCCCGCTGAGCACGTCGTAGCTGAAGTCGGGGGTGTTGTTCGCGTTGGTGATCTTGGTGACGTCGACCGGGGCGTCCGGCGCGGTCTGCACGAAGTACTCCGCGGACCACTCCAGGTAGTCCTTGACCTGGGCGCCGGTGAGGATCTTCGAGTCCAGGGTGTTCTCGTAGACGTACAGGCCCGCCACGTCGCGCAGCGAGACCTGCCCGGCGGGGATGGACGCGGTGCGGGAGAACGGCGATGCCTGGGAGAGCACCGGCAGGTCGGCGTACTGGGTGCCGGCCAGCGCGGCGGTGACGGTGTCGGACTGCACCTGGTTGATGAAGTCGATGATCGGGGTGTCCTTGTAGGTGGACTCCGCCGCTGACATCGCCTCGGTGCAGGTGCCGACGACCTGGTTGACGTAGGCCACGACCTTCTGGTGCTCGTCGCGCACCAGCTTGGCGACGACCGGGTCCTCGGCGACGGTGTTGGCGTTGCGCACCCCGGCCTGCACCGAGGTGACCTTCCACCGGCCGTGCTCCAGCTCCAGGTCGATGTCGAAGACGCTCAGCCGCATGCCCCACATCAGCGGCTCGGACAGCACCACGGTCTTGCCGGTCTGCTCGTTGACCACCAGCGTCTGCGGGCGCTCCACGTGGGTGTGGCCGACCAGGATCGCGTCGATGCCGGGCACCTGCGCGGCGACCAGCGAGGACGCGTTCTCCGGGTAGGGCACCGCGTCGCCGTAGGTGGTGCTGCCGTCCAGGCCGGAGTGGTCGGTGCAGAACACCACGTCGCAGCCGAGCGCGCGCAGCTTCGGGACGTAGATCTTCGCCTGCTCGACCAGGCCGGGGAAGGCCAGCTGCCCCTGCACGTTGGCCTTGTCCCACACCGCGATGCCGGGGTTGGTCAGGCCCAGGATGCCGACCTTGATGTTCGGGCCGCCCTTCACCCGCAACTCCTTGACCAGGTAGGGCGGGAAGGCCGGGCGCAGCGTCTTGGCGTCGACCGCGTTGGCGGCCAGCAGCGGGAAGTCGCACTGGTCCTGGAAGGCGCGCAGCAGCGGGATGCCGTAGTTGAACTCGTGGTTGCCGAGCGCGGCGGCGTCGTACTTCATCTGGTTCATCGCCAGCGCCATCGGGTGCTTGGGGCCCTTGCGTGCGCCGGTGATCGGCTCGACGCGGGCGTAGTAGTACGACAGCTGGGTGCCCTGGATGATGTCGCCGGCGTCGACCAGCAGGGTGCGGTCGTGGCCCTTCTCGGCGCGGGCGTCCTCGATCAGGGTGGCGAGCTTGGCCATGCCGACGTCGTTGTGGTCGGCGTCGTCGTACTCGGCGTCGGTGAAGTAGTCCCAGTTCAGGGCGTGGCCGTGCACGTCGGTGGTGCCCAGCACGCGCAGGCTGTACGTCGTGGGCCGGTGGCCCGGCCCGTGGCCGTGCCCGGGGCGCTTGTCGGACGCCTGCGCGGGGGTCGCCGCCACCGCGCCGGCCGCGCCGGTGAGCGCGACACCCGCACCTGTCGCGGCGGATCGGTTGATGAAGTCCCTGCGGTTGAGCGGCATCTGGGTTCTCCCTGCGGGATGAGCGGCACGTGGGGCCGGGTTCGAAACTGCAACGCGCGTAGATTCTGGACCACGCGAAGCCGCTTGCAACACCCCCGGCGGGTGAACGGACCCTCGCTCGTACACGATCCGCCCATGATCGGACGGCAGCCGGTGCAGGTAAGGCGCGCGGACTGCCACCGAGGGTGACAGACGCGCTCATCGGAGCGGGCCCCTGCACACTTCGATACTTGTCAACAACCGTTAATCCGAACGTCGTTGGGCTGTTGACGTCACCGCGCTCCCTACCAACGAGTAAGTCATACGCTCGACACATGCGCCGAGCCAAAATTGTCTGCACCCTGGGCCCCGCCACCGAGTCCTACGACCAGATCAAAGCACTGGTCGAGGCCGGGATGGACGTCGCCCGCCTGAACCTGAGCCATGGCGGATACGCCGAGCACGAGGACCGCTACCGACGCGTGCGCAAGGCCGCCGACGAGACCGGGCGCAGCGTCGGCATCCTCGCCGACCTTCAGGGTCCGAAGATCAGGCTGGGACGTTTCGCCGAGGGCCCCGTACTGCTTGAACGCGGCGACGAGTTCACCATCACCGTCGACGACATCGAGGGTGACCAGCTGATCTGCGGCACCACCTACAAGGGACTGACGGCCGATGTCGCCCGCGGTGAGCGCATCCTCGTGGACGACGGCCGGGTCACCCTGGAGGTGACCGACGTCGAGGGCCCCCGCGTGCACACCATGGTGATCGAGGGCGGCATGGTCTCCGACCACAAGGGCCTCAACCTGCCCGGTGTCGCGGTCTCCGTGCCGGCCCTGTCCGACAAGGACATCCGCGACCTGCGCTGGGCGCTGCGCACCGGCGCCGACGTCATCGCGCTGTCCTTCGTGCGCAGCGGCCGCGACATGGACGACGTGCTGCGGATCATGGCGGAGGAGGGCCGCCGGGTCCCGGTGATCGCCAAGATCGAGAAGCCGCAGGCGGTGGAGAACCTGGAGGACATCGTCGACGCCTTCGACGGGATCATGGTCGCGCGTGGCGACCTGGGCGTCGAGATGCCGCTGGAGGCGGTGCCGATCGTCCAGAAGCGCGCGGTCAAGCTCGCCCGGCGCAACGCGAAACCGGTCATCGTCGCCACCCAGATGCTCGACTCGATGATCGACAACTCCCGCCCCACCCGCGCCGAGGCCAGCGACGTGGCCAACGCGGTGATCGACGGCACCGACGCGGTGATGCTCTCCGGCGAGACCAGCGTCGGCAAGTACCCGATCGAGACGGTGAAGGTGATGTCCCGGATCGTGGCCGCCGCCGAGGAGGACATCCTCGCCGCCGGCCTGCCGCCGCTCACCGACAGCAACAAGCCGCGTACCCAGGGCGGCGCCGTGGCCCGCGCCGCGGCCGAGATGGGCGACTTCCTCGGCGCCGCGTACCTGGTGGCCTTCACCCAGTCCGGCGACACCGTGCGCCGGCTGTCCCGCTACCGCTCGCCGATCCCGGTGCTCGCCTTCACCCCCGAGCAGGACACCCGCTCCCAACTCAACCTGACCTGGGGCGTGGAGACCTTCCTCGGCCCGATGGTGCAGACCACCGACGAGATGGTGCAGCAGGTGGACGAGCAGTTGCTGCGGATCGGGCGCTGCAAGAAGGGCGACGTCGTGGTGATCACGGCCGGCTCGCCGCCCGGAATGCCCGGCACCACCAACATGGTCCGGGTACATCACATCGGTGAGGACGACTCCCCGAAGAAGTAATGCGTTATCGCGGACGTTGGTGCTGACTTCGCAGGGCGGAGCGGCCGGCACTCCTTCTCCAATACCGGGCCCCGCGGGACGACCAGTCCCGCGGGGCCGTCGATTTTCGGTCAGTGGCGGAAACGTCAAAGCACCGCTATTAACGCTGTGTTACATGCCTGCAATATCCAATCGGGCCCGGACCGGGCAGGCCGCCGCCACCCGCGGGCACCCGGGTAATCCCCTTGCGGTGTTCTGGTCCGAAATGACGGCGTACCGCCGTCGCCGCCCGGTCGCGCCCACTGGAAGTGCGGGTTCTCACCATGCGGACCTTGCGCAAAGCACCCAAACGGCTCGGCAAACCTCAACGGAAGCTCAAGTAAGGGCGTTTGGCATAACAAGACAGTCACACTCTTCGCCGTACCGCTCCCCGATGCCGCGTGACGCGCCTAGAGTCACCGCCAGTCACCGCGCTTCCGAATTAGCGACTTCGGACTGCCGCACGTGACTTCGGCCGTCCATGAGGACCGGTCGGGCCAGGGGAAAGGACCGCTTGTGCGACACCGCTCTTTGCTGCTGCTCACCTCCGTATTGACCACAGGAGCCCTCACACTGACCGCTTGCGGCTCGCGCAGCGACGACAGCAAGAAGAGCAGTGGTGACGGCGGTGGCGGCAGCAACATCACCCTCACCATCGGCGTCGACGCGCCGCTCACCGGCCAGAACTCCGCCACCGGCCTCGGCCTGCAGTACGGCACGCAGATCGCGGTGGACGACGCCAACGCCCAGAAGCTCGTCCCCGGCGTGACCTTCAAGGTCAAGGCGCTCGACGACAAGGCGCTGCCGGCCACCGGCCAGCAGAACGCCACCGCCCTGGTGCAGAACGACAACGTCATCGGCGCCGTCGGCCCGCTCAACTCCGGCGTCGCCCAGTCGATGCAGCAGGTCTTCGCCACCGCGAACATGGTGGAGATCTCGCCCGCCAACACCGACCCGACCCTCACCCAGGGCAAGAACTGGGCGAGCGGCAAGAAGGTCCGCCCCTTCAAGACCTACTTCCGCACCGCCACCACCGACGCCAACCAGGGCGGCTTCGCGGCGGACTACGCCTACAACACCCTGAAGAAGAAGAACGTCTTCGTCGTCGACGACAAGCAGGCGTACGGCGCCGGCCTGGCCGCGATCTTCAAGGGCAAGTTCTCCTCCCTGGGTGGCAAGATCGCCGGCACCGACCACGTCAACACCGGTGACACCGACTACTCGGCCCTGGTCACCAAGATCAAGCAGTCGCACGCCGACATGCTCTACTACGGCGGCCAGTACGACGAGTCGGAGCTGATCACCAAGCAGCTCAAGGCCGGCGGCGTGAACATCCCGCTGATGGGCGGCGACGGCATGTACTCCGACACGTACATCAAGACCGCGGGTGCGGCCGCCACCGGTGACCTCGCCACCTCCGTCGGCGTCCCGGTCGCCACCCTCCCCGCCGCCCAGACCTTCATCAAGACCTACAAGGCCAAGGGCTACCCGGGCGACTACGGCACCTACGGCGGCTACTCCTACGACGCCGCGACTGCCATCATCCGCGCCGTCAAGGCCGTGATGGACGCCAACGGCGGCAAGCTGCCGGCCATGAACGACGCCCGCTCCAAGGTCGTCGACGCCGTCCAGAAGACGGACTTCCAGGGCATCGCCGGTCACGTCTCCTTCGACCAGTACGGCGACACCACCAACAAGCAGCTGACCGTGTACCAGGTCAAGAACGGCAAGTGGACCTCCGTGAAGACCGGCGTCTACTCGGGCTGACCGGACCCCGCACCACCCGAGGGCCGGGGCGGGCCGGGCCCCCCCCCCGCCGGCCCCCCCGGGGGGGGCCCCCCCCCCCCCCCCCCCCCCCCCCCCCCCCCCCCCCCCCCCCCCCCCCCCCCCCCCCCCCCCCCC